>CABUZX010000034.1 GCA_902496185.1 uncultured Subdoligranulum sp. | reverse complement strand
GAGCGCAATTGCAATTCCGGGCTTTGAGTACGTGTGCTTTGTGATGTTTCCGTCCCCGTCGTACTCCAACGTATACACGCTTAGCGCAGGCTCGTTTTCATCTTTTTTCCCGTCACGCACATAGATGCTTTTCACAAGCTCGGAGGCGTACTTCTTGTTCCCTTCCTCTGCGTCGCTGTCGTTGTACGTTATCTCGCGTTTCAAACTGCAAGTCTTTCTCGGGCTGCTCACGGCGGAAGTCATATCCACGTCTATCCTGCTTACCCGTTTCTGGCTGTCCAGATTGTAGTTTTCCGTATAACGCCCCGCTCCGCTTCCCAACACTCTGTCAGGCTCGTCGGGATACAGCAATTCGCCCGCATAGAATATGCTCGAATTCACCACCCCAAACGGCGTGGACACATCGCGCATATACAGTCGGTTGCTTTCGTCGTACCAAACACGATATCCGTCTATTTCCGACACTCTTCCGCTATTGTCATAATTATACCGTGTACCTTTTTCTTTGTCAAGTACGTTTTAGAATTTTTATTCTTAATTATATAATCTATATAATCATTATTTTATTAAACAAAACATAAAAAAACAAAACGCCCCAAAGGGCGTTTTGTTTTGAAATAAAAAGTTTTTTCCTATTTCTAGGCAAATAAAATGTAATAAAAGTTTAAAGTAATTCTTTCGATTTGTCAATCATTTAGAACATATTTTCTAAAAATAAATGATTGGGTTAAATTATCGATTGGTCTTTTAGTATCATTACCTCTTTGTATGTGGGAGAAAAGTATATTCTTATTTTGCGGTTTCCGTATTTTAAAAGATAATATGCTGTTTGAATTTTACGTCCTTTACCATTTGGTATTTCATATCTAATACCATCATATTTAAAATATACTTTTATCGATATTTGAGGTGGTATAACATTTATTCTGAATACTTCTTTAGAATAAGCCGTCAACTCTACTGCATCTTTTAAACATTCTTTTATTTTTTTCCGTATCATTTTGTACTTTAATATAATCCAAATATAAGCGGCAAATATTAATACAAAAGAAAAAGCTATATACAAAATGTCAATTATATTTCGCGTTGAACTATAAGTATCATAAACGCAATAACTTAAAAGAAGCGTCAATAGCCCCAAAACAATATACGAAAAAATTATCCACCCTTTATTTAAAAGTTTTCCATAGCGCAAACTGACGTCTATATCTTCAACTTTCATTTCAAAAACAAATCTAACAATAAATCTTTTATTGCATCAAATATGCCATTATTCATAATTTCGTCAAAATCATTATTTTCGTTCATGAAATAATTTGTTGCAAAACCACTAGCCACTTGTGCAATCAAATTCGCTCCGGCTTGACCTAAAAACGAACCTGCACCTACTAAAATATCCCTTGAAACGATACAGTATCCCCGCTGTTGTCATAATCATACCGTGTACCTTTTTCTTTGTCAAGCACGTTTTAGAATTTTTATTCTTAATTATATAATCTATATAATCATTATTTTATTAAACAAAACATAAAAAAACAAAACG
>CABUZX010000033.1 GCA_902496185.1 uncultured Subdoligranulum sp. | reverse complement strand
ACGACTGCAGTCCTGCTTGCGATTGCGGTAAGTATATGGAAATTTGGAACAACGTTTTTATGCAGTTTAACAAGCAAGCCGACGGAAGGTATTTACCCTTGCAACAAAAAAACGTCGATACAGGTATGGGTTTGGAACGTACCGTTTGCGTGCTTAACGGATTTAAGTCAGTGTACGAGACGGACGTTTTTGCGCCCATTATCAAAAAGTTGGAGGAGTTGAGTGGCAAAAACTACCTTGAGTCCGACTTGGTTACGCGCGCTATGCGTATAGTTGCAGACCACGTAAGGAGCGCTGTATTTTTGATTGGCGACGAAATGGGTATAGTTCCGAGCAACGTAGACCAAGGATACGTTTTGCGCCGTTTGATTAGGCGCGCGGTGCGTTTCGGCAATCGCTTGGGGCTTGGCAAGGGGGACCTTATTAAGGTTGCGCAAGAGTATATTAATATTTACGGCGAGGTTTATTCCGAACTTACTCAAAACAGCAACAAAATAATAGAAGAACTCACGAAGGAAGAGGAAAAGTTTTTGCGTACTCTCGTTGCAGGCGAAAAAGAGTTTGCGCGCGTTGCCGACAGGCTTACGGGGGATACTATTGACGGCGCAACGGCGTTTAAGTTGTACGATACGTACGGTTTTCCGCTGGAGATGACGGTTGAGTTTGCGAGAGAACGCGGTCTTTCCGTTGACGAAAAAGGGTTTGAAGCTTGTTTTGCAGAGCATCAAAAATTGAGCCACGACGCAAGCGGTCAACGCTTTAAAGGCGGACTTGCCGACAGTGGAGAGGCAACGACCAACCTACATACGGCGACGCACTTGTTGCAAGCAAGTCTCCGTAGGGTTTTGGGCGACGAAGTAGCTCAAAAGGGCAGTAATATCACTCCCGAAAGGTTGCGTTTTGACTTTTCTTTCCATCGTCCTATGTCTCAGGAAGAAGTCAAGCAAGTAGAGCAACTCGTCAACGACGCTATTAATGCAAAAATCCCCGTCGTTTGTGAAGAACTACCTATTCAACAAGCAAGAGAACGTGGCGCGATAGGCTTGTTTGGCGACAAGTACGGCGAAGTGGTAAAGGTTTATACCATCGGCGACGTTTCTATGGAAATGTGTGGCGGACCGCACGCGCAAAACACGGGAGACCTTGGTAGGTTTGTTATTACCAAAGAACAGTCAAGTAGTAGCGGAGTAAGACGCATTAAGGCGGAACTCAAAAAAGACTAATTTTTTAAGGCGTGTTTGACACGCCTTTTTTATTGCTAAATTTAAAAAACATATCAAAATCCAAATAATTTTCACAATAATAAACTATTATTTAATAAATAACTTATCAAAAGGAGGTATTATTATGAATCAAACAATCAAAACAGCAATTATTATATGTGTATGCGTTGCTATTGCATTGACTGCTCTTGTTTTTGGAGGCATTTTTATTTTTAGAATAGACGAGACTAAGGCAGAACAAATAGCGTTGGAAAAAGCCGGCGGTGGTGAAATTGTTGAAAGAGAAGTCAGTAATGAAGGCTTGATTAAAGAGTTTAGTTACGTTGTAATAAACGGCAACAATTGGTACAAAATAGAAATCGGCGGTTTTGGGCAAATAGAGGATATGGAGTCTGGTACGGGAGACTCTTGGAAATATTGATTAAAAAACACATAAAAAAACGAACCTATTTACCGAGTCCCTACAAGGGATTTTTTCGGGAAGGCTGTCCTTTTTAAGAGTCAGGCGTGGCGTAATGCCACGCCTTTTCTCGTGCTATTTAATTTTCTTCATCTAATAAATCACCAAAATCGGGTAAATCAATTGCTCCAACTAAATTGTAGATGATTTCTACGGTATGAGTATAATGTCCGTCAACTTTTTGCTTTTCATAGATATAAACCTTGTCTATGTAAGCACGTAAGATTTCAGGTGTTAGTTCGTCAAAATCACTATACTTTTTAACGATAGCCATAAACCTTTGTATGTTATCATACGTGGTTTTGGCTTTTTCTATTTCCGCCTTTATGCGACTTAACTTTTCATTTAAGGCTTTTTGCTCGGCTTCGTAGTTATCGCTCATTTTCATATAGCGTTCTTCAGATAATTTTCCTGCAACCTTATCTTCATAAAGACTTTGAATTATCTTATCAAGTTCGGTTATACGATTTTCCGCATCTTCTTTTTCTTCGATGGCAGAAGTCATTTCACGTTTAGTCCTTATGTCAGTACAACGTTTAAGAATATTGAAAAACTCGTCCCTATATTTCTTCGCAAACCTAATCGTATATTGTATATCGTTTTGTATTAAAGCCAAAGCGGCGTGCGCTGTTATTTGGTGCGACGTACAATATTTCTTCTTTTTCTTGCGATAGGTTGAGCAATTAAAATACTCTTTTTGATTCATAGTTGTACAACGACAAAGATACATCTTTTGATTACAGTCAGCGCAATAGAGCAAGCCCGATAGCATATGTGGTGTCCCCATATCGGTTAAGCTCCTTCGTCCTGCACGGACTTGTTGAACAATATCAAACGTTTCTTTGTCTATTATTGCCTCTTGCGTATTTTCAAAGATTGCCCAATTTTCTCTGGGGTTTTTATAACGCTTTTTAGATTTATACGATTTCTTGTAGTACCTAAAATTTACCGTATGACCAAGATACTCTTCGTTTTCGAGAATATGTACTACCGTAGAATAATCCCATACGTCCGAATCTTGATTAATCTTTATCGAACAAGGTAATTTCTTCCTATGTAAGTAAAGCGACGGCGTTTCTATTCCACGTTCAGTTAAAATTCTTGCTATTTGCGAAGGTCCGTAACCTTTAACGCAAAGGTTAAAGATTTCTTTTACAATCAAAGCGCCTTCTTCATCAACAATCCATTTTTCCTTATCTTCGGGGTCTTTCATATATCCCAAAGGTGGAATCGTAGTAAGATGCTTACCCGAATTGCCTTTTGCTTTAACAACGGCTTT
>CABUZX010000032.1 GCA_902496185.1 uncultured Subdoligranulum sp. | reverse complement strand
TACGATATTATACCTTTGACGGTTAGTGAAAGGCTTATGTGTAACGGTAAACTAAAAATTGGTCAATGTGTTTCTTTAAAAGGGCAATTAAGAAGTTTTAACAAGCAAATTGAAAGTAAAAGTAAATTGTTGCTTTCAGTTTTTGTCAGAGAATTGCTAGAATACGATCCTAATATGAATCCTAACAACGTTCAACTTGACGGTTTTTTGTGTAAACAACCGATTTTTAGAACAACTCCTTTTAATAGGGAGATTTGCGACTTGTTGTTGGCTGTAAACAGAGCTTACAACAAAAGTGATTATATACCATCAATTGCTTGGGGACGAAATGCTCGTTTTGTTAAATTTTTACCAATAGGACAGGAGGTAATTTTGTCCGGCAGGCTTCAAAGTAGAGAATATCAAAAGCGTATATCTGATACGGAGATGGAGCTGAAAACTGCTTATGAGGTCTCTATAGTAAAAATAATGCTAAAACCCGAAGAAAGCGCTCTTTTTCAAAATAGCGCGGAACTTTCCGATACGTTAAATCAGGTGGAATAATTATCTTGATTTAAAATTTGACAAATTTAACAATAGTATGTCTATAATAGTATTATGAATAAACCCTTTTAAAAATCTTTTCGCCTTTGAGTTTTTGACTTAAGGGCGTTTTTAGTAGTCATACTGCTGTTTTGTTGTTGCTAAATTGTTGAAAAGTTTTTAGTTTTATGTTAAAATAATTAAATGAAAATAACCGTATTAGATAAAAAGATTGCAAAAGCGTACAATCCTATAGTTTTGGCATTTGTGGGCGACGCAGTTCATACGTTGATAGTGAGACACGATTTAACTCTCAACAGTGATGCAAAAGCAGGTGATTTGCATAGGACTGCAAGCAAAAAGGTTTCGGCGGTTGCTCAAAGCAAATTGGCTGACTTGTTGATTCCTCTTTTAACTGAAGAGGAGAAGGATATTTATATGCGGGCGCGAAACGCGCATACGCACAGTAGCGCAAAAAATGCAGACCTTGCCGATTACAAAAAGGCAAGCGGATTGGAGGCTGTGTTGGGTTTTTTGTATCTTACGGGACAAAATGAAAGATTGTTTCAATTATTGAATATTGGAGAAGGTTTATGAATATAGAGGGTAGAAACGCAGTGTCCGAAGCTTTAAAAGCAGATACCACGTTTGAGTCTTTGTTGGTGGAAAAGGGGCTTAATCACTCCTTGATAGCTATTGCCCGCCAAAAGGGAATAAAAGTTCAATTCGTCGACAAAAAAGTGTTGGACAAAATAAGCGTAACAAAACGTCATCAAGGGTTTATAGGTAAAGTCACCGATTTTGAATATAGTCAAGTAGAGGATATTCTTTCGCTTGCAAAGCAACGTGGCGAAGAGGAATTTATCGTCGTTTTGGACGGTGTGGAAGATCCGCATAATTTAGGCAGTATTTTGCGTGTATGCGAATGTGCAGGGGTGCACGGCGTGATTATCCCCAAAAACCGCGCAGTAGGAGTAAACGAAACGGTAATAAAAACTTCTGCTGGGGCAACTCAACACGTTTTGGTTGCAAGGGTTACAAATATTACCAACACCATAGCCGATTTAAAAAAAGCAGGTTTATGGATATATTGCGCCGATATGGACGGCGAAGATATTTACAAAACCAATCTCACGGGTAGAATTTGTCTTGTCGTAGGTGGCGAAGGTAAAGGGGTAAGCCGTCTTGTTAAGGAAAACTGCGACGGAATAGTTTCTCTAAAACTCAAGGGCAAGGTCAATAGCTTAAACGCTTCGGTTGCTTGCGGAATAGTCGTTTACGAGGCGTTGAGACAGCGTAGCTGAAAAAAATAGGAAAAATACTAATGAACAAAACCGATTTGACGGATGAAAAAATTTTTTTGGCGCAATCAGGCGACCAAACGGCATTAGAAGAAATTTTTATTGCCTACAAAAGTGTAATTCGTAGTATTGCAAACAGTTACTTTTTGATAGGTGGCGACAAAGACGACTTGTTGCAGGAGGGTATGTTTGGCTTATATAAAGCGGTCAGGGACTTTAAAAGGGGCGTTACGTCTTTTAATACCTTTGCGCACGTTTGTATTTTGCGTCAGATACTCAACGCTGTCAAGCGTTATTCCGGCAACAAAAACAAGCCGTTAGATTTGTACGTACCTCTCGACGACGAATTAGTGGCGGGTTTAAGTAGCAGTCAAGATCCGTTAGAACAGGCAATCTCGCGTGAAAATCATTTATTGTTACGACAAAAAATGGATAAAGAACTATCTCCTTTGGAGCAAAAAGTTGTAAATCTTTTTATCAAAGGTTATTCATACGAAGAAATTTCGCAAATGTTGGGCAAAAGTACAAAAGCAGTAGATTGTTCGTTGCAAAGAGCGCGCAAAAAGCTTGCTTTTATCAAACAAAATTAAAGGAGCAAAAATGAGTCACTTGGCATTGTACAGGCAGTTTCGTCCCGTTACGTTTGACGAAATAGTTGGACAATCACATATTACGACCACGTTAAAAAACCAAATAAAAGCGGGGCAAATCAGTCATGCTTATCTTTTTTGCGGTTCTCGCGGTACGGGCAAAACCACCGCCGCAAAGGTATTTGCTCGCGCGATAAATTGTCCTAATTTGGATGACGGTAATCCGTGTTTGAAATGCAAAAACTGCACGGATCAAACGGGAGTTGATATTATAGAGCTTGACGCCGCAAGCAACAACGGCGTTGACTATATAAGAGATATTAAGGAAAAGGCGTCTTTTTCGCCCATCAACGGAAAATATAAAATTTATATTGTTGACGAAGTTCACATGTTGAGCGTAAACGCTTTTAACGCATTTTTGAAAATATTGGAAGAACCGCCTTCTTACGCGGTATTCGTGCTTTGTACTACCGAACCGCAAAAAATTCCTCAAACCATACTCAGTCGTTGTATGCGTTTTGATTTTCGGTTGATAGGATTAAACGACCTTACGGCATTGTTATCCGATATTCTAAAAAAAATTGGCAAAAACGCCACTCCGCAGGCAATTACTGCAATATGTACTGCCGGCGACGGAAGCGTAAGAGATACCTTGAGTATAGCTGATAGATGTTTGTCTTTTGCTCAAGACAAAACACTCGAATACGACGACGTAATGAATATATTGGGGGCAACGGATAATACTTCCGTCGAAAAACTCGCAAACGGTATTTTT
>CABUZX010000031.1 GCA_902496185.1 uncultured Subdoligranulum sp. | reverse complement strand
TATTACTTTAGTTTGTGTTTTTGAGTTACTATTTTTGTTTGTTGTTGACGTTACATCTTACACCTCCTTTTGCCTTGTTGGCAATATTCACAAAGAACCTTGAGATACTTCGCTTGCGCTCAGTATGACAATGTTTAGTATGACAAAGCGTGGTATAGATACTTCGCTCCGCTCAGTATGACAATCTATAATGTATCAGTATGACTATCGCTATTGTCATTCTGAGATGGACAATCAAAGACGGACAATCGAAGAATCTCCCATAATAACGCTACTGCTTTTGTCAGTTTTTACCTTTCTACCTATATGGGGTTTTAAAACGGAAAAAAAACACACTTTTTCAAAACTTTTTTGCAAAAATTAATATTTTTCTCATTTTCATAATCTAAAACTTCCTTAATTTTATATTTCTCTTATCGTATAATCACAGCCGTTTCGAGTTACTTCAAATAAAACTTCTTCAGAATCCAAACCAAGCGACAACAGTTCTCCTTGTGAATATAACCCTATAAACGCTCCGCCCACGTAGCTAATTTTGATTGTACTTGTACCTTGTGGCAAATCCAAATATTTTAAATCCACTTCAAATAGCCACGCTGGTGGTGGAATAAAATCCTCAATTGCCTTCAAAACAAAAGTATCTTCTCCCGGAGCTTTAACCTCAACCTTTACGCCCAAAATACCATGATGCTGAGGCATACTATCTAACCCTAAAGGCACAAATCTCCAGCTGATACCATATGGAGAAAATTCAAAACCCGACGGTGACTGTAGCTGTATCGGTTCAGTATCAACCTTTTGGATGTTAGAATCTAACTTTAAATGTATTCTTTCCTGTATTGTTCCGTAAGTATAAACTATTGTCAATTTATCTTTGATAAATCTTGCTTCTACCGTAGACCTAACGGTCTCCCCAAAATAATAGTCCTTTTCTTTTGAAAGTTCAAAAACGTCAAATCTATACCCACCAGGCGTAAACAACGTCAAGATATCTTCATAAACAACCGCATATTCACTTTTGTTTTTGCTCATTGAAAAATATGCACCCTCCTTTATTTCTTCTGAAGGACTACACCCTACAAACGCAAACAACGATACTACAAGCAAAGTTACCATGATTATACTCGTTATTCTTTTTGTCATAAATTTTCCTCCTAAATTTATTACTTTAGTTTGTGTTTTTGAGTTATTTTCTTTTGTTGAGATACTTCGCTTACGCTCAGTATGACAATGACGGTCATTCTGAGGCGTACCCACCTGACGGGCAATCGAAGAATCTCCCATAATAACGCTACTGCTTTTGTCAGTTTTTACCTTTCTACCTATATGGGTTTTTAAAACGGAAAAAAAATACACTTTTTCAAAACTTTTTTGCAAAAATTAAAAGTTTTAGAATTTATACACATAGTTCTTGCAAAACTATCTTACTTTAAGCCAAACATAAAAAACCCGCAAGAAAGCTTGACTCGGCTCTCTTGCGGGTTTACTTACTTTTTTTGGCAGTATGTAGATATATGCATAGAGCCCTTTTTTATTTGATTTTATCACCCATCTTGTATTTTGTCAATAATACACTAAAATATATTGCAATATGCAATAAGGTTTAGGAATTTTCGTAAACATTAATTTAAAGCAGAATATTTAACACTTTAATTCTTCCGCTTTGGCGTCCGAACAGTATTTTTCTGCCAAAGGCAAAGCGTATTTTACAAAATCCTCCGTCTGTTGTACGCATCTGCCGATATATTTGATAGGCTTGAGCTCTGCCAAAATTTGTTCTTTAGTCATACCAAAAGCGCTGTCGGAGGCAATACGGTCAATGAGGTCGTTTGGTTTGCCTTCCTGCTTTACCACCTTTGCTGATTCGATACTATGTACGCGCAAACGTTCGTGAAGTTCCTGCCTGTTGCCACCGCGCTTGACGCTTTCCATCATAATATTTTCCGTTGCCATAAAGGGTAATTTTTCGTTAAGCCTACGTTCCACAACCTTTGGATTGACAACCAATCCGCTACTGACGTTGAGATAAATATTAAGTATCGCGTCAACCCCCAAAAAGGCTTCCGCTACGCTTATACGTTTGTTTGCGCTGTCGTCCAACGTCCTTTCAAACCACTGCGTACCGGCCGTCAAAGCAGGATTGAGGCTGTCCACAATAACGTATCTTGCAATAGCGCATATCCTTTCGCTACGCATAGGATTGCGCTTGTAAGGCATTGCGCTACTGCCGATTTGATGCTTTTCAAAAGGCTCTTCCATTTCTTCAAAGGCTTGCAAAATACGCATATCGTTGGCAAATTTAAACGCGCTTTGAGCAAATCCCGACAAAACGGACAAGAAATATGCGTCTACCTTGCGCGAATAGGTTTGCCCCGACACTATAACAGTACTGTCAAAGCCCATTTCTTTAGCAATAATTTCATCAAGTTGCTTTACTTTTGCATGGTCTCCGTCAAACAACTCCAAAAAACTTGCCTGAGTACCGGTTGTACCCTTGCTACCCAACAATTGAAGCTTGCTTAAACGGTGCTCCATTTCTTCAATATCCATGCACAGCTCGTTTGCCCACAAAGTTGCGCGCTTGCCTACGGTAGTCAATTGTGCGGGTTGCAAATGAGTATAAGCAAGACAAGGCATATCCTTGTATTTGTCTGCAAACTCACAAAGATTTTTGACTATTTGTGAAGCTTTTGCCAAAACTATTTTGCTTGCTTCCTTTATTGCTATTACGTTTTCGTTGTCGCCCACGTAACAACTTGTTGCGCCAAGATGAATAATACCGCTTGCCGACGGGCATTGTTGACCAAAAGCAAAAACGTGACTCATTACGTCGTGACGGGTTTCGCGTTCTCTCGCCTCTGCCACCTCGTAGTTTATATCAAAAACGTGTTGCTCCATTTCTTCTATTTGCTTGTCGGTAATATTGAGACCGAGCTGTTTTTCCGCCTTGGCGAGAGCAATCCACAATTTGCGCCAAGTACTAAACTTAAAGTCGTCGGAAAAAACGTATTGCATTTGCTGACTTGCATAACGCGTAGACAAAGGTGAAAGATATTTGTCGTGTTGCATAGCCATTATTTTATCTCCTTTTGTTTTTAATTTTAATTTTACATTTTGCAAAAATTTTTATTCTTCGTCGGATATTTCTTCCGCTTCGTGCGGGGTATTTGCCACGCAAACAACCTTTTCTTCGCTGGATTTAAATTTCATCACGCGGACACCCTGCGTATCTCTACCGATTTTGCTTATATCTTTTGCGGCAATTCTTATAACCACACCGCTTGCAGAAATAATCATTACGTCGTCGTCGGGGTTAACGAGTTTAAGGTTGACAAGCCTACCCGTTTTTGAATTAAATACGCCAGCCTTGATACCCTTGCCAGCTCTTGCCTGCAAACGATAATCAATAATATCGCTACGTTTGCCAAAACCGTTTTGACTTATCGTAATAACTTCCATACCGTTTCTGACAACTGCCATATCCACGATAAAGTCGTCATTGTCTATCTTCATACTGCGAACGCCTTGCGCCTCTCTACCCATTGGGCGAACTTCTTCTTCAGAGAAACGTATACACTTGCCCGCGCTACTTGCAATAAGAATTTCATCATAACCTACAGTTTGACTTACGCCGACAAGTTCGTCCCCCTCCGTCAAAGTAATAGCAATCTTGCCCACTTTGCGGATACTGTCAAAATCCTTCATATCCGTCTTTTTGACGAGGCCGGCGCGCGTTGCCATAAACAAATAACCTTTTGCGCCCTCTTTGCGTGGGATAATCGCCGTTACCTTTTCGCCTTCGCTCAACTGTAACAAATTGACTATTGCTCTACCACGAGCAGTTTTTTGAGCCTCGGGGATTTCGAAAGCCTTCGAACAATAAACCTTGCCCTTATTGGTAAAGAATAGCAAATCGTCGTGCGTGTTTGTAACAAACATATTTTCCACAAAGTCTTCTTCCTTGGGTTTGTGCGCCGTCACGCCTCTACCGCCACGGTGTTGAGCCTTGTACTCTGCAACGGGCAAACGTTTGACGTAACCGAAGTGCGTCATACTTATAACGACGTCTTCCTTTTCTATAAGGTCGGCTATAGCTATATCTCCGTCATAATCGT
>CABUZX010000030.1 GCA_902496185.1 uncultured Subdoligranulum sp. | reverse complement strand
TAATCCAGAAGGACTTTTTGACAAAGCAGTCTTGCATCTTTTTGAGTTCTTCAATCTTTTCGCCCGTCATGTCGGCAATAACTTCCTTAAGTTGTTTGGAAGCCTTTTTGCTACCTTCGGCGTCGAGTTTGTTTTCAATCCATTGATTTGCTGCTGTTACAAATTTTTCATCTGCTCCTTCGGCAATAATTTCTTTCAACAAATCTTCAACCTTATCTCTACGTTGAGCATAAGCAAGGTTCATACCAAAGCCAAATTCACTGTTGTCCTCAAACAAGCTGTTTGCCCAAGCAGGACCGTGTCCTTCGTTGTTGACGCAGTAGGGGCACGTAGGAGCGCTTCCGCCGTAAATAGAGGAGCAACCCGTTGCGTTTGCAATAATCATTCTGTCGCCAAACATTTGAGTTGCGAGCTTGACGTAAGGTGTTTCACCGCAACCTGCGCAAGCGCCACTGTATTCAAACAACGGTTGTTTAAATTGACTACCTTTTGCAGAGTCAACTTTAAGACCGCTTTCAACTTGCGCGACTTTTTCGGAAAATTCAAAGTTTTGTTCTTCACAAACTTTTTCCGCAGGAACCATCGTCAAAGCTTTTTCCTTGGCGATACATACGTTTGCGCAACTTCCGCAACCGGAGCAATCCAACGGAGAAACTTGAATACGATATTTTGCGCCTTTTATTCCGATTGCTGGCTTGGTAACAAAAGTATCAGGAGTTTGTGTATTTTCGTCAATCAATACGGGACGGATGGATGCGTGCGGGCAAACCATTGCGCAACGGTTGCATTGTACGCACTTTTCAGGATCCCATACGGGGATGTTGACGGCGATACCGCGTTTTTCAAAACGAGTTGTAGCCGTAGGTACGACGCCTGCAGGATCAAAAGCAGAAACGGGCAGTTCGTCACCTTTTTGTTCCAAAATAGGTTTAACGAAGTTTACAAAGTAAGGATCGTTGCTACCTTTTACCATTTCCGCGCCGGTGGTAGTTGTTTTCCAACTTTCGGGTACGCTAACCTTTGTAAGTCCCTTGATGGCGTTATCAACGGCAGCAAAGTTGCAATCCAAAACTTTTTGACCTTTTTTGCCATAAGTTTTTACGATTGCTTTCTTCATATATTCTTCAGCTTGTTCGTAAGGAATAATATTAGCTAATTTAAAGAATGCGGCTTGCATTACCATATTGGTTGATTTTGCGCTACCTGCTTCTTTTGCGAGCTTGAGACCGTCAATGATATAAAACTCAAGATTTTTGTTTGCAATGTCATTTTTGACTTTTGCAGGCAACTTTTCTTCCAGTTCTTCTACTGACCAATTGCAGTTAAGAAGGAAAGTTCCGCCGATTTTTGCGTCGGACAACATATCGTAACGCGTAATATAGCTTTGGTTGTGGCAAGCAATAAACTCTGCGTTGTCAATGAGATAGCTTGACTTAATAGGGGTTTTACCAAAACGCAAGTGGCTAACAGTCAAACCACCTGATTTTTTGCTGTCGTAAGAGAAATAAGCTTGAGCGTAAAGTTCGGTGTGGTCACCGATAATTTTAATGCTGTTTTTATTTGCGCCGACAGTACCGTCACTGCCTAAACCGTAAAACTTACAACGAGTCGTTCCTTCTGGAGCTACGTCGATTTTTTCATCAATGGAAAGAGACGTAAAGGTTACGTCGTCGTTAATACCAACTGTAAAGTGGTTTTTGGGTTGTGGTTGTTGAGCATTTTTGAAAACAGCCAAAACCATAGAAGGAGTAAATTCCTTGCTACCCATACCGTATCTACCGCCGACGACGTTGTATTTGTCTGCAACGTTATTTTCCTTAAGGCAAGCTATAACGTCGAGATAGAAAGGTTCGCCTATACTGCCGGATTCCTTGGTTCTGTCAAGTACGGTAATGTTTTTAACCGTTTTTGGCAAAACTTCCATAAACTTTTGTGACGGGAAAGGTCTATAAAGTCTAACCTTTAATACGCCGACCTTTTTGCCTTGTTTGGTAAGATAATTTACCGTTTCTTCGCAAGCATCTGCGCCGCTACCCATAATAACGATAACGTCCGTTGCGTCGGGAGCGCCGACGTAATCAACGAGATTGTAGGTTCTACCAGTCAATTCGCTGACTTTCTTCATATACTTTTCAACGATAGCGGGTGTATTTAGATAAAGCTTGTTTGCCGCTTCTCTATTTTGGAAGTAGATGTCGGGGTTTTGAGCCGTACCCTGAAGTTGCGGGTGTTCGGGGTTCAATGCACGTGTTCTAAATTCGTCAACGTATTTTCTGTCGAGGAGCTTGTCCATATCGGCATAATCAATGACGTCAATCTTACTTACTTCGTGGCTGGTACGGAAACCGTCAAAGAAGTGCAAAAAAGGTACTCTTGATTCCAAAGTAGAAAGGTGAGCTACCAAAGCGAGGTCCATTACTTCCTGAACGCTGTTACTACAAAGCATTGCAAAGCCTGTTTGACGACAAGCCATAACGTCTGCGTGGTCACCAAAGATGTTCAGCGCGTGAGCAGCCAATGCTCTTGCGGAAACGTGAAATACGCAAGGAAGATTTTCACCCGCGATTTTGTACATGTTTGGAATCATAAGCAACAAACCTTGACTTGCCGTAAAGGTTGTTGTCAATGCGCCTGCGACCAAGCTTCCGTGAACAGCGCCTGCAGCGCCTGCTTCGGATTCCATTTCTGCAATTCTTACTTTTTGCCCAAAAAGATTTTTTCTACCTTGAGCAACCCATTCGTCAGCAACTTCCGCCATGGGGGAAGAAGGAGTGATAGGATAGATGGCGGCTACGTCCGAAAAAGCGTACGCTACGTGGCTGGCAGCGGTATTGCCGTCAATTGTCATTTTTGCCATATTGTTTTCCTCCGTTAAGAAATTTTAATTTGTTTTAATGGCGTTTTAAGGATATATAAATGTTTTTTAATACAAAAACAAGCCTTATTTAAGCACCATTTAAAATTATAACATATAAAAAAAATATGTCAAATATTATGCAAAAAAATAACTTAACAAAATGAATAAATTTGACTATATTTTTTTACCTTTGTTTTGATTTTACGCTTGCTTTTGTTGTGGTTGCTTGACTTTGATAGCGTATGTGTGATATGATAACAAATAGCAAAAATTTATTAGAGAGGCACCCTTGGAAGAAAATCTAAAAAAATCCGTCATTACTCTAAACGACGTGGTTTACAATTACAAAGAGTATGACGACAACGGCGTAGAAATATCTACCCCAAAAGGCATAAATTCAGTTTCGTTATCTGTGTACGAAGGAGAGTTTTTGGCTCTCGTCGGACACAACGGTAGTGGAAAAAGTACCTTGGCAAAGACTTTCAACGGTCTTTTGCTTGCTCAAAAAGGTTCTGTTGAGGTTTTGGGGTTAAATCCTTGCGTCGAAAAAGAGTTGTATCAAATCCGCGCAAAAGTCGGTATGGTTTTTCAAAATCCAGACAACCAAACAGTTGCGTCTATCGTGGAGGACGACGTGGCTTTCGGACCGGAAAATCTCGGTGTTCCACAACAGGAGTTACGCAAAAGAGTGGATGAAGCCTTAAAAAACGTAGATATGTTCGATTATGCAAAAAAAACGCCTTCAAGGCTGAGTGGCGGACAAAAACAACGCGTTGCTATTGCAGGCGCGTTGGCTTTGCAACCAAAAATTTTGGTGCTAGACGAGGCTACAAGTATGCTTGACCCCGTTGGTAGAAAGGAAGTAATGGATACCGTACTTTCTTTAAATAAAGCAGGTATGACTATAGTCACTATTACCCACTTTATGGACGAAGTCGCAAAAGCTGATAGAATAGTAGTTTTGTCGGGTGGCAAAATCGCAATGCAGGGTACTCCCGACGAAATTTTTGCGCAAAAAAACCGTTTGGAGCAACTCGGTCTAAAGACACCGCGTTGTATTGATCTTGCAACCGAACTCAAACGAGAAGGGTTTGACGTTGATGAAAAGGAAGAAGATATAAACAAATTGGGGGAAAGGTTATGTCAATTGTTGTCAAAAATTTGAGTTATACCTACAACCCAAAAAGTCCTTACGAAACTTCAGCGCTTAAGGACGTTTCTCTTACGATAGAGCAAGGTCAGTTCGTTGGTATTTGCGGACATACCGGTAGCGGAAAAACTACTTTTGTCCAACATTTAAACGCCTTGTTGCCCGTTCAATGTGGGGAGTTGTACGTGGACGGATTGGATTTGACTTTGAAACAAAAAAAACCTCGTCGTGAAATGCTCAAAAAACTTCGCGGAAAAGTCGGTATGGTTTTTCAATATCCCGAACATCAACTTTTTGCAAATACGGTATACGACGACGTGGCTTTCGGACCGACAAATATGGGCTTGGACAAGCAGGAAGTCGACAAAAGAGTAAGAGAGTCTTTGCTTGCCGTTGGGCTTGATTTTGATTACGTTTCTCGGCAGTCGCCTTTTGAACTCAGCGGTGGTGAAAAACGCAGAGTTGCTTTTGCGGGAGTGCTTGCAATGACTCCCGATATACTTGTGTTGGACGAACCTACCGCGGGCTTGGATCCTCTCGGCAAGGAAGAAATTCTTAATCTTTTGTTTACTCTAAACAAACAGGGTTTAACAATAGTAATGATTAGTCACGATATGGACGAAGTGTACGAATATACCGACAGAATTATCGTTTTTAGCGACGGACACGCGCTTTACGATATGAATACTTACGAGTTTTTCCGTAGCGTTGATATAGCCAAGTACGGCTTGCAAATGCCTCAGATGGCTATACTTAACAATATTTTTGAAAAAAACGGAATTAAACTTAACGGACAAAACCGTACCGTACAAGAGATGAAAAACGCTCTTATGCAATACGTAAACAAGGGGGGACGCCCATGTTAAACGACGTTGCATTCGGACAATATTATCCCGTTGATAGTTTTATTCATAAAATGGACGCCAGGGCAAAAATTCTATTGAG
>CABUZX010000029.1 GCA_902496185.1 uncultured Subdoligranulum sp. | reverse complement strand
TGGACAACGGTTTACGGAGGAGACGTAGAGTATACTATGCAAGAAGTCGCAGACGGAGCGATAGATTATGGAACGGTACTTTACGCCGTATGGCAACGCATGGTTTAACAAATAAAAAACAACAAAAAATACTTTACATACAAAAACCCCCGACTTGGTGAGTCGGGGGTTTTAATTTAGAATGACCGTATAGATAGAGATTCTTCGATTGTCCGTCTTTGACCGTCCATCTCAGAATGACCGTCATTGTCATACTGAGCGCAAGCGAAGTATCTCAAGTTATATTAATACTTATAAAAAGCGAGGTATGCTTTATATGCATTGTAGATATCGAGTTTAGAAACAAGTTCAAACGGTGAGTGCATACTGAGTACGGGTACTCCCACGTCAACCGTGTCGATATTCATATGCGCCACGTAAGCGGCAACAGTGCCACCGCCACCGACGTCTACTGCGCCGAGTTCACCGATTTGCCAATAAACGTTTTCTGCATCAAGCATTGCTACAACTTTTTGCATAAGTTCTGCAGACGCGTCGTTGCTACCGCTCTTGCCTCTTGCTCCGGTGTACTTTGTAACAACGCAACCCTTGCCTGCATAGCTTGCATTCAACGGATCGTGAACGGACGGGAAGGTTGGGTCAAACGCCGCGTTTACGTCACTGCTCATACATATAGCGTTTTTGCAAACGTCCTTATAATCTACGCCTGCGTTTTGAGCAAGGTATTCGATATAATGAAGAATAAAGTCGCTGTTAAGACCGGTTGGGCCAACAGAGCCGATTTCTTCCTTATCGACCAATGCGGTAATGGTGGTATAAAGTGGCGTTTTGGATTCAATTTCCGCAATAAGCGCAGGATAAGCGCAAACTCTGTCGTCTTGACCTGCCGCGCCTACAAATCCGCGATCGAGACCAACGTCAGCGGCCTTTGCTGCGGGTACGATTTCGATTTCTGCGCGTACAAAGTCTTTTTCTACTATGCCGTATTTTTCGTTAAGAAGTTTAAGCGCCAAAAGTTTGACGGGTTCTTTAATATCCTTTTCTTCAAACGGGAGAGAACCAAAAACAATATTGAGTTCTTCGCCCTTGATACCTTCAGAAAGGGTGCGTTTGCTTTGTTCGCCCGCAAGGTGTGGCAACAAATCGGTAATAACAAATACGGGGTCGCCCGGTTCTTCGCCTATGCAAACGTTGACAGCTGTGCCGTCAGCCTTCATAATTACGCCGTGCATTGCAAGAGGAATACAAGTCCATTGATACTTTCTTACTCCGCCGTAATAGTGCGTTTTGAGGTAAGCAATATCGGATTTTTCGTACATTGGGTTGGGCTTGAGGTCCAAACGCGGTGAGTCAATGTGCGCAAAATTGAGTCGTGTGCCTTCGGTAAGGGGCTTTTGTCCAAAGGTGGTTGCAACTACTGCCTTTTGGCGGTTTACAAAATAGACCTTGTCGCCTGCTTTGTAAGCTTTTTTGGGGTCAAATACGGTGTATCCTGCGTCAACGAGCTTTTTTACTGCGTAATCAACACATTCGCGCTCGGTTTTGCCCTTGTCTAAAAAATCTTTGTAACCTTCGCAAAATTCCTGCGCCAAGGCGATTTGCTCCGGAGCGGTTTTTGCGATATTTTTGATGTCCCAGCACAATTGTTCCTTAAGTAATTGTCCTTTTGTCTTTTCGCTCATAATATGTTCTCCTTTAATTTTGGTTTTTTTGTTTTGAGGTACAAAAAGTATTTTAAATAAAACTTTTCCCATACCTTATATTATTATAGCAAAAACAAAATTCAAAAGCAATACAAAATATTGATTATTTAAACAATTTTTTACCTTTTTTGGGGTTTTTTGCAAAAGTTAATTTTTGGCTTTTAGATTTTTGTCATTAAAGTGCAAAAAAACTGTTTTATGTCTTTGCAATTTTGCAAAAAGTATGGTATTATGCTGTTGACAAAAAATGTTGAATATTTTGCGGGTGTAGTTCATTGGTAGAATGCGAGCTTCCCAAGCTTGATAGGAGGGTTCGATTCCCTTCACCCGCTCCAGAAAAAACGACAGGTTTCGACCTGTCGTTTTTTCAATTAAATCCGCCTGCGACGGAATAAATCCACCTAAGGTGAATGAAATCTTGATTTGCAAGGTTAAAGAGAGGCAAATATAAGAACCTACTTAGCAGAACCTTGTTACTCTCTTTGAGTAATAATATAACTACGAGCATAGGGGCTAATATTCACGAGGCTCAATACGCGCAAGGAACTGCCGTTTTTTCTCCAAAATGTTTCGTAGTCAAAGTATAAGCATAATCAGTGGCATAGTAACTACGCTCAAAATGGTGGTCAGCAAAACCACGTTTGCGCTTAGCTCCTGTTCGCAATCGTGCATTTCTGCAAGAGAAAGAACAATTACCGCCGACGGAGTTGCGCTCAATACCAATATACACGCCTTAAACGTTGCGTCAACGAAAGGCAAAAAGTATACGCATAAATAAGCGAATAGCGGAAAAACAACAAGTTTTAGCAAACAAGTAAGGTAGACTAACGGACGAGTAAATAAGGTTTTTTTGTTTACAACGGCAAGTCGCATACCCAGTACGAGCATACACAAAGGAGTACTCATTTTGCCAAGCAGAGATACGGGTTCTGCTATTATTGTAGGAAATTTTATATTTAAAAAGAAAAAGGGCAACGCAAAAACGACGGCAATGGTAGATGGGTTTAGTAGGGCGGATTTAATTGTAATAAACTTTTTATCCCCCGTTATCATAAAAACACCAACGGTAAATACGAGCAAATTCATTGAGGTAACGTAAACGGTGCTAAAACACGCAACTATCGGTTGCGAGGGAAAGAGCGCCGTCACCAACGGCAATCCAAAAAATCCCGTATTGCCCAACACGCTACCAACGGACAATATTCTATACATTGCGCTTTTGTCAAGGTTGGTTGGTTGGGTTTGGTCGTTAACTTTTTCAAGTGTCAAGGTGTTTTCGTTTGGCGCGGGGTGTTTCCGTATCAATTTTTTGCGAAAAATCAAAAACAAAACGCAAAAAAACAGCAATTGAATAGTCAAGGATACGAAAAAAAACAAAATCAACTGCGTTACGTTTTGGGCAGAAAACTCTATTGACTGCCAAGCGTTGATTATCAAAGCGGGCGAACAAACGTAAACGAGTATTGCAGATAGCGTCTTTGCGTGTGAGGCAACGCCTTTTTTAAAGGTTACCAACAAAAATCCGCAAAGCATATATGCAAGCATAGTCAAAATATTGCCCGATACTATATTAAATGGCATATAAACTCCGTTAAAACCCCTGCTTATCGTTTGGGTTTTTGTTTAAAGAAACAGTTTAAGCAAAATATCAATTACTATAGTCCGCAAAGCGTCGTAATCAATATACGAGTGTTTGTCGTAGACGCATTCGTGCGAATAAGACTGTATTATTTCGATAGCAATATGTACTTTTTCCGTCAGGTTGGGTAGGCGGTAACCGAGCGAATAAAGTTTGTCGGCTATTTTTTTTGTCATTTCGCCCTCTAACGCCAAAAATTTGTCGCTTACTATTTTGTCGGTGGAGGTAAGAGAGTGTAGCGTCTCGTGAATTTGCGCGTTGTAAGTATGCGTTTTTACAGTGTAGTCCACTATATCGGGGATAATTTTTTCAAGCTCAAGGGGCGGTTGGAGCTTTGCAAACGTTTCAAATATAGGGTGAAAAACGTTGTCGATATAAATATTCAATACCTCTAACAAAATATCCCGCTTGTCACGAAAATATCCGTAAACAATCCCCGTAGATACGCCTGCGCGCTTGGCAATTTCACTCGTGTTGGTAGAAAAATAACCTTTTTCGGCAAATAGCTCGTATCCTGCCTCTATTATGCGGTTTTTTTTGTCTATAGACCGTTGCTGAATAGGTGTGCGTACTGTATCGCTCATATTAATCAATCCCCTTATATGTTGATTAAAGTTATTTTAGCACAAAACCTGCAAAAGAGCAATTTTTTTTAATAATAAACATGAAGTTGAATTTTTTTTCATATTTTTTATTAAAAATACTTGACAAAACAAAAATTCAATAATATAATTTTTTTCGTTAAAAAAACATGAAATATTTTTCATATTTTGAAACGACAAAAACAGCAAGGCTAAACGGAGGTAAAATTTATGCCGATAGCAATAGCGCCGATAGGTAAAAAACTTAAGATAAAAAAAGTACTTACCGACGAAAAAACAAAAAAACATCTTGAGAGTCTTGGACTCACTATTGACTCGGAGTTGAGTATTGTTGCACAAAGCGGTGGTAGTCTTATATTGATGGTAAAAGGCGGGCGTCTTGCTTTGGACAAAGTATTGGCTACGCGTATTTTGGTAGCTTAGAATTTTTTAACAGAAAAAAACAAATATTTTGGAGGATATATGGAAAAAAAATTAAGCGAGTTTTTTGTGGGCGAAAAGGGCGTAATCAAGCTTGTCGCCGGAGACGGAAAAATCAGGAGACGCCTTTTTGACATGGGTGTTACTCCGGGGACGGAGCTTTATCTTCGCAAACGCGCTCCTTTGGGGGACCCGATGGAAATAACGATCCGTGGTTACGAATTAACGCTTCGCAAAACCGAAGCCGACGTCGTAACGATGGAGGTGATTAAATGAAAAGATTTGCATTAGCAGGTAACCCAAACAGCGGAAAAACAACTTTGTTTAACGCTTTGACGGGTTCTACCGCGCACGTTGGCAACTGGCCGGGCGTCACGGTGGACAAAAAGGAAGGCGTATATAAAAAATGCGCAGAGCCTATTTCCATAGTAGACTTGCCTGGTATTTATTCGTTGTCGCCTTACACGCCCGAAGAAGTAATTTCGAGAAATTATATTTTGGAAGAAAAACCCGATTGTGTTATTAATATAGTTGACGCCACTAATTTGGAACGCAACTTGTATCTAACTACGCAAATTATGGAAATCGACGTACCCGTCGTCGTTGCGCTCAACATGATGGACGAGGTGGAAAAAGCAGGCGACAAAATCGACGCAAAAAAGCTGGAGGAGCAAATAGGCTTGCCTGTTGTAGAAATTTCTGCGCTAAAAGGCACGGGGATAGTTGAACTTATGGAAAGAGCCTACAGCGCATCTTTGGTTCAACGCAAAGGCAGGACGGTGCTCAAAGGTTCGGCGCTTATGCACCTTATCGGCGATTGTAAGATTGCGTTGGAGGGTCAAGGCGTAGACAACGCGTTGTTCCACGCCGTAAAGCTGGTAGAAATGGACGAGTTGGAGGTAAAGGCGCATCCTAATTCTACCGCAATGGTGGAAGAATTTAAAAAGACCTTTTCCGACGCTACTTTTGGGAGCGATTTTGAAGCAATCATTGCCGACAGCAGATACAAATACATATCAAAATATTACTCAACGGCATTAAAAAAGAACAAGGTTACCGCTACGGAGACGGAAAAAACGACAAAGTCTGACAAAATAGACAGAGTTTTGACTCACAAGGTTTGGGGTATTCCAATCTTTTTGGTGGTTTTGTTTTTGGTATTTCACCTTACCTTTTCGGAAAATTTGTTCTTCCTTGGTGGGTTGTTTAACTCTCAAGCAAAGGCTTACGACGCAAGCGGAAAGGTTGTAGCGGTCACCGAACAAACCTTTGACGAAAATTTTGTCTATTACGACGAGGAGGGTAACGTTGCCGAGCTTACCTTTGAAGACGGCGCTCTTAAAAGCGTTGACGCTTTGCCCTTTGTGTTTACCCAAAACGGTACTAAAGTGATGCTGTCAGACGCTCAAAATATGCAAGATACTACGTTTTTTGCGGACGAAAAAGCAAAGTGGGAAGTGACCGTACAAGACGGCGAAATAGCTTTTGTCAGCGCCATTGACGAATACGTTTCTAACGTTAGCATACACACCTTTTTCGGTTTTGAAGAGTCTATCTATTCTCCCGGTATTATATTGTTTAATACTATGGATACCTTTACAGGCTTTTTGGGCGCGTGCGCGTCGGAATTGTTTGTATCAATTGGCGCAAGCGATTGGCTTACGGGCTTAGTGGTAGACGGCGTATTGGGCGGTTTGTTTTCGGTATTGTCCTTTTTGCCACAGATTTTGTTGTTGTTCCTTTTCTTCTCACTGTTAGAAGACAGTGGATATATGGCGCGCGTTGCGTTTATGTTGGACAGAGTTTTTCGCAAATTTGGACTGTCGGGCAGATCTTTTATGCCAATGATTATGGGGTTTGGTTGTTCCATACCCGCCATGATAAATACTCGTACTCTTGCCGACCAAAACGAAAGAACGGCAACGATAAGAGTTATTCCGTTTTTTAGCTGTGGCGCAAAACTCCCGATATTGACGGCTATTGCAGGCGCAATCGTTACTTTGTTTGGGGTAGGCAACGCAGATATTATTACCTATTCTATGTACGTTTTGGGTATGATTGTAGCGCTTGTGAGTGTTTTGTTAATGCGCAATACGACAATGAAAGGCGAAGTTCCGCCGTTTATTATGGAATTGCCTTCTTACCGCGTGCCCGGCTTTAAAAACCTGATGCTTCATTTGTGGGACAAAGCCAAACATTTTATAGAAAAGGCTTTTACAATTATACTTGCTTCTACTATAGTAATTTGGTTTGTTAGTCACTTTTCTTGGGGATGGCAGTTTTTGGCGGACGAACAAATCAACGAAAGTATTTTGGCGGGGATAGGTTCTTTGCTTCAGCCGATATTTACGCCGTTGGGCTTTGGTAGCCAACTTGGCTCTTTGGGTTGGGTATTCGTCGTAGGCGCTATTACCGGACTTATTGCAAAGGAAAACGTAATTGCAACTTTTGGCACTATCGGCGCTTGTGTCGTCGGAGCAATGATTGACGTAGAATCAGACGGCGGTATTGCCGCAGTCGTAGAAATGATAAACGCAACGGGTATTACGATACCTGCATTAATTGCCTTTATCGTGTTTAATATGACGACTATACCGTGTTTTGCTGCGGTTGCAACGGCAAAGGCGGAATTGCCCACAAAAAAGGCTTATTACGGCACGTTGTTGTTTTGGGTGGTAGCTTCTTACGTTGTTTCCGCTATGGTATATATTATCGGTTCCTGGTGGTGGACTGCCTTCATATTTGCGGCGCTTTGGGGTGTTGTAATTACCTTTATCGTGCTCAACAATAAGGGAAAGATTTATTTCAGTGAAAAACAGTTGCTTAACGGCAAATAATTTTAATAAAAAGGAGAATTTTTATGCAGTGGTGGGAAATAGTCTTGATGGTGGCGATAGCTTTGTTTGCGGTTGTCGTTATAGCGGTGAGCTATATACGCAAAAAACAAGGCAAAAGTTCTTGTTGCTCGGATTGCTCGCATTGTAGCGGTTGTTGCTCGTGTAATATCCAAAAAAAGCAAAACGTTACTAATAAAAATTCTTAAAAAACATACAATTTTGTTTAATGATTTTTGTCTCCAAAAAAATCAGACGTATCAAACGTCAAAAAAAACACGAGTTAAATTAACTCGTGTTTTTTTGCATAAATCCATTAATAATTTATTCCGTTTTTAAAATACAAACTTCGGGGAGATGGCGGTATTTTTCGTCAAAATCAAGCCCGTAGCCCACAACAAATTCGTTGGGGATAACAAACCCCTTGTATTTTGGATAAACGTCTCTTTTGCGTCTTTCCGGTTTGTCTAAAAGAGTGCAAATTTCTACGCTACTTGCTCCGCGAAATTTTAAGAGATTGACAAGATAATTTAGCGTAACGCCACTGTCGACGATATCTTCTACAATAATGACGTGGCGATTTTCCAGCGGGGTGTTGACGTCCTTTATTACCTTTACTTCGCCCGAGGTGGTAGTGCCTGCGCCGTAGCTACTGACCACCATAAAATCGATTTGGCAGTCTAATTTAATTTCTCTAATAAGGTCGGAGAAAAAAACCACGCAACCTTTAAGTACCCCGATAAACAACGGGTGCATACCCGAGTAGTCTTTGGTGATTTGCGCGCCAAGTTCTTTAACTTTTGCTTGGAGCTCCTGCTTTGAAACAAGCACCCTATCAATATCTTTTAAAAAGTCTTCCATTGTGTTACTCCCGATTGGTTTTGCCAACAAGTAAAAATTTTGTATATTATAACTGTTTTTGGTTTCTTTTGCAAGGTTTTGCGTTATCTTTTGTCAAAAGATTTGTATTTTGGCGCAAATTATTTAAATTTTTGCGAAAAACGCTTGCGCGTAGAGATTGTTTTTGCTATAATACTTAAGCTTTCAATCAAAATGCGTTATTTTCGGCATTTTTGAGCGAAAAATCCTTGCTTTCTTTTAAGGGAAAGCCAAATTAGACCAAAAGGAGGTATTTGCGATGAACAGTTATGAAATGCTTTATATCCTTGACAATGATTTGTCCGACGAAATGAAGGAAAAACTCGTCAACAAATTCAACGACGTCATCACTAAAGCAAACGGAACCATCGACACGGTTGACAAGTGGGGCACAAAAAAGCTTGCTTACGACATCAACTACAAGAGCGAAGGTTATTACGTTTTGATTAACTTCAAGTCCGACAGTGATTT
>CABUZX010000028.1 GCA_902496185.1 uncultured Subdoligranulum sp. | reverse complement strand
GGTTCTTTGTGAATATTGCCAACAAGGCAAAAGGAGGTGTAAGATGTAACGTCAACAACAAACAAAAATAGTAACTCAAAAACACAAACTAAAGTAATATTAAAATAAGAGGAGGAAAATTTTTATGGAAGAAGTTAAAAAGGAAGTATTTAATTGGAAGAGACTTTTAATAATAGGTACAATCATCTTGCTTGTGTTAGCCATGACTCCTTTGTTTTGGGTTGACTTGATAATTGATGCAAAACTTGATGACGTAGTGCCTTATATCAACATAGTAAACCAAGAAGATTATTCTGACTCCAAATTAGAAGTAGTTGTAGAGTCCAAATATTGGCAAGATTACGTAGATGAAAAAATTGAACTTAAAGATTTTAAGTATGACAACATAGAAAGGATAGAGTACTGTGGCTCAAGTGGAAAAAAGACAGAATACGACTCTTCTATTGACGAGCAGAACGGAAGGATGATGATTTATCTCAAAAAGACGGGATATGACGAGCTAAAAAAAGCAATAGCAAAACTTAGAACATTGAAATTTGTAGATTACGTAACGACAGTATTGGAGTATTGATTTATGAAAAAACAAATGGACAAAAATAAATTAAAAATAATAATTATAATAGCAATAGCCTTGTTGCTAATTGCTGCAATAGCAATAAGTTGGGTGGAAACTTATTGGTATTACGTAGACAAAATGATTTTGGTCGATGCAAGATTTAAGCCCGAATGGGAGAGAATAATCATATTGGTTAATCTCGAAGTTGCAAGTAAGATTGATAATGGAGAAATTACGGTAGAAGATTTTGAATGTGTTAATATAGAAAAAATAGAGCCGTATCCTTCACCAATAGAAATGATTGATAAAGTGCATTATCAGCTTTTTTTAAAAAAGAAAAGCCAAAGAGATTGCGCAAGAACGTTATTGCACGTAAAAGGATTACCTTTTATAATAGATGCGACTTCTTGGATATAAATCAAAGTAAGGAGATATGAGTTATGCAAAAGATAATTAAATTAACAGGTTTGATTGTAGGAATGGTTGTATTTTTATACGTAATGTTTTTGATATTAACGCCTGCTGTTGTTTTGGCATCAGAAGGTAATAATGTTATTTACACTTATAATTGGGGACAATTGAATACTCAAATATATGAAGCACAACAACTTACAAAAGGAAGTAGTACTGTATTAGTTGGTGTAATAGACAGTGGTATATCAAGTCATCTACAAGGTGCTCAACTGCAGGATGGTGATTTGCATAGGAATTATATGTATGATAAAATGGATGGTGTTCCGACTGATGAGCCTGTAGATTCTTTGGGGCATGGTACTATGGTTGCAGGTGTAATTGCAGCGCAATATAATGCATCAACGAAATTTGTTGGTGTAGCTCCTAATATAAAAATAGTGTCGTTAAATGCGTTTAATTCAAATGGAGTAATAGTGCAAATGCTTGATAATGACCTTGCAATAATAAAAGCAATAGAGTATGCTGCATCGACTTTAAATAATGGTAACAGTTCTGATGATATTTCTATTTTGAACTTTAGTGGTGCGATATGGAGAGAGCAGTATGTTGGCAGTTATTTTGATAGCCAAATGGATAAATTATATAATGCTATTAATAATTATGCGAATAAGGGAGGATTATTAGTTTGTTCGGCAGGCAATCAAGGTATTAATATTGACGGTACTAATAATTTAAACATATCTCCAACATATCCGTCAAAGTTTAATTTAAACAACATAATTTCCGTTGGTGCCATAAATGAAGATAATACTATAGTAGATTTCGGTGATTGGTCTAATTCAACTAAGGCGTCAAATTTTGGCAAAACAAGTGTGGATTTGTTTGCTCCAGGTACGGATATTTATACAACAAATAGAAATGGGGGTTATGAATACGTATCAGGTACTTCTTTTTCAGCACCATTTGTGACGGGTGTAGCGGCGTTATTGAAATCAATAGATCCAACGTTGACAGGTACGCAAATAAAGGAAATTATATTAAACAATGTAGATGAATTAGACGGTTTTGACGAGTTATGTGTTACTGGTGGCAAATTAAACGCATTAAAGGCAGTAAATAGCATTGCTTATGATTATGATGCAAGCACGGCAACAATAACGGGGCTGAATTTTGTGCCAAACGGAGAATTAATAATACCTTCTGTTATAAATGGACAGGAAATTTTGGCTTTGGGTGCAAATTTGTTTGCTGATTGTCTTGGCTTAACAAAAATTACAATACCGTCAAGTGTTACGACTATAGGTGACTACGCATTTGAAAATTGTAGAAATTTGACTGAAATAATAATAAATCAGGGTACGGAGCTAGAGAGTATTGGTAATTATGCGTTTTCTTACTGTACAATTTTGACAACAATGAAGTTATCTGACGATTCTACGGCAACTACCGGTGTATTTATACCCAACAGTGTTGAAACTATAGGAGAGGGGGCGTTTAATTTTTGTACAAGTATGACGGGGGTTTCATTGCCATCGGGATTGACAACTATAGCAAATAATACTTTTTTTAATTGTAGTTTATTGGTAAATATAACTATACCATCAACTGTGACGACTATAGGGAATAGAGCCTTTCAGAATTGTGGAGCATTGACGAGTATAACTATACCGTCAAATGCTACGACGGTGGGTGAGTATGTTTTTTCGCAGTGTGAAAAATTGGCAAGTATAACGGTATTGGCAAATCTTTCAACAATAAGCAACGGTTTGTTTTCTGGGTGCGAACAATTGACTATTATAACAATACCGTCAACTGTGACGAGTATAGGAGATAGTGCTTTTGCGCATTGTGGCAAATTAACACACGTTACAATACCGCAAGGTGTCACAACCATAGGACAAAATGCATTCTTTTGGTGTCTTGAATTAGAGTACGTATCCATACCGCAGACTGTTGTGAGTATAGGACAGGGTGCTTTTCAAGGTTGTACCAATATAACCGACATAACGTTACCGAGCGCTGTGACGAGGATAGAAAGTAATACGTTTGCAGGATGTTATGCGTTGGAAACTATAAATATTCCAACAGGGCTTACATACATAGGCTCAAATGCTTTTCAATCTTGTACTTCATTAGGAGAAATTACTATTGTAGAAGGAGTTAGCGAAGTAGGAAGAAGTGCTTTTAACGGTTGGGATTCTGATCAAATTATATACGTAGACGTGTCAGAAGAAGATAGAGCAGGCTGGAATACTTATTGGGCATTTTTTTGTAATGCGCAGATTATATATCGAGCAGATGGAGAAAATAGCGAATAGAAATGGCGCTCACTTTTTGTGGGTGCTGTTTTTGTTTAGTATACACAATTTTGTATGCGGAATTGCAAAATAAATATCCACCAGTATGACTGGTGGATATTTATTGTTTAGCGTATAATTTAGTTATTTAGTGCCAAAAATTCTGTCGCCTGCATCACCGAGGCCGGGGAGGATATAGCCGTGTTCGTTTAGGCAACGGTCCATTTGCGCAACGTAAATTTGCACGTCGGGGTGAGCTTTTTGTACGGTTTCCACTCCGATAGGGGCGGCGATAATATTCATCAATTTAATTTTTTTGCAACCTTGTTTTTTTAGCAAGTCGATTGCCGCTACTGCGCTACCGCCTGTAGCAAGCATTGGGTCGATAATAATACAAACTTTTTCCGCAATATTTTCCGGCAGTTTGCAATAATATTCTTTAGGTTGAAGAGTTTCGTGGTCGCGATACATACCTATATGACCGACCTTTGCAGTTGGCAAAAGAGTATGAATACCGTTGACCATGCCGAGTCCTGCGCGCAATACGGGGATAATAGCCACGCTATTTTCCATAATCATAGTTTGGGTGGTAGTTTCCAACGGGGTGTTGATTTCCACTGTTTTTGTTGGGACGTCGTTAAGCGCTTCATACGCCATAAGTGTTGTAATTTCTTCAATAAGAACTCTAAATTGGTTTGTGCAAGTGTCCTTGTCTCTTAGCAAAGCAACCTTGTGTTTAATAAGCGGATGATCAAATATAACTAAACTCATAAATCCCTCCAAAAGTTAAATTTTTAATTTATACTTATACTTTAAAACAATTTGAGGCGTTTGGCAACTGTTTTTTGACAAAAAGCTGATTGTTTGGGGCAAAAAACAAAAATATCAACAAAATATTTTTGTAAACGTTGAATTTTTTTGGGTTTGCAAGTATAATATTTGTAAAGTAATTTTTTTGAGGTAAAGTATATGTTAAAAACAAACGCAAAAAAAGTAGTAGAGCAATCAGTTTGCGGAAAAATTCACAACCCGACCGTCAGAAAAACCGTGCAAAGGTTTACCTATGAGCGCGACGTCGTTGCTTGGCCTACGGTGGGCGCAATTTGCTACAACGTAACGTTGGGGGATAGCGTATACGGATGGGCGGGAGATCACGTTGAGCCGGACGTATCTTGTACCAACGACAACGAGCAAGAAAACGGCGCTTTAAATTTTTTGTCCTGCGTTGGTAACCTTGTAAAAGTTATTAGTGGCGACGCAAAAGGCAAAACTGGTGTTGTTACGGGCAAGCACGGCGGTATAGAACATCTTATAGTATGGTTTGACAAACAAACCAAACAATTGCTTTGTCCAAACGATAAAATCCTCGTGCATGCTGTTGGACAAGGTCTTGCAATGTGTGATTATCCTGACGTAAGAGTATTAAATCTTGATCCTCAGTTATTGCAAAAATTGCCCATCACTCCAAGCGGAAACAAGCTAAAAGTCGGTGTCAAAGGCATTGTCCCCGCGCATTTTATGGGTAGTGGCATAGGTAGCGCTGACGCCGCTACGGGGGACTACGACATCATGACTCAAGACAGAGAGCAGGTGGATTTGTGCGGACTTCAGGATTTGTGCTTTGGCGATCTCGTCTATTTGCAAGATTGCGACACTACTCTCGGTCGCGGATTTTTTAAGGGTAGCGGTACCGTTGGCGTTGTTGTTCACAGTGATTGCGTGTTGGTTGGGCACGGTCCCGGGGTGACCTCGCTTTTGACTAGCAGAAAAAATATTTTTGAACCGTATATCGACAAAAACGCAAATATCGGCAAAATATTGGGTATTATTGAATAAACTGACAAAAAAACAACGTTTTTTACAAAGGAAAATTTTTTATGAAATGTTTTAACTGCCCTGTTAAATGTGGCGCGGATAGAGCATTGGGACTTGGCGCTTGCAAAGCTCCTGAACAATTTGTAGTGGCGCACGCAGATTTACATTTTTGGGAAGAACCCTGTATAAGCGGTCAAACGGGCACGGGCGCGATATTTTTCGGCGGTTGCAATCTTAATTGCGTATACTGCCAAAATTCACTAATTAGTCATACTGGTAGGGGGCAAAAAGTTTCTTTTGAGCAACTTAAAAACTTGATATTTAATCTAATTGAGCAAAAAGCTTGTTCAATCAGTTTTGTTACGCCTAGTCACTATACCACTCAACTTAAAGAGTTTTTGACAGAGCTAAAACCGTTTTTAAAAGTTCCCGTTGTGTACAACAGTAGCGGTTACGACGACGTAGAAAGTTTAAAAAAACTCAATGGGCTGATAGACGCGTATTTGCCTGACTTCAAGTACGGCGATGCAAACCTTGCAAAAACTTACGGCGCGAGAGAAGATTATCCCGTGGTTGCTCAAAAAGCAATAAGGCAAATGTTTGTTCAACAGCCCGTCACGGAATTTGATGACGACGGAATAATCAAAAAAGGCGTCATAGTTAGACATCTTGTTTTACCTAACGCAATAGAAAACACAAAAAAAGTTTTAAAAATGATCGCTAATATAGATAAAAACGCTTACGTTAGTCTTATGTCGCAGTATTTTCCTGCGGGGCGAGCCGAAAATTTTAAAGATCTTTCTCGAAAAATCACGCAGGAAGAATACGACCAAGCGATAGAATACTTTTTTGAACTCGGTTTAGAAAATGGTTTTATGCAAGAGCTTTCTTCTGCAACGGATAGTTTCGTGCCAAAATTCAACCTTTTGTAGTGGTTGAATTTTTTTGCGCTTCAAAGGTATTTGTTTGCATTTTGATTGACAATAATTTATTAAAGTGATATGATAAACCTATCAATTTAGTAGGAATTATTTTTGGTAAAATATATTAGGGGGGGGTTGTTATGGCAAAAGCGTGTTGCGGTGTAGAAAGCGGTGTAAACAAGGACAGTTTTTTTAACAGTACGTTGTGGAAATTAATAGTGCTTTTCGTCGGTATTTTGTTGTGCGTGGCGTCGTATTTTTGGGATGATATTTTAGGGGACGCTTATTCTATCGGCAAATATTTTAATCCTGCTTGGATAGTTGTTTTTGTTTGCGGATGGCCATTGGCTTTTGGTGGGTTTAAAAACCTTTTTAAATACGGCAAAGTTCGCACAAGTTTGCTCATTACCGTAGCAATGTTAGCTTGTATAGCGCTGGAAATTTTGTGTTTGTTGGGGATTACCGACGGCACGTCGCATCACGGACACAACAATTTGTTTTCGGCGGGAGAAGTTGCGCTTATTATGTGGTTGGGCGAGTTGTTGGAGGACGTTACGTTAAAACGTAGCAGAAAAAATCTCGAATCACTTGTTAAGCTTACACCGACAACGGCAAGAATCAAAATAGGCGACCAGTTTATCGAGATGGAAACGCAATACGTTGCAATAGGCGACGTGGTTTTGGTTAAACCCAACGAAACAATAACTGTTGACGGCGTAGTGACAAGCGGTATTACGTCGGTTTCGCAATCGGCAATCACGGGAGAAAGCGTACCTGTTGACAAAAAGGTTGGCGATACGGTGTTTGCAGGTACGCTTAACGGAAACGGCGCAATAGAAATAGAGGTAACAAAACTTGTCCAAGACAGCACCTTGTCAAAGATGATTAGTCTCGTCAAACAAGCGGAAAACAACAAGGCTAATATCGAACGCACGGCCGACAAATGGGCAAAAGTAATAGTCCCAAGCGCCATTATATTGTCTATATTAGTGTTTTTTGCAGTCACGTTTTTGTTTAAGGAAGATTGGCACGTGGCGTTAACCCGAGCAATAACTATTCTCGTTGTATTTTGTCCGTGTAGTCTCGCTCTTGCAACTCCAACGGCAATAGTTGCCGGTATGGGTAACGCCAGCGCAAAAGGCATATTGATTAAAAGCGGTAGCGCGTTGGAGAGCGTTGCAAAATCCAACGTCGTTATTTTTGACAAAACGGGTACTTTGTCACAAAACAAACTCAAGGTAAAAAAATATTTCAACAATGGAATAACCGACGAAGAATTTTTTCTCTTGTGCGGTAGTGCGGAAAGTCAAAGCGAACATCCGCTTGCAAAAGCCATAGTGGAGTTTTGCGCGCAAAAAACAACTCTCCAAACGCCCAAACAAACCACGAGTATGGTGGGCGTAGGCGTAGTTTCCAAGATAAATAATAGAGAGGTAATAGTTGCCAAGCCCGATTATTTTAACTCTTTACCTGAGGAAGTAAAGTCTTTTGTCGTTGACGTAATGTTTGAAGGGTTGACGGTGGTGTGTGTTGCTGTTGACGGCGCGGTAATGGGCGCAATGGGCCTAAGCGACGTAGTAAATTACGGCGCAAAAGACGCGGTAGATATTATTCACAAACAAAATATCGAAACGGTTATGCTGACGGGCGACAACGAGTTTGTGTCCACTGCCGTTGCGAAGGAAGTTGGCATAAACAAGTTTTATTACAATCTTTTGCCTGAGCAAAAGCTCAAAAAAGTTTCAGAATATAAGCAAAACGGCAAAACCGTTTGTATGGTGGGTGACGGCGTAAACGACGCGCCTGCGCTTGCTTCTGCCGATATAGGTATTGCTATGGGTGCAATGGGTAGCGACGTGGCTATGGAGGTTGCCGATATCGTTTTGCTCAACGACAACGTCAAAAACGTTGGAGGAATAATTCGACTTGGCAAAAGAGTGCTAAAGACTATTTCAGCAAATATTATTATAGGTATGTCGGTCAATATCGTTTCTGTGGTGCTTAGTCTTTTGGGCGTGCTTAACCCCGTGCTCGGTGCGTTGGTACACAACGTAAGCAGTTTTTTGGTGGTGGGTAATTCGGCGTTTTTGATTGGCGCAAAAAAACCCTTTAAAGGTTGTGTGGAAAAATCCTCAAAACACCGCGCTATTAAAAACAAGAATAAGCAATAAAAAACAATTTGCCTATTGGTTTACAATAGGCATTTTTTGTTGTATAATATTTGCTATGAAATACAAAACTGTTCTTTTTGACCTTGACGGTACTATCAGTGATACTTCTAAAGGCATTATTTTTTGCCTTAAGGAAACTTTTAAAAAATTTGACGCGGACGAAAGCCGTTACAACTTGTACGATTTTATCGGTCCGCCACTTGCTACTACTTGCGAGCTTATTGCTTCCGACGGAAACGACCCTGCTGAGGTGCTGGCGTATTTTAGAGAGCTTTACAAAGACCATTTTTATGACAACGTTTTGTATGACGGTATAAAGGATTTGTTGGGTTTTTTAAAGCAAAAAGGTTTTAAGCTGGGCGTTGCTACAAGCAAATATCAGCCTATGGCTTTTGACGTGCTTGAACGTCTCGGAGTTTTGCAATATTTCGATTTCGTTTACGGCGCGTTGCCAAATAGGGGCGAAAAACATCAGGTGTTGTCCGCGCTGTTTTTTGACCAAAAGGCTCAAAAGGAAACTACCGTGCTGGTGGGCGATACTTTTTACGATATGCGTGGCGCGCAAATTGTGGGCATAGACGCTATTGCGGTTACTTACGGCTTTGGCAAGAGAGAAGACTTTGCCCCGTATAACCCCGTGGCTGTTTTTGACAATACTAAACAAATTAAAGAATTTTTTGAAAATAATTAGGCTAAATTTATATATCTAAATGATATAATCACAATAAAATTTTTACAAGAGGAGGCAAGAGATGAAAAAGAGACTTTTACTATTGACAACGTTGGCAGTAATGTTGCTGACGACGTTGGTTGCGTTTGCTGGTTGCAAACACGAGCAT
>CABUZX010000027.1 GCA_902496185.1 uncultured Subdoligranulum sp. | reverse complement strand
TACTCTACGTCTCCTCCGTAAACCGTTGTCCAGCCCAACAATACGTATCCATCTCTATACGGCGCGGAAGGATCTGCGTTTATATAATTTTCTTCCTGTTTTTTAACCCCTTACAAGGTATTCATAGAAATATCTTTGAAACCAGTTTTTTGATACAAACGCATTAGTTTCGTAATAACACGTACCTATACATTCTTCACCAAAATAAATGTTGATATATTTTTTCCCAAAATAATCGTTTGAAGTTTTTATACCAAACTCCAAATAAATGTTTGTTTTGTTAATCTCTTTAGCTACCGGAACTAAATATATTAATAAATCTATACTATCGCTAAAAGCACCCTCGCCTATGCCCGGAAACATCTTGTCATCCCCCAACCCAATGTCATACATCATAAGTCTCTCGTAAATCATAGGGTTTACAATTTGTTGCTCGTCAAAACGTTCTGCCAGCACGCCATATATTCTATACATATTGGGATGATCGTCTATCTCAGACGCAATGGGCGCAAGTAAATAAAAATCCTTATCATGCTTTGGCTTGATTTCTTTTTGATAATATTCTAAAAACCCAGCAAACGTAACCGAGCTATCTTCATGATGATCAAATTCAGCAACCGTTAAATATTTTTCTGGCATTTCGTATATCGGTGCTTGTTCCACGTATGGTGATTGCGCTGTGTATTCTATATAATTTCCGTCAAATATTGTCAATTGTGACTTTAATGAGTTGATTTTGTTTTGTAATAAATTTGCTTTTGCTTGCAAGTCTTCTATTTGCTTTTTATTATTTGTTATTTGGCTACAACCAACAAAAGAAAATAGCGACACTACAAGCAACGTTACTAAAATTACGCACATTATACGTTTCATATTTTTATTCTCCATTGTTTAACGTTTTGCTTTTATGCTCTTATTAGTTTTTCATAGAAATATCTTTCAAACCAGTTTTTTGAAACGTACGTATTTGTTTTGTAATAACACGTACCTATACAATCTTCATTTAAATAAATGTTTATATAATCCGTCCCCCATATATCGTCCTGATTATTGTTGCCAAATTCTAAATAGACGTTTGATTCTTCTATCCCTTTTGCTATAGGCGATAAGTATATCTCTAAATCTATGCTCCATCGCGTAACTTTGTATGATGGTGAAACAACATGTTCACCCAAGCCCTCTGCGTACATCTTAAGTCTCTCGTAAATCATAGGGTTTACAATTTGTTGCTCGTCAAAACTTTCTGCCAACACGCTATACGTTCTATACATCTCTTCCCTATAAATATCCATTCCTTGTGCCATAGGCGCAAGCAAATAAATGTCATTATCATGCTTTGGCTTGATTTCTTTTTGATAATATTCTAAAAAATCTTCAAAATGTATTTGCTCAAAGTTCGCAACAGTCGTATAGCTTTGCGGATTTTTGTATATCGGTGATTGCGCTGAAAACTCAATATTATTCCCATCATATTTTGGTATTTGGGTTTCCAAAAACGCAATTTCATCTTCCATTTGATTAATCGTTGCTTGCAAATCCTCTATCTTTTGTTGCATTTCGTCAGTGTTGCTACACCCTACAAACGCAAACAACGATACTACAAGTAAAGTTACCAATATTAAACTGGTTATTCTTTTTGTCATAAATTTTCCTCCTCTTATTTTAATATTAGTTTAGTTTGTGTTTTTGAGTTATTTTCTTTTGTTGAGATACTTCGCTTACGCTCAGTATGACAATCTATAATCTATCAGTATGACTATCGCTATTGTCATTCTGAGGCGTACCCACCTGACGGACAATCGAAAAATCTCCCGTAATAACGCTACTGCTTTTTGCTAGTTTTTGCCTTTCTACCTATATGGGTTTTTAAAACGGAAAAAAAATACACTTTTTCAAAACTTTTTTGCAAAAATTAAAAGTTTTAGAATTTAAACACATAGTTCTTGCAAAACTATCTTACTTTAAGCCAAACATAAAAAAGACCGCAACAAAGCTTGCCTCGGCTCTCTTGCGGGTTTACTTACGTTTTTTAGGCAGTATGTAGCTATATGCATAGAGCCATTTTTTATTTGATTTTATCACTCTTCTTGTATTGTGTCAATAATACACTAAAATATATTATATTCCTTTATCACTCAACTGCAACACAAACAAACTCGCGTTTCACGTCAATATTTTGTATTTATGCATAAAATTTCAGTCACCATCTATCCTTATCGGCAACCTTTGTGGATAGGTTGTCCACTCACCCCAAAACGCCTACAATTGTAAAACAAAGGACAAAATCTAATCAAAAAACACTTGTCAACAACGGGTTATCCACTTATCCACAAGTTTATCCACAATTTTCGTGTAGAAAACCACCGTTAATTCGACAAAAAGCGTTATAAAAACAAAAAAAATTGCATAAATAAAAATTTTTTTAAATAAGTTTTATCACTTGTTTGACAGTCGGTAATTTTTCTTCTACAATGTAAATACAACAACTTAAACAGTGGAGATTATTTATGCATCACACCTTTAAACCGCGCGGAGTTTGTAGCACCAAAATAGACTTTGACATAATAGACGGCAAGGTTCAAAACGTAAACTTTTGCGGTGGTTGCAACGGCAACCTCAAGGCCGTTTCCGCATTGGTAGAAGGTATGCCAGCGGAAAAAGTTGCCACAATTTTAAAGGGAAACACCTGCGGATTTAAAAACACCAGTTGCGCTGACCAGTTTTCCGTCGCATTAATAGAGGCTTTGCAAAAAGAATCGGCACAATCAAATTGACATAAGCTTTTTTAAGTTTTTCAACTTGCAACGACAAAAGCGGTTTTCCGTTTTTTGTCTTTTTAATATCAAAATAAATTCGGGGCAACACAAATGAAAATCACACATCCGGCAATAGGACACCGTCAGCGCTTGCGTGACAGATTTGAAAAAGACGGTATAGACTCGCTTCAAGACTACGAAATATTGGAAATGCTACTGTTTCAAATCATTTTGTATTCGGATACGCAAATTATCGCCAAACGATTGCTCAAAAAATTCGGTACGCTAAAAAACGTTTTGTCGGCAAGCAAAGAGTCTCTTTTGTCGGTAGAAGGCGTGGGGAAAAGGACGGCAACCTTACTATCCTTTTTTAGACAGACCTTTTCATACCTTTTTGAGGGCAATTCCGAAAAAGCCCAAGCCCTGTATCGTCCGCAAATAGCAAACTCTTTTTACGTTTCGCTCAAAAGCAAGGAGTACGAAAGTATCGCTTTTGTATGTTACGACAAAAACTTTGAGTTGGTATATTCGGGCGAAACAACTCAATTTGACAAGGATAGAGTCGTTACTCCAACCTTTGAAGAAATTGTTCAAACGGCCAAAAAACACGGCGCGCTTTACCTGTTTTTTGCGCACAATCATCCCGTAGAAATTGCCCAACCGTCCAAACAAGACTTGCTTTTTACTTACAACCTATTAAAATACGTTTCACAACGTAATCTAATATTTCTCGACCACTTTATTGTGTCGCCGACAGACGTGTATAGCTTTTTTTACGATTTTAAACTCGGCAAAATGATAAAAAAAATCATCTACGAAGAAGGCGTACCATTGCCCTTTTCAACCGAAACCGTTTCTAAACTGTTTTTTCCGCAAAACACAATAATTTCGGCGCACACTCATCCCAATATTTTGCGTCAACTTTCTCAAAAAAAGGTCGATTCTATACCCAATTTTGTAAATTAAAAACAAAAAACACAATATAATACATCATAAAGCTTGACACCACGTCAACCAAAAAGGATAGCAATATGCAAAAAGAATTTTATTTTAATCTCAAAGACCAAATGATAGAGGTTTTAAACAAAACCCTTGCAATGGACACCGTGCGTACCGCGCCCGAACCCAACGCGCCTTTTGGCAAAAACTTGGCGGACTGCCTTGATTACGTCTTAAAGACCGCCCGCGAAATGGGTTTTGATACTTTTAACGCCGACAACTACGCAGGTCACGTAGAATTTGGCGAGGGAGATCAAATTGTTAGCGCTCTTGGCCACCTTGACGTCGTTCCCGTGACGGATGGTTGGACGTCACCGCCCTTTACCCCCACCGTACGCGACGGAAAATTATACGCGCGCGGAGCAAGCGACGACAAAGGCCCTATGATTGCCTGTCTTTTCGCCCTAAAAGCGCTAAAGGACAGCGGTTTTAAACCAAAAAAACGCATAAGATTAATTTTTGGTTGCGACGAGGAAACCAATATGGAGTGCATCAAGTACTACAAAACCAAAATGCCCTTGCCAGACCTTGCCTTTAGCCCAGACGGAGATTTTCCCGTAATTAATATCGAAAAGGGAATTTACGCCTTTGACCTTGACGTGGGCGAGCTTCCCGCGCAAATAAAAAATATTCGCGCAGGCACGAGAGTAAACGTCGTACCCGACAAGTGCGAAACAGTGTTGGACAAATCCATTACGGAAGAATCCATCAAAAAAATCGGCGCAAAATATACCGTTTTGCCTAACGGCGATTACAAGATAGAAACAACGGGCGTTTCTTGCCACGCGGCAAGCCCGCACCTTGGCAAAAACGCAACGTGGGAGACCTTTGACCTTTTGAGCAAACTTTTTCCCCACAACGAAACGCTCTCTTTCGTTTCGCAAAAAATGTGCCACGACCTCAACGGCAAAAATTGGGGTATTGCCCTTTGTGACGAACCCAGCGGAAAAATCACTATGAATATCGGCGTCGTGGACGTAAAGGACAATCATCTCAAAATAAAATTGGATACGCGCTTTCCTGTGACCTTTAACTCTGCCTTTTTAAGAAAATGCGTAATAGACAACAGCATTTCTTCGCTCAAAATAGAAGAAAGTCATATTAAAGAACCGCTCTTTGTCAAAGCCGACGACCCATTGGTGGAAACTTTGTTAGGGATTTACAACAAATTTACAAACACAAACTCTTTGCCCCTTGCAATCGGTGGCGGAACGTATTCGAGAATGTTGCCCAAATGTGTGGCTTTCGGGCCGGCATTCCCCGGCGAGATGACTGCTATTCACGAAAAGGACGAGTGGATTAGCCTCGAAAACCTTGACAAAATGGCGCTTATGTACGCCGAAGCATTTGAAACCCTTGCTAAATAATTATGGATAAATTTTTGTATTACGTAGACGGAAAACCTTATTTAAATATTACAAACAAATGCTCCAACGCTTGTGACTTTTGTATTAGATGCGGTCGCAAAACTATGGACGGACAAGACTTGTGGCTAAACAACCAAACGCCGTCGGCGCAAGAAATTATTAAACAACTTAAAGCAGAAAAAAATTTGCAACAGGAGTTTGTTTTTTGCGGTTTTGGCGAACCGACGGAAAATCTTGACGCATATATAAAGGTTGCAGAGTTTATTAAACTCAACGGCGGAAAAGTAAGACTCAATACCAACGGACAAAGCGACCTTATCAACGGTTTTGACACAACGGAAACTATTTCGGCTGTTACCGATTCGGTGAGCATTAGCTTAAACGAAGATAACGCCGAGGACTATCAAGCGCTTTGCCATAGCCGTTTTGGCGCCGAAGCTTATTCCGCAATACTGAAATTTGCAAAAAACTGCGCCGACAAGGGCGTAAACGTGATTATGTCTGTCGTAGACGTTATCGGCGAGGAAAAAATAGCCAAATGCAAGCAAATTTGCAAGCAAATAGGCGTGACTTTAAAGGTACGCAAATATATTCCGCTTTCTCAATACTAATTTTAAGGGTTGACAAAACGTCAACCCTACTTTTTGACTTAAAACACTCTACCAAAAAAAGGAAAAAACATGAAAAACTTTATAGATTGTCACGCTCATCTTGACGACGAGGCGTTTGACCAAAACAGACAACAAATAATAGATTCTCTTGCCGACGACGACGTAGAATTTGTAATAAACTGCGGTAGCGACCTACAAACTTCAAAAAACTCCCTTGAGTTGGCAAAAAACTTTGACAATATATTTTGCGTTTTGGGTTGCCATCCGCACGAGGCAAAGTTTTTTGACTTGGATACGCAAAACTTTTTGTCGCAAAACGCAACCCATCCAAAAGTTTTAGCTATAGGCGAAATTGGTCTTGACTACCACTACGACCTTTCTTTGAGAGAAGTTCAACGTTCTGTTTTTGAAAAACAAATAATTTTGGCAGATAAACTCGGCTTGCCTATCGTTATCCATACCCGCGAGGCTTGGGGCGACACGTTGGATATTTTGGCAAAAAACAAAAGTTATCTCAATAACGGCGTGCTTTTTCATTGCTTTAACGGTAGCGCCGAGACAACAAAGATTTTAATCGACAAATACGACGCGTATTTTTCTTTAGGTGGCGCAATAACTTTTAAAAACTTTAAGGGTTTTGACACCATTAAGCAAATTCCCATTACGAGAATACTCACCGAAACCGATTGCCCCTATATGACGCCCGTACCTTTTAGAGGACAAACTAACACCCCCAAAAACGTAGCTATCGTGGCAAAACGCCTTGCGGAAGAATTTGACCTTGATACGTCGGATTTTTGCCAAACGGTAAGACAAAACACCCTAAGACTTTTCCCCAAATTAAAAAATTTTTTTAATGTCTGATTTTTTGCGCTTAAGCAACAACAATTATTAAAAACAACTTAAAATATTTTACGCACAACCCCCTGGCTTAGCTAAGCCAGGGGGTTGATTTATAATGACTATATAGAGAGAGCCTTCGTTTGTCCGACGGGTAGGCGGTCTCAGAATGACAATCAAAAGGGGATTCTTCGTTAGTCCGTCTTTGACCGTCCATCTCAGAATGACAACAAGTAATGTCATACTGAGCGGAGCGAAGTATCTCAAGCCTTTTTGCGAAAAGATTTTTTAAAACAAGCAAAAAACAACGTTAGCCAATACAAAAGCCTTTTATTGTCTTTTTATATCCTGCGCCAAGCGCCAATCGCACGTACAAATATATCTCCTGCCACCATACTTTTGCCACTGACACAACTAACGTATCCTGCAACAAATACTCCAACAAGCAAAAACCGAATAACTAATCCTTAAGTAACAAAAAAAAGCTCCAACATTACCAGCCACGACTTAACGGCAATTATCAACAAAATGCGCGTAATTTTGCCAATGTTTCTCGTGAAACAGCACAAAAGCGAACGCTGTTTATTTTTGTTTTTACTTACCCTACCCCATCTAATAGCTTTTTGTCTTTTTTTTACAAATAGAGGCAAAATATCCACTTTTCTACAACACAATGTGGACTAAACTCGCTATACTACAACCTTACGTAATTTTTTGCGGATTTTTTTGGGTTTGTACCAAATACCCGTAAGGTAAAATACAAAACTTATTACGGTAGCAAGCACCCAACCGATTGGCCACGCCCACCAGATACCGAGTTCTGCAAGCGGAAAACTCAAAACGTAAGCAAAACCGACGCGTAATACCAAGTCAGACAGCGTTGATATCAAAAAATGTATCATTTTAGTACTGCCTTTTAGCACGGAGTCGCTATTTGCTTTTATTCCGATAATAAACATAAAGGGCGAAACGATACGCAAATAATCCACGCCCGCCTTGAGAGCCTCCGAAGACAAATCCCGCGCAAACATACTAATCATACCCTCACTATTAAACACGTACAACACAACAAACGGCAAAGTAATAAGCCAAATCATGCACAAATTGAGAAAAAACGCCTTTTTAACCCGATCAGTACGCCCTGCGCCCATATTTTGAGCGCAAAAAGTAGCAAAAGCGTTGGATGCAGATATAAAACAAGCCAAAGCAAACGTTCGCAACTTGACTGCCGCAGTAAATCCCGCCGCAACGCTGTCGCCAAAACCGTTGACTATACCTTGTACCAACAAGTTTCCAACACTTATTACGCCTTGCTGAACAATACTCGGCACAGCAACAGCGGCAATTTTGCCCAACATACCAAAAGAAAAGAGTGGATAATCTTCCTTTATGTCGTTTTCCGTAACGTAAGCGTAAATTTTAAGCACTTTTAAGCGTTTTAGCAAAAAAACAAAAGAAATACAAGAAGCGACACCCTGCGTAATAAAAGTTGCCCAAGCAACACCGGCAACACCCATATTAAATTTTGCCACAAAAAGTATATCTAAAGCAATATTTAAAACACTACTGCCTATCAAAAAATAGAGCGGAGTCCGACTATCGCCCAAAGCCGTAAAAATACCGTTGCATGCGTTATATAAAAACAAAAAAACCAAACCAAAAACGTAAATATTAAGATAAGTTTTGCCGTCTTCATAAAAAAGCTCGGGGGTTTTTATCATTTTTAGGATATTTCCGCTAAAAACACTACCAAAAACAGTCAAAACCACCGCCAAAGACAAAAAAGTTATTAAAGTTGTACCAACGGCGGTCTTTATGTTTCTATATTTCTTTGCGCCAAACAAACGACCTATTACTATACTACAGCCCGCATTACACCCAAAAGCTACCGCCATAAATAACATTGTTATAGAATAACTCGCGCCAATAGAGCCCAAAGCCACTTCTCCAAGGTATTGCCCCGCAATTATCGTATCTGCAAGGTTATAAAACTGCTGAAAAATCGCGCTTATTAGCAAAGGAATAGTAAATTTTATTAAAGAGGGCGCTATTTTGCCCTCAATCATCTTGTTGTCCATTAAAATCTTCCTTTTTACAAATATATTATAATACTTTTTATCAAAACTCGCAATAAAATACGCCTATTTTTATAATTTTCCTTGTTTCACGTGAAACACCTGCTTTATTAGACCAAAAAAAATTACCTTTAAACAAAAAAAATTGTTTCACGTGAAACAATTTTTAATATATTAGAACAGTTGTTCTGCTTTTACTGTTTCACGTGAAACACAATCGTTTGGGGTAATAGTATTTGTTGGTATTTTTTCTTCTGTTTCACGTGAAACAAGGGGTTTTGCGTTTGTTTTGACTGTCGTCGTTTGTTTTTGTTGTGTTTTTGTATATAATCGTTGTGGTTTAATGCTTGTTGCAATACTAACGTGGTTTGCTTGGTTATATTTAGTTGTTATTATAAAAAATATTAACCATTAATTACGGTGTTAATTTGTGGCTTTTAGGGGTGCTTTAAACAAAAAAAAGAGCAAACGATTTACCGAGTCCCTACAAGGGATTTTTCGGGAAGGCTGTCCTTTTTAAGAGTCAGGCGGGGCTTGATGCCACGCCTTTTCTCGTGCTATTTAATTTTCTTCATCTAATAAATCAGCAAAATCGGGTAAATCTATTGCTCGAACTAAATT
>CABUZX010000026.1 GCA_902496185.1 uncultured Subdoligranulum sp. | reverse complement strand
TAACATCGCCGCTAAACCGAACAACGCGCTTGTCAATACTGACTTTAACACGCCTTCCACAGTTAACTTTCTGCGATATTTTGCAAATAGTTCGTTCATCATCTTTTTCCTCCTTATATTTAATAAAATTGATAAACTTACAAATTAGTAAACTGAGCTTTTTGCCCTTTCTACCTATATGGGTTTTCAAAACGGAAAAAAAACACACTTTTTCGAAACTTTTTTCAAAAAATTGAAAGTTTTAGAATTTGAACACTTAAACTTCACTAAATTTCCTTGTTATTGCTGTTATAGTATTTTAAGAAACAAAACATAATATTACAACACTCAAACAATAGCAAAAAAATAAATTTTTTTAAATTTCAAAAAAAATACCACCAAACTATTGAAAAAACTCGTTTTATTTGGTATATTGTAATATAATAATCTTTAATAATGTTTTAGGGTAAAAATATGATTAAAAAGAAATATTTTGTTTTAATAATTATTGCCTTATTGTCGGCGTTTTTTACAACTTGTTTGGCGTATTTACCAAGCGACGAAGTTTTTGCCGGCGTGAAGGAAGGTGTTGCAATTAGCTTATCCTCTCCTCAGTCCATTACGGCTCGAGGCAACAATCTTTATATTGCCGACACCATCGAGGAAGGCGGTCAAAAATATACCATCATCCACGTACTCACTCCCGACGGAATCAAATCGCTTTTTGCCGACAAAAGCTTAAAAGGCGAAACTACCGATATTGCCGTCACCCCAAATCAAAGCGTTTTATTTTTGATGCAACAAGACAAAATTATTTCGTACGATCTTACCAAAACAGACCCGTCAATCAAAACCATCAACGTAAACAACGTTTTGGATATCGAAGCTTGCAACGACGCTTTATACTTTGCCTATTACACAACCAACAACGAAAACAAATTTTATTACGTTGGAGCAAGACTGGCCGACAACTTTGACGTAGAAGTAAAAGCATCCAACTTTTACGGCTCACAAATCAAATATCTCGTCAACGATCCCGCCGACGACCAACGCGTTGTCGTTTACTTTAATATGAACGACACTTTGTATTCCAGCAAATTGTCCTTAAATTCAACTAAAGACAAAACGGAAACTCACGACGAAAACGCCGAAGTTTTTAAAGACGTAAGCGAAATCAGCGACGTTATAAACGTTTTTCAATATGGAACGGAAATTTTATTCTATTCGCCCAAAACAATCAAAAATATTATTTTTGCTCAAGAAACTACCGACCTGCAACTCTGGCAAAACTGCGGATTTTTGGCAAAGGATATAGCAATTGCAGGCGACACAATGTTCGTTTTGTGCGACTACACCACCAAGACGGTAGGCGAAACCCAAAATAAATATTACGAAAAACCGCGTCTCATTTACACGACGGTGGACGTCACGACGGAAACCAAACCTGCCCTTATTGAGTTTTACGGTGAGCTAGGCGCAAGTGAACTTAATTACAATTTGCCAGATTACGATATTTCCAAAATCCAGGTTGCAACGGCAATCGGTTACCCTTCTAACATAATTTACAAACCCACGAATACCGAGTTTATTCAAGACGAAAAACTCAACGCAATCGAAAGGGACAAATTTGACGCAACGGATAGATTTATTATTTTAGCCCAAAGCGACGACCAACTTTTTAGCTACGTATTTTTCCAAGGCAAATTCGGCTGGATACGCAATAGCAACTGCATAAAAACCGATTCCAAAGCTACGGGATTGGATCTTGACGGTATTATTCTAATCAAATCAAACGTATATCATCTGCCGATAGAGTCCGACGACTTTTTGCTTTCCGATTCCTTAGAAAAACTTTCTTCCATTACGGTAATCGGCGAGTATGAAAATTTTTATCTCATAAAATATTCCTTAAACGGCACCGAACAATACGGCTTTGTTTTTGCCGTCAATATCGGCTCAAACAGCCCCAAAAAAGATTATACGCCCTATCAACGCAAAGCGGCAAATCCCGTAGTTGGCAAACGGTTGGAAATTTATCTTACCGCCGAAACGGACGCGGTAGAAGACAATTATCTACTTGACGCCAACGGAAACCAAATCACCGTCAAGGGCGGCAAGGAAGTTCGCCTATATGAGACGCTGGACAACGGCGTGTGCTACGTTGGCGTCGTGGTTGACGATATACTCTACAAGGGTTACGTCGCCTCTACGGACCTTTTAAAAGCCTACAACATAGGTATGACAAATTCTCAAATACTTGCAACGGCTTGCACGGCAATAGTATTGGTCGTTATCATTTATATCGTAATTTTACGACTTCGCACCAAAAAGATGGAAGCAGTGCGCGAAGAAGCCAACGCAAAACTCAACTTTAAAAAACTGCAGGAAAAAGATCCTAATATCGACGAAGACTTTTTTGACGTAAACAAGCAAAAGTAAAGTTTATTTTAAAATCCCAAAAAAAAAGAGCAAACCTATCAGTTTGCTCTTTTTTTGATAAAATTGTTGTCAAACAATTTTTTGCAACAAAGCGGATAGCTTTTGCTCAAACTCTTGTTGCGTGCCGTCGTTGTTTACAACCAAAACGTTACTCAACGCAGAATAAGCGCTTTGTCGGTCAAGTATTGCTTGCACTTGTTCTTCGGTGCGATTGTCGCGCGCAAAAACTCTCTCCAAGATTTTTTGTTTTTGCGCCTCAAAAAGCCATATTTCGTCAAACCATTGACTTACCCCGTCCTCCAACAAGGGAATTTCAACAAAAACTACGCCTTCGGTATCGTCTATTTTTTCTTTCAACTTTTGCAATATTCTTGGATGAAAAATCTTATTAAGTTGCTGTGTCTTTTGCTTGTCGGTAAACACTTCCACCGCAAGGGCGCGCCTATCAAGCATACCGTCAACGACAAAACGATTGCCAAAAGTTTTGCAAATTTCATCAAGTACGTCGCAATCGGTCGCAACCTCCGCTGAAATCTTGTCGCAGTCAAGCACACAAAAACCCTGTCTCAAAAAAAACCTGCCCGCGGTGGACTTTCCACAACCAATACCACCGGTTAAAGCTATAACTTTTTTTGCCATATCACTTTGCCTCGTACAAATTACAACCAGCAGAAACGGAAACCTTAAAGGGCACGGACAAAACCATTGCGTTTTCCATTTCTTCCCTCAAGATATTTTCCACCTGCTTTTGTTCTTCAAAAGTTGCGTCCACTACCAACTCGTCGTGAATTTGCATAATAATTTTACTTTTTAGCCCTTCCGCTTTTAACCGTTTGTCCACTTTTAGCATTGCCACCTTCATAAGGTCGGCGGCGCTACCCTGCAAGGGCATATTTTTAACCGCTCGCTCGCCAAAACCGCGTAAAGCAAAATTTTGACTTTTGAGTTCGGGAACGTATCTGCGCCTGCCCAAAACGGTGGTGACGTATCCGAGCCTTTTTGCCTCTTCTACCACTCCGTCAAGATAATTTTTGACTTGCGGATACCTTTCAAAATATTTGACGATATACTGCTTTGCCTTTGCAACGGATATACCGACGTTTTTTGCCAAACCGAAATCACTTATTCCGTAAACCACACCAAAGTTTACCGCCTTTGCCGTGCGTCGCATAGAAGAATTAACCATTTCGTTGGGGATACCGAATATTTCGCCAGCAACCTTGGTGTGAATATCCTCATCCCTTTCAAAGGCTTCTATCAAATTTTTATCGTTGCTAAAGTAGGCAAGCCACCTGAGTTCTATCTGGCTGTAATCAGCCGACACCAATACGTCCCTACTCGGTACAAAGGCTTTTCGTATTTCCCTACCCTGCTCGTTGCGTATTGGGATATTTTGCAAATTGGGATCACTGCTACTTAACCTTCCCGTAGTAGTGAGCGTTTGATTGTAATGCGTATGAACTTTTCCGTTTTTGACCAACGCCGAAATCCCCTCGGCGTAAGTACTATTTAGCTTTGTAAGCTGACGAATTTTTAATACTACGTCTATTATAGGATGTTTATCGGCAATATTTTCTAAAACGTCGTTATCGGTACTGTATCCCGTTTTTGTCTTTTTTCCGTGAGGCAAACCGAGTTTTTCAAACAAAATATGCCCCAACTGTTTTGGCGACAAGACGTTAAATTCTTCGCCAGCCAGCAAAAACGCCTGTTCGGTGAGTTTTTTAATTTCCTCAACAAAACCGTCGCTCAGCTCCTTTAACGCACTTAAATCCACTTTTGCGCCCTCTTGCTCCATTGTCAAAAGCAAATCAGACAAAGGCAACTCCACTTCAACGTAAAGATCCCATATATTTTGCTCTTTTAACCTTGCAATATACTCGTCCTTTAGCGACAACATAAGACAGGCAACGCCTTCGCCTTTTGCCGACTTAAAAGCTTCAAAATTTTTAAAACTACGGTACTCCGCAAGATATTGCATAATATCAAGGTCGTACTCCACGTTGTTGACTACTACGCCAAACTCCGACAAATACCGCTTTAAACTTTTTCCGTCGTAAACCGTTTTGGAAACGTCCCCCTCAAGCAAAGGAGAACAAATCTTTAAAGCCTTTTCAAAAGTAAGCCCTACCAAAAAATTATCGCTAAATAAAACGTGGTATTCTTTTTTCGTATCAAAGGCAAAGCACAAATCTTCGCCTACGACAAAAGCCATTTGCTTTTCGTCGGAACGTTGCTTCAAAATATCACGCAACGCGGTTTCGTCCAAAATTTCTATGCGCTCAAATTCAAGATTTTGCGACGCGCTTTCCGCGCCGTCCTCCTCAAAGTTAATTCGTTTAATAATAGAATTAAAATCCTGCTTAGCCAACTCAGCCTTAACAGCGCCGTCAAAAACAGGCAATCCGCAAGCATCAAGCTCGCACTCAATAGAAAGGTCTCTAATTATCAAAGCAAGACGTCTACTCAAATACGCCATTTCGCGCCCTTCTAACAGCTTTGTTTTAGTTGCGCCCTTTATTTGGTCTATGTTGTCGTAAATACCGTCAACGTCACCGTACTCTTTCAAAAGATTTAACGCGCCCTTTTGCCCAATTCCGCTTACGCCGGGTATATTGTCCGACGAATCTCCGCACAACGCCTTGTAATCCACCACTTGATTTGGCGTAAGACCCATTTCAACCAAAAGCGTTTGCTCGTCCATACGCAAAACGTCCGTAACTCCACGCTTTGTAAGTACTACGGTAGTATTTTTATCAATTAACTGCAACAAATCCTTGTCTCCGGTGTAAATGACGGCGGGCAAACCAAACCTATTAGACAACGTGCCTATAATATCGTCTGCCTCAACTCCCGCCTCCTCTACAACCTTAATTTGCATGGCTTTTAAAATTCCTTGCAAAATAGGCAACTGCCCCGCAAGGTCGTCAGGCATACCTTTTCGGTTAGCTTTGTAGTCTTCGTACAAATCCTTGCGGAAATTTTTACCACGCTTGTCAAAAGCCACCACAATTTTGGTCGGTTGCTCGTTTTCCAAAGTCTTTAAAAAAATATTCAAAAACCCCATTACGGCGTTGACGTTTTGCCCATCCCTGTTGTTTAAAGGCGGTAAAGCGTAATAAGCCCTGTTTAAAATACTGTTTCCGTCAAAAAAAACTATCTTTCCCCTCATAACCGTTTTCCGTCGTTTGTTAATTTGTTTTTAATTATTATACCACATAAAAAAAAATTTGACAAGTATAAGCAAATTGCCATACAGCAAATTTAAGTTAAAAAAGAGACTGAATACAGTCTCTTTTTTTGACGCTTTTTAAAAGTTTTCCCCCGAGTTTTAAAAAGCATTTTAACATTTTTATTACGCGCCTTCCAACAACATTTTATCGGCAATCAAGGCAATAAACTCACCGTTTGTGGGCTTTTCATTTGCAGAATAAACCTTAACCCCAAACAAATTGTTAATGTTGTCGATTTTGCCTCTACTCCAAGCTACTTCTATCGCGTGGCGTATTGCCCGCTCTACTTTGCTTGGCGTAGTATCATGCTTTTTGGCAATGTTCGGATAAAGTTCTCGCGTTATCGCATTGATAATAGTAGGATCTTCCACCACAAACTTTATTCCGTCACGCAAAAATTGATAACCTTTGATATGTGGCGGTATCCCAATACTGACAAAAATCGTCGCCAACTTTTCGTCTAAGCTCTTGTCGGTCACAACTTGATTTGCATTTTTTACGACGCGATTAATTTCATTTGATTTTCCGCAAACGTTGCGTACTTTTATTTCCAATTGCTTCATATTAAGCGGTTTCAACAAATACGCGCTCGCCCCGCCTGCAAAACAACGACACATAAAAACCTCGCTCTTAAGCTCGCTTATTACGATAAACTTTGGACAATAATCTTTGCCGACAAACCGCTCCATCATATCAAAAACGTTTATACCCACCATCAAAACTTGCGTAATTACCACCTCTACGCCCAGACGCTCGAAATTATCCATTACGCCTTCCGCATCATCACTTTCCAAAACTACGGATATCCCTTCCGTTGCAGAAAAATAACTTTTGATACCCTCTCTCATACTGACGTCGTCACTAATAATTGCTACTTTTATACTTGACATATCTTTCCTCCTCTCAAGTGAATAGATATTACCACTTATTTTGCAATAAATCAAGCAATTTTGTAAAAAATTAATAACTATTTTTGTAAAAATATATAATTTTGTACAAAATTATATAATATCCTGTCGAAACTCCACAAAAAAGAATTATTTTACAAGTATAAAGACGTAAATTTGGATATGTTATCGGATTTATGAAAAAACGCTTTTTGTCAAAAGATTAAATACGACGTGTCCTAAAATTCATTTTTTTGTTTTACCCCCCCTATTGAGCGCAATAAATCTTCTGCAAACAAAACGTTAAAAAGTTTTTAAAAATTTTAACAAAAACGCTTGACCGCAAAACCGATATTGTGCTAATATAATCAAGCAAAAGTTGCCGAAGTGGTGGAATGGCAGACGCGGCGGACTCAAAATCCGCTGTTGGCAACAACATGCGGGTTCAAGTCCCGCCTTCGGCACCAAAATCAAATAAACGGACTTTGATTATTCAAAGTTCGTTTATTTTTTATCTTATTGATTATTTTTAGCAAACTTTTATATTCTATATAGGTTTAATCATACTTACGTAAATGGAATTTGCATTTTTATCAAATTCATAAAGTAAGTATGACGAAAAACGAGCATATTTATCCCTTAAAAAAAAATAAAACCCTATTATATATAAAAAAATCCCATGCTTAAGCATGGGATACGTTACGTAACTTTTAATTTTGGTTGCTAAAACAAAAGACAACCCGTTATTTATTTTCCGTTTCGTTGTTATAGTCAGCCAAAAGTTTTTTAATTTCCCCAAGAAGTTTTTCATCTTCCGGAGAATATTCCGGTTCTTTAAAAGATTCTTCCGTAGCAACGGTCTCTTCGACGGGAGCAGAGTCAACAGCTTCCACCGCTTTTGTCACGGCAACTTCCTGCTGTTTGGGAGCAGCAATAGGCTTAAGAGTTTCCACCAAACCTATATCCAAAACGTCATCAATCAAAGCAAGGCAATCCTCATCACCATTATCCAACGCAACAACGTTTACGCCCAAAAGATGCAGTTTAGAATACAAGTAAACCATATCAAAAGGCGCGGATACAATACATACCGTATCAATATGATTGTAGGAAAAAACGGTATCCAACACGTCAACAATCATACGAGCGTCAAAATCTTTTCTGCCACGCTTTTTGTTGCGCATTACGGTAGCGGTATCAAAACCGAGATTTGTAGCCACGTTGATAATAGCTCCGTGCTTGCGGTCGGACAATCCGTAAACTTTTCCGTAAACGAGATTTCCTCTTTCTTTCGCTTCGGCAATAGCGTTATTAAAAGTATCCAAAGTCAAGCCACAATTGTCAACGTCAACAAAAAGGGCTACGTTTTTTTCCATTTGCATATTGTACCTCCAAAAATAACAATAATAATATATTAAATTATATCATACAAAAGCTTATTTGTCTATAGTTCTATAAAAATAAAATAAATATTGTTGTGCTATTCCTGACAAATTTTTAAATTTTTCTACAAAAAACGCCGAAATTTTGTCGTCTTTTAGCCCCGTTTCAAATCCGTCGTGGTAAGCTTTTTTTATCCAAGTATCCACGGGAAAAACGTCTCCCCTATGTAAACCAAACAACAAAATGCAATCGGCAACCTTTGGTCCAACACCCTTTAGCCCCAAAAGAATTTTCCGCGCAGTAGGCGTATCGGCATTTTTCAACGCCTCAAAATCAAAGCTTTCGTAAAGATTTTTGCAGGTTTGCGCAAGATATTCCGCCCTGTACCCCGCCCCGATAGAAACAAAAAACTCCGAAGTTTGACTTGCCAACGCCTTTAATTCAGGAAAAGCATATTCACCGTTTGCAATAGGCTTGCCAAGCGCCATACACATTTTTTCAATAATCAATTGAATACGCTTGATGTTGTTGTTTGCCGAAATAATAAATGATATTATCATCTCCACAAGGTTTTGGCGTAAAATCCTTATACCTTTGCCTGCCAAAACGGCTTTTTGCATAATCTCGCCCGTACTCGACAATTGACTGACTATTTGCCCGTAATCCGTATTAAGGTCAAAAAAGTTTTTAAAATATTCTACGTCGTCACATTCTACCACCCAACCGTCGTCGCTCAAAAAAATTTTTGCCGTCTTGTCAAGACTAACCACGCTAAAACAATCCGTGTTTAACTTTTTATATCTAAAGATTTGCCCGCACTCCAACGTATCCTGCGGATTAAAAAAACCGTCGTTATTTATTAAAAATTGCGCCATTTTTTACCTTTTAAGTTTTGCTTATTAAAAAAGAGTTGCTAATTGCAACTCTTTAGATTTTTGTTAAGCTTCAGGATAAACACTGACTTGTTTATCTTTTTTGCCCTTACGTTCAAACTTGACGATACCGTCAATCAAAGCAAACAAAGTGTCGTCCTTACCAATACCGACGTTGTTGCCCGGGTGCATAGCCGTACCGCGTTGACGCACCAAAATATTACCCGCCAAAACAAATTGACCATCAGCACGTTTTGCTCCCAGTCTTTGGCTGGCACTATCTCTACCGTTTTTTGAACTGCCCATACCTTTTTTATGAGCAAATAATTGGATCTTAATAAACATCTTTGACCTCCAAATTGATGAAATCGGAAAAACCCTCTCTCAGGTCGCTTACTCCACACAACATAGTGTTGAGTATAACGTCACAATCGTGACGCTCTTCCATTGATAAATCTTGCGGGAGAGAAATTTCCAAATACCCCTGCGCCTCGTCAACCTTGTACTTTACGTTGACTTTGGCGACGGTCAGTAGCCCAAGCAAAGCTGTCTGAACAACGCTTGACAACGCCGAACAAACTATATCTTCACCCGCTATGCCGTAACCCGTATGCCCGTCGCATACGATAGACACGATACTACCGTCCTTTTTTGCGATTTTTACATCCGTCATTTTTTGTTTAACCTACCGAAACGTCAACGATTTTGAGCTTCGTATAAGGTTGTCTGTGGCCTTGTCTTTTGCGAATGTTCTTTTTGGCTTTATAAGTAAAGATATTGAGCTTTGCGCCTTTGCCGTGCTCCAAAACTTCCGCCTTGACAGAAATTTTGCTTGCGTCATTACCTACCACCATGTTTTCGCCGTCTGAATACAAAATAGCGTTCAAAGAAATTTGATCTCCTACTTGAACGTTCAACTTTTCTACAGACAACACCTGATCCTTGGCAACTCTATATTGTTTGCCTCCGGTGACAACTATTGCGTACATATTCCGTTTGTACCTCCTCTAACCAGTCTCGCTGAAACAAGGTAGCGCCAAAGCGCTTTAAAAAACCTTTTTCATGCGGCTCGCCAAATACTTTACCACACAACTACCTTTTTGTCAATATTTTTTAAGTAGGTTTTGAATTTATTTAATACTTTTGTACATACTAACCAAAAATAAACTTTATAAGGAGTAAAATATGAAAGAAAGAAAATCTAACAATAACAATAATACAAGCAACAATTCTACACGCACGGTAGACAGAGAATACTACGCTCATCAAGAAACCAGTCGCAACAAGTGGTTTAACTACACCGACCCCTACTATTTAAACAACGATCAACTCAAAAATTATCAAGAAAACACGTCTAATCAACAACAATATCAAAATCAAAGCAATTCACAAAACAATAGCTCTTACAACTCACAAAATTCTCAAAGCTCCAACAATAGTAGTAGCAACAGTAGCAAAAATACCGGCAATATTAAAGAAAACGACACCCACATGGGCTCTACAACCGATTATACCGATTTTGCTTTAAGCAATCAATATCCGCACACTCACGACAACGAAACGTCCATTCCCGAGCCTTTTACAGACACAGAATCTCACGTCAACTTTAACACGGCTCCCCAATATGCAGGCGACAATCAATACGGCTCTTACACAAGAACCGAAGAATCCGCAAACGTATGTAATTGCGACGAAACTTATGCAAGCGATTACAACCACGACAATCAACAAGCTTGTGATTGCGCCAACAAAAACGACGAAGATTGCGATTGCGGTTGCACCCAAAACAATAAAAACAACAGCAAACGCAGCGGAGGCATGAAATGACCTCTGACGTCGAAAACAACTCTTCTTCCTTAACTCAGGAAACCAATAAGGAAAATTTAAAAACTAAAAAAAGCTGTTGGGAAAATTCCGCCGAAGAATGTCCCAACAACGTAAACACAATAAAGGTTTTGGGGAGCATCAAAAACAACGCAAGCATGGCTAAACGCGCCACCGAAACGGTAATAGAAAAAGTCGACAACAAAAAACTTGCCGATATTCTTAAAGAACAAGTCATCAAGTACGACGACTTTGTGCGTCGCGCCGATCAACTTGCAAATTCTACTGGTACTCTACTCGACGACCAAGGTGGATTAGGTCAATTTTTTGCCAAAACTAACATCAAAATGAAACTTATGTCCGACAACAGCATAAGTAAAATCGCAGAATTAATGATTATCGGTAGCACTATGGGTATGATAGATTTGGGCAAAATCCTTCGTCATACTCCCGACGTAAACCCCGAAACTCTTCAACTCGCGCGTGAACTTCTTATTTACGAAGAAGACAAAATCGAAGCAATGAAGTATCACCTATAAATTTTGCCAAAACCCAGCTGATACGGCTGGGTTTTTTAGTTGTTTAATACTATTATTTAATTTTCCTTCTATCCTTGTATAACCAATCTATTTACGTCAAAAAAAACACCTACGAAGTATCTCGTAGGTGTGGGTTGTTGTGGGTTGCTTGAAAGAAATAGACAAATAGTTCAAGACACAAG
>CABUZX010000025.1 GCA_902496185.1 uncultured Subdoligranulum sp. | reverse complement strand
GGTGGTTCGAGTCCACTCAATCCTACCAACAAAGACAAAGTCGCAAGACTTTGTTTTTTTTGTTACTTAATACCCCCACCGTTACGGAGCTAGTAGCGACGTTTAAACTTATATCAAAGGTGGTTCGAGTCCACTCAATCCTACCAACAAAGACAAAGTCGCAAGACTTTGTTTTTTTGTTTATCGAAATAAAATAATTTACAAAAAAGGGATGACAAAAAGTCATCCCTCTATTGTTATTTTGTAATTAGTCTCTATATACGTACGGTTGCAACAAACCGATTTTGCCGTCGTGACGACGATAAACTACTTCTACGTTGTTGGTTGCGTTATTTACAAAGATATAAAAATCGTGGTCGAGCATTTCGAGCTGTGCGATAGCTTCTTTAACGTCTACTGCTTCTATTGCAAACTTTTTAACCTTTGCAATTTCAGGGGTAGGTTCTTCCTCCACGCCCGTAACGTAAACGTAATCGTTAGACTCTACAACAGGTTGCTTGCCTGACTTATCGGCAAGTTTTTCCTTATGTTTGATAATCTGGCGCTCCAATTTTGGCAAAGCAATATCAATATTGTAATACATTGTTTCGCCATCTACTTCGGCGCGGAATTGCTGACCGTTGTAGTTGATTGACACCTCAAGACGGCAATGTCTTCCGTCACCCGACAAAACTACCTTTGCGGTAGGTTCTTCAGGAAAATACTTGTCAAGTTTTTGCAATTTTTTGTCAAGAATTGCATTGAGGTTTCCTCTCAGATTGTAATTTTTTGTAATGATGTCGATCTTCATGTTGTTGTCCTCCTTATATTTTTACACTTGCGTGTTTTTTAGCACTAATATTGTTGCAAAATTTTAAAACTTGATACAAAATCATTTTCTAAAAAGGATTTTGCCTGAGTTTCCGTCAATTATTATATTGTCTCCCTTTTTGATTTTGCCCGCTATCAAGGCCTCTGAAAGTTTATCTTCCACCATACGTTGAATCACGCGTTTGAGTGGACGCGCGCCGTATTCCGCGCTATAACCTTGTTGTGTTAGCAAATCCAAAGCCGACGCAGTAAACTCTACTCGCAAGCCGTTTTCTTTAAGGCGATTGCTTAATTGTCTTGTAAACAACTCGGCAATTTTTCTGGTTGCTTCAAAGGTAAGCGGATGAAATACTATAATATCGTCCACACGATTTAAAAATTCCGGACGGAAAGTTTTTTTAAGAGCCGACATAAAGATTTGACGTTGTTGCTCGTAAGAAATCGTTTCAAAACTGTCGCTAATAAGATCTGCCCCGACGTTGCTGGTCATTATTATAATGGTATTTTTAAAGTCAACCACTCTGCCACGATTGTCCGTAAGCCTACCCTCGTCAAGTATTTGCAAAAATATATTAAATATATCTCTATGCGCCTTTTCTATCTCGTCAAACAAAACTATAGAATACGGTTTGCGACGCACTTTTTCTGTCAGTTGTCCACTTTCTTCAAAGCCGACAAATCCCGGTGGCGCTCCGATAAGCTTGCTGATACTGTTTTGCTCACCGTACTCGCTCATATCAATGGTGATAATATCTTTTTCGTCACCAAACATATTTTTTGCAAGTGATTTGCAAAGCTCCGTCTTGCCCACTCCCGTACTGCCCACAAAAATAAAACTACCTATCGGTCTTTTAGGATCTTTCAAACCTGCTCTTGCGCGACGTATCGCTGTAGATACGGCGTGAACGGCTTCTTCCTGACCGATAACGTTTGCCGACAAGGTTTTTTCGAGATTAAGCAATTTTTCACTTTCACTCTCGCTGAGTTTGTCAACGGGTATCCCCGTCCATTGTGATATTGTTTGCGCGACTACTTCTTCCGTAACTACGGGCTTTGTGTATAAGCTTGAACACTTGAGCGCGTTTAATTGCACTGCCAATTCAGCTAATTGAACTTTAAGATAATCCGCTTCGGCAAATATTCCGTTTTGCTCGGCTACGTTTTTTTCAATAGTAAGCTTGCGTATGGTTTCTTCCGTTTTAGCAATTTCCGACGAAATTTTCGGCACTCCCAAACGTACTTTGCTCGCCGACTCGTCAATTACGTCCACCGCTTTGTCAGGTAAATATCTATCGGTAATATATCTATCCGAAAGTCTTGCCGCTTCGACGAGAGCTTCGTCCTTGATGACTATGTCGTGATGCGTTTCGTACTTTTCTCTTATGCCCTTTAAAATTTCCACCGTTTGCTCAACGGTCGGTTGCTCAACGTTGACCACTTGAAAGCGCCTTTCCAGCGCAGGGTCTTTTGAAATGTATTTTCTATATTCGTCTGCAGTGGTTGCGCCAATAGTTTGCAACTCTCCGCGAGCCAACAACGGTTTTAAAATCTCCACTGCGTCCATTTTGCTGTCGCCCGTACTGCCCGCGCCCACAAGATTGTGAATTTCATCCACAAAAAGGATAATTCTTTTGTCCTTTTGAATATATTCTATCGCATTGCGAAACTTTTGCTCAAACTCTCCCCTAAAACGCGTACCAGCAAGCAACCCCGCCAAATCAAGACTGAAAATAATCTTGCCCTGCAACGGCTCGGGAACGTCGCCGTTGACTATCAAAGCACACAGTCCTTCTACCACGGCGGATTTGCCTACGCCAGCTTCACCCGTCAATATGGGATTGTTTTTGGTACGACGGCAAAGTATCCGTATCATACGGTCAATTTCGTCCTGTCTGCCTACGGTTGGATCAAGCTTGCCTTGACGGGCTCTTTCCGTCATACTATAACCGAACTGCGCAAGCGGACCAATATCTTCCTCTTGCTCGTTTTCTTCAAGACAATCCAAATCAGGCAAAATATCCTCAAGATCAAGCTTTTGCGCAATAACGGAAATCATCTTTTTTACGTCAAAGCCGTCTTGCTTAAGTTTTTGAGACGCTAAAGTTTCTCCCGTCAAAATTGCCAAAAGCAAATGTTCAGTACCAGCCTTGACTGCTCTCGACTGCTCTCTCAATTGTTCGGCAAAATCAAATGCCCGCGTAAGTTCCCCAGCAAAACTCAAAACGTCGCTGTTGCTTTTTTGAACGGTAGTTTTAAAATTTTGCATATTCAGTCCAAAATTACGCAAAATCCTACCTGCTCCACACTCAACGTTTATCATTGACAATACGATATGCGTTGTATCTATACGGCTACCACCGACACTGCTGACTATGCTTTCCGCCAACTCGCATACCTTGTTAAGATTATCTGTAATTTTACGTTTGTCAAGCATTTGATTGTTCCTCAAATCTATTTTACCATATCATAGCAAATTTTACAATAGGCTTTTAAAAAATAAAGGCGTTTTTTTTAAAAAAATTATATCAAAATCGCAAAAAAAGTGACAACCCCAAAACAAAAAGTTGCCACTAAAAATTGATTTTAAAAAATACTTTGTACAAGGGAAAAAACAATAGCGCCGTAGTGACCGCAACACAAACGACTTGTGGTACAACCGCCGTTAAGGAAGCATACCAATAAGCCACAGTTGCAATACTATCAAACTGATAAAACAGCGGAGTAATTACGTTGTCAAACAAAGTAAAACATACCGTAAGCAATATTGCCACAATAGCCAATATAACGTGATTTTTTAAGGAATACTCGTGTTTTAATTTGTTGCCTATCGCTCCCACTACAACCGCAAAAAGATTGTAATAAATAAGATACAAAACAATAATCGTCGGAAAAAATCCAAATATCAAACAACGCAATATCGAAAAAGCGTTTGCCACAAAAATACTTCTTTTTACGCCAAAAACGTAAGCAAAGCTCAAAAAAAGTACGGTGACTATTTCTATCCCCGAAACAGCGCTCAAAGCAAACTGACCGCCTATCAGCACTGCAGTGAACGTGCTGATAAGCGCCAAATTTTTTGTCGTTTTCATTAAATCAAATTAAAAGGTTTGCAAGTACCAAATATAAACGCATCCGTCTTTTACGACCAATTCTTCTGCTCCCAAAGTCGCCGAGCCATAAGTCCTGCCGTCGTACTCGCAAGTACCCCAAGTATCGTTTGCGTTTGCCGTATCAGAAGTATAAAGCATCCAATATTGATTTGTCCCACCTGTTTTGCCGTCGATTGAAACTATCATTCCGTCGGATATTTCATACTCCAGCTGTCCCTCTTGCACCAAGTAATCCATATAAGCTTTAAGATTGCTGTTTTGCTCAACTTTGTCGGCGTCTACCGTAATGACTACGTAATCTCCGTCAATAACCACGTGTTTTGTACAGCCCACGACGGAAAGCACTAAAACCACAACAAAAAGCAAGCAAAGTAATTTAGTTACGTTTTTTTTCATAAGTCCTCCTAAAAATAAAAGCGCCTTTTGGGCGCTCGATATTGATTTATTGCAACCTCTCCACTGCCCAAGCGTTGCAACAACACTATACAACGCGGTAGGCAATCGGACTGTTACCGTAATGACTGTTGCGACGGAATTTCACCGTGCTTCCCCTACTTTCTGCAAAACAATGCAACTCGCGTTGGATATTATTTAGTTTTTACTTATTAGTTATAACAAAAAAATGTATTTCTGTCAACAAAAAACTGCCAAAAATATGCGTAATACTTCAAACTGAGTATTACGCAACTAAATCTGTGTATTTTTGCAAACCAAGACAATTAAGTTTGTACCAAACCGCCATCTTTTTCGTATACAACGTAAAAAACGGTGTCGTCAGGCAATTTCATATTCTCCAAATATTTTTCCATTTCCGACAATAAACTCGTTGTTTGGTAAAGTTTGGTGTCATTGTCATATATTGCCTCTCTATAAATTTCCGCACTATTTGGTTCAAGCGACCAGCCTTTTATTTTGTTGCTTGCAAAAGCGTTTTCTTCTATTACCTCTACGGTAGAAGGCAAAGTCAAGGTCGTAAGCCCTACGCCTTTAAAAGCCTCTTTTCCTATAACTTTTACGTAATCGGGTATCACGCTATTGATAAAACCTTGTACGAGCTTGTTGTCTTGTTTGCTTATTATACAGTTGCCGTCCATCTTAAAATACGGGTTATTTTCGTCTATCTCTATACTGCAGTTAGAATTATTCAAAGACGGACAATCGAAGAATCCCCTTTTGGTTGTCATTCTGAGATGGACAATCCAAAGACGGGCAATCGAAGAATCCCCATATTTTATTCAATATACACTCAACCACAACATTTTTTCATAACACACAAAAAGACCGACGTAATTAACATCGGTCTCAAATCATATTAGATATTTTAACTACCAAAATCAAACAAATTTTGATTAGCCGTTTTCTCTTTCTGCAGCAAATTTCTTTGCGTCTTCGATAATCTTTGTTACGCTGGTTGCGGGTACTTCTTCATAACGAGCAAATTCCAACTCGTAGCTACCTCTGCCTTGAGTCATACTACGCAAATCCGTTGCGTATTTTGTGATTTCGCCAAGGGGACATTCAGCGCTGATGACTTGCTTGCCTGCAACTGCCTCCATACCCAAAACTCTACCGCGACGTTTGTTCATATCGCCCAAAATGTCGCCCATAAAGCTCTCGGGTACGGTAATCTTGAGTGAATAGATAGGTTCTAACAAAATAGGGCCTGCTTTTGCTATACCGTCGGCGTATGCCAATTTTGCAGCGGAAACAAAGGCTATTTCCTTAGAGTCAACCGGGTGGTACTTACCGTCAAACAATGTACATTTGAGGTTGACCATCGGATAACCCGCCAAAACGCCTGCCTTGATTGCCTCACGCAAACCTTTTTCTACCGCGGGGATAAACTGACGTGGTACAGCTCCACCTACAACTGCGTCGACAAATTCAAATTCACCGTCGGCTGCGCCCGGTTCAAATCTAACTGAGCAAACACCAAATTGTCCTGCACCGCCTGATTGCTTTTTGTGCTTACCTTCGGCTTCTGCCATTTTTCTGATAGTTTCGCGATATGCAATGCGAGGTTCTTTAAGAACGGCTTCTACGCCGAATTTGTTTTTAAGTTTTCTGCACAAGATATCAAGTTGAGTTTCGCCAACACCGCAAAGCAACATTTCGTTGGTTTCTACGTTTTTGACAACGGTAAAGCTGATATCTTCGTCCTTTAAGCGGGACAAACCTGCAAATATTTTATCTTCGTCACCCTTTTTGGTTGCGTAAACGGCAAGGTTCAAAACAGGGTTAGGCATTTTGATTTCCGGCAAAATTACTGCTTTGCCTTCGCAAATGGTGTCGCCCGTAGTCGTGTTGGAAAGTTTTGCCAACGCGCCCATATCGCCTGCATACACGCAATCGACGGGTTCTTGCTTTTTGCCTTTAAGGAAGTAAATGGAAGAAATCTTTTCATCTCCGTCCTTATTGACGTTTTTAAGTACGTTTCCGCTCTTTAACGTACCGCTCAAAACCTTAAAGAGATTTAAGCGACCTACAAACGGGTCTACTATGGTTTTGAACACTCTCAAAACTACCGGAGCTTTGTCGTCGGCTACTATTGTAACTTCGCCACCTTTTTCGTCCTTTGCAACGATTGGTTTAACGTCTGCAGGAGACGGCATAAAGCCGATAAGGTTATTCATCAAATTAAATACGCCTTGGTTTGCAAGACCGCTACCGCCAAATACGCCAATTGCGCTACCGTCGCAAATACCAGCTTTGATACCCTTGACGATTTGCTCTTTAGAAAGTTCTCCTTTATCAAAGAACTCCATCATAAGTTCCTCGTCGCTTTCAGCGGCTTTTTCTTGTACGGTTGCGCTGATTTCCGCAAATTTATCGGCAAGACCTGCAGGAATATCCTGACCGTTATCGCCGTGAGAACCAATTGCGTAATATTTTGCGTCAGCTACGTTTGCATAACCTTTAAACTTGCCACCTTCTATAAGGGGCAACATCAACGGAGCAATACGCGTGCCGTACTTGGCTTGTATTGCTTCCACCGTGGTGTAATAATTGCTATTTTCCTTATCCATATCGGATACGAAAATCATTGTTGGGATTTTATGTTCCACACAATAGTCCAAAGCCTTTTCGGTACCGACAGTCAAAGAACCGCCCGCGCCCGTTACTACCAACGCGCAATCGGCAACGGTCATTGCTTGAACAAACTCGCCTTCAAAATCAAAAAAGCCGGGTACGTCCAAAAGATTGAACTTTGTGTCTTTGTAAACACAGTTTGCCATTGAAAGGCTGATGGATATTTTTTTGTTTATTTCTTCCGGATCAAAGTCGGATACGGTATTGCCGTCGTCCACTCTGCCTTGTCTGTCTATTGCCTTTGCATTAAATAAAATTGCTTCAACAAGGGTTGTTTTACCTTCGCCACCGTGTCCGATAAGCGCGATATTACGAATGTTTTTTGCATTAAATACAGCCATAAAATATACCTCAATAAAAATGATAGATATATCATACAACAAAACTGTAGTTTTTTCAATTGCTTGTTGCAACTTTTTTTAATTTTTTTTAAAAAAGTTTATAAATAACAAATAATATTGTTTAAGTCAACGGTTTTGGAGTTGCAAAAACAAGTTATCGGCAAGGAAGAAAGGTATTCAGCGTTGTTTTTACCCACAAGTTGAACTACCCGATTTGCAACTCCCAAACAAGAAGTGTAAGTCGGCAGACAAAAAGTTTTTTCTATTAGGTCTCTTTTTAAAAAATAATGAGTACACCCAAGCGCCACCGCGTCGTAATTTTGCTCTCTCTGGTTTAAAACGCTTAACAAATATTTTTGTATATCTATGTCGGGAGCGCAGTTTTCTATCATTTCTGCCAGCAAGGGAAATTCTACAAAAGTCGCCCTATTTGCAAATCGACTGTTTATCCTTTTGCTGTTTTTTGTAAAAACCGTACTCATCACCAAAATATTTTTTTTGCCTTCTCGTTGTGGTTGAGTGAGATTAGGCTCGCACCCAACGAATAATTTGCGCGGAAAGGTTTGACGCAAAAAATCTATCGCTCCTGCAGTCAACGTATTGCAAGCAAGCACAAATAAATCCACGTCAAAACAATCGAGTATCTTTTGCACAACATCAAAAGCAATATCGCGCAACTCTTGTTCCGTCTTTTTTCCGTAAGGCATATTTGCTCCGTCGGCAAAATAAACGTAATCGTACCAGGGCAAATTTTGCTTGAGTTCTTTAAGAATACTTAATCCCCCTATACCGCTATCAATAACCGCTATGCTCTTTTTTGACATTTTTTTACCTTTCCTTACAAAAATTTATGCCGTCAAAAAACGTTTGTTTACAAAAATTGCAAAAAAATAGTAAAAAAAATTGCCCCCAAACTGTTGCTAAATAAATAATAATGTGCTAAAATCTTTTAGCGAATTAAAAAAGGTTAAGGAGTATTTTATGCCAAATATTAAATCAGCGGAAAAAAGAGTGTTGGTTTCCGACAAAAAAAGGATGCAAAATAGAATCATCCTCAGCGAAATGAAAACAGCAATCAAAAAGTTTAATACAGCTATTTCGGCAAACGACGTCGAATCGGCAGAAAAACTTTTGCCATTAGCAAGCAAAGCAATAGACAACGCAGCAACAAAGGGCGTTATTCACAAAAACAAGGCAAATCACGCCAAGTCTCAAATTGGCAAGGCTTTGCATTTGCTTAAACAAGGCGTAGTTGTTGTTAAGGCTGACGCAAAAACTCTCAAACAAGCAGAGCAAAAAGCAGCCGCTCAAAAGAAAGCGGAAGAAGCAGAAGCCATCAAAAAGGCGCGTAATACCGCTCGTCAGGAAAAGGAAGCAGCAAAAGCAGCAACCGAAGCCAAAACAGCTAAAAAAGCACCCGCAAAAAAAACTACAACTAAAAAGACAACAAAAAAAGCATCCGAACCAAAAGCGGAATAATTTTTGTTGCCAATATTTTTACGTCAAAAAAGACTGCAAACACTTGCAGTCTTTTTTCTATACCTTAATCAATAATTTTCCTCCTCTAAATTGACACCCAAAATTATTGCAATTTCTTCTAACGTCAATTCGTATTGCCCTACGTCGCTCTGTATCGGCAATATTCCTCCACTACTCGTCCATTTTACGTAAAACGTACCCGTTAGATAATTTCCTATACCTGTAGCGCTTAAAGCCGTACCAGTATAGTTTGAATTATTGTACCATCCGCCAAACGTATAACCTGCTCTTGTCGGAGCGGATATTCCGTTTATTGCATTATTAATCCCTAATTTCATAATATTTCTCCTTATTCAAAAACAAATACTGATTCTCCCGGTCCGGAATTTTCATAAACGTAATCTTCAACTTTGACATAATACATTCCGTCACCCCAAGCCATATCAGCAAAACACCATGACAATACGTAGGCATTATTGAATTTTCCATAATAACCGTAAATAATTACCCAATCATCTGTGACGTGAGCTTCTCCTCGTTGCTCACAAACGTAATTCTTTATTGCTTGTAAAATATAATCTGGTATATCTGCAACTTGCGGTGTTGGTTTTTGTGATGTATACTCTACTTCTTCTCTTTTTAATCCATTGTCATCTGATACAAACTTAAATACACTACCCTCTATAAAATAAGCTATATGTTTAAAATCTTCTACCGTCAAATAACCCTTTTCATGCGCATCGTGTATTGAATACTCTTTTACAATACCTTTTTGTATTGCATCTATTGACTCTTTTGTTGTGTTGACTATAGTGTCTATTTGTTCTTTTGACGTCAATTCATCTATTGCTGTTTTGCTTTCTTTTAAATATAATTGAATCTTATCCCATGCAGCAGAACTGTATTCTTCTTTTTGTTTATTCAATACGTAAGTATCTAAATCTATTTTTGCGAGCCTTTTTTCCATGTTTAACAGCAAATCATTTGTTGTATCAATTTTGTTTTGCAATTCTGTCAATATTTCCGTTTGGGTTTGCAATACCCTTTGCAACTCCTCTATCTTTTGTTGCATTTCGTCAGTGTTGCTACACCCTACAAATGCAAACAACGATACTACAAGCAAAGTCACTAAAATTATACTCGTTATTCTTTTCATATCTTTTCTCCTTTGTTATTTAGTTCACCCAATGATCTCCACACGCTCTCCCGTAAGGCCATATGTCCATGCTTTAAAAAAACATAATTTACTTAATATCTTAATATTTTTAGTAAATATTTTTCCGCCTTGTGGCTCAAATTGTACAGTTAACGTACTAAGTGATTCTTTAAATGTTTTTTCGCAAGATATTACGTTATCTATCATCCAAAAATCATCAATGTCAAATATCTTTTCATAAAAATGTTTGTCTATATCAATAAAAATCACACCATCTGCTATTCCAAAATGTTCATCTTCTCTTTTAACAGAAATTTCCTCAAGGTCGTCTGGTACAAACACTTTTTCTTCCAAGACAACATCATTAGGCACAAGGTCTATACTCTTTTTTATTTTTGGGAGCAATAAGTCAACTTCTTCCTTTGTTTCTTGTTTTACTATTTGCTCTTTTGCCATTTCTACTAGGTTTGTTACGTACACCCAATTTTCTGCAAGATAGTTACTTTGCCCCTTGCTATTTGCATAACTCTCTATCTCTTCTATTGCAGAAAATTTGTACAAACTTTCTTCTATTTCTTTTTGCATATCCTCTATCTGTTTTGCCTGTTCTTGCAACGCCGTTTGCAAATTTGCTATTTGCGCTACGTTACTTGCATTAGTATTTTTCAATTCTGTCAATATTTCCGTTTGAGTTTGCAATACCTGTTGCAACTCCTCTATCTTTTGTTGCATTTCGTCAGTGTTGCTACACCCTGCAAATACCGCAACCATCATTAAAACTGCTATTACAAATACTACCATACTTCGTTTATTCATTATTTTATACTTCCTTGTCTCTATTATTTTCTGGATAAATTGGATCGTAGGGAGGTGCAAGAAGCTTTGGGGGATATACCGTTTTTACAAAATCCAACGATTGAAAATCCAGCAATGCTTGATATACGTTTTCATGCCCTTTTTCTTTTAACTCTACTTCTAAAACCACTCTATATTCTCTTCCATACCTTTCTTCCCACTCTTTTACCCATTCAGGCGTAGGAGACATTTCATAGCCAGGATAATATGGATATGGACCTATACTTGCAATATTTCCAAACGGCAAATCCTCTGGTGTTATTATTGGGTAGGTTTCCGTCCTTCTTAATACCACGACTATGCGATCATCCGGACAATAATTTTTTAATTCTTCTAACGTACCCGACCAATACTCTTTTGGATCAGTCAAGTCAAAGTGCTTTAGTAATTCCTCCATCCTACTTTCTCCGTTCTGTTTTGAAAGTTCTTCTATTTCTTTTTGAATATCCTCTATCTGTTTTGCCTGTTCTTGCAACGCTGTCTGCAAATTTGCTATTTGCGCTATGTTACTTGCGTTGGTGTTTTGCAATTCTGTCAATATTTCCGTTTGGGTTTGCAATACCCTTTGCAAATCCTCTATCTTTTGTTGCATTTCGTCAGTGTTGCTACAACCTACAAACGTAAACAACGAGACTACAAGCAAAGTTACCAAAATTAAACTAGTTATTCTTTTCATATCTTTCCTCCTAAATTTATTACTTTAGTTTGTGTTTTTGAGTTATTTTCTTTTGTTGAGATACT
>CABUZX010000024.1 GCA_902496185.1 uncultured Subdoligranulum sp. | reverse complement strand
GCAAAACTCCTATTGTTTGGGAGAAGGAAAATTAGCTTTTTGTCATTTATCAACATAAATTTTAATCAAACAAAAAAGCACCGAAAGGTGCTTTTTGCAGTGTAGTAGAGATTCTTCGGTTGTCCGTCTTTGTTAGTCCATCTCAGAATGACAATTTGCACTGTCATACTGAGCGCAAGCGAAGTATCTTGGGGGGTTAAACGACGATATTAGTGGGGTTTCCTGCAAAAAATGCGTCGATATTGTCAACCACCATGTTGATACATTTATTTCGAGACTGAACTGAGCCCCAAGCCATGTGCGGAGTAAGTATCGCATTGTCGAGATGCAAAATTTTTGCAAAGGGGTGTAATGGTGTAATGGGTTCTTGAGTAAAAACGTCACAGCCTATTCCGCCTATTTTGTCGTCAAGCAGAGCGTTGGCAACGGCTTGTTCGTCCCAAACTGCTCCGCGCGCTACGTTAATCAATATTGCTGATTTTTTTAGCAATTTTAATTGTTCCACCCCGATAAGTCCACGCGTTTGGTCTGTAAGTGGGCAATGTAAGGAAATTACGTCTGAATTTAAAAGTAATTGCGAAAGGGTTACGCAGTGCGCTTCGTGGTGAATGGTTTGAGAGTTTACCAAAATTTTACAACCAAGAGCCTCGGCAATTTTTGCAACCTTTTTGCCGATATTGCCAAAGCCTACTATGCCCCAAGTCAATCCGTCAAACTGGTTGAAGGTGGGTGTAAGTTTGTTTGCGCTCACCGACTTAAAATATTCTCCGCTACGCACGAAATCTTTGTATACGTTAAGTTTTGTCAAAAGCATACAAGCCATAGTCACCGTTACTTGAGCAACGCTGTTGGTGGAATATGCTGGCGTGTTGGTGAGCCTTATGCCATGGGTTTTGCAATAATTTACGTCCACGTTGTCGTAGCCTGTAGCCGTTTTGCATATAAGTTTAAGGTTGGGAGCGCACGCAAGAACCTCCGCAGTAAGCGGTGTTTTGTTTAAAACTACAACGTCTGCGTCAGCAAGGCGTGTTTTTGCCTCTATCTCTGAGCTTGTGGGGTATTTTGCTATTTTGCCGTATTTGTCAAAAATCGACAAGTCAAGGTCTAAACCAAGAGTTTCGTAATCCAAAATAACAACTTTCATTTTTTTTGTACCTATTTTGGTTGTATTTTAGCACCAGCTTTACGTTTTGTCAATTTTTGACGGGCGAAGTTTGGCGGTTGTTGAAGACGTCAAAAAACGACAAAACTTGCAAATGTATATTATTCATTAAAAAGCGGTGTTTTTGTGTATTTTAAAAGCAATTTACTAATAAAAATTCATAAAAATTTTTAAAACAAAAAAAATTTACGATTTTGTTGCGGAAAATAAAAATAGTACTTGACTTAAAGTTTTTAAGGGTATAAAATAGATTATGTCTAAAAGTTTGTAGGCAAAAAATTGGTTTTTTTGTCGGATGCAAAATAAAAGTATTTTTTGTGGAGGAAATAAACATGAAAATTATCAAATGCAAAAATCTCAAGCAGAAGCCGGATTTCAACGAATTGCCTTTTGGCAAGTATATGACCGACTATATGTTGGAAATGGATTGGACCGACGGAGTATGGGGCGAAATGGTCATCAAGCCCTACGAGAATTTTTCTCTCAGTCCTGCTGCAATGATTTTGCATTACGGTCAAGGAATTTTTGAAGGTGCGAAAGCTTTCAAAAACGATAAGGGAGAAATCAGTATGTTCCGTATCGAGGCAAATCTCGACAGAATGAACAAATCCGCATGGCGTATGGGTATGCCTTCTTTTGACCTCAACGCCGTTAAGGAAGGTATTGCAAAATTGGTTTCTATCGAAAAGGATTGGATCCCCGTAGGCGACGGAAAGGCTTTGTATCTTCGTCCGACAATGATAGCGACAGAACCGAAAATCGGCGTCACTACTTGCAAAAACTTTAAATTTTACGTTGTATGCTGTCCTGTTTCCAGCTATTTTAAAGCAGGCGCAGGTCTTGTAAAAATCAAGATAGAAGACAATCTCGTTCGCGCTTGCGTGGGCGGTACGGGCGAAGCTAAGTGCGTAGGAAACTACGGCGCAAGCTTTTTGGCGACGGAACTTGCTAAAAAACAAGGTTACGACCAAGTTTTGTGGTTGGACGTAACGCACAAATACGTTGAAGAAGTCGGCACTATGAACGTTATGTTTGTCATCAACGGCGAAGTAATAACGCCGGCTCTTTCCGGCAGTATTTTGCGTGGTATCAGCCGTGACAGCGCTATTACGGTGCTTCGCGATAAGGGCTATACCGTAAAGGAAGAACAAATCCCCGTTGATTATATTTTGGAAAAAGCCCGCACTGGCGAAATGACGGAAATGTTCGGCGTAGGTACTGCCGCAATAGTCAGCCCCGTTGGTATTTTGGGGCACGCCGGCAAAAATTATGAAATCGGCGGAAACAAGCCCGGTCCTGTTGGCAAAGATTTGTACGAAACTATTCAGGGTATTCAACAAGGTCGCGTACAAGACAAGTTTGGTTGGGTAACCCACGTTAAATAATTTTTTATCAATAAAAACTAAAAAAACCTAAACGCAGTTAAGGTAAAAATAAGGAGTAAACTAAAATGGAAAAAGTTAAAGTTGACTTTGAAGTTTGCAAAGGTTGCGGTCTGTGTGTTTTGGCATGTCCCAAACACATCATGCAGATTGGCAAAAACAGCAACAACAAGGGGTACTTTGTCGTAGAGTGCGTTGACCAAGACGCTTGCGTCAGTTGCGCATCTTGCGCCCGTATGTGCCCCGACAGCGCATTGGAGGTACACAGATAATGAGCGAAAAGAAATTGATGAAAGGCAACGAAGCCGTAGCAGAAGGCGCAATCCGTGGCGGTTGCAGATATTTCTTTGGTTATCCTATCACCCCGCAAAACGAAATTCCCGAATATATGAGTTGGCGTATCCGTGAAATCGGCGGAGATTTTGTTCAGGCAGAAAGTGAAGTCGCCGCAATCAACATGGTATACGGCGCTGCAGGCGCAGGCGCAAGAGCAATGACCAGCAGTAGCTCACCGGGCGTCAGCCTCAAGCAAGAAGGTATTAGTTACATAGCAATGGCAGAACTTCCCTGTGTTATCGTCAACATGACTCGTAGCGGTCCTGGTCTCGGCGGTATTCAACCTAGCCAAGGCGACTACTTCCAAGCGACAAAGGGAGGCGGTCACGGTGACTACCGTATGTTGACTTATGCTCCGAGTACCGTTCAAGAAGCAGTAGATTTGCTTTACGACGCTTTTGACAAGGCAGAGCAATACAGCATACCCGTATTTATTTTGGGTGACGGTATTTTGGGACAAATTATGGAACCCGTTTCCTTTAAGCCAATGAAGGAAATGCCCGATCCCGAAACCAAAAAGTATGCAACCACAGGCAAACATCACGGCGCAGACAGACGTATCGTCAACAGTCTTTATATCGAGCCTGAAATTTGCGAACCCCGCAATTTGGAGTTGCAAGCAAAATATAGGGAACTTGCCGAGAAGGAAACTATGTGTGAAGAATATCTTTGCGACGACGCAGAGATTATTATCACGGCTTTTGGTTCGGTTGGCAGAATTGCCCGTACGGCAATCGACGATCTCCGCGCTCAAGGCGTAAAAGTCGGTATGATAAGACCTATCACCGTATTCCCCTTCCCCAGCGAAGTATTCAAAAAGTATGCAGATAAGGCAAGCGTCAAGGCTTTCCTTGACGTAGAACTCAACGCAGGTCAAATGATAGAGGACGTAAAGTTGGCTATCGAATGCAAAAAGCCCGTAGAATTTTTGGGCAAGTTGGGTGGATACGTAGTTTCCCCTGAGGAAATTTGCGAAAAAGTTATGGAGGTTTTAAAATAATGGTTGTAGTTTACAAAAAATCCGCTATGTTGACCGACGCAACTTTGCACTATTGCCCGGGTTGCACTCACGGTATTGCGCACAAACTTATTGCAGAGACCATTGAAGAACTCGGTCTCGTTGACAACGTTGTAGGCGTCGCTCCGGTAGGTTGCGCAGTATTTGCTTACAATTACTTTAATTGCGACATGCAGGAAGCCGCCCACGGTCGCGCTCCCGCTGTAGCAACGGCTATCAAGCGCGTTCACAAAAACACCGCCGTATTTTCTTATCAGGGAGACGGCGACCTTGCGAGTATCGGTATGGCAGAAGTCGTACACGCCGCTGCAAGAGGCGAAAATATCACGGTAATCTTTATCAACAACGCTATTTACGGTATGACGGGCGGTCAAATGGCTCCCACAACGTTGGAAGGTCAAAAAGCCACAACCTGTATCGCCGGTAGAAAAATCCGTACGGAAGAAGGCGAAGTAGTAAACGGCAACCCCGTGCACGTTGCGGAATTGCTTGCAACGCTTAACGGCCCTGCTTATATCGAGCGCGTTATGTTGACTGACCCTGCAAACGTAATGAAAGCTAAAAAGGCAATCAAAAAGGCGTTCAGTTATCAAATGGACAAAAAAGGCTTCACTTTTGTAGAAATCTTGTCCGGTTGCCCGACAAACTGGTATATGTCTCCGACGGACGCGTTGAGCTTTGTCAAGACGGAAATGACCAAAAACTATCCGTTGGGCGTATTTAAGGATATTGAGGAGGCAAAATAATGGAAAGTAGAATTGTTATGTCCGGTTTTGGCGGACAAGGCGTTTTGACTATCGGCAAATATATCGTTTATGGCGGTATGAACGACGGTAAGGAAGTTTCCTGGATGCCTTCATACGGTCCGGAAATGCGTGGCGGTACGGCAAGTTGTTCCGTTGTTGTCAGTGACAGACAGGTTGGTAGCCCAATCGTCACTATGGCGGACGTTGTTATCGTTATGAACAAACCCAGTCTTGCAAAATTTTTGCCAAGCGTAAAAAAAGGAGGATATCTTTTTGTAAACAGCAGTCTTATCGACGCAAAAGTTGACAGAGACGATATCAACGTTGTTTACGTACCTGCAAACGACGTTGCAGTAGCAAACGGCAACGGCAGAAGCGCAAATATCGTTATGTACGGCGCTTACGTAAAGCACGCTGGCGTTACTCCTTACGAAACGGCAATAAGCGTACTTAAGCACAACTTTGAAAAGAAGCCTGCTGTTTTAGAAAGCGTTTTGAAATGCTTTGAAGCGGGTTATGCCCTTTGATTTTTCGGAGAGAGATATGAAAAGTTACAAAGACAAATTAGTTTCCGTCGACGATATTTTGGCTTTGGTAAAGTCGGATATGAAAATCGGTGTGGGCGACGCAACGGTAGAGCCACAAGGCTTTATGAACAATCTCCACAAAATTGCCGACAGAGTCAAAAACGTAGAAATTTGGACTTGTTTGCAAAATCGCAGTTATGCCTTTATGGAGGACGCAAAGTACAAGGACAGTTTCAAAATAAACTGCTTGTTTATGAGCAAGCCGACTCGTGACGCATCAAAAATAATGTCTGTTAGTTATACTCCTTCGCACTTGAGACATACCGCGCGTACAATGTGCGCGCAAGGAGTACCCGATATATTTATTTCTACTTGTAGCGCTCCTAATAAAGACGGCTTGATGTCTATTAGTATGTCCAACATTTACTCTTCTTCCGTTATAGAAGAAGTAAAAAAAGCAGGCAAAACGGTGGTGATGGAAGTCAACAAAAATATGCCTTTTGCATACGGTGACAACCTTATCAGCGTCGAAGACGTCGACTACCTTGTAGAAGTAGAGTACGGCTTGCCACAAGACCATCCCGTCCCCGTGACGGAAAAAGATAGTCTTATCGGAGGATATATTGCTCAATATATCAACGACGGTGACTGCTTGCAGATAGGTATCGGCGGTATTCCCAACAGCGTAACAGGCTTTTTGGCTGGCAAAAAGGATTTGGGTATCCATACGGAACTTTTGGGTGACGGTATAGTTGATCTCGCTCAAAGAGGTATTATCAACGGTAGCAAAAAGCAATTTATGCCGGGCAAAATCGTCACGAGTATCGTTTTGGGTACGGACAAAACCTACAATTTTGTTAACAACAACCCCAACGTTTACGTTATGAGTTGCGCAAAATGTAACGACCCTTACGTTATTGCTCAAAACGACAATCAAGTTTCTATCAATACCACGTTGGAAGTTGACCTTACCGGTCAGGCTTGTAGCGAGGCAATCGGTAGCAAGCAATACAGCGGTACGGGCGGACAAACCGATACTACGGTGGGCGCGCAAACCAGCAAGGGCGGTAGGAGCTTTTTGGCGCTTTATTCTACCGCTATGGTTAAAAATCCAAAAACGGGCGAGCGTGAAGAAGTTTCCAAGATTGTTCCGCAACTTAAACCCGGCGCGGCTGTATCTTTGTGCAGAAACGATATGATGTATCTCGTCACTGAATACGGCGCTGTAAACTTGCGCGGTTTGAGCATTGACCAAAGAGCAAGAGCAATTATTAGTATTGCTCACCCCAATTATAGAGAGTGGCTCACGGCGGAAGCAAAAAAACTCGGTTTAATCTTTGAATAATTTTAAATAATAAAAAAACTCGACTTGTAAAAGTCGAGTTTTTTTATTCGCGCAGAAATAGTTGATAAAAGTTTTTATGTGTGGTATACTAATATTTCCAAATCAATTGAATAAATTAAGCAAGGGCTGTTTTTTTCTTTATAGGATAGTTATACCCTTTTTTAGTCATGTCAATAATGAATTTGTTAAAAATGCAAATTCCTACTGACATGGCGATAATTAGGTATAGTTCTTGCTTTTCGGTTGGTTTGGCGACTATCGGAGTTTGCGTTTTTTGTGCGTTAACTTCGGTTGGCGCACTTTTTTTGTAGAGGTATTTAAATGCAAGAATATTTAAACCCCAAAGAAAAATCATTATTAGATTATATTTATACTCGTTATACAAACACGATGGAAGTAAGATTTAGAATCCCAATAAATGATTATAGCGACATAGGCGTAAAAAATTCTGACGAGTTACGCAGGTTGTTAATGGCTTTGTGTATACGAAATTACATTTTTTTCGATTTCAATACGGCAAGTAATTATATTTACGTACAAGAAATTACCTTGACGGAAAAGGCGTTAAATTTTTTTAATGCAAAACAGCATAAAAAGACGCGGGAGAAAGTTTGAGTTGCGAAGGCAATAGGTGACTTTGCTTTAAAGATTATATGAATAAATGCAATATGCTTTACAACAAAAAGGATAACCAAATTTGGTTATCCTTTTTTGCGTAGGTGCAAAAGAAAAAGTTTTGTTCGGTTGTGTTTGAATCCTTGCGGGTATTGTGTTTTTATGTTATTATATCTATAATGAATAATTTGGATATTTACAAAAGAGAAAGGAGAAAAAAGGAAGAGTAATATGGATATCTTCGACGCGTTAACACTTGTTGGTGGTTTATGTTTGTTTTTGTACGGCATGAACGTAATGGGGCAAGCTCTTGAAAGGAGCGCAGGGGGTAGGCTTCAATCCTTGTTGGGGCGACTTACTACAAACAAATTTGCAGGGTTGTTTACGGGGTTGGGTGTGACCGCCGTTATTCAAAGTTCTTCGGCGACAACGGTAATGGTTGTAGGTTTTGTAAACTCGGGATTGATGACATTAAAGCAGGCAATCAACGTTATTATGGGGGCAAATATCGGTACTACCGTGACGGCTTGGGTACTCAGTCTTAGCGGAATTTCGGGAGACAATATCGTTTTGCAACTCTTAAAGCCTATGTCGTTTACTCCCGTACTTGCATTGATTGGTATCGCGCTGTATATGTTTTGCAAAAGCCAGCGCAAAAAGGACGTAGGTACGATACTTTTGGGGTTTGCCGTATTGATGTTTGGTATGGATATAATGACGGGCGCGGTAGAAGGTTTAAAAAACGTTCCGGAATTTACTAATTTGTTTGTTGCTTTCAAAAATCCTATTTTGGGAGTGATAGCCGGAGCAGTGCTTACGGCTATTATTCAGTCAAGTTCGGCATCTGTTGGTATTTTGCAAGCTTTTGCAATGACGGGCGCGGTGACTTACGGCGCGGCGATACCAATTATTATGGGACAAAATATTGGTACTTGTATCACTGCGATATTGTCTTGTATTGGCGCAAACAGAAACGCAAAGCGCGCGGCAATCGTGCATTTGGCTTTCAATACTATGGGCACGATAATTTGGCTTATCGTATACGCCGTTGTGGACGCGGTATTTGCGCCTGCGTTGTTTGACCAATCAGCAACAATGTCGGGCATTGCAACGGCTCACTCGCTCTTTAACGTTGCGTGCGTGGTTTTGCTTTTGCCAATGTCCGTACTTTTGGAAAAACTTGCTTACAAAATCGTGCCCGACGCCAAAAAGCCGGAAGAAGTTGCTGAGTTGGACGAACGTTTGCTTGCAACTCCTGCCGTTGCGTTAGAGCGTTGCAATGCTCTTGCGCGTGAGATGGGGCAAAACAGCGTTTTGGCTTTAAAGAGCGCTATTGCTTGTTTGTCGGATTACAGCGACAAGCGGGTGGAAGAAATTCAAGACGCGGAAAACAAAACCGACCATCTCGAAGATATTATCGGGACTTATCTCGTCAAGTTGAGCGTCAAGCAAGTGAGCGAACACGACAGCGCCGAGGCGGGCAAGCTGTTAAAGGTTATTGGTGACTTTGAACGAATTTCTGACCATGCAATGAATATAGTCGGTTCTGCGCAGGAACTCAAGTCAAAAGGGCTTGAATTTACCGATATGGCAAAAAAGGAGCTTGAAACCCTTTCGTCGGCAGTGGAAGAAATTTTGGAAACAGCTCAAAGCGCCTTTGAGCAAGATTCCGTCGAATTGGCTAATATGGTAGAACCGCTTGAAGAAATAATCGACCAAATGAAGGAAAAATTGCGTTCAAGGCATATTTTGCGCTTGCAACAGGGCAATTGCAGTATCGACGCAGGGTTTGTTTGGTCTGACCTTTTGACAAATCTTGAGCGTACGTCCGACCACTGCTCAAATATAGCAGGGTGCGTAAAGGAAGCAAAGGAGCACAATATGAATTTGCACGAATCTGTACGCAATATGAAGGCTGACGATCCGTACTATAAGGAACAGTACGAAAAATACGCCGAAAAATATCTTAAAAATATTTGATTTTTGATTATAATTAATAGCATTTCAACGGCAATCTGTTACGGTTTGCCGTTGTTTTTTGTGGTTTATCACATAAATTTTATAAATATATGTATTTTTGAAAAATGCTATAAAAAAGAAAAAATATGTTGACGTATCCATAATAATTATGTATTATAAAAACATAAACATATTTTAAATGAGGGAAGAGTATGGAGACTAAAATGTCAAACGGTACTATCGGTGATTTTTTGTATGGCAGTCCAACAAATAACGGATTTATTCAAGGATGGGTGGTGACGAGATGAAAAAAAGAATAATTGCATTGATTGTATTGATTATTTTTGCAACGATATATTCTTGTTTGGCAGTAGGATGTACTTTAGGGTATGAAAAGGCAAGTGAGCAACGATTCGTAGAATATTTTGACAAAAATGGCAAAATATATTTTAAGACAGTTGGTGGCATGTATGGAGTAGGGTACTTGGTATTAAATGGCAAAAAAATAGAAGCAGAATACGAATTAGTTTCAGTAGGTGGGCAGGGTATTTTGGTTCACATACCCAAGGACGAAGATCCTCGTATCGGCAAGTCTACAAACAGAACTTATGCTTCTGATTATTTTGATACAAGCGATTTAAATGAACAAAATCAAATTACCACAAGTAAAGAAGTAGTATTGTTTGGCGAAAATTTTGGGCAAATAGTCCTGACAATGAATCAACTTACCAAAGAGGATTTTGAGGTTTGGGAAATGTCGTGGGACGTGCAAATGATTGATGATTGGGAATTGTTTTCATTGTCCAGCGTTGGTCTTCGTGGCCAAGGCACTAACGGCAAGCCTGTTGCAATGACAGTTTGGAGGGACATGTATTCTTACAGGGCCAGCGAAATGGAAAGTTTTTTCTTTGTGTGGTTGCCCGAGGAAAAAGGCTTTGAAATTTACACAAAGGAAGAAGATCAATATGAGCCAACGGAAGATCAGCAAGCAATGGCAACAGGTACGTACGTTTTGCAAGATGATGTTGTTACACTCGCTTTTGTCACGGACGAATTGTTTTATGGAGCATATCCAACCGTTGAGTTGACGCTTAACGTTAATTGATGGGGTGACGAGATGAAAAAAAGAGTAATAACCTTGATATTGTTGATTATTGTTTTGCTTGTTTACGTTTGTTTTGCTGTTGGGTGTATGCTGTTTCCACGTGTGGATCCTATGGAAACTATACCACGACCAAAATACGTAGAGTACTTTGATCAAAACAAAAAAATATACTTTAGGACGGTGGGTGGCTATGATGGGTTTGGTTATTTGACTCTAAACGGCAAAAAAATACCGGCGCGATATAGTTTGGACGTTTATAGCGGTTATGAAGAATATATTAAAATAAGCATACCAAAGGAAGAAGATTTGAGAATTGACGTCGAGCCTACAAACCGCACTTACGTTGCAACTTCAGTTCGTATAAGAGATTTGTACGAGCAAAATCAAGTGGCTTTTCAAAAGAAGGTAGAGTTGTTTGGCGAGAGTTTTGAAAAAGTGGTGCTGACTGTAAATCAACTTGAAAAGGCAGATTTTGAGCCGTGGGAATATCAATTCCGTTGGGAGTCAAAGATTTCGGAAGAATGGAAGGTGCTGGACTTTGTCGGGACGGAAGAAGTTTTTAACGGGCACAAATGCTTGAGAGTGCATGCCCGCAAGACGGAGCAAGATAAGGCTCAAGCTTGTATATTTAAGTGGTTGCCAGATACAAAAGGCTTTGAAATTTATTTGTTGGAAGATCAATCGCAAATTGAGCCAAGCGCAGGACAGCAACCCATAGCAACGGGTACGTATGTTTTTGTGGAAGAAGTGGTTAGGCTCACATTTGTCACTGACAAATTGTTTGACGGAGCGTATCCAACTTTGGAGTTGACCTTGAGGTATTAAACGGACGGGTGGTGACAAAATGAAAAAAATTTGGATATATATTTTGTCAAGCCTTATCATTGTAGCGGTGCTTGTGTGTGGGATTTTTTTGAGATCGCCTACCTCAACGGAGGTGTTTGAAAAATCAATACAAAGTATTGTAGAGTTAAAAGCATACAGTCAAGATATTGGCGAAAGCTTTGGCACTGCCGTTTGTATCGGTGACGACGGAGTATTTGTGACAAACGCTCACGTTGTGACGTATACAAGATTGGGTATAGAATATCAGTATGAGGAATATTATCTGCGTTTTGCCCACGAGGAAGATTACCGCAAGGCAGAGTTAAAGAAGTTTGACGGAGAAAAAGATATTGCAGTTTTGCAATTGATTGACAATACGGCAAAAACAAGGGCAATAAAAATCGGCAATTCTGACAATCTGCGTTTTGGCGAAAGGGTGTACGCTATAGGCAACGGCTCAAATTACGGTTTGTCTATTACTTGCGGTATAGTGAGTATGCCAAAAGTAAACGTAGAGTACGGAGAAAAAACAAAAGAAGTTATTCAATGCGATTTGACAATTTCTTCGGGCAACAGTGGCGGAGCGTTGCTTAATCAAAAAGGCAAATTGATAGGCATAACGACCTTTAGGACAAAAGATCCTTCGGGTGACGTTGTTTACGGTATCGTTTATAGTTTGCCTATAAATCAGGTTTTGAATTATTGTTATGATAATTCATAAATAGATAAAATATTTTTACAACGGCAATCTGTTACGGTTTGCCGTTGTTTTTAATATATTTTTACTCACGTGGCGTTGCTGGGTTAGGGTTGTCTCCATTGCTTTGTATTGGCAAAAAGAAAAAAATAGTTTGCCAAAATAAAGGCTTTTGATAAGAAATTTATAAAATTTTTTATTTTTGTTTACTTTTTTTGTGAGTTGTACTACAATAATAACTGAAAAACAAGAAAATGCAAAAACGGAGAGGAATTATGCAATACAATCTTTTGGGCAAAAGCGGACTTAAGATTTCCGTCATAGGTTTTGGGGGTATTCCTATTCAGCGCATATCCGAGCAAGAGGCAATCAAGGTTGTAGATTTTGCTTTGTCGCAGGGCATCAACTTTATTGACACGGCGCGCGGATATTCCGTAAGCGAAGGTTATATAGGCAAGGCAATCAAAAACAAGAGGGGCGAAGTGGTGCTTGCAACCAAAGGTCCAGGCGTGGACAAGGCAGGTTTTGCGCTCAATATCGAGCAATCGTTGACTGCGTTGGACACTCCGTATATAGATTTGTATCAGGTGCACAACGTAAAGGACTGCGCCTCGATTGACAAGATTTTTGGCGTTGGGGGCGCTTTTGAAGCCTTTGAAGAATACAAAGCAAAGGGCAAAGTTTTGCATTTTGGCTTGACTTGTCACAAGCGCGAAATTTTGGACTACGCAATTGATAATTTTGGCGACAAGATTGAAAGCATAATGTTTCCGTACAACGTGGTGGAAACGCAAGGCGAGGAGTTGTTTAAAAAGGCAGGCAAAATGAATATCGGCGTTATCGTAATGAAGCCTCTTGCGGGTGGCAATCTTGATGATATTCAGCTTGCTTTGAGATTTTGTCTTGCAAACGACTTTGTGAGCGTCGTTATCCCCGGTATGGCAAACAACGAGGAAATTTTGCAAAACGTTTCCGCGCAAAAATCGCCCTTAACGGCAGAAGAAAAGGCAAAATGCGAAAAAATAAAGAAAGAGCTGGGCAACAGTTTTTGCCGTCGCTGTGGATATTGCGCGCCTTGTAGCGTGGGTATAGATATTCCTACTTGCTTTACCTTTCAAAATTATCTCAAAAATTACGACTTGGCGGAGTGGGCGTCGGAGCGTTACGACTCTATGAAGGTCAAGGCTGAGGACTGTATTAAATGCGGAAAATGTATGGAGCGTTGCCCGTACGAATTGGATATAATTTCTAAACTAAAATCCGTTGCAAAGGATTTTGAAAATTATCAAAATAGAAAATAAAAAACAATATACAAAGGAGTTAACAAAATGAAAAAGTTCTTTAAAGAGTTTAAAACTTTTATTACTCGTGGCAACGTTTTGGATATGGCTGTTGGTGTCATTGTTGGCGGTGCGTTTACTGCAATCGTCAATTCCTTGAGCAACAATATTTTAAAGCCTATTATCAATTGGTTGCTGGCATTGATTATGGGCAAAGACGCATTGAGTGAGGTGTATACGTTTTTGACCAAAACAACGTTAGAAGACGGCACTATCGATTTGGCAAATTCTATTTATATTGATTGGGGCGCCTTTATCAATGCGATTATCAACTTTTTGCTGATTGCTCTTGTTTTGTTTATGATTGTTAAGTCAATTAACAAATTTAATGCAAGCAACAACCAGCTTAAAAATCTTTTTGAGAAAGCTAAATTCGACAAAGCGGAAAAGGCAGAACTAAAACAAGCCGGCATCAATCCAAAGGACAAAAAGGCTGCTATTGCTTACTTTGAAAAGAAGGAAGCTGACGCAAAAGCAGAGGCAGAAGCCAAAGCAAAAGCCGAGGCGGAAGAAGCAAAACGCCACACAACCGAAGGTTTGCTCGAAGACATAAAGGCTTTGTTAGAAAAACAAATAAATAAATAAAAAATGATTTTTTTGACCTGAATTTTTCAGGTCTTTTTTTGTTTTTGTGGAAAAGTGGACAAATTTCAGATAAAAGGACTAAATATTTCCAAAAAAAATAAAAAAAGATATCAAAAAATTATTGACAAAGCAAAAGT
>CABUZX010000023.1 GCA_902496185.1 uncultured Subdoligranulum sp. | reverse complement strand
TACTAATTGCAGTAGTTTAACAAGTATAGTAATACCTGATAGTGTAACGAGTATAGGAAATTATGCGTTCAATAATTGCGATAGTTTAACAAGTATAGTAATACCTGATAGTGTAACGAGTATAGGAGTTGGCGTGTTTTCTGATTGCGGTAGTTTACTAAGTATAGTTATACCAAAAAGTGTAACGAGTATAGGAGAATGGGCGTTCTATAATTGCAGTAGTTTAACAAGTGTTTACTATATGGGTACAGCAAGCCAATGGAGTAAAATTAGTATTGGTGCCGATAATGATAATTTAAAAAATACAACTATATACTATTATTCCGAAACGCAACCTACGGAAAGTGGCAATTATTGGCACTTTGATACTGACGGCAAAACTCCTATTGTTTGGAAGAAGGAAAATTAAATAAAAACCATCAAAAAAGTCCGTTTTAAACAACGGACTTTTTGTTTGTTGTTAATAAACGTTCTATTGTAGGTATTTTTTTGTTGATTTGCATAATTAAAAGTAAAACAGTATAAATATTAGCAAATTTCATTTTTATTGCGATTTAAATCAAACGACATCAAAAAAAATGTATAAATATTTATTGCAATTTGTCGTATTGTATGGTATAATGTAAAAAAGTTTTAATTATTTTTACTTTTGACAAAATTATTAATTACGGAGGTTTATTTTGGCAGAGAGACGTTATGACGCTAGTGATATACAGGTGCTGGAGGGCTTAGATGCGGTTAGACTCCGCCCCGGTATGTATATCGGTACGACGGGCATCAAGGGCTTGCATCATATCCTTTGGGAAATAGTTGACAACGCCGTAGACGAAGCCGCAAACGGTTTTGCAAACCGCATAGAGATTACTATAAACAAAGACGGTAGCGCAACGGTAAAGGACAACGGCAGAGGCGTGCCGGTAGATATTCATCCGCAACTCAAGGTCAGCGGTGTAGAGGTGGTATACACTCAACTGCACGCCGGCGGAAAATTTAATAGCAAAAATTATAGTTTTAGCGGTGGATTACACGGCGTTGGCGCAAGCGTTACAAACGCCTTGTCAAAGTGGCTTAAAGTCACCGTAGTGAGGGAAAATAAAAAGTATCAAATGGAGTTTCACTCTTATTTTGATAAGGAAATGAACAAGGTTCAAAGCGGTATTCCCGTTGCGCCTTTGGCTTGCGTGGAGCAAGATTGCTCGGAGCACTCCGGCACGACGGTTACCTTTTTGCCTGATGAGGAAGTTTTTGGCGCAAACGTTTTTAGTTTTGAAACCATCAACAAGCGAGTAAAGGAACTTGCCTTTTTAAACAAGGGTATAGCTTTTGAATTGACGGACTTAAGGGCAACCGACGAGGAAAACAACCCCCTGCACGAAGAGTACGTGTACGAGGGCGGACTTTCGGATTTTGTGCGTTATTTAAACGAAAACAAAACGTCTTTGCATTCGCCGATTTACTTTAAGGGCGACAACGGAAGTGTGTTTGTGGAGTTTGCTATACAAATGACCAACGGATATACCGAAAATATGTTCAGCTACGTAAATAATATTCCTACCCCTGAGGGTGGTACGCACGAAACGGGCTTTAAAACGGCTATTACCAAGGTTTTTAACGATTTTGCAAGAGAGCGCAAACTGCTCAAAGATAAGGAAGCAAACCTTTTGGGCGAGGACTTTAGAGAGGGTATGACGGCGGTTTTGTCCGTTAAGATGAACAACGTTCAGTTTGAGGGGCAGACAAAAACCAAGTTAGGTAACGTTGAAGCAAAGTCTGCGGTAGACGCCCTTACTCAACAGGGCTTGCTTGAGTACTTAAAGACGGAAGTTGCCAATGGTGAAAAACTCATAGGCAAAGCAATTGCCGCCGCAAAGGTAAGAGAAGCCGCTCGCAAAGCAAAGGAAATCACTCGTCAAAAAAATACCATTGCCAACGCAAATCTTATTGGCAAGTTGAGTAGTTGTACGTCTAAGGAATACGACAAAAACGAGTTGTTTATCGTAGAGGGTGACTCTGCAGGCGGTAGCGCAAAGCAAGCGCGTAGTAGAAAGTATCAGGGGATTTTGCCCTTAAGGGGCAAACCTCTCAATGCGGAAAAAAAGCGTATTGACCAAGTGTTGGAAAATCAGGAAATCCGCAGTATAATATCCGCCTTGGATACGGGTATAGGCGAGGAATTTGATATGTCCTCTCTTAAATACGACAAAATCATTATTTTGTCAGATGCTGACCAAGACGGCGCTCACATAAGGTGTATTTTGTTGACTTTCTTTTACCGCTATATGAAGGAATTGTTGGTAGAAGGGCACGTTTATATAGGTATGCCACCTTTGTATAAGGTTTGGAAAAAGGACAAGATTTTATACGCTTATGACGATGCGGAATTGCCAAATTGTATAAACGAAATAGGCAAAGGTTACACCTTGCAACGTTATAAAGGTCTTGGCGAGATGAACCCCGAACAACTTTGGGAAACTACAATGAACCCTGCGTCGCGTACTCTTATGCGGGTGACGGTAGAGGACGCGGCTGAGGCGGAAAGACTTTTGACAACACTTATGGGTGACGCGGTTGAAGCTCGCAAGGCGTATATTATCGAAAATGCCGACTTCAATAAAAACGTGGACGAAGTCTTTAACGAATACGTATAGGAGGAAGAGTTGTGAAACAGCTTGAAATTACAACTAAAGAATACGCCAAACTCCCCGACGGTAGCAACGTGATTTTTAAAAACATGGAGGAAGTATTTCACGACAGCATGATGCCGTACGCGGAATACGTCATTTTGGACAGAGCGTTGCCACGCGTGGAGGACGGCTTAAAGCCCGTTCAGAGAAGAATTTTGTTTACTATGCACAACCTTGGGCTAAATCCCGACAAGCCTTTTAGAAAAAGCGCCGCCGTCGTTGGTGATTGCCTTGCAAAATACCATCCGCACGGCGATACTTCCGTTTACGACGCAATGGTAAGACTTGCTCAACCTTTCAATATGCGCAAAACCCTTATCGAAGGGCAAGGGAACTTCGGTAGTGTTGACGGTGACGGCGCGGCTGCTATGCGTTATACCGAAGCTCGAATGGCGCCACTCGCGTTGGAGTTGTTGCGCGACCTTGAAATGGATACAGTCAAGTGGAGCAGAAACTACGACGACAAACTTATGGAGCCAGATATGTTGCCGGGGCGTTTTCCAAACTTGTTGGTAAACGGCGCAATGGGTATTGCCGTAGGTCTTGCAACAAATATCCCGCCACACAATCTTGGAGAAGTTATCGACGGAGTTATTGCATATATCAACGACCGTCGCATTTCCTTAAAAGAAATGATGAAGATTATCAAGGGGCCGGATTTTCCTACGGGCGGTTACGTCATTGCAAACGAACTGACTCAGGCGTACGAGACGGGGCGTGGCAAAATAATAATGCGGGCAAACGTTCATATCGAAAACGGCGATCACGACAAAAAGAATATCGTCATTACAGAGTTGCCATATCAGGTAAACAAAGCTGACCTTTTGACTAAAATTCTTGCTCTCAAGGAGGAAAGAAAGGAACAACTTGCCGGTATTTTAGATATAGTTGACGAGTCCGACAAGGAGGGTATGCGCGCCGTAATAAAAGTTCGCAAAGACTACGATCCCAAAAAGATTATTGACGTTTTGTTTAAGTACAGCAACTTGCAGTGCACGTTTGGTATCAATATGGTTGCTATCGCCGACGGAAAACCTCAACAAATGGGGCTGTTGGATATTATTGCCTACTATACCAATTATCAACGTCAGGTGGTGTTAAATCGTACAAAATATCAGCTTAAAAAAGCAAAGGAAAGGGCGCATATACTTGAAGGTCTTATTATTGCAGTTGCAAATATTGACGAAGTAGTGCATATCATCAAAACTTCTTCTTCTACTACGGAAGCAAGAATAAACCTTAAGGCTCGCTTTAAGTTGACTGATATTCAAGCGGACGCCATACTTGAACTTAAACTTGCTCGTATTACACGACTTGAAGTAACTAAGCTCGAAAACGAGTTGAGAGAACTCAAGTCTTTGATTGAAAAATACACCGAAATCATCAACAGCAAGCAAGCGTTAAACGATTTGCTTAAACAAGAGTTGTCGGCAATCAAACGCCAATACCGTGACGAAAGACGTACGATTATCGTTCAGCAAGAGTCACAAATTTCTATTCCCAGCGAAACGGACGAAAAACCCGTAGAAAACTACGTTGTAGGTATTACTGCAACCCATTGCGTAAAATGCATTTCCGCAAGAAGTTTTGCAATGTCTATTAAGGACGCAAGCGAAAGAACGCTGGTAGGGGCAATGCACTTGTGTTTTACTCCGGCGACTTCAAACGACAAAGTTTTGTTCTTTACCGACAAGGGCAATTGCTATCAGTTGCCTGTAGAAAAACTTAAGGAAACAAAGTTTAACGACGTCGGTTTTGAATTTAACACCTTCTTCTTAGATGCAAAGGACGAAAAACCCGTTGCCGTGTTTACCGTTGGAGACAAAATGCCAGAAGGCAAACTGCTCTTTTATACCAAAGCAGGTATGGTCAAACTTACCGATTGGTCGGAATACGGCTTGGGTAAAACGGCGTTTTGCGGGGCAAAAATCAAAGATGAGGACGCTATTATCGGTGTGGAAGTTTTACAACCCAACGCAACGATATTGTTCGTTACAAAACAGGGTATGTGCCTCAACTTTATTACGGCGGAAGTTCCCGAACAAGGTAGGGTTTCCGGCGGTGTAAAGGGTATGATGCTTAACGACGACGAAGTGGTATTTGCAGGACAAATTTCTCCCGAAGGCGAAATTGTGGTTGTTACCGACAAAGCGTATATGAAACGCGTTTTGGCTTGCGATATTGATATAATGACGCGTTACAGAAAGGGTGTCAAAATCGCAACCTTGGGCGACAACGGAAATTCAGTTATGTGGGCGGATTACGTCACGGAGCCGTACAATATTGCTCTTATTGACCCTTCTTGCACTTATATCGTCAATACCGAAGATATCCGTATAGAATCCCGTACCGGCAAGGGTAAACCACCGAGAGACAAGCGTAAGGGTATGCCTTTGACAAACGTCGTACACTTTAAAACTACGTTATAAACCAAATAAAAGAAAAAACCGTTCTTAAGGGCGTCACTCTTAGGGAATTTAATTATGCAATCTAGAAAACTCGACTTTTTTAAGTCGAGTTTTCTTTTACCCACGCAAAACTGATTGCATTATACTAATTTTTTCGATATAATAAACTCACCGATAAATAAGAATTTTACAATTAGGTAGCAACTGCAAGTTTCTTGTCAACTCTGATAAATTGTGTATAGTATGCTTGTCAATTTTGACAATTTTTAGTATAATATGAGCACAATTAACGGAGAGGATGATTTTTATGGAAACAAAAGACGTAATCTATGAGTTAAGAATGAAAAAAGGTCTTTCGCAAGAAGAGCTTGCGGAAAAGATATTTGTAACAAGGCAGGCAGTCTCCCGTTGGGAAACAGGGGAAACGATACCGAACACAGAAACGCTCAAACTTCTTTCACAGTTGTTTAACGTGTCGATTAATACGCTCCTTGGTTCTCCGAGAAATCTAATATGTCAATGTTGCGGTATGCCTCTTGAGGACTGTAATATCAGTAAAGAAACCGATGGAAATTTCAATGAGGAATACTGCAAATGGTGCTATGTCGACGGTGAATACACGCTTGATATTTGGAAACGATATGTCGAAATAGGCGGAAAAGAAAAGCTCGAAGAATTTAAAAGAATACTGATTGATGAAATCAACGCTCTTGGGATTGAAGGAATGCCAAAGGTTGAGAAGCTTGACGCTCTTGTTGGTGGATACATCAATCTTGAATATTGTCTTCCAAACGGTAAAATGGTAAAATTTCTTGACGATAACTCAACCTACCTCGGGAATCAACTTGAATGCGAATTCGGCGGTGATAGATGTTTTGGTATCGCCGCCAACATGGATTTTATCCTCATCTGCACTTATGAAGAAAACGGAGAAAATCCCGAACTTTTGATTTATAAGAAAAGATAAGCAAATTCCAATTTATCGAGTTGATATTTTTTGTGGGGAATTTTTTTGTGGAAAATTTTCAAAAGTGTAGCACGGTAGTCTATCATTATGGACAAATGATAAACTACCGTGCCTTTTTATTTTCTATTCAATTTACACTAAATCGACTTTGTAAACGATTTGTATTTTTCTTGGCGTATTCTTGTCTTTTGGTGTTGCACCGATTATAACTCGTTCAATAAGTTCAACACTCATTGCTCTCGTTAATTCGTTTACGTTTAGATAGCGTTTTATCTTCGCTATAAACTCGTCCACGTCGGCAACAACTTGACTACTTTTAGCAAGACTTTCATTAAGTTCTTCAATCTCCGCCGTTAAGGTTTTCTTCTCGTCTGTATATCTCGTTATTAGCATAACGCAAATATCTTCGGGAATTTTACCTTTAACCTTGTCAACGTAAGCGTTTTCAAGAAGCCCATCTAAATCAGCAAGTCGTTTGCTTTTCTTTTTTAACTCATTTTGAATCGACTTGATTTTCTCTTGAGAAAGTTTTTCGCTTCTTTCAAGGAAAGTATTTCTAACGGCGTCTTCATCGGCTATTACCATATCAATCTTACTTCGGATATCCGCCAAAATAACTTCTTCGATATCCTTTGCGTTAATATGATGACTAAAACAATAAGCCTTACCAAGCCTGTTATGGTCGCCACACTCAAACGAGCAATAAACTTTGCCGTTTGTTACTGAACGACTCATTCGCATTTTACCGCCACAATCTTCGCAGAACATTAAACCCGAAAGAGCGTGAACGAATCCGCTTCGTTTTGTTTTTCGTCCTTGACTGACCGAACGTAACATTTCTTGTATCCGCTCAAAAGTTTCTCGGTCTATAATCGGCTCGTGTGTGTTCTTAATCACAAGAAAATCGCTTTCATCACGATAAATACGCTTATGGTTTTTATACGATACGGTTGTTACGCGTTGTTGAACTAAGTCGCCCGTGTAGATAGGATTTTTTAATATCCATTTTACCGATTGCATCGACCAATACTTTAAGCCACGACTATCGCCTTTCTTGCCAAACTTTTCTTGCATATATCGTTGCGGGCAAGGAATACCTTCAAGATTAAGAACGTCTTTTATTTTACTCATAGAGTAGCCGTTTAATCTCATTTGAAAGATTCGCCTTACAACACTTGCGGCAGGTTCGTCAATTACGGGCAATCGCTTGTCTTTATCCACGATAACGTATCCAAATGGTGCTTTGGGCGAGTGATACTTTCCGTCTTTCGCTTGTGCGCGAATAACCGATTTTACCTTTTTACTCGTATTAGCGGCGTGCCATTCGTTAAACACGTTCATTATAGGCATCATTTCCATTGCACTGTTATCACGGTTAGCCGTATCCACGTTGTCTTGAATAGCGATAAAACGTATTCCAAACGTTGGAAAGACGTAATCAAGATATTGTCCGACTTGAATATAATTTCTTCCAAAACGGGAAAGGTCTTTTACAATTATCGTATTGATTACCCCGTTTTTCGCATCGTCCAATAATTTTTGTACGCCCGGTCTTTCAAACGTAGTTCCCGATATTCCGTCGTCAATATAAACGTCGTGCAGTGTCCAACCTTTTTCGTTAACGTACTTGGTTAAAATTAAGCGTTGGTTTTCTATACTCGTTGATTCCGAGTCTTGTCCGTCGTCACGTGACAGTCTTGCATAAATTCCTACTATGTAATTTTTATTTTGCTTAGGTTTCATTTTTACCTCCCAAACCCAAGCGAGCAATATTCACTTGGCAGTAGTATATCATAATTCCTCCTTATTTTCAAGCGTTTCTGCATAGGCTTTATCCATTGCTACACGCTGTATTACTGTATTTATATCTTTTCCTCCAAGATAAAAACTCTGCACGAGATATTTTTTATCTTTCACCTTTCTTACTGCGGTAGTGGAAGGTGCGGAAAGATAAGTATTGGTGTTGTGTTCTTGTTTAATAATTATTTACCCCCTGTAATTAGTTTTTTAATGATATTTAGTTTTCATAATTTTTTCTCCTTTTAATGCTTTTTGCATTTACGGACCGCTTTATTGCGGTTTTTCTTTTTACAAGCAATGAATCTTTTTCAATCCTTATCTAATATATTTTCCTCTTTATAGGACGCACGTTCATTCGCTTTTTTCTTAGTATTGAGTTGTTGTTTGTTCGAAATAGGCATAGGCAAAAATCGGGTTTCCCGATTGTTTGAAAAGGTCAAAAGCGCCATTTTGGCAATTCTCTTTACCTGCTTTGAAAAAGCGGTAGAATTGCAACAAAATAATTTTTTAAGCGGTTTTCTTAACCTGCTTAGGATTTTGATATTTTCCGCTTTAATTTTTAGTCATTATTTTGCCTCGCAGAGCCCACCACTTTCAAAGGAAAGTGTAGTGGGCTACACTTATGCCGCCTATAAGTTTTTGCTTGCCGTTATGGTGGTCGTATTCTCATTATGTTGTCCTCCTTGTGAGTATGATAAAAGCCCGCAACGTTTCCGTTACAGGCTTTCTCATTTCTCTATTTAGTTGAAAGTTTTGCCCTCTCACTTATATAAGGACACACCTTGCCGTAAATTATGCAAGGATTTTTCAAAAGTTAAAAATTATTTTCTTTTTAAGGTTTCTAATCTTTCTCGTTCTTTCTTTGGCAAACTCTTAATTGTCTTTTCAAGTTGTTCAGATATAGGGGTTGTATTATCTTCCTTAACCACGAAGAAGCCCAACTCTTTTTTAGCATAGGCTAAATTTTGCTTTGAGCATTTGCTTTCCAAGTAAGGTAAAAAGGTGTTATTAAAGTATTCCATAGGCGTCGTGTTTGCCTTCTTTGCGATTGCTTTAAGTTCTTTAATAAAGCGGTTATGTTTACGTGCTTTCGGTTTTGGGAACAGTTTTTGCCGTTGTTCTATTTCTTTTTGTAGGTGTAAATATAACCATTGATATTCCAACGGCAAGTCAGTCATAAACTGCATAAAATATCCACGTGCAGATAAGTCTTGTAAAGAAAACATTTCCGTATAGATATTTCGGTTTGAATAATCTTCTAATTTGTATCGCACTAAAAACTTTATGCCATACCGATACAATTCACTTTCAGTATAAAACCAACAACGGATTCTTTCATCTTCTTCGGGTAATAAGTTAGAAAGAAAATCTTCCATAGCAACGTTTTCTAAATGTTCTAATTTGCCCGTTCTTCGATAGTAGTCGTAAATGTAATCCACTTTTAACGTAATCTCATCACGAGTGCCGTCGTCTAACTTTGCCGTATAAATAATTTCGTCAAGTTCTTTTAATATACGGCTTACTTGGTATTGCTCTAAATTTAACGTTTTGGCGATTTCTTCTTGCGTAAAGTCTTGTATGTATGAAAGCGTATAAATATCTTGTTGTTCTTCGGTTAATCTCCTTATAACATTTTGCAAGTCTAATCTTTCGCAAGCGTTTGCTTCGGTATAAAAACTTTCCGTATCGGCTTGGTATTCCATTGGGTCGGCTTCATCGCCGTCTTCGTCTTGATAGATAGGGAAACGCGCAAAATATCTATCGTCGTAATGCTTTAGGTTGCTTCTATATAGCCGTTTGTTGAATAGATATAATTCTTTCCATTGCTCAACTGTTATTTCCGTTTTCACAATGCCGCCGTCTATCTTTTGAAAATAATAAACCATACCTTCCGTTTTTGCTCGTTTCGGAAAGCGGTTTAAGTAATATTCTTCATTTTCTTGATAGCACATCACGTCTTTTGCGTGGAGTTGAACGCGTTTCTTCATTCTATTACACCTTGACGTTATTATATCATAGTAAATATGACAATTTATGTCATAATTATATAAATTTTCGCTAAAAATGGCAACGGTCAAATGTCCAAGGATTGGGATATTTGACCGTTGTTACAAAGTTTTTAATTATTTTTTGTTCAAACATATATCGGGAAGGATAATGGCAGTTTCGTTTTCATCATCTTTTCCTTTCCAAGCTAAGATAAATCTAATCGTTGCTGTGGTTGGCTCGTATCCTTTTGCTTTAAGGAAATCCAATTTTTCCTTAAACGCTTTTGAATATTTGATGACTTTTATGAGTTTTCCATCAATTACCGTGCAAAGATGTTCTTCTTCCAACTGCAAAACGTCGCCACTACGCAATTTTATAATTGTATCTTTCTTATCTTTGAAAAAGTCGAGAACAACATCCCTATATGAAAGTTGCAACATAATCTCCGATGGCTCTTCATATATTTTTTCATCACAAACAACATCAGCAACACCATCACTAATATTATCAAATAAGCCATTATTGCAGTGGATATATAATTCTTCTTTTGCTCTTGTTAAACCAACGTAGATTTTACGTTTTTCTTCGTCGTTAACACAAGAAACATTATTCAAAAGCATATAAACCGTATCAAATTCACGACCTTTTGATTTGTGTATGGTAGAAACTAAAACCGTTTCTTTCTCTTCCGTATAGAAATCTTCGTATTTTGATTCTTTGATAAATTCTTCTAGGTCCGTTCTATATTTTGTTTTATTTATCTTCTCAAAGTCCAAAATCATCTTTAAACAGATTTCATAACAAGAACTTTTACCATAGAATCGCTCTAAACGTTCTTTTGCAGATTTCCATAATGCATCCGAAATAACAGGAGTTTTTAACTCTCCGTCTATTTGTTTTAAGAAATATCTAACTTCGGCAAGGTTATACATTTGGAAACCATCTGTTGATTGTATGAGTTTTGCAGGTATATTATTTCGATTAAGCAAACCCAATATTCTTAAAGCTTCGTCGTTTGTAGTGGTTAAAACACATACCGAGCCTTTATGTTTTCTTTCAAGAATATCATTAACGATAGGTTGTTCTAAATTTGAGTTATGCTTTGTTATCTTAACAACTCCGTCAAAATCTTTAACGGGAACACCGTTATCCGTTTTCATTCTTGACTGTATTGTTTTAGCAAAGGCGTTTGCAAAGTTTATAATATTTTTACCGCTTCTATAATTTTCGGTCATTTCATATTTCTTTGCGCCATAATCTTCAATTAGTTCTTTAAGATGCTTTGAGTCAGAGCCTCTAAACTCATATATGTTTTGGTCATCATCTCCGACGGCAATAATACGCATATCGTCGTTACGATTCATAAGTGCTTTTATTAAAGCAAACTCATTTTCATCCATATCTTGCGCTTCATCAATAACGACAACCGTTTTTGTGATTCTTCCCAATTCAACTTCGCCGTTATTAATGAGTTCAGCAGCATCCTTAACTACGTTTTCCGACTCTTCAAGACTACCGATTTTGCCCAACAAGTCAAAACAATAGGAGTGGAAAGTTTTAATTTCTACAAAGGCAGCCGCATTGCCTATTAACTTAATAAGGCGTTTCTTAAATTCCGTAGCGGCAGCACGAGAAAACGTAACCATAAGCAACTGTTCGTGCTTTACGTCTTCAAGCAAAAGAAGTGATGCTAACTTGTGGACTAAAACCCTTGTTTTTCCGCTTCCCGGGCCTGCGGCAACAACGATATATTTTGATTCGTCGTCAGTAATAATTTCAGATTGCTTATCGGAAAGCTCTCCAAACAATTGATTATACTTTTCGGGTGTAATGTTTCTTTCGATTTCTGCGGCACGGCTTCCTTTGAAATATCTTGCAATAAAACGCTTAAAGTCCATTTGGAAATAGTCGTTTACAAATTGTAACGCCGCATTGTAATCACGCACCATTAAATTCGCGTATTCGCCAACGATATGAATTTGTTGTATTTTTTGCTTATAAAATTCGCTTAATAGACGATAGTCCTCGTTTTTATAACGAATTTTATTATCCGTAATAAGACGTTTAATCTCCATTCCGTTATAAGAAACCAAGAATCCGCCTTGAAGTGCAATCGCTCCTATTTTTGAAAGATATAAAAGAGCATCTTCTATATCTGTAGACGTTACGGGTGTATCGTATATTTCCAACTTTGGAGCTTCCTTGTAGGCTTCGTATAATCCAATTAAAGAAAACTCTACAAGTGCTTCTTCGTCTTGTTTAATAGGCGCTTTCTCACTCATTCGGTATAATTCTTCAACGATAAACCTACAAACATCACGTCTTTTATCTAATTTTGCTAATAACTTGTCAACTGCGATAGTAGGAATATAATCCGTCCTATTTTGAGAGTTAAATTCACTCTTGTGTATATCTCCCTTTATAGTCCAAAAATAGTTAATAGTTCTTATATTTTTTACAGTTGAAGCTTTAACTCCTTCTTTAATGGCAGCATCGTTTAATTCTTTTAAGTTAAAACTACTGCCTTCTTCTTCGAGTTTCGATAGAATAAAGGTTTCAAGCTTCATAAACTTTTCAAGTACAAGCAATGCTTTATTTTGAGATTCCGTACGTTTAATATACGCTGTCATATCTTGCGAATCTTGAAGAAGTTTAATTTCTCTCATTCGATTAACAATATTAATTACTTCTTCTTTTTCTATAGCAAGATTATCCGCAATATAGTCAATTCTTGATTCTGCATCGTCATTGCCCGCATCGGCTCTACTTCTACTTGAAATAAGGTATTTTATAATTCTTTTTGCCGATAAGCGTTCTGTTTCGTTAAACAATTGAGAAGTTTCAATCATATAAGATGCTTCTTGCATATTTTTAACTAAAATGCTTGTAGCATAAACGCGTGGAACGTTTCTTCCACGTTTAACGTAACCTGCATTTTCAAGAGCGGAGATAGCTGTCTTAACTCTTGTTTCAATATCTGCAACGGAATCGTCCCAACCTGCCTGTCTTGCAATTTCCAAAGCTGAGCAACATATTTTGTTTCTCGTTTTAGTCATATCTTTAATTGCTTTCCAAACTTGTTGAATTTCGCTAATACTCAATTTTGTTTGATTGAGTAAGATAAAATGCTTATCTAAGTCATTATCGCTATATAAAACGTAACACTCCGCTTCTAACGATTGGTCACGCCCCGCGCGACCTGCTTCTTGAACGTAATTTTCAAGTGAATCAGAGATGTCATAGTGGATAACTAATTTAACGTCCTTTTTATCTACGCCCATACCAAAAGCAGAAGTTGCAACAATAACTTGCACTTCATTTTTAATAAAGGCTTCTTGGTTTGCTATTTTCTCAGAAGATTCCATCTTGCCGTTAAATGGTCTTGCAGGGAATCCGTCGTTAGTAAGTTTTTCGGCAAGCGCCCAAGTTCTTTTCGTTCTTGAAACGTAAACGATTGTCGGACATTTCTTTGCTTCTATTAAAGAACGAAGCGTATTATATTTTTCATCTTCCGTTTCTTTGTAGAGAACGGCATAATGAAGATTTTTTCTCGTTGCATTAGTTGCGAAGATTTCAAGGTCAATATCTAATTTCTTCTTAAAATAATCACATATATCGGTTATTACTTTTTGTTTTGCCGTTGCAGTAAAACAAGATACGGGAATTGGATTTTTTAACCCTTTTTTCTTTTGAAGTTCTCTTATAAAGTCGCCTATATATAAATAATCAACTCTAAAATCTTGTCCCCACGCAGAAAAACAGTGTGCTTCATCAATCACGAAACGGGCAACGTTTCTCGACATTAGCAAACGTTCAATAGTTTTAGAACGCAATTGTTCAGGTGAAATATAAAGCATAGAAGCCGTGCCGTTTGAAACTCTATCAACGGCATCTTTTCTTTCGATAGGGCTTAATAATCCGTTGATGGTAACCGCTTCGGCTAGACCTTTTTCTTCAAGATTGTCAACTTGGTCTTTCATTAACGATTGAAGTGGAGAAATCACAACCGTAAGCCCGTGAATAGCTTCACCAGCCATTAGTGCGGGAAGTTGGAATGTAATAGATTTGCCTCCACCCGTAGGAAAAACGGCAAGTACGGATTTGCCTTTTACGGCAGCCTCAGCCGCTTTTTCTTGAAGGGGTTCTCCGTTATAAGTTCTAAACTCATCAAAACCAAAGAATTTCTTTAATTGTTTATGTATGTCTAGTTTAGATTTACAGTAATTGCATCCGCTTTCACACGGCGTATGCCTTAAGAATTTTATAACGTTTTCTACTTTCGGATAGTTTTTCAATACCCAAGATGGGGTAATAGAAGTTTTATCGTCACAGTTTATAATTGCTAAAGCATAAGCAAGTTCTACAGGATAATACTTCATCATTGCGCCAATATCTGCATTAGAACAAATTTTTCCCTCAAACTCACTTTTGATAGCATACTCGTTCAAACCATAAGGCTTAAAATTTATATACTTAAAAAATCCTTGAAACTCAGGGAAAGGATATAGTAAGGCACATAAAATCCACTTCATTTTAGGGGATAATGTTTGAAAAGCGTTTACTTCATCGTAGAATAAATCTTTCGCTTTGATTGCGTCATTAAGTGGGTTGTTGAGTTCGTCCGTTTGAAGTTTATCATCTTTAAGCAATTTATGATAAGGCTTTTTAGGTAATACAAGTGGAGATAAATAAAGCGTATCAATATAATTTGGTGCATTTTTGACATCAAAAAGTTCTCCGATATATTTCATATCGTGATGAATTATATTATGACCGCAAACAAATTCTGAGCCTTTAACAAACTCGGAAAATTCTTGTTTGTTGGCAGAGTGAAATTGAGCAGTTTCTTTAACTGCTCCTAAATCGGCTATTGCGCCTTCATTAGTTATTTCGCTGTCAATAAATACTATTGATTCCATATTTCCTCCCAAGTTTTTCAACTTATTTTAACCCGTACACAATACCACTTAAATTACAATTATTGTCTTTTATTAGTGTAAATAATTCTAATACATACTTAAACAAATTAGTTAAACGTTTTTGGCTATCAAGTGGCTCTTCGTTAAAACCAATATCCAAAATCTTTTGAATTTGATATTCGCAATCAGCTACTTCTTCGGGTAACAAATATTTTTCTTGGTTTAAATTAGAATAATCTGAAATTAAAAAGACAAGAATCCAATCTGTTTTATTTAAGAGTTCAATTGTCTTTTCCGTTTTTAAAAAGGCACTTTTTATCGGTTCGTTTGAAATAGGATTTTTGCATTGCTTTAAATCTGTAAAATAAAGGGAAGCCTTTAAAAGTTTTTGAAGTTCCATATTGTTATTCAAGTTAATATGTTTTTTAACTTCTATTACAGATTGTACAAAAGAAAGTCCTTTTACCTTTTGATAGTATCCAAATATATCAAATGACTCATTACAAGAAAAACAATGACCAAATTGCTTTTGTATAGAAATACTTAGTGCTTTTTTTGCTCCGCAAAAAGGACAAACCGTAAAATAGTTTTTACCAAATTTATCAAGGGAAAAGTCCCTTTCTACAACTTCTTCAAGTTTTATATTAGCTTTGAGTTTTTGCAATATTTCTTTCGAATACTGCTTTTTAGCAACAATCTTTTTCATAAGTTGAGTAAACTTTTAATCCTTTATATATCAAGGCTATTAGGCTCTAACAAGAAGTCAAATAAGCCGATAGTCAATATGCCGTTATCATCTCTATAAGGTTTAATGTCATCGCGAACAACAATAATCTTCTTAAATGAATCGTTTACCTTTATAAGAGAACGTTCTTCTTGTTCTTTCTTTTCGGGGAGAGAAGCACTAAATGCTGACTGAATATAATACTTGTTATTGCCTTTATTTGCGATAAAGTCAATTTCCAATTTCTTTTTAGTATATTTGCCGTCTTCTTGTTTTTCTTTTACTTCTACAAGACCAACGTCAACGTTAAATCCACGCATACGAAGTTCAATATAAATAATGTTCTCCATAATATGAGTTTCTTCCGTTTGGCGGAAATTAACAACAGCGTTTCTAATACCTAAATCAGTAAAATAGTGTTTTGCAGGCGTTGCCATATATTTTTTACCCTTAACGTCAAATCGCTTTGACTTTTCAAGGATAAACGCATCTTGTAGATACTGTAAATACTTAGCAATCGTTCTATCTGTAATAGAAGAATCAGAAACACTCTTGAAAGTATTTGAAAGTTTTAACGGATTAACAAGTGAGCCAATAGACGAAGAAACGACTTCTAGGAGTATGCCAAGTTCAACTTGGTTATAAATGCCGTTACGTTCAACAACGTCATTGATATAAACGTTATTTAATTGCCCCGAAAGATAGTTCATTTTAGCTTCATCGCTCTTTTGAAGCAATACGAGTGGCAAACCACCGAAAGTATAGTAATCTTTCCACGCTTTTTCAACTCTGCCATCGTAAGCCGAACAAAATTCCGAGAAAGAGAGTGGGTACATTCTTATTTCATCTCCACGCCCACGAAATTCAGTTACAATATCCGAAGATAAGAACTTTGAATTGCTTCCCGTAACGTAAATATCCACGTTTGGCAGTCTTAAAAAGCCGTTTAAGATAGCAACAAAGTTAGTTACCTTTTGAATTTCATCCAAAATAATATAGTAAACCTTGTCATCTTTAATGCGTTCTTTTACGTAATTAGTAAGAGCCATAGATTCTAAAAGTGGTAAACTTTCTTCCGAATCAAGCGCAACTTTTATAATATGGTCGTTATCAACACCTTTTTCATTAAGATAATTACAAAAAAGAGTATTTAGTAAATATGACTTACCACAACGTCTAATACCCGTAACGATTTTAATTAATCCGTTATTCTCTCTATCAATAAGCTTTTGTAGATAAAAATCTCTTTTAATTTCCATAAACAAACCACCATTTCGCTTTTAAGGAATATTTCCCCGTTTTTCGTAATTTAATTATATCTTATATAAAAATAAAAGTCAAGGGGTAACGACATTAAAACGAAAACTTCTTTGTCGAAAAATTAATTTTTCTAAGTGCCACAAAACGGGGTAAAATCGAAGCAGGTAAAGAAAAGTGCCACAACTCACACTTTTGGCTTAAAGCATATGGGAAACCCATATCATATTTTTGAGTAAAGAAAAAGAACTTAGATTTTCACGTCTAGGTTCTTGTTTTAATAGTGAATTGCTCGCTTTTGTGAATTTTATTGTTTGTCCATATTGTTGGTTTACGACACTATACTTTCAAAAGAAAGCCGTGTGTTTTGCAAAGCAAAAAGTAAAGGATAGCAAAATTTTGCTATCCTTTTATAATGTCTAAAAAATCCCTATGAGAAGAGCGGTTACGAACGGTTTTTTTGTTGCTGTGTCGCAATATTTATTTATCTATATCTTCAATAAATTTAGCCAAAGTATCTTGAGCATTACCGAGATACAAGTGAACGCCGTCTTTCTTGGTATAAAGTGGATTTTCAACACCTGCGTAACCGGGCTTAAGG
>CABUZX010000022.1 GCA_902496185.1 uncultured Subdoligranulum sp. | reverse complement strand
AGATACTTCGCTTGCGCTCAGTATGACAATGACGGTCATTCTGAGACCACCCACCTGACGGACAATCGAAGAATCTCCCGTAATAACGCTACCGTTTTTGGCTAGTTTTTACCTTTCTACCTATATGGGTTTTTAAAACGGAAAAAAAACACACTTTTTTAAAACTTTTTTGCAAAAATTAAAAGTTTTAGAATTTAAACACATAGTTCTTGCAAAACTATCTTACTTTAAGCCAAATATAAAAAAACCCGCAAGAAAGCTTGCCTCGGCTCTCTTGCGGGTTTACTTACGTTTTTTAGGCAGTATGTAGCTATATGCATAGAGCCATTTTTTATTTTGTCGATTTACAAATTGTAACTATAAAGAAAAATCATTAGAAGTATCTAAATAAATCACGGGGATATCTTTTAAAGAAAGTGTTTTAAGATACTCTTGCTCCATTGGTATCCACTTGGATAAATAATCTTGAAATACTTTTTCGCCATCGCGCAAAAAAATTCTTTGTTGCTGTTGCGCTTTGTTTACCGTAAGAACAACGGCAAGGTCATATTCTTTTTTAAGAGTAGGATGCAGAGAATAGCATCCTTCTACAATATTGAGACGATTTGCCTTAAGAATTTTGGGGATTTGTTTGCCCGTTTTGCAATCAAAGGAATAGTATTCGAGATCTTGAGAGCTTTTGATTATCTTAAGAGCCTGAGACAACCTTTCGTAATGAATATTTCCGCCGATTTCGGAGAGTCTTTCTTTTGTACGCATTTCAAACGGCAAAAAAAAGTCGTCAGTACTCAATACGTTGCAATCGTAAAATTTTTTTAAGGCGGTGGCAAAAAAGGATTTGCCTGCTCCGCTGTTGCCCTCTATTGCCACGGTAACAACAAGTCGGGTGTTGAGCAATTTGTTTATAGCGCAAATCACGTCGCACAACTGCCAATATTCCTTTTTGACTACCCTATAGCTGGGGGCGTAATTCATTTTGACGGCGGACGAGTGACTCAATACGGGATAACCATTTGCCTTATAGTTGTTGACCTCTCTTTTTAAGGAAAAATACGGCAAATCGATTTTTCGCTCCTTTGACAACTCGAGCAATGCGTCAAGTTTTTTATCAAGATTTTGCAAACTGCCTTCATTTGGAGAAAAACTCTTTACAAACAATTGGTTTAAAAGATATAAATCTCCGTTTTGGCGTACGAAAGGACGCAAATTTATCCTACTCATACCCAAAAAATCGTCGTTTAGTTCTTCCTCAATTTTCTTTTGAGTAAAACAAGTTTCCGCTTCGCGTTGCAAACGCAAAAAAGAGTCTTCTTCGTTTGAAATCAAGTGACCGCCGAAAAACTCGCTTTGATAAAGCAGTTTGATATAATCCTGCGTCCGCATTAAAGGATAACGGGCGTAAAAATTCAATAATTGTCGTTTTGTATCCATATCGTCAAAAAAAGTTGCGCGCCCAAAGGACGCGCGATTAAGAGTAAATATAATAAAAAGCTTTTACGTTTTTGGGGTAATAAATTAATTATCTTCAGCTGTTTTTGTGGTAGGCTCAAAGATTTTTTTCATTTCTTCAAAAAAAGTAGTGCTATCCTTAAATTTGCGGTAAACGGACGCAAACCTAATGTAAGCTACCTCGTCAATATCTTTTAAGCCCTCCATAACCAACTCGCCAATGTACTTACTTGTAACTTCCTGCTCGAGGCTGTTATTGAGTTTTTTGCGTATAGACTCCACTAATGCGTCTATCTTTTCCATAGAAACGGGGCGTTTTTCGCAAGATTTGACTATGCCGTTTTTCAATTTGTTTACGTCAAAAATTTGACGGTTGCCATTGCTTTTTATTACGAGAAGTTGCGTTTCTTCTACCGTTTCGTATGTAGTAAAACGCCTTGAACAATTAGTACATTCTCTTCTTCGCCTTATAGCGTTGCTTTCTTCTACCGGGCGACTGTCGATAACTTTCAACTCGGCGCACCCACAATAAATACACTTCATAAAAAATTTTCTCCGATTGTATACTAAAAAGAATAAACAAAACTGAAAGTAGCAGTTTTGCCTGCCGAAACGGTCACGTTTTTGATGCGAGGACATGGCTCTGTATCCAAAACGCAAGAAACGTTGCTCTTTTTGAGTTTTTTTACGTTTTCCGGCAGATACAAATCAAAAGTTGCCGTCTTTTTGGCTTTTACAGAAACGTTCAGCAAGCCTTTTGCAGAAAGTTCTATCGAAACGGCAAGATTGCCCACCGCTTGCATATTTTCCACTGTAATATTTTTCCAGTCGTTAGGGATACACGGTAGAATACTGAGCGCGCCTTCCTTTGAATATAGCAACATTTCCTGAATAGCCGTTGCAAAAGCCATATTTGCCGACAACTGCATTGGCGCCCAAACGTTTTCGCCCACCACACCGTTGCCACGCCAATCAGAATACCCCAAAGCAAGATTGTTGTAAGCGCAACAATTGACAACGTTTGACAAACACTCCATTGCCTGCGATTTTTGACCGAGCCGTATAAACGCTCTCGCTAAATCAATCATAGTCATTGCCGTCTGATAATTTCCGCTTTCCGCAAGTTTTTTGCGTGCCGTTGCTACGTACGTTTTTAGTGTTTCGTCGTCGCTCGTCATATCCACGCTTCTCGAAGCAAACGCAGAATACAAGGCGCCCACTCCCGCCGTTTTAAAGTCTGCGTTTTTGTCAGCGTAGTCACGCAAAGCGCCGTCAGAGTCAACCTTTGGAGAAGGAATTTTTGTCAGCATATCTTGCCATTTGTCTACTTCATCCTTGTAAACGTTGGCGACGTTTGCTCCTTCGATAAGGTTTTGCAAAAGTTGCGTTGCGATAGAAAAATCTATCGTTGCGTTTTTGCCTATGTAAGTCGGTTGCTTTGCGTCGCTTTGGGTAGACATTGGCGAATAGCCCGGACTGCTTTCGTACACGTCTTCTCTTGTGAGTTTGAAAAATTCTTCATAAAACTGCGCAACTTCCTTCATAAAGGGCAATGCGCGAGTCTTTAAAAATTTTGTATCCTTTGTAAACAAATAATAATCGTAAAACAACCCAGCAAGATACCCTGCGCAACCTGTAAAGTGCAGTACGGAAGGTTCTACAAGACCGACTCTACCCGTTACTCCCGTCGTAACGGCAGGCAAAAACAACCCTCTTACGCCAAAAAGCCTTATAGCGTTGTCGCGCATATCTCCTATGGCGTTTTCTGCAAAGACAAAAAGCGGTTCTAAAAGTTGTTCCATACCGCCTGCCAAAACCGCGTGATAACAGCTTTCGGTTTTGCCAGCAAAATTAACTGTGTTTTCTACCGATTTGTAGTTGCCGTTAAACAAACCTGTCGGTAAAACGATTTTTCCGTCAAATGCAGTACTTGAATAAAGCAAATATCTGCCGAAGTTCCACATCTTTTTTGCCAATGCAGGCGACATCACTCCTTCCTTTTTGCAGTCCAACAACAGATTTTCCGCGGTGTCGGAAAGGGAAGAAGATTCTATTTCTATCTCTAAACCGTCCATCTCTTTTTGATGAATAGCCTGATGAGCTTTTAGCAATTTGTCATAAGTAGCCTTGTTAGAAGCAAGTTGCGTTTTGATTGCGTTAAACTCTTTTTCCTTATAAGAATTGGCAAACGGTTTTGCCACTATCAAAACACTGTTTGCTCCGCGAACGTTGAGCTTATCGTCCTTTGGTACTATCGTACCACCGTAATAAGTGACTTTTGCCACCACGCCAAATTCCGAACCGTCGTCGTTCCGCGCGGAAAAATACAAAAAATTTCCCTCGCACTTTGTGAGCACTCCTTCGGGAGTCATACTTACGCCAACAGGCGTGCGGGCGTTGATTTTGTCGGGTACGGAAAAGGACAGGTCGACGTCTATAAGTTTTTGACCGGTTTTCACCAATTCGCATACGATAAGTCCGTCAGCGCGACTGACAAACATATTACGAGTCATACGGGTATTTGCATCAAGATAACTGATGGAAATTTCACCGTTGGAAGTATTCAGTACTCTATGAAATTCTTTTGGGGTTTTGTCGGTATTTGCAAAAATATTCAGCACGGCAAGGGGCAACGGATAAAAGGTCTGCGGACGAAAGTTTTTTTGCACCAACAGCTTGGACATTACCGTTTGAGCTTCTTCCGTATTACCTTCGTCTATAAGTTGTCTTACTTCCTTTATTTTTGCGCCTATATCAGGCATAACGCTTACCTTGCCCTGCCAATTAAGTTCTGCAAGATTAATTAATATTTTTTCGTTTAGGGCTCCGCCAAAGGCGTTGATACCGATTTGTCCGTTTCCACTAAAAAAACCTTCGCGCCAAGTTTCTCCCCACCAATTTGCAGGAATAAAAGATTGAATACTGTTTTTAAGTTTTTTTAATGACAACATAAGTAAATCCCCCCTATTTTAATCATTAATTTGTTTAAAAAGATTATACTTTACTTTTGCTACAATTACAAGAATAAATTGAAATTTTTTTATATTTTTTTTAATCTCAATCCGTTGTCAATAATTATAATTAAAAAGGTTAATAATTTTTTAAATTGATAATTAAACTATCGCCTTCCTCGTATTCGTCGCAATATTCATATTTTTGGTTTTTTGTCGGTTTTGATGGCTTTGATTTGTTTTTAAAATAAAGAAAAAACTGATAAATTAAATAACACAAACATACCGCAAGCCCCACGCTTGAAACAATAATAATACCCAACATTATTTACCTCCTAAATATTTTTACCCTAATGGGGTATTTTAATTTTGCCTGTTTTTTATTTTTACATACAAAAACACAAACAAAAGGGCAAATTTAAAAAAAACGTATATTTTTTTGTCTATTTGCGCATTTTAAAATCAAGGCTTAAGTCACAACGGGCAAGTCAGATACGGTTTAAAACCTTTTTGTCAACTACTACCGTCCGTTGTGTCTGAGCCCGTTACAAAAACAACCTTTTTGGAGGAAAAAAATAATGAAAAAGAGCTTTTTTACGCCAATCGTCTTTGCGTTTGGTATCTTAATGGTTGCCGTTGCAATTTGCCCGACTGTTTTTGCTTCCGTCGATAAGCAACCTAAAACTTTGCATGAAAAAATAGAAAAACAATTAACTTCTATCGAAGGTATAAAAGAATCCAGAGTTTTTGTCTACGAAGATTGCGCTCTCGTTGCTATTCGTACACAAAACGTACCAAACAAAACTCAAAACGATAAAATTGAAAAATCCGTAAAGGAATTTTTGCAAAAAGAATATCCTCAATACAAAAACGTTTTGGTTACTTCGTCTATCAAAATTTTTGTTGCTATAGAACGTCTTAACTATATGGTAGACACCGGCAAAACCGACATTGAAGACCTAAAAGACAAGTTTCCACGCCCAATGCCTAAACCCGGCATAGACCCAAAACAAGAGCCCCAAAAAACTAAATAAATAATATTAAAATACCAAATCAACTCAGCTTCCTTTGTTTTTATACAAAAAAAGTGGGTTGATTTTTTCTAATTATTAAAAATTATTAAACAATTTTCTGTTACCAACAATGGTAACTGTTTTTTTGCATTTTTAAAACCTTTATATAAAACAGCAAAAAGTACAGAGCAAAGTAGCAAACAAAGGAAATTTCGTGAACTTTGAGTGTTCAAATTCTAAAACTTTTAATTTTTGCAAAAAAGTTTTAAAAAAGTGTGTTTTTTTTCCGTTTTAAAAACCCATATAGGTAGAAAGGCAAAAACTAGCAAAAAACGGTAGCGTTATTACGGGAGATTCTTCGATTGTCCGTCTTTGACCGTCCATCTCAGAATGACAATAGCGATAGTCATACTGATACATTATAGATTGTCATACTGAGCGTAAGCGAAGTATCTCAATGTCCTTTGTGAATATTGCCAACAAGGCAAAAGGAGAGTGTGAGACGTAAAACATAAAATTTATTCAATATTGAAATTTGACTGACTTAAAATACGGTAGCAAATTTACCACGTTATACCTGCTTTTGCAGAGGTTTATTTACCCAAAAACGTACAATCCTATTTTACATACCAAAATAAAAAAATCAAAAAAATGTTTAAATTTAATAAATAAAAATTACATAATATAGTTGCTATATAGTAAAATATAGTTTATTATAATATAAAGGAGAAATATTTATGAAATGGACATCTCGCATTTTTATCACATTACTAATATTTGTTGCTATTGTTTGCTGTTTTGCAGCATGCGCAAATACTAACGACTGTCAGCATGATTGGAAATCGGCAACCTGCACAAAACCCAAAACGTGCAAATTGTGCCAAGCAACGGAAGGCAGTCCAATCGGCCACAATTGGGTGGAAGCAAACTGCACTACTCCAAAAATGTGCTCCGTTTGCACTCTATTAGAAGGCTCTGCATTGGGACACGACTACAACGCCGACAACACTTGCACGAGATGTGGATTTACCCCTCCCACGCAGGAATATCCCTTTACCTTTAAACTATCTACGGACAGATCCTCTTACGTACTTTACTCAAGAGGCACTCACTCCGATCCACACCTCGTCATACCATCAACCTACAAAAATCTTCCTGTAATGGGCGTTCAGGAAAATGCTTTTAAAGGATGTACATATTTGACGGAAGTCACTATATCCGACTCTGTAATAGCGCTTGGACCAAGCGCGTTTGAAAATTGCACCAATCTTACTACAATAAACTTTGAAAGCAACGAAACTTTGACGAGTTTTGGCTCTAAATGCTTTGCGGGATGCACGGCTATTACGGAAATAAACCTTCCTGACAGCCTTTTGGCTATAGGTTCCGAAGCATTTGCAAACTGTTCTAATCTTAAGGAAATAAATTTTAACGAAGGTCTTAATCAAATAGGCTCTGGAGCATTTAGAAATTGCGTTTTGTTTAAAAATGCAGAACTCCCCGACTCTTTAACAACTTTGGGTTTAGGAGCTTTTGGTGGTTGTTATAATATGACGGAAATTACACTGCCCTTTATAGGTCCGTCAGTTAGCTACGATACGTTCAATTACAATCGTTACGACTATCATATCGGTTACCTCTTCGGTAAACAAAATTATGAAGAAAGCGCTAAAGTAACTGTATCTTATCGAGCTGAAGAAGGTCAAAGTAATGAAACAAACTACTATTTACCACTAAAACTCAACAAAGTCACCCTTAAAGGTGGCGAACTTGCAACTAGTTATTTTAGTGGATGCGCGAACATTTACCAAATAGTACTTGGCAAAAACGTAAAAGCATATTTCAATAATACATACAGCGTATTTGCAGGCTGTTATAAATTAACGGAAATTTATAATTTTTCGGAATACGAATTTAAGCTAAAAGATATAAATTCCCAATTTGACTTAAACGTTCTCAACCTGTTTACTTCTGAAACGGAAACAAACAATTTTAAAACCATTGATGATTATTTTGTTTATGACGACAAAAATCTTTCAGAATGTTACTTGCTGTCTTATTACGGCACGGACACTACCCTTGTTTTGCCTGAAAAATTTAACGGAAAGCCCTATCATATCACGACTTACGCCTTTTACCCAAACAACGTACAAAGCGTAAAATTTAATTCAGGTATTTTAAGCATAGGCAACTACGCCTTTAATGAAAATTTGCAAAATATTTATCTTGATAGTCTTGACACTTGGCTTTACGGCAATTTTGAAAGATATGCTTTTGGCTCATTAAATATTGAGGATGAAAATGTTACCAAAAAGAATTTTTACATAAACGACGTTCTTTTGACAAATTTGGTTATTCCTAAGGAAATAACGGAAATTACCGACATGATGTTTAGCGCAATTTCAAGCATAGAAACGATCACGGTAGAACAAGGCTCGTTACTCAAAACAATAAGCTCTAATGCCTTTGCAAAAAGTTTTTCACTCAAATCCATTTCCTTTGACAACTGTATAAATTTGACTACGCTTGGGCAACAAGCTTTTTATGATTGTTCAAATCTGACTACGATTTCTTTTAAAAATTGTACAAATTTGACTACCATTAGATCAGCTTCTTTTTATAAATGCCAAAACTTATCTACCTTATTTTTTGACAATTGTGACAACCTTACTACTATAGAAGAACACGCTTTCTATGATTGCTCAAATTTGACAACTATATCTTTTAAAAACTGCGCCAATCTTAAGTCAATAGGTTCGCATGCTTTTGACGGTTGTTCAAAATTGGAAACCATTTCTTTTGAAGATTGCACAAATTTGACAACCATAGAAACATATGCTTTTATGAACTGCACAAACCTTACCATCGTAAAGTTTAGCGATCCTTTCAACGTTACAAAATGGGGTACCGGTGTTTTTGAAAATTGTACAAGTTTGACTTATAACGAATACAAAGGCGCACAATATATCGGCAACGACACAAATCCGTATATTATCTTGTGTAACGTAGTAGATAAAACTCTTACGCATTTAGAAGTTGCAGAAGGCACACGACTTATTACACTTTCAAACATAAGCGACGCCATAACTAGCGTAAGCGTGCCTAAAACCATAAAAGTTTTTACTGCAGTAAACCGAAATTGGAACAAAGGTCTTTGGGCAAATTTAAAAGATTTGTATATTGCAGATCTTGAAAGTTGGTGTTCAATTTCCTTTAACGACTATTATACAAATCCAATGTACTATGCAACCAACGTTTACGTCAATAATCAAAAAATTACCAAGTTGTCCATACCAAACGGTATAACAACTATCGAACAATATACATTTAGCGGTATGCCCGAAACGATTACGGAGCTGGTCATACCGTCATCCGTAACTAAAATAAATACGGGAGCATTTAGTAGAGCCAGATCTGTTAACCTTGCTATTTATATTGAAGATATTGTTTCTTGGGCTAATATTGAGTTTATAAACCGTGAAGCAAACCCAATGCAATACGCAACGGAACTTTACGTCAACAACCAAAAGGTAACTTCTATTCAAATACCGACTGAAATCACCAAAATACGTGATTATACCTTTGCGTATCTCCCCGACTCCGTGACGGAAATACACGTACCCTCCACTATTACACGTATATCCTTGAGCGCCTTTCCTGAAACCAATTACGTATTATATATACAAGACCTTACATCTTGGTGCAATATAATCTTTGAAAATAATACGACGTATTCTTCTGATGATTGGGACGACGACAGCTGGGGCGGCGGCTGGGGCGGCGGCTGGGGTGACGGCGGCTGGAGCGAGTCTTCTTATTCTCATCCGTTTAAAAATGCAACGGAACTTTACGTTTTTAATCAAAAGGTAAATTCAATTCATATACCAAGCGAAATTACCACAATATTAGATTATACTTTTGCTTACCTCCCCCACTTTGTGACGGAAATACACGTACCCGCAACAGTAACTCGTATAGCGCAAAACGCCTTTCCTGAAACCAACTACGTACTATATATAGAAGATCTTGTAGCATGGTGCAATATAGATTTTGAATTTGATACTACGTCAAACGGCTGGGGTGGCTCTTCTCATTCTCATCCAATGAGAAATGCAACGGAATTATACGTCAATAATCAAAAAGTAACTTCACTCGTAATACCTGACGGCATATCCGTAATTAAACCTTATACGTTTTATAACGTGATAAGTTTAGTCAATGAAATTCATATACCAAAATCTATTACAAAAATATCCAAAAACGCGTTTTCTTTCGTTTACTCTTTTGGCAATCAAAATTCTGGAAGTTTAAATAGCTTGTATATTTACGATTTGATCGCATGGATGAATATAGAGTTTGAAAATGATACCTCAACGCCAGTCGGTTCATCTACTCAAATATACTTGGTTGACGCCGATACAAATACGCCCACTCTTTTAACCGAGATTGTCATTCCAAAAGAAATTATCGAAATAAAACCTTATACTTTTTATAATTGGAAACAATTGACTTCCGTCTCCTTTGAACAAAACAGTCAACTTGCTCAAATAGGCGCATACGCCTTTTATGGTAACACTTTTTCCACTATCACCATACCTAAATCAGTTACGTATATAGGCGCGCGGGCTTTTTCTTCTAACATCAACTTGACCTCTGTCGTTTTTGAAAATACCGAAAATTGGATATTAGAGCTATATTACGGTAACAACTATATTGACGTTAGCGAAATTGACGTGTCAAATCCTGAAGAAAATGTAAAATTATTCTCTTCCCGATTCAGTTATACTTTAAAACGCTTGTTAGAGGAATAACTAACTAATTAAATTTTACAAACGTAAAACACGGCGACAAACTGTCGCCGTGTTTTTTTGCTCGCTAACCAAACAAACTAAAACTTAACCCTACTTACTCAAATAAATACATCAATAAAAAAAATAAAAATCAAAAAAATGAGTAACATATATTTGTCATCTTGCAAAAAATACATTATAATATGTTGAAGGAGAAAAAAATGAAACAAACTATTCGTACTTTTATTACATTGCTTATATTTATTACTATTATTTGTTGTTTCGTAGGATGCCAAACTATTTTTAATAATTGTAACCATGATTGGGTTCCAGCAACCTGCACAAAACCCAAAACCTGCAAAATTTGCAAAGTTACTGAAGGCGTGGCAAACAATCACAAATGGATAGAAGCAACCTGCACTACACCAAAAACATGTTTTATTTGCACGATTACGGAAGGTTCTAAATTAGAACATAATTACGACGACGATAATCTATGCGTTAGATGTGGTTTTAAATACGTAGAACAATTTACATACAAAATTAACGAAGACCGAAGCGGTTATATATTGATGACGATAGGCAATTTTTCTGGAACGGACCTTATCGTACCCAACAAACACAAAGAACTCCCCGTAGTAGGTATATTTGAAAAAGCCTTTTTCAACTGCACGCAATTGACCTCTGTAACTTTGCCTGCTACAATCATAGCAATAGGACCTAGTGTATTTGAGGGCTGTACTAACTTAAAATCCTTTACTTTTAAAGATAATTGTCGATTGTTGAGCATTGGTTCAAGAGCATTTGCAAATTGCTCTAACCTTAAGGAAATTAACTTGCCTGATATCGTGCAAGATATTGCAGAAGGCGCTTTTACAGGATGTTCTTCTTTACAAAAAATAACTGTACCTTTTGTCGGCACATCAGTAAACGCCTCGTATAAAGTAGATGAATTTGGCTATGGATATAATAACCAAAATATCGATTTCGGCAAAATTTTTGGTACTCAAAGCTATCCAAACAGTTATTATGCCCGTCAGTATTATATCCCCTCTTCTCTTATAGAAGTAACGGTTACCGGAGGAAAAATTTTCAATAATTCTTTTGCCGAATGTAGAAGTATTGCAAAATTAACTATCGGTAAAAACGTTACGGAATTTTTCCATTCCTCTTTACGTGATTGTAATAAACTGACCGAAATATACAACTTATCAGAACTCAATCTCAACATAAAATCATTTGACGATATAAATACCAATATAAAGTATATATATACAGACAAAACTCAGGCAAGCAGACTTAAAATAGAAAATGATTTTTTAATCTTTGCTGATGACGTTTATAAAGAATATGCTATTTTGGCTTACCTTGGAACGGAATCCACGCTCATACTACCTGATGACGTAAATGGACATCCGTATAGTATCTTTGATTATGCATTTGAAACAAATACCTCTCTAAATTCCGTCGTTTTTGGAAAATTTATTAAAGCTATAGGATATAGCGCTTTTACTAATCTTAAAAATATTTATATTAAAGATTTAGATGCTTGGTATAACGTAGAATTGGACTCTTATTTTATGATGCAATCCGAAACTTGCGCTTACTATTTAAATAATACTCCGATAGAAAATCTCGTATTACCAACAGACCTTTTAGAAATAAACGCCAACTTATTTTTAAAATGCAATACACTAAAAAGCGTAACTATCCCTTGCAATTCTCAATTAATAGCAATCAACGACTCTGCATTTAGAGATTGTGAAAATTTAACTACGTTTATAATAGAAGACGAAAATTACAAACTTAATTCTATTGAAGCTTACGCATTTTCAAATTGTATAAGCCTTTACGACTTTCCTTTTGAAAAATGTCATGCTTTAAATCAAATTGGCAACTACGCTTTTGCAAGTTGCTATAAGCTTGATAATGTACTTTTCAGCAACCAATGTAATTTACAAAAACTCGGCGCCAACGCTTTTTTGTATTGTGAAAACTTAAAGTTTAACACCTACCAAAGCGCTGAATATCTTGGCTCAACAAACAACCCCTATCTTGTATTGTACAAAATTTCAGACTATACCATTACCAACGTTTTAACACACGAAAACACAAAAGTAATATCTATTGAAGGAAACACTTCTCTTTCTTCATTTAAAGAAACTAATATAATAAGTATTTATATACCAAAAGGCGTAACCTATATCTACGGTCGTTTTAATTCTAATTCGTTTTCAAATCTTAATTCGTTGTACATTGATGATTTATCAGCTTGGTGTAATATAGAATTTGAAGATATTAACTCGAATCCCTTGGGGCACGTTAACAATTTTTTCGTAAACGCTCAACATACAACATCATTAGAAATACCTAATGACGTAACAATAATTAAAGATTACGTTTTTTACAATCTTCCCGACTCTATTACAAAAATTTTTATACCTTCTTCTATCGTAAAAATTGGTGATAATGCTTTTGGGAAGGATTCTTACTACAATTATTTCGACGAAGCAACAAAAAATATCTATATCGAAGACCTAATAGCTTGGTGCGCTATAGAGTTTGAAACAAAGTACTCCAACCCACTATCAGGTAATAATAATATATTTATTTTAAACCTCAATACTAATGACTTTGAACAAATAACTGATCTTGTAATACCGTCAGAAATAAAAGAAATAAAGCCTTTTGCTTTTGTGGGCAATACTACGCTCACTTCTTTGGATTTTGAAGATAACAGTCAGATGAAAACAATAGGCAACAATGCGTTTGATGGATGTACTGAACTAACTCACGTTAAACTTCCTAATGAATTAACACATATACACGCTTATGCTTTTTTTAATTGTGATATTAGAGAAATAATTATCCCTCAAAACGTTGAATACATTGGAGTATACGCATTTGATTGTGAAAATTTGCGTTCCGTAGCCTTTGAACGTACGGATAATTGGTATAAAATAAATCAAAACATGCAATCGATTAAAATCGACCTCGAAAATCCAACCAATAATTCAGCAATTTTAAACAATTCAAACGGAGAATATTTTTTACGTAGACAAGAGGAAAATTAATAAATTTTGACATCAAAAAGACACGCCTTGAGTAAGCGTGTCTTTTTTTTGTAGTATTAAAAAAATTATTCTTCGATATAATCAGTAATATTATTGCCGTTGTTCCAAAGTTTATCAAGCTGATAAAACTCTCTCGTAGTATTGTGAAAAATATGAACTATAACGTTGCCGTAGTCTAACGCAATCCATTTACATTCTTTAAATCCATCCTTATGACGACATTCTACACCGTTGTCCTCCATTTTTTCTTCAAGCCCCTCAAAAATAGCTTTGACTTGAGCCATACTTTTGCCACTGCATATTACAAAATAATCAGCGACGTCAGTCATACTCACTACTTCTATAATTTTGATGTCAAAAGCTTTTTTGTCGGAAAGCGCCTTGCATACAATATCTACAATTTGTTTTGCGGATAAAACCATTTTTACCTCCGTAAATTAGTCTTTTGTTTTTAAATAAGTTTATAATATTTTAATGCAGAAAGGGTTGTTTTGTCAACGTTTTTTGCGCCATATTTGTTTAATGCAATAATATACATATCGTATAAAACCTTTTTAAAGGCTTTTTCCAAATTTGTCAGCGCAAGAGAATAGTACTCTGCAGTATCGTATCTACGGGTTTTTTCCGCTTTATCTGCAACAAAAACCAACATGGCAAGAGAGGACATTTGCGGTTTTGCGGTGGTATGAAAACGTATCGCGTCCAAAATCTCATTATCATTTATACCAAAATCTATTTGAGCCACGAGTACTCCCAAACCGCTATGTAATATCGGAGGCAACAATTCTTCTTGGTTTGAAAACCCATAATCAACCCACTTTTCTACAGGAATATTTTTTCCGCAGTCGTGCAATAGACATGCTAAAAAGGCTTTTTCCTCGCTAATACCGTTTGCCCGCGCAAAATCCAGTCCTGCTTCAACCACGCTTTTAGTATGCCAAAAACGTTTTTCTTCCAACAGTGTCTTAAGAGTTTTTACTTTTTTGAGAGAATCTTTAAATAATCCCTTTTTCTTTATATATTCATCTACCGCTTTGGGCAAGTATTCCGAATTGTCATCGCCAAAACGATATCTAAACCTTATTTTACTACTGCTTATCGGTATCGGTTGAAAATCCAAAAATATTATTTTTGCAAAATAATCGTTTTTTATTTTTTGCAAATATTCCGACGATATTTTTACGCCCCTATCTGCTACGACTAAAGTTGCAACCGAAGCAATTTGACGGGGATTTTTCCAAAGACAAAAATCTTTTAGACTATCACCACCTATTACAAAATACAACTCATCAAAAAGATAAAGCGAACGAAGGTGTTCGAGAGTTTCATAACTATAATTTGCCCCGTCTTTTTCGATTTCATAATGACTGATCTCAACGTTTGGAATATCCCCAAAAGCCAATTCAGTAATAGCAAATCGATCATTTTTGTCCAAAATACATTCCTTGTGTGGCGGTAAACCGTTTGGCATAACAATCAACTTGTCCAATTGAAGTTGATTTATTGCGCATTTAGCCATATTGACGTGACCGTTGTGAGCAGGCGCAAACGTCCCGCCGAAAATACCTATCTTCATAAATTTATTATAGCAAAATACTGCAAATTTGTTAAGTATTTTATTTTGTCGTTTGAATTTTATTTTTATTTAATTTGGAAATAATTTTTTTATGGCAAAATTTTTAAATCTTTTTTTTATAGCAGTCACAAGCTTCTTTTTGTGTTTTTGTTGGCTTGCGTATTACAATCAACCGCTGTGGGTGAGATATTTGCTCGGACTACTATTTTCGATTATGTTGTTTTTTTTATTGCTCGTTTTGCAAAAAAAGGCAAATTTATTCCCCAACAAAAAAAGCAAAAAAAACCTCAAAGCACAAAAATACGCACTTGCTCTTTTGACGGACTACGATATTTTTATCGACGTATTTAAGCAACAAGGTTATCAAATTGAAAAAGTCTCAGACAACTCTTATTGTCTTTTGGGAGATAAAAAAACTTTGATCAACTTTGTATTCAGACTCAACAATCTCGGCGCTCAGGACCTAATAAACGCCTTTAAACAAGCAAAAAAAATCAGAGCAGATAAAATCGTGATATTTTGTATCTCCGTAGACTCAAGTATGTGGCAATTTCAAAGCAACTTTCCTTTGCCTGTTTTTATACTTGATTTTGACGCTTCAATCAGAGTATTAGCAAATAACGGAAAATCCATCAAGCCCTATTACGGAACAAAAAAGGGTAAATTTTTTGATAAAAACTTTTTTTATTTTGCCTTCGCAAAAAATAGAAGTAAACACTATTTTGCAATATCCGTATTTTTATTATTGATGGCAATAGTCAGCTATTACCCAATATACAATATAATAGTAGCAACGGTTTGTTTTGGACTTGGAATATATAGTCTTGTAAACAAACGATTCAATCCAAATCTTTTTATCCCTACGTTGTAAAAATTAATTTTGCAAAGCCTGATAATACTTATATCATACTTAAAAGTACCTATAATAATTTGTTGGCGTAGCAACGATATCGTTGCTACGCCAACAAATTTTACATGAAAATATCAAACCGATTATTTCTTTTTAAAAATACCTTTTATTTTACCTGCGACATCGTTTATAGCTTTTTCTACCTTGTCGCCTATATCTCTAGGATTGCGGATATTAGCTTGTGCTCGTTATCTTTTGTCCTTAGCGACAAATTGCCCGTTTAATATTAGGCTGTTATCACGATAGTATTATCCATATATTTATCCGCCGTAGCGGTTGTATTCAGTTTTAATTTTTTTAAGTTTTTCCCTTATCATTCTTATGTTATATAAACACCTTTACCGTCAAATCTTGCCATTGATTTGGTCTAAGCATACCGTCTTTTTCCTTTCGATAAGACCTTGCCGATTTATAATCAATCGTAAATTCCCATACCAACTTTTTCATATCGTTTGGCACGTCAATTAAGTCAAAATTCATATACCAATTAAAGCACGTTTCCGTTACGGGAACAATGGTATGAACGAACTGTTTAATCACTTCTCTATCTACGTAGTGTTCGGTAAAATCCATTTTCGACAACAAGAAGTCTTCCACCTTTTTTGCAGGCTCTTCTTCCCCGTCTTCGTTTGGAACCATACCCGCGTCAAGAATACGCCTTTTGTTTATAAGTTCGATTTTCTCTTGCTCAATTTCCTTTTTGAGTTCTAAGTAAGATTCTTTCGGAATTTCGTCTTCCAAGCGCATACGAGTTAAGCGTTTTAGTTTTTCGTCTAACTTTGCTATCTCTTTATCAACCGTTGCCTTAATTTCCGCCGCTTTTTGATATTCTTGAAACACACCGATTTGATATAAAGACGACACGTTATTTAGAATATCTTTCTTGTTACCCCATAACCCTGCAAAAATATGCCTTGCCATCATTTCTAATTTCCAATCGCATATTTCTCTAAGATTACAACTTTTTGAATCGTCAATCCCTGCTTCAATTCTAACATCCTTAGAACCATAGTTAAGTTGGTTATAGCATTTATATCCATAGATTACTTCGCCGTTTTTATTCTTGCGCCATTTGTTTTTGCGCATTTTATAACCGCATCTACATTTTAATTTCTTCGTCCAAACGTCGCTACTTTCGTGAATACCCGTTTTGTGAAGAACTTCTCCGTTTTCCGTGCGAAATTTGCTATACCTTGTACGTTGAAGTCTTATCTGTTTACAACGTTCCCACTGTTCTTCTGAAATAATCGGTTCAAAATCGCCTTTTACGTAAAGATAGGTATCTTCGTCACGGTTTAAAATAATCTTTTGGTCAAGGAAATTGTTTCTTCGTGATTTTAAGTACGCAGGATAGCCTTTATAGGTTGAGTTATGTAGTACTCGTGATACTTTCGCGTTCTCCCATCTAACTAACCCCGAACTATCTTTTCTTTTGCGTCTTATCATCTCATCACGAATTTGCGAGATTCCTTTGCCTGCCGAATACATATCGTAAATCATACGCACCGTTGCGGCTTGTTCTTCGTTGATTACGTAAGTTCCTTTTGCCTTGTCCCTATCATAACCAAGAATATTACCACTTCCATACAAAACGCCTTTGTCCCTACTGATTTTTTGCCCCGCACGAACACGCTCTGAAATTTTTCTGCTTTCTTCTTGCGCAAGCGTTGCCATAATCGTAAGCCTTAGTTCGCCGTCTCCGTCCATCGTCCAAATATTGTCTTCTACGAAATAGACTTCAATGCCGTACTCTTTTAATTCTCTCGTAACCACAAGCGTATCAACCGTGTTTCTTGCAAATCTACACACTTCTCTCGTTACGATTAAATCAAACTTCTTTTGTTTAGCGTCTTGTATCATCCTTAAAAATGCAGGTCGCTTTTTCGCTTGCGTTCCCGTAATCCCTTCGTCGATATATTTCTTAATAACATACCAATTAGGATTTCTATCCGCCACGTCGTCGTACCATTGCATTTGATTTTCTAACGCCGAAAGTTGCGCTTCGTGTTCTGTGCTTACTCGTCCGTAGAAAACCACTCTTCTTTGCCTTGCCCTGTTAAAATTAACGTTAGTGGGCATTACCATTCCGTTTTCAATCAAGTTAAATCGCCTCCTTTGAATAATTTATTTTGCTTTACTACACTTT
>CABUZX010000021.1 GCA_902496185.1 uncultured Subdoligranulum sp. | reverse complement strand
TAAATGGACTTAAAACAAAACCGCAAAGTTTTTCGATAGAATAAATGAGTACGCAAATAGCAATACAAAAGAGTTTTCTGTGTCTTGATTCGGTTTATATCAACGGCGCTTTTGGAAACGTTACACTAAATACGGTTTTAAACAAAACCCCAAATCAGGACAAGGCGCTGGTCACCAAAATAGTTTACGGTGTGCTTGATAACGATTTGTGGTTGGATTTTTGCGTGAGAAAATTTGCTACAAAGGTAGATTCTTCCGTTTTGGTTTTGCTCAAAATCGGCGCCTATTGTATTACAAAACTTAATCTTCCGTCCGCCGTTGCTGTAAACGATTGTGTGGAAGTATTAAAAAAACAAGGCAAAAAAGGTCTCAGCGGTTTTGTCAACGCCGTTTTGCGTAATATTTCGCGCGCTTACGAAAAGGACGATTTCGTTTTGCCTGACGACAATATGCAAGCAATTTCAATTAAGCACTCGTTACCTCTTTGGGCTTTGCAAAAACTCAAAGCAACGGTAGGGGAGCAACTTGCAATTGATTTTGCTTGCTTTAAACCGACACCACAAACGACGGTAAGAATAAATGAAAAAATTAATTCTGTCAAAGAAGTGCAAGCTTTTTTGGACGCAAACGATATTAGATGGCAACAAACTTTTTTGCCCGACGCGTTGTCGGTGTTTGGCGACACTACTCTTTTGACGGAAAATACCGCTTGCACTCCAATGAGTTTGTCTGCAATGCTTGTGGTAAGAGCGTTGGAGGCAAAAGACGGTGAAAAAATTTTGGACTGCTGTTCCGCTCCGGGAGGCAAAAGCGTATATATAGCTAATCTTTGCCCGAAGGCTGATATTACTTCTTGTGATATTTATCCGCACAAGCTCAAGCTTATCGAAGGATATGCAAAAAAAATGGGCGCAAGTAATATAAACGTATTGCTTAACGACGCAACTGTATCCAACAAAAACTTTATAGACAAGTTTGATAAAGTTTTGCTTGATGCGCCGTGTAGCGGATTTGGCGTTTTGCAATCTCGTCCCGACATAAAAGTTTTTAGAAAAAAACAGGACGTTACCGAATTGGCAAAAATTCAATGGAAAATGCTTTGCGTAGCCAAGGATTACGTCAAAAAAGGCGGTAATTTACTTTACTCAACTTGTACCGTTTTTGAGGAAGAAAACAGCAAAAATATTGCAAGATTTTTAAATGAAAATCATGATTTTGAACTTTTAGACCTAAACGTTGGCTTAAAGACCGCTTTGCCAAACAAACTCGGTTTTCAGCTTTTGCCCAACGTGCACGGTATTGACGGTTTTTATATAGCAAAACTTAAACGGAAAATATGATATTACTTGATTATTCTTTATCGCAATTGGTAGATTATTTTAATAACGTTCCTACGTACAAAGTCAAGCAACTTTACAAATGGCTTACAAAGGGTGTAGATTTTGACGGTATGACGGATTTACCTAAGGACTTTCGCGAAACTCTTGCAAAAGAGCATATAGCTTGTCCCGTCAAAATTTTTCGCAGATTTGAGAGCAAAGACGGCACTCAAAAGTTTTTGTATCAGCTCTCTGACGGAAACCTTATCGAAGGCGTTTTGATGAAATATCATCACGGAAACACTTTGTGCGTTTCCACTCAAGTAGGGTGTAGAATGGGTTGTAAATTTTGCGCAAGCACTCTTGATGGGCTTGTTCGCAATCTTTCCGCAGGCGAAATTTTGGGGCAGGTTACGGCAATAAATGCTTTTTTGGGCGGTGACGCCACTCAACGCGGTGTAACAAACGTGGTGCTTATGGGGAGTGGAGAACCCTTGGACAATTTTGAAAACGTCACGCAGTTTTTGCGACTTGTTTCTTCCGCCGACGGACTAAACGTCAGTCAAAGAAATATCAGTCTCAGTACTTGCGGACTTTCCCCAAAAATAATAGATTTGGCAGATATGGGGTTTAGCGTAAACCTTACTTTGTCTTTGCACTCACCCCGTCAGGAAAAGAGGCGCAATCTAATGCCTGTTTCTAATGCTTATCCGCTTGTTGAAGTGATAGAAGCTTGCAAATATTATTTTTTAAAAACAGGTCGTCGAGTTATTTTTGAATACGTTTTGGTTAAAGGAGAAAACGATACGGAGGAAGACGCCAAGCTTTTGGCAAAACTTACTAAAGGTTTTTCCGTTCACGTTAATCTTATACGACTTAATCCCGTAAAGGAAAGACGACTTTTGCCTTCGGAAGAAGACGCAACCAAAGAGTTTTTAACAAAACTTATAAACTTTAACGTATCTGCAACGATACGCAGGCAAATGGGCGTGGATATAGACGGTGCGTGTGGTCAACTCCGTCGAAGGGTTATAAACAATGGTTAATCAAGAAGGAAAAATCATTAAGGGTGTTGGCGGTAGGTACAGCGTTTTTTCCGACGGAAAAAAATATGATTGCTACGCCCAAAAAAAGGTTAGATACTTTTACGACGACGTAATGGTTGGCGACAACGTTACTTTTGCGCGACAGGGCAAAAGTTTTGTCATTACGAGTATTTTGCCACGCAAAAACAATCTTAAACGCCCTGCGGTGTCAAACGTGGATGAAGTATTTGTCGTTATTGCTCCAAAACCGGAACCCGACTTGTGTCTTGTAGATAAAGTTATCGTCAACTGCAACAAACAATCTGTTCCCGTTGTTTTGGTACTCAATAAACTTGATATTTCCGACGATTTATTTGTTAAAAATTTGTCCGAGCAGTATGAGAGCGAGGTAAAAACTTTTCTTACCGTAAGTACTCTCAACGGCGAAGGTATTGCACGTTTGCAAAATCTTATTAAAGATAAAACCGTGTGTTTGTGCGGTCAATCAGCAGTAGGCAAAACCAGCATATTAAACGCTTTGGTCCCGTCTTTATGTTTGCCGACGGGCAAGCTTTCCGAAAAGACGGAACGGGGTAGACATACAACCCGACATAATCAAATATATGCTTTGCAAAACGGCGGATACGTTGTAGATACTGCAGGTTTTAGTTTGTTTGATTTGACTGACGACGTCAAGGCAGAAGAGCTTTGTCTGTATTTTGACGAAATATTTCAGCTTTCAAAGGATTGTCGTTTCAAGATGTGCACTCATACGGCAGAACCTGATTGCGCTGTAAAAAAAGCAACGGAAAATTCCTTGTCTTTGCAAGAAAAATATCAACGTTATCTTTTTTTGTTTAATCAACTCAAAGAAAGAGACGAGCGAAAATTTGATTAGATAATTGTTAAAAATTTTAACCGCTTTGGCGGTTAAGTCATACAAATATCAAAGGAGAAAGTTATGAAAAAAACTATCGTAGCGCCGAGTATTTTGTCGGCAAATTTTGCTTATATGGGTCAAGCTGTTCAAGAGTTGCAAGTATCGGGAGCAGATTGGGTACACGTAGACGTAATGGACGGAGTATTCGTACCTAATATTAGCTTTGGACAAAAAATGGTAAAGGACGTAAGAGCAGTTACGACTCTACCTTTGGACGTTCATTTGATGATAGTCAACCCCGAAAGATATATACAAGAATTTGCAGATAGAGGAGCAGATTATATCACCATACATATTGAGTCAACCGACAACGTTGCCTCCGCTCTCAAAAAAATAAAACAATGTGGCAAAAAAGTAGGTTTATCCGTAAAACCGGCAACTCCGATAAGCGATATTACGCCATTTATTGATTTAATCGATCTTATACTTATTATGTCGGTAGAACCCGGCTTTGGCGGTCAAAAGTTTATGCCTATAGCTTTGGAAAAAATTGCTCAAGCAAAGCAACTTGTAGGCGATAGAAATATTATTATCGAAGTAGACGGTGGAGTTGGCGAACAAAATATAGACCAAATAGTTAATGCTGGCGCGGATGCCGTCGTTGCGGGTAGCAGTGTTTTTTCCGCACCCGATAAGGCAACGGCAATAAAACGTCTTAGCGGAGACAAATAGTTTAATAGACAAATTATCACAACAACGCAAAAAAACACATAAATATAATTATGCGGAGGTTTAATATGAAAATAGCATGTTTTAAAGTTCCTTGTGTTTTGTCTGCATTGTTTAAGATTTTGTTTTTTAAAAGGGTAATAAAATAATTTTTAAACAAAAAACAAAGGTCAACCTAACCTTTGTTTTTTGTTTTGTACAAAAACAGTTTACAATTTTTTTTAATGTGGTATAATATAGCATATAATTCAGTATTTTATTTTATAAGCTCAAATTTTTTATTTATTTTGTAATTAATGTATTTTTCTTGGAGGACCTAATGAATATCAATAGGGATATTGTGCAAATGATTGCGGATCGCAATCATGTAGAGGTTGCAAAGATTGAAAAAATTTTAAATACTTTTTATACGGAAGAAGAGTTGCGTGGGATGAATTTAGTTACGCAATTACGTTTTATTGGTAGAGTAAAAGGAGTAAAAGCGCCTACCAGCAAAAATATGGATCAACTTGTTAGTGGAATTTTGGCTATTCAAGAAGGGCGTCTTGAACCGGAATATACGTCTAAAGGGCGCAAAGTCAAGCACGTTGTTTCTACTTTGGGCGAAACGGACACAAATTGGGACGTTGTTTATGACGATATTATTAAAAAAAGCAAAAATGATCAGGAACCCGTTTTGGCGTCCCCCAAAGGTGAAGTAGTACAAAAAGTTAAGATAGAGTCTGGTAGTGAGCTTATACCTGACGATACGGAAGATGTTGACGGTAACGCAGATAACAATTCGGATGCAGACTCTTTAAATACAACCATACAAACGACGGGCGTATTGGATATTTTGTCCGACGGTTTTGGGTTTTTGCGTACTTTCAATTATCATCAATCCAAAAATGACGTTTTTGTCAACACCCAACAAATAAAGCGTTTCAATTTGCGCCAAGGTGACAAAATTTATTGTACTGCTCGTTGTTTTTCTAAAACAAAAGCTCCCTCATTGATATTTATTCACTCAATAAATGACGTACCGTGCGACAAAGTCGGCAGACGTCCACATTTTTCCGATTTTGTTGCAACTTATCCTAAGGAACGTATAATGCTGTCTTTGGGTGCGGAAAAATACGATTATTCTTTACGCGCCATTGATATAGTGTCTCCTATAGGCAAAGGTCAACGCGGTATTATTGTTGCGCCCCCAAAAACAGGCAAAACGACGTTGATAAAAAAGATTGCTCAATCGGTAGTTAAGACTTACGGCGACAAAATCAAAGTTTTTATCGTGCTTATTGCCGAACGCCCCGAAGAGGTTACAGATATGCAGGAAAGTGTCCCCGGTGCGGAAGTTGTATACAGCACCTTTGATCAAACGCCTTTCCATCATACTTCCGTTGCGGAAATGGTCTTAAACAACAGCAAGCATAGGGTAGAACAGGGTCAAGACGTTTTGATTTTGCTTGACAGTATTACGAGACTTGCTCGCGCATACAACAAAACGGCAGAAGTTACGGGTAGGACTCTTTCTGGCGGTCTTGATATTGCCGCGCTTGAAGCTCCAAAGAGTTTTTTTGGTTCAGCTCGTAGAGTGCTTGACGGTGGTAGTCTCACCATACTTGCTACGGCATTGATAGAGACGGGCAGTCGTATGGACGACATAATTTATGAAGAATTTAAAGGCACCGGCAACATGGAAATTCATCTTGATAGAGAACTTGCCGATAGAAGAATCTTTCCGTCTATTGACCTTCGCAAAAGCGGTACTCGCCGTGAGGACTTGCTCTTGACTCAAAAAGAGTTGGAGGGTATGTGGATAATAAGGCGCAAACTTGCCGATACTCAAAATAAAGATGCTTGTACGCAATTGTTAGATATGCTTACTTGTACTGCCAATAACGACGAATTTTTTGATACGCTAAAACTGATGAAATAAACATTTAATTCAACTAAAAAACCTTGCAATAAAATTTATTGCAAGGTTTTAAATTTATAATTTTTTAAATTTATAATAATAATTACTTTTTATTATTTTTTGTAGCGGTAGGTTTTCTTTTTGGTCAAAAATACCAAAGCAAATATAAGTACTACTGCAACTACTGTGCCGATAACAATCCATACGACGGTTAAGTCAACGTCGCTACCTAACATATTTTCCCACATGGTTGTAATATCTGCATTGCGATCGCCAAAATCCTTCATTACGCCGAGAGAAGTATCGGCAAAGTCGGGATAACGAACTTCATATTCAAAAAATTCTACGGGGTCGTATTCAGCTTCTTCCAAAATTGTTGCTACTTGATTGTCAGTTGACAAAACGTTCTTGTCAACGGCGCTAGTATAACCAATTTCTATCATGTTTTTTGTTGCTACGTCAGATGAATTCAAAAATTCTATCATAACGTGAGCAGCTGTTACGTTTTGTGCGTTAGTGGGGATTACCCAACCGTCAAACCAAATATTTCCGCCGGAACTTGGTACAAAATAATCAAGATTTACGCCTGCAGCTTCTGCCTCTTCGATAGCGTACAATGCGTCTCCTGACCAGGCAAGATCTACCATTACGCCTTCGTTAATCATTGCAAGTTTGCCGAAGTCAACTTCGTAGCCTTTTAAGCAACCGCTATCCTTTTGTTCCTTCAATACCGTAGAAACAGCGGAAACCATTGCTTCGGACGTGTCGTTAATGAGTTCTTGCACGGATTTTGTTTCGTATCCTGACGGCAAGCGGTTTTCTTCTAAAAGATAGAGTACTGCAGCGGCATAACTGTCTCTTATACTGTCTTTCATATATATTTTGCCTTGCAAGTCAGGGTTATTGTTTTTGTTCCAAAGCAATCCCCAACCGCAAGCAAGGTCGGCTTCTGTTACAACGTCGGCGTTGTACAAAATACCCAACGTACCCATCATATAGGGTACAAAATATTCTGTAATATCTACGGCTTGTCCGTTGACGGTAAAGTCGGAGTAAACGTTTTTTACTTTGTCGTAAATTTGTTGGTTTACGTTGTTGATGGTAGAAATAGATTGTTTGTCAATTTTTTGTACAAGTCCATTTACGACAAGTTTTTGAATAGCGTATTCACTCGGGCAAATCAAGTCCGCTACCGTATTGCTGTTGAGCATTTTGGTTAGCATTGTTTCATTTGTGTCAAAGGTGCTGTACTTGACTTTGATTGTTTTGCCTGTTTTTTCAAAATAATAATTATTAAAATCTTCTTGCAAGTCTTGCTTGCTGTAGATATAGTCTTCCCAATTGTAGACGATTATCGTTTCGTCATAACTATTGCAAGCAGATAACAGCAAAGCAGAAGATGCGAGCAACATACATAGAGTCAAGAGTAAGCAAAGTGATTTAAAATTTTTCATTGAAGTGTGCCTCCTTTTGGCTAGATTTTTTTAAATTTATTATTAACAACGCAGTGAGAATAATCACAAATATTATGCTGAATACAGCGTACCAAAATGGTTCCATACCCTTTACTCTTGCGTCGCTGTAAATAAAGGTTGATAGAGTTTCGATACCCGTATTTGTACCTTTGTTTATTTGGGTGATAATAAAATCATCCATAGACAAAGTAAGACTCAAAACAAAACCGCTAATTATACCGGGTTTAAGCATTGGCAGCATTACTTTTGTCATTGCTTGCGTTGGGCTTGCTCCAAGGTCAAGCGCCGCTTCATAAACGTTGGGGTCCATTTGTGTCAATTGAGGCATTACGTTTAGTATGACGTAGGGCGTACAAAAAGCAATATGCGCAATAAATAGCTGTAAATATCCTTCGGGAAAAGCAAAGGTGCTGAAAAATACCATCCAAGAAACAGCCATTACTATTTCGCTGTTTATTACGGGGAGTTGGTTTATGCTTTCCACAAGTTTACGCGGTTTTTTGCTGAGCGAAAATATTCCGATAGAGGAAAAAGTACCGATTAAAGTACTTACTATTGCAGAAACAACCGCAATAAGCGCCGTATTACCTATAGCTCTCCATAAGTCTGGAGCTTTGTCGCTTGTAAAAATCGAGACGTAAGCGTCAAAACTGAATCCATTTTGAAAGCTGAATAAGCTTGTGTTAAAGAAGGAAAACAAAATTATGCACAAAATAGGCGCGTACATAAAAATCAATACAATCAGGAGATAAATCCAGCTGATTGTCTTTGCCGTATTTTTCACCAAAGTGTCCTCCCTTTGTTAGATTGTTCTCCGTTGAATTTGTTTATCAGGAAATTGCTCAACAAAACCAAAATAATCATTACCAAACTCATTACGCTACCGATACCCCAAGTTCCATCATTGTTGAACTTCAAAAAGATACTGTCTCCAAATAACTTTATCGTGCGTTCGGATAATAGTTCGCTTATTGCAAACGTACTAATAGTAGGTATAAATACCATTGTAATACCACTTATTATACCGGGCAAAGACAACGGTAGGGTGGTTTTTAAAAAACAAGTTATTTCGTCTGCGCCCAAATCCTTTGCTGCTTCGGCGTAACTTTTGTCAATATTTGAAAGGGTAGTGTGCAACGGCAAAATCATAAAGGGAAGGTAATTGTAAACCATACCAAATATAACCGTACCCATGCCCATAGAAACTCCAATACTTTCAAATATAGTTTTTGTAGCAAGTGTTCTTATCAAAAAGTTTACCCACATTGGCAAAACAAACAGCATTACGAGTACTTTTCCGCTATCCATTTTTGAAAGAATATAAGCCACGGGATAACCAATCAAAAGGCAAAGCAAAGTAGTAGCAAAACCTACCAGCAAGCTGTTAGTCAAAATTTCCATAGAAGAACTTTCAGTAAAAAAGTCTTCAAAATTTTGCAATGAAAATTCTCCGTTTACCAAAAAAGCGTTTAAGAGTATCATTATTAACGGCAACACTACAAAAATAAGCATAAACAAAATATACGGGTAAGAAAAAACTTTTCTGCTCAATTTAAAGGGTTTGCGCTTTGTTTTTTTGTTGCTACCGTCAACGGGGATAACTGTTTGTTTATTCTTCATTGGCGGTTTCCTCTATTTTTTCTATCAAAATTTTTTCAGGAGCAACGGTAAGACCTACTCTGTCGTCCTTAAGCCAATCGTCGTCCGTATCTACAAAAAAGTCGTAGCCGTCGTCGGTACGGATTATGCATTGATAATAGCTCCCCTTGTAAATGCTGTTTATTACAACACCGCCTAATATACCGTCACTTTCGTCGTCCGTTACGATAACGTCGTCAAAATCTATTTTTACTTTTACGGGCGTACCGCCTTCCAGCTCGCAAACGCAGGGGAATTTTTCACCGCAAATTTCCACGACGTTTGGTTCAACCATTTGCGTTTTGATTTCGTTTATTATGCGATTTTTGTGCATGATATGAAAGTCAAAAGGCTTTACGTACAAACCTATTACGTCACCGCGCTTTACGTCGTTTGAAATGTTGTTTGTGTGAATAAGTATTTCGTTGCGTTCGTCGTCGGTTGTTTCCGCCGCAATTTGAAAGTGGTCCCCTTTAAATACGATACTTGTAATTTCTGCCAAAAATAAAGCAGAAGGGGAGTCCTTTGGCAAAATTTCAACGTCTTCAGGGCGGATAATAACGTCTATTGGTTCATTTGCTTTAAAACCTTTGTCAACACATTGAACTTGTTTATTGAGCACTTCGACGCAGAAATCCTTTTTCATTACGCCGGAATAAATATTGCTTTCGCCGATAAAGTCTGCAACAAACGCGTTTGCAGGCTCATCATAAATCTTTTTGGGCGTTGCAATTTGTTGAATTACGCCGTCTCTCATAACGACTATTTTATCGCTCATTGTAAGAGCTTCTTCTTGGTCGTGAGTGACGTAAATAAACGTAATACCGAGTTTTTTATGCATTTGCATGAGCTCGATTTGCATATCTTTGCGCATTTTTAAGTCAAGGGCGCCGAGCGGTTCGTCCAAAAGGAGAATTTGCGGTTCGTTAACCAAAGCTCTTGCTATAGCAACTCTTTGCATTTGTCCACCGGATAAACTGTTAACGTTGCGGTGACCGTAATCTTCGAGATCAACCATTTTTAATGCGCGTTGAACTTTTTCGTCAATTTCGGATTTAGTATATTTTCTAAAAGTTTGTACAACGTTTCCGCGTTTGTCGGTAGTTTCGCTTTCGGGAATATAGCGAAGTTTAAGACCAAAGGCGATATTATTGTATACGTTCAAGTGCGAAAACAAAGCGTAGCGTTGAAAAACCGTATTAAGCTCGCGCTTGTGCGGAGGAAAGTGCGTAATATCTTCGCCATTGAGCAAAATTTGTCCGCCGTCGTTGTCGGGCATTTCAAAACCCCCAATCATACGCAAAGTGGTGGTTTTGCCACAGCCTGACGGTCCAAGCAAAGTAATAAATTCACCTTTTTGGATATTAAGGCTGATATTTTTGACTGCTTTTTTGCCGTCTTCAAAAGTTTTGCTGATATTTTTGATTTGCAAAATATTATTTGTTGAACTATTGATTTCCTTTGCCATAAGAATATTAAAAGTTGGGCGGGCTACTTACCCACAAAACTTTTGCCTCCTTGTTGGTATTGTTTTTTAAATAATGCGTTTTTTCCGCCTTAAAGTAAAAACTGTCGCCTTTTTTGCAGTAGTAGCTGTTTTTGCCTACTACCACAACTATTGAGCCGGTCAAAACGTATCCAAATTCCTCGCCTTCGTGGGGGACGTCCTCGTCAGTTTTGCTGTGAGGCGGTAAATTTACCAAAATAGGCTCCATCTCATTGATGGTACTGTTGGAAATTAACCAAGTGGTGCTGTATCCGTCATAATTTTTTACGTTGCAGTTTTCCGCCTTAAAGACGATATTTTCTCGTTGTGTTTCGCTAAAAAGATCCGCCAAGGTTACTCCTAAGGCTTTGACAATGTCTTCGAGTGTGGCGATACTTGGGCTTGTATTGTCGTTTTCTAGCTGGGATATATAACCTTTTGTTAGTTCGCACCTGTCGGCTAATTCTTCCTGCGTAAGATTGGCGCGTTGTCGCAATTGTTTTATTTTGCTACCCAATTCCATAAAAACCTCAAAAATCAAAAAAGTTTAGCAATAATAAACTTATAGTTAATTTTTGCTAAACACAGTGATATTATATATCAATGTACGTATTTGTCAATCATTTTGATTAAATTTTTTATATTAATTTAAAAAAAATTGTCGAAAAAAATTTTGCGCAAAGCCCTAAAAAAATAAAGAGCTAAAGATATTAAGTATGCGAGTTGTTTTTACTTTATACAATAGTGGCGTTTCGTCATATTTTTACAAAACAGTTGACTTTTGATGATTGAAATGTTATGCTAAAAAATAGTGTAATGGTAGTTTTTATTGTATTACAAAAAAAAGCCCAAAACGGAGAGTAGTAAATGAAAAAAATCACAACCGACCAAATTATTTCTATAGCTTCTATACTTGCTAGCGTGCTAGTAATGGTTTTCAAAAATGAAGCAACAAATGAAAGCAAAATTATTATTTATTGTATTTTTGCATTGTTGTTGATAGGATATGCAGTTTATTTTTTATATAATTTTTTCAAAAGAAACCGCTCGTTGGGTAGTGCATCGATTATCAACAACGCAAAAAAATACATCAAGCAGTTGTATAAATTGGCAAAGAAAAACGGAAAACAGCTCAAAAAATTCAACTTTTTCGGCGAGCAAAAAAGGATAGGAAAGCAAAACAAAATTATTATTGACAAATATTTAAAAAAAGGAAAATATAACGTAGATAATTGCTCTAATAAGAATAAGAAAAAATATGAAGAAAGTAAAAAAGGGTTAGAAGATAAGATAAGGGCTCTTATAAAGGATCATTCCGAAAATTATAGTGATTTAGAAGCGCTTAAAGCATACAATGGGGTGCATAAGGTGATGTCTGATGCGATTTTGGAAAAAAATTATAAGATAAGCCAAAATATAATCAAGTGTATTTTTGATATGAATCGTATCTTATTGCAGTTGGAGCAACACAACTACCGTATAAAATTAGGTAAATACGTTGCTTTTTTTGCAGTAGACGAGGAACAGCGAATTAAAGCCTATATGGACCTTATCGGGTGGTCGTATATTTTGCTTGGATCTAAAAAAGGTTACGCAGCCATAAACAACGCAATAAATATTATTGAAAACAGAATAGGCAAGGAGCTTTCTCCAAAAGCCCCCGAAGGCATACCGCAGGAGATGTACGAAAATTACTTGTTTTTAAAAGCAAGAGCTTATAGGCATTTGGGTAGTACTTATTACACTTTCAAAAACGTTGATGCGGAGTATTATTGCAATCAATCCTTAAAGGTGCTTGAAGTTTTAGAAGCGTCAGGGTTTAAAGATAGACGAGAGGCGGATTATAACAATATGATGTTTGGCGTCAAAAACAACTATTATTTGTATCAACTTTACAAATTTATTGCCGATAGTAGGCGTGGCAACGGCGATATAAGCGATCTTACAAATTCTCTCAACAAAGTAAATGACGCAATAGAAAGGTTGTCGGCAATCCCGAAGGAAAAACAGGACAACCACCGTATGTTGAAACTGCTTTCTTTAAAATGTCAAATAAACAAGGCTTTGAGTGTAGTTACTGCAAATCCTATGGATATAGTAGAAACAGCGAAAAGTCTCAAAATAATAGAGTCAACTTTGTCAAAAAATATTTATTTTGACGACGCGATGGAAGTATATTCAAACCAAAAAGTACAGTTGTTGTTTGAAGAAACTAAAAACATATTAATTAAATAAATAATATTATATTTGGAAAATAATATTATATTTTTGGAGCACGAGATGAAGGAAGAACTTATTCAACAATCAACGGAAGAAAATCCACATAAAGAAACTATTACGTCATCGCAACCTGCGCTCAAAAAAGCCGTCAGTATCGAGGGTTTTGTTTGTCTTATATTGATAGTGGCGTTTTTTGTAGTATTAGGTGTGGTGATGGGGTTGGGCAACGCTCTCAATACTATGTTTAATACTGCCTTTCATTTACTTATCAACACTTGTTTTTATCTTTTGGCTGTTGCCGTGGTTATCGGCGCATTGTCCGAGATATTGACGGAGTTTGGAGTAATAAGTCTTGCAAATAAAGCTTTGTCTCCTTTGATGAAACCGCTTTTTGGTATGCCGGGAGCTACGAGTATGGCAATTCTTGCATCTTTTTTGTCCGACAATCCAGCGATATTGACTCTTGCCGACAACAAAGGTTTTAGACGTTATTTCAAAAAATATCAGTTGGGCGCGTTAACGAATATGGGCACGACTTACGGTATGGGGCTTATTGTTATTGTTACTATGATGTCTTTGCCAAGCAACGGCGTAAATTACGTTTGGCCGGCTTTTATCGGAGTACTTGCAGTATTTTTGACAAGTATTTTAATCACGAGATTGATGCTTTTAAAAACAAAAAAAATATACGGAACGGAAGCTTCCGCGTTGGAAGATGATGATGAAACGGTAGTCTACGACGCCGAAAAATTTAGAGAAATTAGAGGCGGTGGCGGATTCGGTAGATTTTTTGGCGCTCTTCTTGACGGTGGTGCAAGAGGCGTAAAAATCGGCTTGGATATTATCCCTGGTGTTTTGATAATAGCAACTTTGGTAATGATGTTTACTTATGGTAAACCCGTTGACGGTTATACAGGAGCATACGGCGAAGGTATCGGCGTTATACCCGCAATCGGAGAATTTTGCGCTCCCGTATTTAAATTTTTGTTTGGATTTACTTCTCCCGACAGTATTTCTGTTCCTTTGACGGCTTTGGGTAGCGCAGGCGCGGCGTTGGGTTTGGTAAAAAATATGACTCTTACGCAAAGCAACGTTGCCGTCTTTACTGCAATGTGTATGTTTTGGAGTGGATACTTATCAACGCACGTATCTATGCTTGACAGCTTAAAAATGCGTAAAATTACAATGTGGGCAATACTTTTCCATACGATAGGGGGGATAGTTGCAGGTATACTTGCAAATCTCTTAACAAATCTCGTATTGCTGTTTTGACAAATACTTAATTAAACATTAATACATAAATTAATACAACAAAAAACAACTCCAAAATTTTGGAGTTGTTTTTTTGTTATAGTATTTAAAATTGATTAAAACATAAAATCAAAGATTCCGCCTTCTTCCTTCCAGTCTTCTGCGCCGGATGGCAATTTTATTGAACCAGAGTAGCTTTTAAGAATAACGTTCATTTCTATTGTAGAACCGTCCATTGTCATGGTTACGTCGTATTTGCAAGCGGTGAGATTGTAGTTTGCGTCAAATACGTAAATAGCGCTACCAGTTACAACGGGCATATCTTCTTCAGTAGGATTGCCGTTAAAGACCATTTTGATTTTTAATGAGTTTGAAGAATCGTCAATATAAACTTCTGCGCCCATTTTTTCGAGTTCTTCTGCAGATTCGCTAAAGAATTCATCAAAGTCAAAATCCATTCCGCCCATATCCGAAGACATATCAAAGATATCTTCTGCCGTAATATTGTCGTAAATCTCGCTCATATCTGTCTTGGTTTGGCTTGTAATCGTGCTACCACCCATATTCATATTGATGTCGCAGTAGAGTACCTTTTCTTTAATGTAAATGCCAAAATTCATTGAGCCTTCTTCTTGAGAAGTAGCGTTCATTACGCAAGATGCTTCATCTTTTTCAATATTAATTAAATATTTTGCCGTTGCTTCACCTTGTTCTTCACCTGTCATTTTCATTTGCATATCCATTTGAAATCCGGTGATACCTTCAGTTGCTATTTCTGCATCAGCGATTTTTGCAAAAGTAGAATTGATTTCTTCGCTGGTGGCTTTTGTGCTAAAGTTTCCGCTAAATTCACTACAGCCGACAAAAGCAAAACAAAGAGCCAAGCAAAGAAGAGTTGCAAAAATTTTTGTAATTGTGTTTTTCATATTTTTTTCCTCCAAGAAATATTAAATGCATTTATATGCATATTTATTACATTTTATTATACAATTTTCAAAAAGTCAAGATAAAAATAAAAATTTAATGCCTAAAAATTTTAACGTTTTTTTTGCGGGTTTAATGTTTAGAACTAAATTATAATGGGGATAATTTCAAAAAACAACGGAGGTAAAATATGAATCCATTTGAAATGAAACCCAAAAAAGTTGACGATTGCGTGTTGAGTTGGCAAGATATTGCAGTTCGTCCATACAAAAAGCAAGAGGTAGACCCTTACACAAAGACTCGTATAATTTTGCTTAATGGAGCAGAGTACGAGGGTGTGTGGTTTTCACATCGTTTTTCACGCAGAGAAACAAACAACGATATACGTCGCGCGCTTGCAGTGGTACGTAGACAAGAGCAACAACAACAAAAACTTTTGTCAACGCTAAAACCCGCAAACGAAACTCAGTTGGAGACGACTATTTCCTACGAACAACTTGCGGTTGACCTTACGAGTTTATTTGCTCAACGCACCAAGGACAAAAATTTTAAGCAAACTTTAGACTTTGCTTTGTTGGAGGACTTTGACCACTTGTACCGTTATTCCGATTTATTGTTAAACGACACCGGTACCAAGGCAGAAAATCTCGTTGGCAATTATACCGAAATTATGCCCGGTCGTCCGACTATTGCGCATCACCGTTATCCAGCGGATACGGTCAAAAAGGCAATTCCGTCTCAAAAAGCCGATTTGCAAACTATACTTGACAGTCATATTATTACGGCTGCCGAACAGCAAACAATGAATTATTATATGAATCTCGGCGCATTTTACAAAAACGACGCGGGTAGAAAACTTTATACGGAAATCGGTATGGTAGAGGAAGACCACGTAACTCAATACGGCAGTTTACTTGACCAAAATTTGACTTGGTTGGAATGTAATTTATTGCACGAATACGTCGAAGCTTATTTGTATTACAGTATGTACGAAGACGAACAGGACAAATACCTTAAGGGCTTGTTCGAAAGATTGTACGAAATGGAAGTTGCTCATTTGTTTGAAGCAAATAGAATTCTTGGTAAGTACGAACACAAGAGCTGGCAAGACGTAATAAGGGGCGACGGAAGCTTTCCGCAAATCGTATCTTTGCATAGTAATAAAGATTATATCCGTCAAGTACTTGCAAATACGATAAACAATACGACGCAAAAGGAAGGTTATATTGACGTATCTAATTTAAGCGACAATAGCAGATTTATGCAATATCAGGCGCAAGTCAACGGTAATTCTGACAACAACGTTCAAAGCCATCTTGTTATTCAAAACTATATAATGAAAGCAGGCGAAGATTATCGCTATCAAGATAAGGCTCACCCGATAAAAGCTTTGCAGAACCGCAAAATTGATAATACTTCTGTCGGTATTAGGGCATAATTTAACAAAAAAGCAAAATACTATTTTAAACATAGTATTTTGCTTGTCAATAATTAGGTATAAAAAAGCACTTCGTTAAGAAGTGCTTTTGGCTTTTGTTGATTGATTAAATTTTGTCGTTGCTACCCAATACGTTGATAATTTTATGTTTTACCATTTCTTTAATAGCTGTGCGCGCAGGTTTAAGGTATTGTCGTGGGTCAAAGTGTTCGGGATGTTCCGCAAGGTGTTTTCTGATTTCTGCGGTGCAAGCAAGACGGATATCCGTATCAATGTTTATTTTGCAAACACTCATAGTAGAGGCTTTGCGCAACATTTCTTCCGGTACGCCTTGCGCGCCGGCAACGTTACCGCCATAGTTGTTTATCATTTCTACAAATTCTCTCGGAACACTACTGCTACCGTGCAAAACAATGGGGAAGTTGGGGATTCTTTGTTGAATTTCTTCAAGGATATCAAATCTCAAGCTCGCTTCGCCCTTAAATTTATATGCGCCGTGGCTGGTTCCGATAGCGATAGCAAGGGAGTCAACGCCGGTTTTTTCTACAAATTCTTGCACTTCGTCGGGATTGGTAAAGCAACCGTATTTATTAGAGACGTGTTCTTCGATACCGGCAAGCTTTCCTAATTCTGCTTCTACGACCACACCGTGATCGTGGGCGTATTCTACAACGCGTTTTGAAAGGGCAATATTTTCTTCAAAAGGAAGTTTACTTGCGTCAATCATTACGGAGGTAAATCCGTCGTCAACGCATTGCTTGCAAATTTCAAACGTATCGCCGTGATCGAGGTGCAAACAAATAGGTACAGAAGAGGTCAATACTGCGGCTTCTACGAGTTTTTTGAGATAAACCATATTGGCGTAGTCTCTTGCGCCTTTGCTGACTTGCAAAATAAGCGGTGATTTACATTCTTCACCTGCTTCGACGATACCTTGAATAGTCTCCATGTTGTTGACGTTAAAGGCTCCGATAGCGTAACCGCCCTTGTAGGCTTTTTTGAACATTTCGGTACTTGTTACCAATGGCATAAAATTCCTCCTTTTTGACAACAATAAATTGCGTAAACAGTTGTCAAAAAAATTTTTTTATTTTATAATCAAATATATAATATCACAGTTTCCAAAATATGTAAACTATATTGGAAAAAAGGGAGGATTTTTATTATGAAAAGCGTAAAAGTGGGTATCAATGGATTTGGTCGTATCGGCAGATTGGTATTGCGTGCAAGTATGCAATACGACGACGTCGAAGTCGTTGCAATAAACGATCCGGCGTTTACGGATATGGAATATATGTGCTATATTCTTCGTTACGACACGGTACACGGTCGTTTTAACGGCACGATCGAGCCCACGGAAGGCGGTATTGTAGTCAACGGCAAAAAAATATCCGTTTACAACGAAATGACGCCTGCAAACGTGCCATGGGGCAAACACGACGTTGACGTCGTTGCCGAAGCAACAGGATTTTTCACCACGACGGAAAAAGCCAGTGGACACCTTGACGGTGGAGCAAAAAAAGTAGTTATTACTGCTCCCAGCAGTGATGCGCCAATGTTTGTAATGGGCGTCAATCACGATACTTATACTTCTGATCTTAAGATAGTTTCTAACGCAAGTTGTACGACAAACTGTCTTGCTCCGTTAGCAAAAATTATTCACGACAATTTTGGCATTAAGGAAGGTTTGATGACTACCGTTCATGCAACTACCGCAACGCAAAAAACCGTTGACGGTCCGAGCAAAAAGGACTGGAGAGGCGGTAGGGCCGCTAGCGGAAACATTATTCCGAGCAGTACGGGCGCAGCAAAAGCAGTAGGTAAAGTTATTCCTGAACTCAACGGAAAATTGACGGGTATGAGTTTTAGAGTGCCCACTTTGGACGTTTCTGTTGTAGACTTGACGGTTACGCTCAATACCCCAACTACGTATGACGAAATTAAAGCAGCAGTTAAAAAGGCAAGCGAAGGTCCTCTTAAGGGAATTTTGGGTTACACGGAAGAAGACGTTGTCAGCAGTGACTTTGTTGGAGAAGTTCGTACTTCCGTTTTTGACGCAAAAGCAGGCATTATGCTCAATCCTACCTTTGTAAAGTTGGTTGCTTGGTACGACAACGAGTGGGGTTATTCCAACAAAGTAGTAGACCTTATGCGTCATATTAGCAAATAAAAATTTAAAAATTACAAAAACGCGCCTTACAAATTAGCTGTAAGGCGTTTTTTTAAACGATTTTATAAATAATTTAAAAAAATATTGTTTTTTTTAAAGGTTTTTTCATTGTTTTGTGATATATTAAAAATGTACTATTATATTGTTTGTGTTTAGCAAAGAGGTTAATTGTGACGGTAGAAGAATTTAACGAAAATTTAGCCTCTCTCAAAAAAGGCAGTAAAAGAGCTTGGAGGGAGATATATGATGAATATTATGCGTTTATATATTTTACTGCGCTTTCTCGTGCTAAAAATAAAGCTATTGCGGAAGATATTGCATCTGACGTAATGATTGCCTTATCTTTGCCAAGCGTAGGCAGGCAATACGTAAAAAACCCAAAAACGTTTTTGTACGCCATGACGCTAAACAAGATAAAAAATACGTCAAGATTAAAGTCTACGAAAGACGCTGAGTTATCTTATGACGTAGTGGACGTAAAAAGCAATTTTGCTCATTCTTCGGTGGAAATTTCTGATTTATTGTTAGCTTTACCGCCAACGGAACGAAAAATTTTTGTCGCGCACGTGTTTTGGGGGATACCGTTTAATAATATCGCGAAAGAAAACGGAGTATCGTCGACTATGGTTAGGCGCAAATATCTTAAAGCTTGTGAGTTTTTAAAAGAACAACTAAAAGATGAGTTTTAAACGAGCAATGAGTGATAAAAATGGATGTAAAATAAAAAGTACATAAAAAATGCTGTTTAGGTGTGCGTTTTTTCCTTTCTGAAAACACATATAGGTGAAAGGAGAAAATATTTTGGCACTAACGTATTATCAAACGAATTTTATGAGGTTAAAAATGAAAAAGTTTGAACGCAAAATTCGAGAGCGCGCAAAAAATGAAGTAGCAAATTTCGAGTTGTGGTATAAACAAAACGAGTTAAAAATTGTAAATATGCGATTGTATACCCGACAAACTAAGCCAAACGTTGAATCTAAAAAGAAATTTGACTGGGGCAAGTGGTTGTTAAACGGTGTGGTCTATGCGAGTATGGTTTTTTTGATATTGGCAGTTATTTATATGCCAAAAACCATAATAGAACAGCCTGAAGAAGATATTCACGTTCAGCAACCGCCGGAAGTTGTCGAGCCAGAAGATCAACAAAAATTGTTTTATGAAAAAATAGTTGCAGAATATTATAAGTTGGTTGTTGAGTCGATGGGGGTTAATATTACTTTTGAAGATATATCAACCTTTGCGGTTGAAGTGGTGGATGACAAATACGTACTTACTTCCGTCAAGGGCGAAGTAAAGACACCCGTGGATAATTACGTTGTAAATTTCCATTTTCCACTTGACGAAAATCATGAATTTAGCGGAAAACAGGATTATGAAAATTTGACGACAGAGTATAGAGATTTAAACAATTATACCATTAATTACAGTTCTAATCTCATATCGGAAAATACTTACAATTACAAGATGCAAATTATTTATCAAGAAGTTAACGTTTGTTATCTTGATATGTACTGTTCGCAAAACGATTTTGAGGATTTTGTAAATACCGTATTTACGCAACCTATCGTAGATCCCGGATTTGGATATTTTAATTTGTTTGAATAATTTATAATAAAAAAAGCGACTTTATAAGTGGTAGATTTGTAAAATATTTTTAATTTTTAAACCTTTTGGATAACCTCCGAGAGGTTTTTTTATTTGAATTGCATTTTAATGAAAATAAAATAATAGCGAAAAAGTGTTTAGATTAGCTCTTTTTTTACTCTTACGATATATTTTTTCGACTACCTAAATAAAATAAATAAAAAGCGAAATTAAGGCTTTTTTTTCGACAAAAGAAGTCTAAAGGTTACAATTTTTTATTAAGTGTTTTGAGGTATAATTATGTTATCAAAAAAAGATTTGTTTAAGGACGGCAAAAAAAGTCGCGGTGTTCTTCGGGTTAAAAAATTAAGCGTACTTTCGTTAGTGGTGTTGTGTTTGTGCGTTATGGTGGCGTTAAACGTTACACCCTTGGCGATAGTTGTAGCAACCCGAAAAATTCCGATTTATTGTGTCGACAGACAAGATAAAAGTATTGCGTTGACCTTTGACGCTGCATGGGGCGCTGACAAAACAAAGCAAATCCTTGACGTATGTGACAAATACAACGTCAAGGTGACTTTTTTTCTCGTTGGATTCTGGACGGAGAAATACCCTGAATTAGTGAAAGAAATAGCCGACAGAGGGCATGCGATAGGTACTCACAGCGAAACTCATCCAAAGATGACGGGGTTATCCGCGGCAAAGCAACAAACCGAGTTAGTTAGTAGTGTAAAAAAAATAACAGACATTACTTTTAAAGAAGTAAAGATCTTTCGTCCGCCTTTTGGCGATTACGATAACAGCGTTATCGAAACTGCTACAAGCTTGGGGTTGTCAACGATACAGTGGAGTGTTGACAGTCTTGACTGGAAGGGTATTTCGGCTGTTCAAATTGCAGACAGGGTATTAAAAGCTTCTGCTGGAGATATTATACTTTGTCACAATAATAGTGACCATATAGTTGAAGCCTTGCCGGTAATTTTACAAGGATTTTTAGACAGAGGTTTTACTTTTGCGACGGTAGAAGACCTAATATATTACGAAGACTTTTATATAGATCATACGGGTAGACAAATTAAAAACAAAACAAACATAGATTAAAGCTTTAAAAGCAAAAATACAATGAGGAGGTAGCTATGTTTACGTACGCAACAAAACAAGATAAAATCGAAACCAACCATGTTGAATTATCAGGAGAAATAGTTTCTGAGCCGATTTTTTCGCACGAAGTATTCGGTGAATCTTTTTAC
>CABUZX010000020.1 GCA_902496185.1 uncultured Subdoligranulum sp. | reverse complement strand
TTGCAAGCTTAACAAAGGGCAGAAACCCCTTAATTATATATACCCACACAAAGCATAATCTAAACATATGTTTGTGTTTGTAATTCTATTTTATCATACATTTTCTATAAAGTCAATAGTCAGGTGTACACGTTCTTGTACACCTGACTACTTTTGCAAAAGTTTTTTAATTAATCTTCGTGTTCTATCCATTTTTTACACATTGTTTCGTAGAATTCTCTTGAAACGCTGCCATTAAACATTCCCAACTCATCATACATTTTCAATAAAGCCTCATCGAATTCGTGTTTGCCTTCAAAATAAACCCAATCAATTTGACAATTATCATCCTCGCAGCCCACAAAACAAATTAACAAGATATTGTTTGATTTATGTTGTAACTGCTTTGCATCACGCAGAATTTCGTAGTATTTTTTATTAGAAAAGCCTGTTTTTCCTAACGAAAAGAAAACTATATCCGTTTTTACATCATTACTTATTAGTTGTATGCACTTACTAAAATCAAAAACATCATTAAACGAATTCTTCCAACCATAATCAAATCTCTCCATAAATCCTGTTGCTAAGTCCGGTCTAATTGATTGAAGAATTTTTATTATCTTTTTATAATTTCTATCATACCCTTTATATTTTTTAGACTCACGCTCTTTATATTTTGATATTATGCTTAGTAAGCGTAAAGAATTGTTACGAGCACTCATATCATTATAATAGGAAAACTCTTCAAAAAACGAAATGAAGTCTTGCTCATTGTCAATTTTTGATAGAAGAACAGTATTTTCGCTATCACCAATAGCAAACGTTGGCAATCCTTTCGCCCCTAAAAGCCATTTGTCCCGTAGGGATAAATACTCTATAATATCATAGGGATGAATGATTATATTTAACATAGATGAGAAATCTGCTAACGAAAAAATATTGACAACTTTATCATCTACTAATACAAATCGTTTGTATTGAACGATTTCTTCATTTAGAAATACTATTATCGGTATTATTTGATAACTCTGATTAAGATTTACTTTTGAATGACGCAAATCGCTTACAATAATCGACTTGTTTTGCAGAGCAAATATAGTATTACTTATTTGTCTAACTGCTTCACCATATACAACTTCTTCCATCCAAGAATCTTCCGATTTTTCTCCTTTTTCTAAAGACCTTTCTTTGATTTGTAAAGCAAAATAGTATTCGCCAAATTCAAATAAACCATCACATAATTCGACTTTATTGTTTGTTTCATTAAAATATTTTAAATTCTCATAAACAAAGTCTTTACTAAAAAATTTTGCGCCTATTTCATTGCAAATTGTTTCAGAAGCCGTTCTTTGCATTATTACTCCTTTTATTGTTTCAATGACAACACATCGCCGTTGACGTCAATTTCTTTAGATATTAAGCGTAAAGCATCTTCTAAACGGTCAAGAATAGCATCGCCCATACGACTAAATCCGAGTTGCTGAACTAACAAACGGAACAAGCCGCTTTTCTCAACGGTAATGTTTTGTTTAAGAATTTCTTTCATACCAATTGATAACTCTTCGAGAGAAATATACTTAACTTCTCTTACAACGGTTGCATTCTCGTGCGGAACACGAAGCATAGGAATTGTTTTCTCTTGTGAATATAAAAATCCATTCTTGCGAGTAATTTTATAATAAGAGCAATTTCGCATTATATAATTGAACTCATCACGAACAACACTCGTTACTTTTTCTCTACCGAAAAGAAAGGCGATACGTTTCAAAAGCCATTCTTCAGACAATGGTGATTCAAGTTCTACGATAGCACAAATAACCCTTAATCTATCGTAACTACATTTTTCAGCCGTTTTATAGTCGTCCGCCATTACATATTTGGGAAATTCAAAATGCTTCACTTCTGCAACTTCTTCAAAAGAAACGTCATTTGAAGGAGTTTCTTCTTTCTTAGGCTTTATGCTTGCATTTTCAACGGCTAATTTTGCCGCTTCTAACAAGCGTTCTTTTTCTACACGCTTATTCCTAAACCAATCGGTTGACCAAATGCGATAGAATTTCCATCCCATTCTTTCCAAAATCTCTTGACGAAGTCTATCTCTATCACGAGCGCTTCTTGAAGAGTGGTATGCTGCGCCGTCGCACTCGATGGCAAGTAAATAATCAGAAGAATTAGGGTGTTTTAATGCTAAGTCAATCTTAAACGAAGAACAACCAACCTGCGTATCAACGCTAAATCCTTTTTCTCTTAAGAACTCACAAACTTCCATTTCAAATTCAGAGTCGTATTCTTCAAAAGGATTTACGGACATAGAACGTTCCAAAGCGATTTCGCCGTTTTCTGCGTAATCAAGATATTCTCTTAGCAATCTTGCGCCAACAGATTGAGTCCTTGACAAGTCGATATCCGTATAGTGCATTGACGTAACGAGCTGAACGTTATATTTAGCACGAGTAACGGCAACATTTAATCTACGTTCGCCGCCTTCACGGTTTACAGGGCCAAAGTTGAGCAGTAAGCGCCCTTGCGAGTCTTTACCATAGGCAATACTGAAAATGATAGTATCTCTTTCATCGCCTTGTACAGTTTCCAAGTTTTTAACAAAGAACGGCTCTGCTTTATCTGACTTGAAGAAAGGTTCTTTTGAAGGGTCTTGTTGTCTGCGCTTTGCTATAAGTTTATCAATTAAGTTTTGTTGCGACATACTGAAAGCAACTACGCCAAGACTTCTATCAGGATATTTTTCTATGTTTTCAAATACTAAATCAACAATTTTTTCCGCCTCAACACGGTTAGTTTTTGTCTTACGGTCAAAAGTTCCGTCCACGTAGAAATAATCAACACCAATTCCTTTAGTATCTTGTTTAGAAGAAGGGAACGTTACTAAATCGTTATCGTAGAAATTTTTATTAGAGAACGATATAAGCGGTTCAAAACGACTTCTATAATGCCATTTTAAGCGTTTTTGTGGGAACGCAGTTGAACAAATATCCAATATTGACTCAAAATCAGTAACGTCATCAGTTTCATCATCATTGTCATCTTGTATAGACGAACTATTAAAGAAGTTGCTCGGTGGCATTTGTTTAGAGTCACCAACAACGATAAGTTGTTTGCCTCTATAAATAGCACCAATTGCATCTTGCGGGAAAATCTGCGATGCTTCGTCAAAAACAACTACGTCAAATTTCATATCCGAACTTAAGAACGTACTAACGCTAAGCGGAGACATTAAGAAGCAAGGTTTTAAGGTTTGAACAAGGTCGCCGATTTCTTCCAAAAGTAATCTAATACCTTTTTGTTTGCGTTTCTTTTCACCTTCTCTCAAGAGAATTGCTATAGCGCTACCTTGAGCAACCATATCTAAATTCGGTCTTAACGCAGAAAGTTTTGCCTTGATTTTTGCTTTGTTTATCTCAAAGTTAAGCTCGTCTTTCGTTTTGAAGAGTTTTACGGTTTCGTCGTGTGGAATACGAGACAACGTAATCAAAATAGGAGATTCGTGCAATACGGCATCAACCCATTGCATATAAAATGCTTTTTTATACGCAGATAAAACGTTGTCCGTCTTTATTTTTTGAATGATAGTGTAGTCCACAAACGCTCTTAACTCTAATTCGCTAAGTTTATTTAATAATTTAACGAATTCACACCAATTATCCAACTTATCGATGCTATCAATGCAACCTTGATATTTCTTTACTAAATCGTCAAGGTCAACTTGTCGAACGTTATACTCATCCAAATTATATTTAGCAACAACACGTTTCTCTGCTTCTTCAAGTTTACTAAAAGCCTTTGCAAAGCAGTCGGAAAGAATCGCAAAATCCTTTTGCTTTGCGACAAATTCTTGATTGCTTAAAGTCATAAGTGTAGCAAAATCAACGTCAGTAGAATGAATCTTCGTAAGTGTTTCAAGTTCGGCAATCAAATCTTCAAAATTCGTTGAAACGCCGTTATATGCAGTACCAATTTGAGATTTGATTTTTTCTTCCAATCCATTAAACTCACAAGATTTCTGCTGATAAACACGCAAAGTATCCATCATTGAAACAGCTACTTTGTACTTTACTTTCTTGCCATCTTTTTTGCAAAGTTTAAGTTCTCTTGCGATATGTCTATATTCGCTACTAAAGAGTCGAGAGAAGAATCCATTAAACTGTTTGGTCAACTTTTTATAAAGAGATTGTCCATCAAGTTTATAAATGTCTTCGTCAAACATATCGTCGATGATTTTCTTGTTGCTTAAAATTTCTTTTGCTAAAACATTCATTGCGTTTATCGTCTTTAACACACTTTCAAGAGTGGACGAGTTAAGCAATGCAGGGGTAATAAACTCACTTGTTTTGGCAAGATTAAAGAAATCTCTTAAAGCATATGCTTGGTATATATTTTTAGCCGAAATGGAGTATTTTTCGTTAAGCGTTCCATTTAACTCTTTAATATTACCGCAAAGAGTTATAACGTCTTTTAAGTCGAATTTCAGTTGTGCAGTTGATTGATAGGAAGAATCAAGGTCAACGTATCCATACCATACGTTTTGATGGTAGTCATAACCAACAGAAGGCACATATTCGGTATAGCGCGTTAAAGCGATTTCTGCTTTATTTATATATTCTTCGCCCTTAGTTTTGATTTCGTTAATAATAAATTCAACGTCAGGCGCTTTTCTACAAGCAGAAACTTCTTCATATAGCTTATAAAGCGTTTTGTTTATCGTAGGACGAATTTTATGTAATTCAACAGCATATTCGTCAAGTTCTTGTTGCGCACGAATTTTTGCTTCTATTTCTTTTTGCGCACGGTCAGACAAAGCGCTTTTTTGCGCTTTAAGAGTATGGCATAATTCCGTTATTACATCTTTTTTATTTGCTTTATGACTGTGCAACTCCAAACAAAACTCTTCAAGTCCTGCTTTTTTGAGTTTGTCATAAACAACGCTAAGCGCTGCTAATTTTTCTGAAACGAAAAGAACTTTTTTACCGCACGCAAGACATTCGGCAATAATATTAGTGATGGTTTGGCTTTTACCTGTTCCGGGCGGACCTTGTAATACAAAGCTCTTGCCACTACGAGCCATTTCAATGGCTTCCGTTTGGCTTGAGTCAGCATCTACAACGTTATGTAATTGAATAGGCGTATTATCGATAGTTCTTTCTTCATCTCCATCTCCCGACATTGAATCAATATCTTCTTCGCCAAGTAAAGAGCGAACGCCTTTATTCTTTAATATTTTTTTGGCATTATCTTTCAAATCCTTGTGCATATTGATTTTTAAGAATGAGAAAATACCAATTTTACATTCCTTTGTAATAGTCCATTTAAGTTTTGAAATACGTTCTTGAACTTTTTCTAAATATTCTTCAACGCTTTCATCGTCGTATTCTGGCAACTCTAAGCCATAATCATTTTTTAGCTTAAACGAGAACGTAGGATTTACGATAATATCACTATCTGTTATCTTGATATAGTAAGGGTCTATTGCAGAATCGTTTTCTATGGAGATGGGCGCTAACAAAACGGGCGCACGCATAACGTATTGAGAGTTTTCGTTTTCCGTCCAATGGATAAAACCAAACGCCATATAGGCGATATTAACACCTGTTTCTTCTATCGCCGTTTTTGCCTTTTTACCTATATTGCGTAAAGCTCTAATTGGATTAACAAAAGAATTGTAAATAAGGACTTGACCACTCTTTTTAAGACGGTGCTCGTACATTTCCATATAACCTTCTTTGGAAATACGCTTTTCGCGAGCATCATCCTCTTGCTCATCTTTTGGCGTTTCAGTTTCTTCGACAACTTCGTTTTCTTCGTCATCTTCTTCATCGTCTAATTTTGGGTCATAAACTTCAAACGTTGCCGAATGTTCCGCTTTAGAAAAAAGAGTATCGAAATCAGGGGATACAATTTCAACTGTTCCCATTTTAGCATCCTTAAAGTTTATAAGGTTATTTCTTTTTCCCGTATCAAGCAGTAAATCCGCCCATTTATTTAACTTATCAATATCCATAGCTCTCAATCCTTTGTATATCTTACTTTTTTAATAGGCTTTCAAAAAACGAAAACACAAACACTACAATAAACAGTAATACGTGCATACAATAAACCTCAATATATTTGATAGCCTATTATACCACACTAAATATGACAACTTCCGTCATATTTATAAAATTTTTTACTTGTTTTCTTCTTTCTCCGTCAACTCATTTAATATATAAGCCGAAATTGACTCTCTAATCATAGCGAAAACATTTCTTTTCTGCAAAAATGGTAATTGCTTGAATGGGATTTTGCCCGCCATTCCTTTTGCTATCTTTGCCGCCATAATGTATTTAGAATAATCCAAGTTTTTAACAAGTTCTTCATAGAGATTATCTGCCTTATGATGAAAAGAAGTACAATCGTTTAGAATGTCATCTATCTTTTTAATATCATCATTAGCATCTTTTATTTTCTTTGCCTTATCAATAACATCTTCAGTAATCTCTACAACATCTTCAAGTTGACAGTCTAAAACCTTACATATTTTAAGAAGAATCTCCATATGAACAGGTTGGTTTTTGCCCAACTTAGCCATAGCGGTAGTAGTAATACCCGCAGCCACACGCAAATCTTCTTTACGAATATTTCTGTCGATTAGAATTTTCCATAGTTTATTATAATTTGCAGCCATAATTCACTCCTAAATTAGCGCCTATCGGCAACTAATAATAGTATACCACAAATAAAAATATTTTTCAAGAATTTCTCCAATATTTAGAGAATAAAAATTATTTTATTTCAAAGAAAAAGAACTTGGACGATATATCCAAGTTCTAATTTTCTTTTGACCGCTTGAAAGTGCAATTTCCTATAAATTTTTAATGTTTCAAAAATCCCTTATAGGGAACGCCATTTGTCTGCTCTTTTTTTTGTTTGTTGTGTTTTTTTTATTTTGCTATTATGGACATTATCCATTCGACTATGGGTTTAATTAGTTTTTGTCCAAACCAGCTTTGTTCGTATGCTACGTTATTGATAAAATCTCCTATCGGTGTAATAAAGGAGGAAATAAACGTTGCTACGACAAAAACTGCAATTATGGTAATAAGGTTTTTTATTACTGCAAATATTATTCCTAATAGTTTGTCGATAGGGGCAATAAGCGGTAGTGATGCGAGTTTTTTAAGGGTTTTTTTCAATATCAATATTGCAATTGATAAAATAATAAACAAAATTACAAAGGAAATCGCATAATTAACGTACAACGTCAACGTTTGTGGTAGTTGCGACGCAAGTGTTGCGGGTTCTGCCGAAAAGCCTTTAAACATTCCGTTAAATAATCCAAGGTTTGCTATTATTGCTGGCAATCCTAATAAGGTTAACGCCTGATTAATAAGCCCTGCGTTTGTTTCAACGTCGCTCCAAACGACTTTGGTTGATTCGTAATATTCCCACTCTCCGAGTTTGTTGGCGGTAAATTCTTGCATTTTGTTAAAAATAGCTCCGCTATCGGACGCCATAAAGTTATTCGCAACGAATTTACATAATAATATCGCTCCTATTATAGTAGCAAAAATTCCTACCAAACTAAATAATTGGTCAATAAACCCTTTTTTAATACCTATAAATACACCTACTAATAATATTGCTATAATTACAAAGTCAAGCCACATTAAAGTAGTTGCTCCTTCAAATAAAAACATACCTAATCTCCTTAAAAACGAACAAGGTATTACTTGTTCATTTTTCTTACGTTTTTATAAATATTGATTATTTGCCGTAAATCATGTCTTTTATATCTTTTGCTTGTGTTGTATATTTTGGATTATTTGCAACGAGTTCCGTCATTTTGTCTCTTGCGTGCATTATTGTCGTATGGTCTCTTCCGCCAAAATACTGACCTATAGATAAAAGTGGCATAGTAAGAAGTTCCGTTATCAAGTAAATACACATTTGACGAGGTTCGACAATTTCTTTAGTTTTCTTTTTGCCTATAAGGTCGGATTTAGTAATATTTGGATAATATTTACATACGCTTTCGACAATTTTGTCAATAGTTACCAACTCTGATTTATCTTCGTTATAATCTTTGAGAGCAGAATTAACCACGTCTATATCATTGACGTTTTTACAAATAAGTTGCGCGTAACAAATAATTTTTGTCAAAACTCCCTTCATTTCTCTAATATTAGTAGTTACTCTGTCAGCAATCATTTGCAAAATGTCGTCTTTTATATTTTGTTTTTCGGCGTGAGCTTCGCTTTTAAGTATCGCAATACGCGTTTCTTTATCAGGTTCGGTAATATCGGCTACTACACCGCCTTGAAATCTCGTGCGTAAACGTTCTTCCAGCGGTGAAATTTCCTGCGGGGGTCTGTCTGAACAAATAATAATTTGCTTATCCTGATAATACAAATCGTTAAAAGTATGAAACAACTCTTCTTGCGTGGATACCGTTTTGCTTATAAATTGTATATCGTCTATCATTAAAACGTCGACACTACGATATTTTTTTCTAAATTCCTTCATTTCGTCGTTGTGTTTATTTCCGCGCAACGCTTCTATAAGCTCGTTTGTAAATCTTTCACAACTGATATACATACATTTGAGTTTCGGTTTTGTTTTTATTATATGATTTCCTATTGCGTTTAGTAAATGGGTTTTTCCAAGACCGACTCCACCGTAAATAAACAAAGGATTATATTTCATACCCGGGTTTTGCGCTACTGCTTTACTCGCAGCGGCTGCAAATTCGTTGCTTTTGCCTACTATAAAGTTGTCAAAAGTACATTTTGGCGAAAAAGTGTTGTTTGTTTCCTGTATAATAATATTTTCCTGATTTACTTCTATAACCTTTTCTTGAGAGTATTTTTCGTACTTTTCGCGCTCGTTTTCTAAAATAAAAATTACTCCAACGTTGTTTGGTATAACTTTTTTACTACTTTCAAGTATTAAATCAGCGTATCTTTCTTCTACAACTCTTTTTTTTGCAGAACTCTCGCACAGCAATACTATATTATCTTCGTGGATGCAAATAGGTTCGATTGCTTCAATCCATGTTTCATACGCAAAAGCCGTAACTTTTGCCTGTATTTCTATTAAAATATTTTTCCATACTTGTGCTGTGGTCATATTTTTTCCTTTTTTATTTTTTTTGTAATTTTATTTTATCACAGGTATTTATTTTGTCAATACGATTGTATGGATTTTTTTTTGACTTTTTTCTTTTTTTTAGTTGTTTATTAGTTTTTTTTTCTCTTTTTTTGCGTTGTTTTTTTTTACACTTGATTTTTATAAATTTTTGTTGTATAATAACGACGTCTTAAAAGTTATCCATATAAAACTTTCGTTTTTTTTGGTACAAAATGTGTACAACCAATCTATTTATACAAAGGTTTTTCACAACGCTTTTTTTTGATATTTCCTTTTAATTAAAAGCAAAATTATATCCTTTTTTAGAGTTGTCAACATTTACACAATCCCTACTACTAATACTACTAATCAAAAGAAAGTTTAATTTAAACAAAAACGACAAAAATTTGGGAGGAAAACTTAATGAAACTTATATGCGACGGTTTAGATTTGAGCGACGCTATAAACAAAGTAAGTAGAGCGTTACCGCAAAAAGCAGTAAATCCTATACTTGAAGGTATAAAAATCACTGCAAAAAATAATCAAGTTACTTTATTTGGCGCTGATGCGGAAATTTCAATACAAAAAACAATAAAAGCCGAAATTACGGAAGAAGGGGAAATACTCGTACCGGGCAAATTTTTAGGAGAATATGTCCGCAAACTAACAAATCAACAAATAGAGCTTTTTAATAACGAAAAAAATCAATTGAGAATTAAATACGGTGACAACGAAGGTTTTATTCAGTTGCTTGACAAAACGGATTATCCTTATACGGTAAAAGAAAAAGGCTCGGACAAAATAACGATTTTACAAAGAGACCTAAAAGACACGATAGAAAAAACGATTTTTGCCGTATCTCAAGATGACAGCAGACCCGTATTAAAAGGCTGTTTTATGGAGTTTGACGGGCTTTGTTTAACTACCGTTGCGCTTGACGGTTATCGTATGGCGTTAAACAAAAAAACATTGACGGAAAAAACGGAGTACAAAAAGGTAATTATTCCGTCAAGGAGTTTAAACGAAATAGCAAAACTTTTAGAATCTAACGACGAACAGGCGCAAATTTATATAGACGAAAAATATTCTATATTCAAACTTAAAGATATGGAAATTTCAACTCATATGATAAACGGCGAGTATATTAATTACAAACAACTTTTGCCTGAAGAATACGAGACAAACGTCGTAATAAATAAAAATCAGTTTGAAGAAAGCCTTGACAGAGCAAGTCTCCCAAGTAGACAGGAAAAAAACAATCTCGTAAAGTTGGAGATAAGAGAAAGCGTAATGACGATAAAAGGTACTTCCGAAATGAGCAACATTAAGGAAAACGTGAGTATCAGTCTAAAGGGCAAAGATCTTAATATTGCTTTTAACGCGCGTTATATAGCCGATTGTTTGAGAGTGTTAGAAAACGAATTTGTAAAAATAAACTTTACAAGCTCCGTTTCACCTTCAACAATTACGCCTTGTGACAGCGACGATTGTCTCTATTTGGTACTACCCGTAAGGCTTGTAGGTTAACAAATAAAAAAAACAGTCGAAAATTATTGACAAAAAAAGGAAAAAACAATATAATATTTCAGCCTAAGTAAAAGGCGCAAAAAAAACAAACAAAATTTTACTCAAAAAGGAGTTTCTATAAATGAAGAGAACGTATCAACCTAAAAAAAGACAACGTAATAAGGTACACGGTTTCCGTAAAAGAATGAAAACAACCGGCGGAAGAAGAACATTGGCTCGCAGACGTAATAAGGGACGCAAAAAGCTTTCTGCATAAGAGTGAAAAAAATTTACAGATTAAAAAGTAATTTACAATATAAACAAACTTACAAAAAGGGGAGTGTCGTAACAAACAAGACGCTTACTCTCATTTTTGTTAAAAACAATTTTTTACAACAAAAAACGATAAAAGATACGGCAAAATTTGGTTTTAATATCAGCGGAAAGTACGGCAAAGCCGTAAAACGCAACAAATTGCGTAGACAACTCAAAACCATTTGTTCGCAAGTAGCAGAGCAAATACAAGCCGGTACTTATATATTCCGACCCCGTTTTTACGCAAACGAAGCGCCGGAGTTTTGCGTATTAAAAAACAGCGCTTTGGAGTTGTTGGAAAAAACGAAACAAAATTTTTAATTAAAGCAACAAAAACAAAATATTAGGCAAATTAGTAAAAAGAATTTCTTTTAAAAAAGACAATGAAATATTTGTGCATTGCTTTGTTGAAACTTTACAAAGCTACGGTATCAAAAATAAAACCAAAAGTATGTAGATATACGCCTACTTGCTCGGTTTACGCAATGGAAAGTTATTTAAACCACGGTTTTTTTAAAGGCAGTTGGCTTACGTTAAAACGATTGTTGAGATGCACGCCGTGGTGTAAAGGCGGATTTGACGCCGTACCGTACAATTTTAAGGGAGTTATTAAATGGTCAATTTAACGCAACTTCTGACAAACTGGTTGGAACCGATAAGACAAACGTTGGAACAATGGGGTTTGGTCGGACTTGATAAAATAGTAGTTGACTTTAAGCCTAACCCAAATTGGATATCCCAAATGTTGATGGGGATGTTCAACTGGTTGGGTAATTACGGCTGGACTATTATTCTATTTACTCTTATATTAAGGTTATTGACGTTACCTTTGGATTTTTGGCAAAAATATTCTATGAAGAAAAACAGCAAAATCATGGAAGAAATTACGCCGATTATGCAAAAAATCGATAAAGCGTACGGGGATAATCCTCAAGCCGCAAATACGGAAAAACAAAAATTGATGAAAAAATACCGCTACAATCCAATGGCGTCTTGTTTGCCGACGTTGGTTACTATGGTGGTGTTTATCATTATGTTTCAAGGATTAAACAACTGTAGTAGTACTCTTAATATACAGGTATATCAAAATATTCAAAAAGCGTATCTTACCGAGTATTATAACGTAATAAACGAATACGGCACTGCCGAAAGCCAAGTCGTAGATTTAAACGGAAATAAGGTTACTTATATTTATTACGCTCAACACAAAGAAGAGTTTACGGGAGAAGAAAAGACCGCTTTAGAACAAGGTTATCAGGAAATAAACCAAAAAGCGCAAAAACAAGCAAGAAAAAGCGCGATTTTGTCTTTTGAAGAAAATAGAGAAGGTTTTTTGTGGATTAAAAGTTTGTGGCGTAGCGACAATTGGCAAAAAGTTATGCCGGAAAATCTCAATTCCTTTGCGGGAGCATTGTCAGGTAACAGTAATATAGACGGATTGACAACGGAAAAAATTTACGAAGATATTTACAAAGCCTTTGAAAATCCTGAAAGTTGCTTCGATATGGAAGACGCAACTCAAGCGCTTGAGTACGAAGAAGTAAAAAGTTCCCTGGGGTACGGTAGCGGTATGTGGAACGGCTTGCTCATTTTGCCCGTTCTTGCAATAGCGCTCAGTATGTTTACCACTTTTATAGGAAACAAAAATCAAGGTACGTTGGGTACCGGCGCTCAGGCAGAAAGCGCAAAAAGCCAACAAAAAACAATGATGTTTATTATGCCTATTATGATGGGTGTATTTGCTTTGTTTTATTCCGCTGCGTTTGCGTTGTATTTGGTAGCAAGCAATATGATTAATATTTTGTTTAATTTTGTAGAAACACCGATAATAAACAATATCGTAGCAAAACGCAAAAGTGTTATAAAAAACGAAGTAAGTTATAGGAGATAAGATGGAAAAAATTATTGCGAGCGGAAGAAACCTTCAAACCGCAATTTTGCAAGGATTAAAAAAGCTCGATACCACCGAGGAAAACGTAGAGTATGAGGTTATTTGCGCCGGTGGATTGTTTAAAGCTTGCAAAATAGAAATGTGGAAAAAACAAACGGAAGGCAACAAATATCAAGAGTTTTTGCAAACTGTTTTGACAAAAGCTGGTTTTGACGCAAAGGTAGAAAAGACGGAAGATGAAAAAACCGTGCTTTTGAATATTATTTGCGACAAATCGGGTGATATTATCGGACACAGGGGCGATACTCTTGAAAGTTTGCGGTTTTTAACGGCTATTTCCGTCAAAGCGGAAGAAAGTTTTAAACAGGTAATAGTTGATTGCAACAATTATAGGCAAAAACGCGCCGAAACGTTGGAAAAATTGGCAAAAAATCTTGAACAAAAGGTTATTCGTACAGGCAGAAAAGTTCGTTTAGAACCAATGAATTCTTACGAAAGAAGAATTCTTCATTCCGCGCTTAAAGATAGCGTTCAGGTAGAAACTCATAGCGAAGGAGCAGAGCCGTTTAGATATATCGTTATTCAAAAACGCGGATTTAATAATTACAACAAAAAACACCGCACGCCAACTTTGGACACAACGGCAGAAGAAACGACGGAATTAACGACGCCTGCGCAAGACAACCGTCCAAAGCGCAAGCAACTCAATTTTGTTTATCGCACAAAGACGAAAAAAAGATTTTAAAGTAGGCGGTTAGCCTACTTTTTGTTTTGATATAAAAAAGGACGACAAAAGCGGATTATGGGAGAAAAAATCTTGGCGTTGGCAACGGGCGTAACAAAAAGCGCTGTTGCAATTTTAAGGATGAGCGGATGCGGTACGAAGGACGCCTTAAAAGGCGTGTTTGCGCCCTTTCCTAAAAAACCAAACTATTTGCAATACGGCAAGCTGACTATTGACGGTTTGACGGACAGCGCAATGATGGTTTTTTTCGACGCGCCAAAAAGTTATACGGGCGAAGAAATGGCAGAACTTCATTTGCACGGCAGTATTCCGTTGATAAAAAAGGTTATGGAGGTTTTGTTTGGTTTAGGGTTTAGATTGGCGCAAAACGGCGAGTTTACTTCACGCGCGTACTTAAACGGCAAAACCAACCTTTCAAAGGCGGAAGGTCTCGCCGACCTTGTAAACGCCGAAAGTTTTGCTTCCTTAAGAGCGTCGAGTATACTTGCAGAAGGCAAATTGGGCAAAATTACTACGGCTTTGCAAGAAAAACTAACCGACGCTTTGGCAAGGCTTGAGGCTACGCTTGATTATCCCGAAGAAGATCTCGAACAAACGGAGCTCCCGCATATTGAAAAAATCGTCAAAGACGTTTTGATGGAAACGGAAAATATTTTGTCCACCGCAAAACACGGCAAAACGGCAAAACACGGCGTAACTATAGCTATAGTAGGCGACACAAACGTTGGCAAAAGCAGTTTACTCAACGCAATAGTGGGGTTTGACAGGGCAATAGTTTCTTCGGTAAAAGGCACGACCAGAGATACGTTAGAAGAAAGTATTGATTTCAACGGTTTGAAACTTACCTTCGTTGACACTGCAGGTCAGAGAGAAACGGCAGACGAGGTGGAAAAAATAGGAGTGTTGCGCGCAAAAAAAGCTATGCAACAAGCGGATTTGTTGCTTTTGGTGATAGACGACGCGCAAAGTGACGCCGATATGACGGCTTACGAGCAGGATACGCCCAAAATCATAGTACGAAACAAAGCGGATATAAACAAAAAGACCGACGGAGCGGATATCGTCGTTTCTGCAAAGACGGGGCAAAACGTGCAAGAATTGCTTAAAAAGATTTACGACAAGGTGGGTGGAGAGCAAATTATGTCCGCGCCACTGTTGTTGACGGGACAAAGGCACGAAGAATGTCTAAAACAAGCTCAAAAAAACCTACGGGAGGCGCTTGAGCTCGTCAAAAAAGGAGCAACCGTCGATTTGGTGGCGTCTCAAATACGTCAAGCTTGGCAATATTTGGGACAAGTCACGGGCAATACGGATATGCAAATTGTAGTGGACGCAATTTTTAGCAAGTTTTGTTTGGGTAAGTAAATTAAAGAGTATTTTTTATTCAACAAACAACGACAAAAGACAAAAAACGCCAAAAATCAACAAAAAAGGTTAAAAATGCAACAATTTGGGCAAAATTTCAGTTTTGATATTATCGTAATAGGCGCAGGTCACGCAGGGTGCGAATCGGCGCTTGCTTGCGCGCGCAAAAACCACAAGACGCTTTGTCTTGCCACCAACCTTGATACCGTTGCGTATTTGGCGTGCAATCCGAGCATAGGCGGTACGGCAAAAGGTCAAATCGTTAAGGAAATTGACGCTCTCGGCGGACAAATGGCAATAAATACGGACAAAAGTTTGTTGCAGTTGAGAATGTTAAATTTGAGCAAAGGTCCTGCGGTTTACAGTCCGCGCGCGCAGGTGGACAAAAATCTTTACCACTCAAATATGAAACTCACGCTTGAAACAACCCCCAACTTGTATTTGCGTCAGGGCGAAGCGACGGAAATTTTGCCGACGGAAGAAGGTTTTTGCGTAAAGATTTCCAACGGTTTGCAATATTTTGCAAAAGCAGTTATCGTTGCCACAGGCGTATATTTAAACAGCAAAACTATCGTCGGAGACTTGGTGACTAACAGCGGACCAAACGGGTTTATGAACGCGTGCGGATTGAGCGACAGCTTAAAAAAGCTGGGATTTAAAATTATGCGCTTTAAGACGGGTACTCCTGCAAGGATAAACGCGCGTAGCGTAAACTTTGACGAGCTTGAAGTCCAGCACGGCGAAGAAAGTATGCCACCTTTCAGTTTTTTAAACGATTACAAAAACACAAAACAATTTCCGTGTTATCTTACTTGGACCACGGCAAAAACAAAGCAAATTATACTTGACAACAAGCATCTTGCGCCCTTGTACAGCGGACAAATCGAAGGAGTAGGCCCGAGATATTGTCCGTCTATAGAGGACAAGGTCGTGAGATTTTCCGACAAGGAGAGACATCAAATTTTTTTGGAGCCGGAGGGCGCGGATACGCAGGAATATTACGTTCAGGGCGTATCCAGCAGTATGCCTGCCGATATTCAATACGAAATTTATCGTACGATAGAGGGTTTGCAAAACGTTGAAATTATGCGCGACGCCTACGCTATAGAGTACGATTGCATTGACGCGACCGCGCTTTATCCGTCGCTTATGAGCAAAAACGTCAAAGGGTTGTTTTTTGCAGGGCAAATAAACGGCACGAGCGGTTATGAAGAGGCAGGCGGACAAGGTCTTGTTGCAGGAATAAACGCTTCGTTGTATCTTGAGGGCAAACCGCCGTTGATTTTGCGTAGAGATCAAGCGTATATAGGGGTGCTTATTGACGACCTTACGACAAAAGGCACAAACGAGCCGTACAGAATGATGACGGGTAGAGCCGAGCATAGACTGATTTTGCGTCAGGACAACGCCGACTTAAGACTTACGGAAATAGGCAGGAGCGTAGGGTTGGTAGACGACCAAAGGTACGCCGTATTTTGTCAAAAGCAGGAACAAATTAAAACCGCCAAAAAACTTTTAAACACCGTACTTAAACCGTCGGAAATTAACGGTTATTTGGTGCAAAACGGACAAAACGAGGTTTCGTCGGGGGTTACGGTTTCGGCGTTGCTCAAACGCTCCTTTGCGCGTATAGACCATCTTGTTAAGCTCGGTTTGTTTGAGCAATTCAGTCCGCAGGTTTTGCAACAGGTTGAGATAGAAGCAAAGTACGAGGGATATATTCAAAAAGAGCAAAGCGCAATTTTGCTTGCTGCAAAGACAGAAAACAAGGCGTTGCCAAGCGACCTTGACTACGATACCATAAGCGGACTTCGTCTCGAAGCTCGACAAAAACTAAATCAAATAAAACCGCTGACGTTAGGTCAAGCCGGCAGAATCAGCGGAGTAAGCCCTGCCGACGTGACGGTGCTTGCAATTTACTTAAGCGGGAGGAAAAGTGACTAAAATTTTTTTAAATCGCCCAAACTGCGCTCAAAACGGCGAGTTCGCGACGCAAAACACTACTTTGGCGACGCAAAATAAGGGTGTTGACGAGTGGAGTTTGTCGGAGATAAAACGGTTTTTCGCCTTGACCGACGTTGTGTTGACGGAAGAACAGGCGCAAAAATTTTGTGTTTACGGCGAATTTTTACAACAAAAAAACCAATCGGTAAACCTGACGGCAATTACCGACAAGCAAGGGATTTTGCAAAAACATTTTTTGGATAGCGCCTACGTTGCTAAATACGTTCCGCAAAACGCCACCTTGTGCGACGTCGGTTGTGGCGCGGGGTTTCCGTCGGTGGTAGTCAAAATTATACGTCCCGACGTAAAAATCACCGCGGTGGATTCGGTTGGCAAAAAAACGGCTTTCGTCGCGGAGTTGTTGCAACGGCTTGGGGTTGAGGGTCAAACGGCAAATATGCGCGCGGAAGAGCTTGCCAAGCAAAACCGCGAAGCTTACGACGTCGTTTGCGCAAGAGCCGTGGCAGAACTACCCACCTTGTTGGAGTATCTTGCGCCACTCGCAAAGGTTGGGGGGTTAGTGTTGGCGCAAAAATCGCGAGAAAGTCAAGCGGAGCAAGCCAAAGCAACTTACGCGTGTAATATTTTGGGATTGGAGCTAATAGGAGCAAAAGAGTTTTGTCTTCCAAACGGCGACAATCGCGTGATTTTGCAGTATAAAAAGGTTTTGACAACACCCAAAAAATATCCGCGCGGACAAAACGCTCCGCGAAAAAATCCGCTTTGTTTTGCAAACGAGACAAAAAAATAGAAGTAAATTAGTAAAAAGTAAAAAACAATGCAACTTTTGACAAACTTTGTGAGAAAAATTTTTAATTTGAGCCCTTAAATATCAAATCAAAAGTTGCTCGTATGAAAAAAACGTGATATAATAAATTATAAACCAAAATTCTAAAAGCCTTTTTAGGCAGGGGCATTAGCCAACGCAAAAGAAAAAATCATGGCAAAGATTATTACTATCAGCAATCAAAAGGGTGGAGTAGGCAAAACTACGACGGCTATCAATATGTCGGCGTGTATTGCCCAACAAGGCAAAAAGGTTTTGCTTATTGACCTTGACCCGCAAGGCAACGCCACTACGGGTATCGGAGTGGACAAAAGCAAACTTGACAGCAACGTTTACGACGTATTGTTGGCGGGAGAAAAAGTCTCCAACGTCGTCGTCAAAACAACGGTTAAAAATCTTGAGTTGTTGCCTTGCAACAACGACCTCGTAGGCGCGGAAATACCTATGAGTTCACTTCCAAACAGAGAGTTTATATTAAAAAAAGCACTTAAGGAAGTGGAAAAAACTTATGATTACGTCTTTATTGACTGTCCGCCGTCGTTGGGGTTGCTTACCCTAAACGCGCTTACGGCTTGTGACGGAGTCATTATTCCCATACAAAGCGAGTTTTTTGCTTTAGAGGGGCTTAGTCAGTTGGTTTATACCATCAAGCTTGTCACAAAGCATACCAACCCCAACTTAAAGGTAAAGGGAGTAATTCTTACAATGTTTGACGGTAGAAGCCTTATGAGCAGACAAGTCGCAGCGGAAATTCAAAAGTTTTTCGGCGCGGCGGTTTACAACGTGCCGATACCGCGTAATATAAAAGTTACGGAAGCGCCAAGCTTTGGCGTACCCGTTTCGTTGCATGCTCCGCGCAGTAGCGGCGCGGTCGCCTATCAAAAGATTGCGCAACAATTTTTAGCACTTGAGGAGGAGGAAAAATAATGTCAAACCAAAACAGAGGTTTAGGTAGAGGATTGTCGGCGTTGCTTGGTATCAACGACCTTGCTCAACCGCAAGAAAAGGAAGTTTTAAAGGAAAAAACTCCGCAACCCCAACCGCAGGTGGTGGAAAAAAAGGAAAAAACTCCCGAGCAACTGCAATCGGAGCGCGTTGACCAAATGCCCACTTCGGCAACTATGAATCATCAGCAAGATATGCCGATAAGCGATAAAGGCGCTGAAATTATGCGCAAAGTTGAGGAGGCAAGCAAAAAAATGTCTCGCCCCGTCGTTGCGACGGAAGAAAATAGCGTGATTGCTATCAATATAAATATTAAGGATATAGACCCCAACTACGAGCAACCGCGCAAAAACTTTGACGAAGCGAGCTTAAACGAGTTGGCAGAGAGTATTCGTCAACACGGAGTTATTCAACCTATCGTCGTAGTGCGTATGGGTATGCGCTTTATGATTATTTCCGGTGAAAGACGTTGGCGCGCAAGCAAGCTTGCAGGCAAGGAAACAATCCCCGCAATAATCAAAAATTATACTCCGCAACAAATTAAGGAAATAGCCTTAATTGAAAATTTACAAAGAGAAGATCTCAATCCTATCGAAGCGGCGCGCGCCATAAAGCAACTTATGGACGAATTTAATATGACGCAAGAGACCGCCGCCGACCGCATAGGCAAAAGTCGTAGCGCCATTGCTAATACTTTGCGTCTTTTGACTCTTGACGATAAAGTGTTGGATATGATTGAAAAAGGACGCATTTCCGCCGGACACGGCAGGGCGTTGGTAGTGGTGGAAAACCGCGCAGATCAAATTGCTCTTGCAACTAAAGCAAGCGATAGTCAAATGAGCGTCAGAGAGTTGGAAAAAAAGGTGAGAGATTATCTCAATCCCAAACCCCAGCAAGAGCTTGTCCGCAAGGAAACGCCCTGTCTCGAACTTAAAGATTTGGTTGCAAATATGCAAAGAGCCTTTGCTACAAAAGTTACTGCCGTCGGCAACGACAAAAAAGGTAGAATTTGTATTGATTATTACACAAAAGACGACCTTGACAGAATTTGCGCGCTAATAAGAGACTGGCAGGCAACAAATATTAAATATTCACAGGACGATTAACAAACAGTACTTGTTTAAATCAAAAAATCAAGGACAACGACAAATGACAGACAAAAACGATAAAAAAACTTTTTATATCACTACTCCGCTGTATTACAGTAGCGGAAAGTTGCATTTAGGGCATTGTTACACCTCCGTAGTGTGCGATAGTATTGCAAGGTTTTACCGCAAGGACGGCTACGACGTGTTCTTTTTGACGGGTACGGACGAACACGGTCAAAACATTGCCAAGCGCGCGGAAGAAAAGGGCTTGACGCCCAAGCAATTCGTCGACAATTTGTATCACGACATTACGGATTTGTGGAGGTTGATGAAAATTACTTACGACAAATTTATTCGCACTACCGACCAATATCACGAAAAAGCCGTTCAAAAGATTTTTGAAAAGCTTTATGAAAAAGGCGATATATACAAAGCCGAGTACGAAGGTTGGTATTGCGCGCCTTGCGAGTCTTTTTGGACGGAAAGTCAGCTGGAAGACGGCAAGTGTCCTGATTGTCATAGAGACGTCACTCGCGCGAAGGAAGAAAGTTACTTTTTCCGTTTGTCAAAGTACGCCGACAAACTTTTGCAACTTTATGAAAGCAATCCCGAATTTTTGCAACCAAAATCTCGCGTAAACGAAATGGTAAACAACTTTATCAAGCCCGGATTGCAGGATTTGGCAGTAAGCCGTACCAGCGTTTCGTGGGGAGTACCCGTGCCCTTTGACGACAGACACAGTATTTACGTTTGGATTGACGCTTTGGCAAACTATATTACAGCGTTGGGTTACGAAAGCGACGATACGGCGCTGTTTGAAAAATACTGGCCGGCAGACGTGCATATGATGGCAAAGGAAATCGTGCGTTTTCATAGTATTATTTGGCCGTCGTTATTGATGGCGTTGGATTTGCCCGTGCCCAAGCACGTTTACGGACACGGTTGGTTGCTTTTTGGCGGTGACAAAATGAGCAAAAGCAAGGGCAACGTAGTAGACCCCTACTTTTTGGTAGGCAGATACGGTTTGGACGCAATAAGATATTATTTGTTGAGAGAAGTTCCCTTTGGCAACGACGGCGTGTTTACAATAAAGTCGCTTTTAAACCGTTATAACGACGATTTGTGCAACAGTCTCGGCAATCTCGTGAGCCGTACTATTGCAATGATAGAAAAAAACTTTGACGCAAAAATTCCGTCAAAAGGCAAAAACTCCGACGGTATTGATAGGGAATTAGCAACGTTGGCGGAAGAAACCTTGCAAAAAGTAAAGCAAGCCGTACAAGGTTTTAATATTCCGCAAGCAATGAGCGAAATTATGGCGTTGGTGTATCGCGCCAACAAGTATATTGACGAAACTACGCCGTGGGTTTTGGCAAAAGACCCCGACCAAAAGGATAGACTTGGCGAAGTTTTGTATAATCTTGCGGAGGTTTTGCGCTTCGTTGCAATTTTGCTGTCACCGTTTTTGCCGGATACGGCGCAAAGCATTTTTGACAAGCTCGGCCAAGGAAATATTCCCGACAACTTTGATGGGGTGGAAAAATTTGGTCAGTTAGCGCAGGGTAGCGCGGTAGAAAAAGGCAAAAACCTTTTTGAGAGAATAAACGTAGAAGAAGAACTTAAAAAACTTGACGAACTTTTTGCCGAATAAATTTGGCAAAACGAAAAAAATATAAAAAATATTACAAAAATGAAAGACAATACACCCAAGCAAATCCGCACGAGATTTGCTCCAAGCCCTACGGGGTATTTGCATATCGGCGGGTTGAGAACCGCCCTTTACAGTTACTTGTACGCCAAAAAGACAGGCGGAAAGTTTATTTTGCGTATCGAAGATACGGATAGAGAAAGGCTCGTTTCCGACAGTATTCAAAAGATAATGGATACAATGAAGGACGCAGGTCTTTTATACGACGAAGGTCCCGACGTTGGCGGAGACTACGGGCCGTATATTCAGAGCGAACGCAAAAACGAATATCTTAAGTACGCCAAAATGCTGGTAGAAAACGGCTCGGCTTATTACTGTTTTTGCACGAAGGAAAGATTGGATTCTCTCCCCGACGTAAACGGCGCGCGTCATTACGACAAGCATTGCTTGCATTTGTCTAAAGAAGAGGTACAAAAACGTATTGCCGACGGTGAGCCGTGGGTAATCAGACAAAATATGCCGACTTCCGGCGAGTCAAGTTACGTTGACGCGGTATACGGCGAAATTTCTGTCAAAAACGAGGAGTTGGAGGACAATATTCTCATCAAGTCCGACGGAATGCCCACGTACAACTTTGCAAACGTAATTGACGACCATTTGATGGGTATCAACTGTGTTATGCGCGGTACGGAGTATCTTACGAGTACTCCTAAATACAATCTTTTGTACGACGCTTTCGGTTGGGAGCGCCCAATGTACGTACATATGCCTCCCATTATGCGCGACGCCCAACACAAACTGAGCAAGCGCGACGGGGCTGTCAGTTACGAAGATTTTATAGCAAAGGGCTATCTTAAAGAGGCTATTATCAATTATATAGCTCTACTTGGTTGGTCTCCCAAAAATAATATGGAAAAAATGACCTTTGAACAACTAAAAGAGCTTTTCAGTCTTGAAGGTATCAACAAGTCTCCTGCAATTTTTGACGAAACGAAACTCAAGTGGCTCAACGGCTTGTATATCAAAGATTTGTCGGAAGAAGAGTTTTTGCGTATAGCTACTCCGTATTTTGACAAGAGCAAAGTTAACGGCAAGTACGACTACGCAAAACTTGCAAAGTTGGTGCACGGTAGGGTAGAAACCTTGACGGAAATAGCAGAAAAAGTCGAATTTTTGGAAGAGTTTGAAAAATTTGACGACCAACTTTACGTCAATCCCAAGCAAAAGAGCGACGTAGCCTCCGCAAAGGAAGTTTTGCCAAAAGTCCGCGACGCATTGAGCGCTGTAACGGAGTGGAACAACGCAAACCTTTATCAGCGCTTGGTTGAGCTTGCAACGGAGCTCGGCAAAAAGAACAGCACCGTTTTGTGGCCGACGCGTATCGCAATTAGCGCAAAACAAAGCACGCCCGGTGGCGCTACGGAATTAGCCGAACTTTTAGGCAAGGAAGAAACTTTGCGCAGGCTTGATTTTTCTATAAATCAATTAGATTAACGCTTTAAATTACCTTAATTTGGTAGTTATGCATAAAAATAATTAATTAAAAAAGCACCGAAAGGTGCTTTTTTGCTACTGTTGTAGTAGAGATTTTTGGGCTAAATCTCAAAAAGACATAACGTCAGTCATACAAGGATAGAAGTAAAAAAATAAATTTGACAAAAATAATGGTATAAAGTATAATAAAAGTAATTTTACAAACAACAAAAGGAGGCAAGAGATGAAAAAGAGACTTTTACTATTGACAACGTTGGCAGTAATGTTGCTGACGACGTTGGTTGCGTTTGCTGGTTGCAAACACGAGCAT
>CABUZX010000019.1 GCA_902496185.1 uncultured Subdoligranulum sp. | reverse complement strand
GCTGTCAGGGATGGTATCCGTTACGGGCTGGAGCAGGGCTTGTTCGGCTGGAACGTAACGGACTGTAAGATTTGCTTTGAATACGGGCTTTATTACAGCCCCGTCAGTACACCTGCTGATTTTCGTTTTCTTGCACCTATTGTATTGGAGCAGGTATTGAAAAAAGCAGGAACACAGTTGTTGGAACCATATCTTTCTTTTACAATTTTTACACCGCAGGAATATCTTTCGCGGGCTTATAATGACGCACGAAAGTATTGCGCAATAATTGAATCAACCAGACTTGAAAAAGATGAAGTTATTTTTAAGGGGGAAATCCCTGCCCGTTGTATTGACGAATATAGGAATGATTTAAATTTTTATACAAATGGAAGAAGTGTTTGTATTACAGAATTAAAAGGGTATCAGGAAACTTCCGGCGAGCCTGTGTTTCAGCCACGCCGCCCGAACAGCCGTTTAGATAAGGTTCGCCATATGTTTCAGAAGATAATGTAATGTCTTGCGCAATGCAAGCGTTCATTGCTTGCTATTGCGCAATATCATTGATAAACAATTAAATGACAGCTATTTTATGAAGGAAAGACAAAAGTAAAGGTCTATAAGTATTTTGCTTATAGACCTTTATTTTTGCGACTTGAAAAACTTTCAAGTTGGTTATTTGTTTAATAGTGATGAAATTCGCATTTTTTATGATATAATAAACTTACCAACTATATTTACAATGGAGGCGCACATATGGAAAATACTTTTGGTAGTTTTTTAAGGCAAAAGCGACAGGAAAAAAATTTAACGCAAAAAGAATTATCTAAATTGTTATTCGTTTCCGAATCGACGGTAAGTAAATGGGAAAAAGACGTGGCTCATCCTGATATAACTTTACTTCCAAAGCTTTCTGAATTTTTAAGTGTTTCCGAACACGAGCTTATAACGGCAAGCGTTGATAATAAAGCAAGAGAAGAAAAAAATCAAGCAAAAAAGTGGAGAGTGTTTTCGCTTTCTTGGAGTTTATTTTTCTATATTGCTTATGGTATTGCGTTAATCCCATGCTTTATTTGTAATTTGGCAATAGATAAAACCCTTTCTTGGTTCTGGATAGTGCTTTCGGCGTTAATCCTTGCGTTCACTTTTACGAATTTACCAAAATTGATAAAGAAATATAAACTTATTCTAATTCCATTATCGCAGTATTTAGCACTTGTTTTACTTTTAGGTGTGTGTTGTATTTATACTGGCGGTAATTGGTTTTGGATTCCTGTATTATCGGTGCTTTTGGGTTTAACAATTATATTTGCGCCTATTTATATTGCAAAATACGAGGTTTTTTCTAAAATAAAAAAACACAACGATTTTATTTCAGTTGCCATAGATTTTTTAATGTTGAATATCCTTCTTATTGTGATTAACGCATACACTTTGACAAATGGATATGCTGACGGATGGTGGTATTTTAAAATTGCACTTCCCATTGTGCTTTGCGTATATTTAGCGTTAAATATAATTATGAGTGTGCGATTTTTGAAAACAAATAGATTTTTAAAGACGAGTGTCATTTTGCTTTTATCAAACGCATTTTTATACTTACCACCGCTTTTTATAAAAGTAAAAAATCTTGAAATTCAAAGAGAAATCGACGACATAAATATTTTTAAGGCGAATTTGTCTTCTTGGCAAACAGGCATCACTCTTGAACAAAATATACACCTTATTATTTGCTTAACGCTGTTGTTTTTAGCTCTTGTCTTTTTGATAGTCGGGTTAATTCGTCATTGCAGAAGATGCAAATAAAAAATACTTTTTGTCCCACACACATACCCTAAAAACGAGATTTAGTCGCATACATACAAAAGTAAAGGTCTATAAGTATTTTGCTTATAGACCTTTACTTTCGTGATACAATTAAAAAACTCACTATTTTAGTGAGTTTTTTAATTTATTTATAGATTATATCCGTTTTTATTTCATAAAAGTCAAAAATCTTTTTTACGTCGTCATCCGCGCAAACAAAAACCAGTTCTTTATTTAAAAATTTGAGTGACTGTATTTCTTCTTTTATTTCTGCACAGGCAGATGCGTCAACGTAAGTTACTCTTGAAAGGTCTATAGTGATTGATTTTTTTTCAATATTATTAACAACGTCAAACAATTTTTTTACGTTTGCAAAAAATAGAGAGCCTTTTGGTAAAACCATAGCGGTAAATTCACCCGTATCCTTTACAATGGGTTTGGTCAAAGATTGCTTAGCTATCATAATGACAAACGCCAATCCTACTCCAATCAAGATCGCATATGTAAGGTCAAGCAAAACGGTAGAAAACATTGTCACCAAAAACAAAATAATTGATTCCGTTTGCTTTTGTTTGAAAAAACTCTTTATTTCATCCCACTCGTTCATACGCCAAGCGGTAGCAACCAATACTCCTGCAATTGCAGGATAAGGAACTAAAGCAATAAGCGGTGAAAGTACAAACATACACACTATCAAAAACAAAGACTGAAAAACCGAAGTAAGCCTTGTTTGACAGCCCGAACGCACCGCAACTGAAGTACGAGCAATAGCTGCAGTCGAAGGAACTCCGCCAAAAAACGGCACAATCATATTGCCCAAGCCTTGAGCAACGAGTTCCGCCCTTGCATTGAAAGGTTTTTTTGTCATATTTTGCGCGCACGTACCGCACAAAAGACTCTCCACCATACCCAATAATGCAATGGTAATAGCAGGCGAAATTACCGAACCAAGCATTTCAAAAGAAAAGTCCGAAAAATCAAGGCGTACTTCGTTTAATAAGGAGGCAGGTATATCTCCAATAAGTTTTACGTTTGGGTTTGGTATGAGCGCAACCACGATGGTAGCAATAATAATAGCAACCAAGCTCCCCGGCACGTAACGAGACCATTTTTTTGGGTATAGAAACAAAAATATAGTCACCAACACAGAGCAAATTAATGCCGAAAGATTGACGTCGTTGACAGGCGTTTCTACAAAGCAAGTTATTTTGTCAAAGGTCGTTTCGCCCGAAACTGATATTCCAAAAAAGTTTCCCAACTGTCCAATAGCTATTACTATTGCAATGCCAGAAGTAAACCCGGTAATAACGGATTTAGGAATAAACGAAATAAGCTTGCCGAGATTGATTATTCCTGCAACAAAAAGTATTATTCCCGCAATAAGACACGCGGTAAACATTCCGTTAAGACCGTATTCGCCCGCCACTATTCCGCCAAGCACAACGGTCATTGCGCCCGTAGGTCCGGAAATCTGAAAACTTGCGCCACCGGTTAGTCCCGTTATTATTCCCGCAAGAATAGCAGTAATAAGTCCCGCCATAATACCTATTGAGGCGTAATTTTCACCGACGCTTGCAGCACCAAAAGCAATAGCCAAAGGCAACGCAACTGCGGCAACGGTAAGTCCTGCAAGAATATCTTTTAATAATTTTCCTGCGTTGTAGCCTTTAAATTCCTCAACAAACATTTGTTTATATTCATCAAAAAAACTGTTTTTCATAATTATTTTTTCCTTTGATAAACCTTGACTATTTTAGCACTTTAACTAATTAAGGTCAATCAAAAAGGCGAATTTTGTAATATTAAGAATAATTTTGACCATGTTTGTTGACTATTAACCCCAAAACAAGTATACTTAAATTAATACAAAAGAAAATTTTATGACATTGTATGCCATAAATAGGAGAATTAATGAAAATAAACAGATTTGTGAGTTTTTTAATTATTATAGCAATATATGCGCTTGCTTCTGCTGTCGGAATTTATACCTATTTATCAATCCCTGGCAAAATGTGGTTTAAATTGCTAATTGCCGACGTAGCAGGAACGATAATTACCTTTATTTTTAGTATTTTATTCAAAAACTCATCAGTATACGACCCCTATTGGAGCGTTCAGCCGATTATTATTTTGTTTGCTTTTATATTTAACCAAATGATTACTTTACCAAAGCTATTGATAGTAATTGCAATTTCATTTTGGGGCATACGCCTTACGGCAAATTGGGCTTATACTTTTGGTGGTATGGCTCATCAAGATTGGCGTTACACTATGCTTAAAGAAAAAACGGGATTTTTTTATCCGGTAATAAATTTTTTAGGGATTCATCTTGTGCCAACGCTTGTCGTTTACGCGTGCACCTTGCCTGCAGTATTCGTTGTAACTTTAAATACAACGTGGTCACCATTGTGTTTGATTGGCTTTGCAATATCTATCGGCGCAGTAATTTTGCAAAGTGTAGCAGATATTCAAATGCATCAATATCGCAAAAATAAATCTACACCTTTTATAGAAACTGGACTTTGGAAGTACTCGCGCCACCCCAACTATCTTGCAGAAATTTTGATGTGGTACGGAATTGCCTTTTTTGCTATTGCATTGCTTGGATTTAAATGGTATTTTATTTTAGGGGCTATTGCCAACACGATATTGTTTTTTGCCGTAAGTATACCTATGGCAGATGGTAGACAATCAAAAAAACCCGGATTTGAACAATACAAAGCAAAAACGCGTATGCTTTTGCCAATAAAAAGATTTAAATAAAATAAAATAAAAATTGCAAAAAAAGTATAGCAAATCAAAATGCACCCCCGTATTGGGGGTGCATTTTGATTTGCTGATTCTATTTTTGTTTAATAAATATACTCTCAAAAATTTTGTATATCGTTTGTTTTATTCCGTAATATATGTTATACTAAAAAATATTTACTTAAGACAATGGGAGGTTTTATGCCTGAACAAAATAAAGAAGTACTGAAAATAGACTTGCAATGTAGCAATTCAGTCAGTTACTATCACTTGCAAAACAATATATCACCTTTAAAAAGATTGTATATCAAAAATATTACCCAAGAAGATATTAAAAACGTAACGGTTAAAATAACTTCCAATCCCAATTTTATCTTGCCCGCCACTATCGAGCAAGAACTTTTGCCACGTAATTCCACTGTCAAATTTGAAGCAGAACCGCAACTCTCACCCTTATTTATGGTGGCGCAAAACACAAGTATCGACGGCGAAATTACCGTAGAAGTTTTATTGAATAAAAAAATTTTGGCGACGGCTTCACAAAAAATAAAAGTCCTTGCCTTTGACGAATGTGATCACTCTGATCATCCCGAAGCCTTAGCAACCTTTGTAAAGCGCTCGCATGAAATAAACAAATTACTTACACAAACTCTCAAAAAGACGGAAGATTGGAAAGTAAAGGTAATTCCGTCCGGTTATATCAACGGAAAGAACGGCGTAAGAAACTTTTTTGCATCAGCCTATTACCTACTCGCAAATATGGGTTTTTCTCAAGCCAAAAAGACGGACAATTGTCAAGTAGTTGCTCCACACAAAGAATTGATTTCCTCCAAAACGGCAACGGATTTGGAAATAGCCTTGTTTCTTGCTTCTGTTTTAGAAAACTTTAATCTTAACGCTATTATAGGAAAAATCAAAGGGAATTGGTACGTCGGTTGTCATCTTTCAAACGAATGTCTTGCAAGCACTGTTACCGACGACGGAAGTATTATTCGCAAAAAAATGGATACGGGAGTAAACGACCTAACACTCGTACCCGTAGTGGATATTTTTCAAGAAATACCCTTTGAAAAGGCAGAAAAAAACGCGCACAATATTTTAAAAAAGTCAGACGACGTAGAATATTTTTTGGATCTCAAACGCGCGCGTATTATGAAAATCTTTCCTCTACCCGACAGAGTAAAAACCGATAACGGTTATGACCTCGTCAAGTCGGAAGATTTCGCTACGGAATTGCCTTCTCAACTAAAAGAATACACAGGAAACATTGGCGGTGAAAAGGAAATAAGCCGTCTTATGCAGTGGGAACGCAAACTTTTGGATATGGATATGCGTAACGGATTGCTTAATTTTAGAATTTCGCAAACCGCCGTACGTTTAATCATACCCGAAATCGAATCCTTTTTGTCGGCGTTGACAGACAACAAAAATTTCGTTCTTGTCCCCCGCCCAAACGACGAAACTGGCGTTTCAACAAAAATCAAAAACGTTTTCGAGCGCAACAGTTATTTAAAACCTTTTTCAGAGTTTATAAAATACGAATACAAAAACAAAAAACTTTTTTCGGTCTTTGACGGAAAAGAATTTGAATCAAGCCTAACCCGTGTTTACCGTAAGGAAAAATCAAACCTTGAAGAAACGGGTACGGCTACTTTGTATTTGTCGCTTGGATTTATTAAATGGAGTTATCCCGATGGAGAGGATAAATACGCACCCGTATATCTCTACCCCGTTACACTTACACGAAAATCTACCGGCGCAGGCGCTTTCTCTTTAGAAATCAACGCAGAAGAAGCTCAGATAAACAGTACCTTGCTTGAATTTTTGTATCAAGAATTCAATATAGATATGCGCGGTCTTACCAACGTACCACTATCAGATATTTCTACAATACCGTCAATACTCAACCGCATCAAAAAAGAAGTTCTTTTAAAAGATGGGTGGGAAGTTTTGGACAACGTATTTTTGTCAAGTCTTTCCTTTGGAAACTATTTGCTTTGGCATGACGTAAAACATAAGAGTGAAAAATTTAGACAAAATCCCGTCATTAATTCCCTAATAAACAATCGTCTTGAATTTTCGCCAGACAACGTTATGTCTGACTTAAGCTCTGACGAAGCATACACAGCCGAAGACCCGATATATTTGCCAATAAGCGCAGACTCCTCGCAATATTCTGCAATAGCCGATTCGCTCTGCAAGAGTTTTATTTTGCACGGCCCTCCGGGAACGGGCAAATCTCAAACTATTACAAATATCATTGCAAACAATATCGTGCGTGGCAGACGCGTGCTTTTCGTTGCGGAAAAAATGGCTGCGCTTTCCGTCGTACATAAACGTTTAAAATCTATCGGCATAGGTGATTTTTGTCTTGAATTATATTCTGGAAAAACAGACAAAAACGCTATTCTCAACCAAATTATTTCCACCCTTTCCCTTGCAGACGCAGGAGTCGAGCCGGAAAATCTTGACGATAAAATATCGGAATTGTCCGTACTCATACATAAATTAAGTTCCGAATTAAACGCTGTACACAAAAAGAGACATCTCGGTTTTTCTCTCTATAACGCAATGCTCAATTATTTTGAAAATACCGACGCGCCAGATTGCTTGAGAATAGACAGTTTGTTTTATGAAAGACTGACGGAAACTTCTTTTAACGAATATCTCGAAGTTTTAAACGAGCTTTCGTTAAGAGCGCGCGAGTGTGGTGATATCGAAAACTCACCATTTAAAGATGTTGGACGGTTTACTTACAGCGATCAATGGCGAAAGGAAGCCGAAACTATACTTGATATTTATCTTTTAGAGCTAAAGCATCTTCGCCAGTACTCAAAGGCGTTGTTGCCACTTTTCAATATACGTACAGTATCCTTAACTGCTCAAAAATTAGACGCGCTATATCGCCTTGCTACTATTTTGACCGAAAGCTACGCGGTAGCATTTTTTGCAAATGCTCAAAAGTTTTCCAATCCCGAAAAAACGTTGGATGGATATCTCGACGCAGACCGCCATTTAAAAGTTTTGTTAAATGAATATAAAAACACTTACGGAGATTACCCTACTGGGATTGAACGTAATGAAGTAACGATGGCAATAAACGGCAATCTCAGCCGTACAATGAGACGTATTTTGCCCTCTACCGTAAACAAAACGTCGCGCAAAAGTTATTTTGAATTTTTGCTCAAATGTGAGGACGCAATAGAACTACTCAAAAGGCGTAAAACAGCCCTTGCCTCTCTCTTTGGAATAACGGATGAAACACCACTTGACGAGTATGCAAAAAGTATGCGCAACTTATATGACAACGCAAAAGACCTTTATGCAGATCTTGATATCGCAATTTTTAATGAAAGTTGCCGTACTCTTGTAAATAATGACAAGCCAAACAAATATTTGCAATATTACAAACGTGCTTACGAAAATGCAGAACAAGCAAAAAGCGACTTTAATGAAATCTTCTGTATTACCCGCTACCACAAAAACGAAGACGTTAGCGCCACTATTGAAAAAGTAATCAATATAGGCAAAAATATCGACTATATACCAAATTGGTGTAGATATCAGGAAATTGTAGAAAAATGCCAAGTAAACGGCTTTGAATTTGTGCTTGAACCGCTTGCAATGGGTGAAATTTCTGCCGACGATATTTTGCGGTGCTTTAAAAAATGCGTATATTATAATTTTGTCAAAAGCGAATTGTCTCTTGACGACGTTTTAAACCAATTTTCCGGACTAACGCTGGAAGATTGCGCAAACAAGTTCAAAATACTTTCAGAAGAGTACGAAAAACTCACGCGTCGTCAACTTTATCTTAAGTTGGTAGCATTATTACCGCGTACAGACACCGTCGGCGAACACAATCTCGAACGCGTCGTTTTGATGCGAGCGGAAAAAAACAATATGAAGGGTACGACACTGAGAAACTTGTTTACTACCATACCTAACATACTAAAAAGCACTTGCCCTTGTATGCTTATGAGCCCTACTTCCGTAAGTCAATTTTTGGATATGGATTTGGCAAAGTTTGATTTGGTTATCTTTGACGAAGCCTCTCAAATACCTACCTGCAAAGCAGTCGGTAGCATAGTAAGGGGAGACAACGTCGTAATTGTCGGTGACCCGAAACAATTGCCACCCACGACCTTTTTCCGCGCTGACGCTAAGGACGACGAACATTACGAAACCGAAGACCTCGAAAGTATTTTGGACGATTGTTTGGCTTTGGGTTTGCCTGAAAATCATTTATCATGGCATTATCGCTCCAACCACGAAAGCTTGATTGCTTTTTCTAACGCAACCTTTTACGACAACTCGTTGCTTACTTTCCCCTCCCCCAACGAACAAAATTCTAAAGTAACTTTCCGTTACGTAGACGGAGTTTATGAAAGAGGCGGTACAAAATGCAACAAGAAAGAAGCCGATGAATTAATAAGCGAAATTATCATGCGTTTAAGTTCGCCTACTTTAAGAGAACAAAGCATAGGCGTAGTCACGTTTAATACCGCTCAACAAAATTATATTGAAGAAAAGTTGTATTCCGTAATACATCAAAAAGGTCTTGATGCTTACGCCTTTGACGTGGAAGAGCCTATTTTTGTCAAAAATCTTGAAAACGTACAAGGTGACGAACGTGACGTAATACTTTTTAGTATCGGTTACGGTCCTGACTCACGGGGCAAACTTTCTCTTAATTTTGGTCCGATAAATCAAAGCGGTGGTTACAAACGCCTTAACGTTGCCGTCACAAGAGCAAGAACGGAAATGATGATATTTAGCGCTATTACCGGCAATATGATTGACCTTTCTCGCACGGATAGCAAAGGCGTGCATTGTCTTAAGGCCTTTTTGGAATACGCCGAACGCGGACGCGATATGCTCGCCGTCAATAGCAAGGACGTTGCAATTAACAAGACGACCAGTATTGGTTCGCTCATTGCAAACGACCTTAAAGAAAAGGGTATTCTTTGCGAGCACGATTTGGGTATTTCGGACTTTAAGATTGACGTTGCAGTAATTGACCCGAGAGATAAACAAAAGTATATCCTTGCAATTATTTGCGACGGAGAAAACGCAATGAGATTAAAGGGCGTAAAAGACAGAGTTACTATGCAAGCGCGCATATTGAAAAAACTCGGCTGGAATACTTGCCATTTGTGGACCGTAAACTACTTTAATAATCCCAAGCGTGAAATAACAAAAATTAAAGATCTTATTTCTACCCTTACGGAAAAGAAGATACTCAACCGCAAAACAGTCAAAGAAGTTACAAATCGCTACAAAGTAAACTACAAAGTTTATTATGCAAAACCAATGGGCGCTAATGGCGCAGAATATGTTGCAGACTTCGTCAACGAAGAAAAAATCAAGCAACGAATACGTGCAATAATCGAAACGGAATCCCCCATTGAAGAAAAGCTTTTGTTAAACAGACTGTTGGCTTTGTACAACGTACCAAAAACAAACAAAAAAGCAATTCAAATATTAACGGATTATATGCGATCTTATGCAAGTTTTTTGGTTGAAGAAAAAGATACAATATACTATATCGACAAAAACAATACGACCTTCCGTCCAAACGACGCAAAAATCACGAGAGAACTCCAGCACGTTCACTATTCTGAAATAATTTCGGCTTGTAAGTGCGCTATAGAAACAAAACTCTACGTAACTCGAGCAGACCTACTTAAGGAAGTTCCTCTTTTGTTTAACGCCAAAAAGACCAAACTTGCAAACGAATATATTGAAGAGTGTATTGACCGCGCAATAAGGGAAAACGAGCTTATCTTGACGGTAGACGAATACCTTACAACTTGAAAATAATTAATTTTATACAAAAAAAGCGTGTTAAATTTAAAAAGCATTACCAAAAGGTAATGCTTTTTAATTATTCGCTCCTAAGAGCAACTACAGGATCTTTTTTGGACGCGCTACGCGAAGGAATAATACCCGCAACAAGCGTCAACAATATACTTATTACTATCAATATCAGCGCCACTTGCGGAGGCAAAAAAGCTCTTAAATTGGCGATACCCGTAAGAGCGTTAAGTATAGCGTTTATCGGAATACACAACAAATAGGTCAGCAAAACTCCAAACAATCCCGACGCAAATCCTATAATAACTGTTTCTGCATTGAACATTGTGGACACGTTACGTTTTGATGCGCCGATTGCGCGCAAAATACCTATTTCTTTGGTTCTTTCCTGAACGGAAATAAGAGTTATTACGCCTATCATTATTGAAGAAACAACTAACGACACGGCTACAAATCCAATTAATACGTAAGTAATAGCGTCAATAATCGTAGTAATGGACGACATCATAAGTCCAACGTAATCAGTATAACTTATTTTTGAAGTTTCATCAACCGTTGCGTTATAAGAGCTAATTGCCTCTTCTATTAGTTCCTTATTTTCAAAAGACGAAGCGTACAAACCGACTGACGACGGCGTGTCTAAATCAATATATCCAAGTATTTTTAAATTATTTTCGTAAGTACTTTGCGAAAATGTCAGTACTTCTTCATAATAAACGGCGCATTGCTCCGTAGTATAGTTGGGCAATGCTAAATCAAATGCCATTGCCTTTTCCTCTATGGATTTGGTTGCGAGCACAGTTTGCACTTGCTTTGCATAGGTTGCTTTGATTTGTTCTGATACTAATTTAGTAAACAACGCAGTAAGATCTTCTTCACTTATTTGATTTATATAATTTCGAATTTGATCTTCCGACATACCCGTTTGTTGCACCATTGCCATTACCATGAGTTCAACCATTTGATCTTTTGTAACGGACGCCATTTGTTGCGCCAAGGCTAAATTAAACTGTTCTTCAGGCATTATGCTCATTATTTTTAGATAGGCGTCGGCTTTGCCTGCCGTGTTTAGCGTAGCAACGTATTCTTTAAAGTCCATTGCCTTTTCTTCGGCAGTCATTTTTGAACCGCCCTCTTCAAAAGGCAAGCCCGTAAAAACGTCAACGTTAGGCGTTGCAAGTTGCGCCTCTATTGCGGAAGAGTTTTTGTTTTGATTTACAACGTATTCCGTAAGTTTATAGGTATATCCAATTGTACCCGTCAACATTGGCGACAAGGCGTCTGCTTTAGGACGAATAATTCCTGCAACTTGCATTTTTATACCGTTGTCGTACAAATACTTCATACCTTGCTCAGTATCACGCAAATCTTTATAAGTGTTTGTTATGGGATCGTATTGATAACAACTTGCATTAAGCACGGTTTTGAACTCCATACCGCAAATTTCTTCAAAAGTCCACTTTTTTTCATTATTTTCAGGCAAGGGCGTCTTGTTGAGCGCTGAATCAATTATCGTATTTATTTCTTCTTCGGATTTAAGTCCCAAAGCATATAAAGTCATATCGTCAATTTCATTGTTTTCGTCAACAACTAATACAACTTGATTGTAAGCCGTAGGCCATCCGCCGTAAATTAAATCGTACTGTTTTTCAATAATAGGATTAATAAGGCTTCCGTTATCTCCAGACAACATTTCTTGCCATAAACTCATTGAGGACATCATTTGCCCCATAGGCATATTACTTGCCGAAGAACCCGTTGTATCCGAAATACTTGCAGAACCCAAATATCTTATCATCATATCCATCATCAGAGCTTGAGTATCGGATTGTATGATTTTTCCATCAAGGTTTTTGGTATATATAAGCATATCAAAATCGTAGGTATATTTTCTCCCCGACAGAGCGGATTGAAGTACTGATTGATCAGCTTCTTTTGCAAGTTCACTTTCAATATATGACTTAAATGATTTTAAATCGTTCTGCTGTGTTTCTTGCGCATTAAGCGCTTTTACAAGGTCATACAAGGCGCTTTTTTCATACACTCCGTCATTGTCGTGCTCGCCCTTACTGATTGCCGACTCCATAAAGGATTGCAACATTGCCCCAATATCAGTATGTTCCGACTGAATAGAAAGTGGGTATGACGCAAGAGTTTCTTCCTGAACTATGTTTATATAATTTGTCATCCCTTGCGAAACCGCAAATATAAGCGCAATACCTATTATACCTATACTACCCGCAAAAGAAGTCAGTATAGTACGACCTTTTTTTGTAAATAAATTTTTGAGAGACAATGCAAAGGAAGTCCATAAAGACATTGATGGTTTTTTATTGAGCTTTTTTCTTTTGCCGATTTGGATAGTTTTTGCTTTGTTGAGATCTTCTTCCTTTTGGCGTTCTGCCATTAGTTCTTCTTTAGTCAACGGCGCAGAATCACTTGTAACTTTACCGTCCAGCATACGGACTATCCTTGTAGAATACTTTTCTGCAAGATCGGGATTGTGCGTAACCATCACAACAAGACGGTCTTTAGAAATTTCTTTAAGAATAGCCATAACCTGCAAACTTGTCTCTGTGTCAAGTGCGCCGGTAGGCTCGTCTGCAAGGATTATATCGGGATTGTTAACAAGCGCGCGGGCAATCGCCACCCTTTGCATTTGTCCGCCGGACATTTCGCTCGGTTTTTTGTTAAACTGAGTTTCAAGCCCTACTGCAATCAATGCCTTTTTTGCTCTTTCGCGACGCTCCGCTTTAGAAACTCCCGAGAGGGCCAACGATATTTCTACGTTTTGCAAAACGGTTTGATGCGGAATAAGATTGTAAGTCTGAAAAACAAATCCTATAGAGTGATTTCTATACGCATCCAAATCCCTGTCGTTAAAATTTTTGGTGGATTTTCCGTTAATGATTAAATCCCCCTCGGAACAACGATCAAGTCCGCCAATAACGTTGAGCATGGTGGTTTTTCCACAGCCGGACGGACCTAATATAGACACAAATTCGTTTTGCCTGAAATCCAAGTCCACACCCTTAAGAGCATGAACAACGCCGTCGCCGACCGGATAATCTTTTTTGATACCCTTCAGTTGTAACATGTATCCCTCCATGTTATTTTATTAAATAATATATATCCATATTTTTAAACAATGTCAAGTATTTACCTGTTAATACTGTTAAATTTAAGAAAAAGTTTATTGAAATTTTTCTACATTTTTAAAAGTTTGTAGGCGTAAAATCACGAAAAATATAAAAACTCGTCTGAACGTAAAAAGTTCAAACGAGTTGCTCTTGGCGGAGGATGAGGGATTCGAACCCCCGTGCCCGTGAAGGCAAACGGTTTTCAAGACCGCCTCGTTATGACCGCTTCGATAATCCTCCGTAGATTTGCTTATATAATTACATCACCTATAGGTAATATAATTCTCCGTATTAATAAAAAAACGCAATATTATATTGCACAACTTATATTAACAAAATAAATGATTTTTGTCAATTTTTTTAAACAATAATTGTTGCTTTTTTTATATGATTTTGCTATTATAATATTGTTATGTTTTTTGGGCAATTGACTCAGTTGGTAGAGTGCCTCCGTCACATGGAGGAAGCCAGGGGTTCGAGTCCCTTATTGCCCACCACAAAACCCCTATCCGACACTTTCGGATGGGGGTTTTTACGTTAGGTATTTTTAATCAAACGGCAAATTTCATCCCCCACTTGCTCGGTTGTTGCGTTTCCGTCAAGGTCAGGGGTCAAAACGTCTTTTTGTTGCAAAAGCGTCTCAAAAGCGTTTAATATTTTATCGTGCCAATTTTTGTATCCAAGGTATTTTAGCATATCAGCCCCTGCCCAGATCTGCGCAATAGGATTTGCAATGCCCTTGCCCGCAATATCTGGAGCAGAACCGTGAATGGACTCAAACATGCTCGGAAAATTTCCGTCGGGATTTATATTGTCGCCCACCGCAAGACCTATTCCGCCTGCTATAGCTGCGCCCAAATCGGTCAGAATATCGCCAAAAAGATTGCTTGCTACAACTACGTCAAACCTTTGAGGGTGAGTTACAAACAACATACTGCAAGCGTCTACCATGAGTTGTTCCGTCTTTATTTCCGGATAATCCTTGCTTACTTCTGCAAAAATTTTGTTCCAAAAAACCATAGAATAATTGAGAGCGTTATCCTTTGTGACGGAAGTGACTTTTTTGCGATTTTCTCTCCTTGCAAACTCAAAAGCGTAACGGATAATTCTTTCCGTGCCTTTTTTTGTAAATTTGCCCGTTTGACAAACGTATTCTGTAGGTTTGTCTTTATCGCACCACTCACCCAAGCCGGAATACTCTCCTTCGCTATTTTCTCTCACAACGACAAAGTCTATGTCGCTGTGAGTTTTGTCTTTTAGCGGAGTTGTCGCGCCCTTTAAAAGTTTGACGGGACGCAAATTTACGTATTGATCAAAACCTACGCGGATTTTTAGCAAAAGCTGACGTAAAGAAATACTGTCGGGTACAGTTGGATGCCCTACAGCCCCCAAATAGATGGCGTCATAATTTTTTAAAGTTTCCAACCCGTCGTCATCCATCATTTTGCCCGTTTTTAAATAATAATCGCATCCCCAAGGAAAATAAACGAAATCAAGTTTAAAAGTTTTGTCCAATTGCTCCACGGTTTTGAGTACCTTTATGCCTTCACGTACAACCTCGCCACCTATTCCGTCCCCTTCGATAACGGCAATTTTAAAATTTTTCATTTTTTCTCCAATCAAACAATCCGTCAAAAATTATTTTCTTGCAACACCACTATCTCTTGCAGCCCGTCTAACAGCTTCGGCAACCGCATTGTGAGCAGTTTCGTCCACTGCTTTTGGAATAATGTTGTCAGCGCGTAAATCACTTTCCTTTACGGCGGAAGCAATACCGCGACTGGCGGCAACCATCATTTCCATATTTATATCCCTTGCGCGCGTATCGAGCGCCCCACGAAACAGTCCTGGAAAAACTAACGCATTGTTGATTTGGTTGGGATGCTTACTACTACCCGTACCAACCACCATTGCCCCTGCTTTTTTTGCTTTTTCCGGCTCAATCTCGGGAATAGGATTTGCCATTGCAAAAACTATTGCGTTTTTGTTCATTGATGCAACCATTTCTTCCGTAACTACGTTGCCCACGGAAACTCCCACAAAAACGTCAGCGCCCACCAAAGCGTCCTTAAGTAAGCCTTTTTTGTTGTATTTGTTTGTAATTTGCGCTATTTGTTCATGCGCTGAATTAATAAATTTTCCTCCGCGACAAAGTATACCGTCTCTATCGCACAATACGACGTCGTTGACCCCCATAAACAATAAATATTTTGCAATAGCCGTACCCGCCGCGCCTGCGCCGTTGATAACGACGTTGACGGATTCTATGCTTTTGCCCACTACTTTAAGTCCGTTTAAAAGCCCTGCTCCTACTACTACTGCCGTACCGTGTTGGTCGTCGTGAAACACGGGTATATCCAATTCTTTTTTTAGACGAGTTTCAATTTCAAAACAACGTGGCGCGGAAATATCTTCAAGATTGATTCCGCCAAAACTGCCTTCGAGATATTTAATGGTTTTGATAATTTCTTCCGTATCGGTAGTGCGCAAACAAATTGGTACTGCATCTACGTTTCCAAAACGCTTGAACAAAGCGCACTTTCCTTCCATAACGGGCATACCTGCCTCGGGACCGATATTACCAAGTCCAAGTATAGCCGTACCGTCGGTAATGACGGCTACAGCGTTTGCCCTACCCGTCAAAGAAAAACTCAACTCGGGATTTTCATAAATTGCCATACAAGCATCGGCGACACCTGGAGTATATGCTACTGCGAGTTCTTCCGAAGTGTTTATTGGTACTTTTACCTTGATTTCTGTTTTGCCTTTCCATTCAAAATGCTTTTGCAATGATACGGAATCTTTCATTTTTTGCTCCTTAAAGGTTTTAATTCTTGTATTTTTGATTTTACATCACTTGAGTAAATAAGTCAATTTAAAAGTAATTTACAGTACAAATATTTATATAATAATTTTAAGAACAACCAACGCAGACAATAACGTAGGTACTGCAACAAATATTCCGTATGTGCAAAACCTGCCAAAAGACAATTTTACGCCGTTGTGCGACAGTATGTTGTGCCACATTATACCTGCCAACGCCCCTACGGGTGTGACGTACGCGCCGATATTAGAACCTATTACCGTTGCGTAAATTGCGCCTATATCTTTTGAAGTTTTTAAAATCTCTGCAAAAAGAACGGTAGCAGGTATATTATTAATAAGGTTTGCCGTAAGCGTAGTACCTATTCCGTAAGAAAAAATACTGTCAAGTGGTTTTAAAAGCGTATTAATTTTTTCCGCTATACCTTCTATACTTAGACACAAAACGATAGCAAACATACCAACTACAAACGGAATAATCTCGTACGGCAACCTTTTTAAACTGTTGGAAAGAGTCTTTAAGGGCTTTGACCTAACAAGAAGGTAAACCAAAACGCAAACCAACAGCAAACAAGCAGTAACCGTACTAACCAACCACATTTCAATGTCAATGATATTGCTTATTGCCAACAAAATGATACAAACGGACAAATGTATTCCTGCAATAATAGTCAATGGTTTATCTTTTAGCGTTGTTTCTTCAAAACAAGGTTGCATTGGCTGACGTAAGGACTTATTAAAAATTAAAAAAACAACCGACACCGAAACAATACCCGAAACTACGGTAGGTAAAGCCATAATTAAAAAATAGTCTACAAAAGTAATTCCGTAAGCCGAAGCAACGTAAATGTTCGTTGGATTTCCTATTACCAGCAACATACTCCACGTATTTGCCGTAACAAACTCCAATAACAAGTGAGGCATTGGATTGCAATTTGCCTTTTTGCAAAAAGCAATAACAAAAGGAGTAACCGTCAATATCACTACGTCGTTAGACGTAAACACGGTTAAAAACGCAACGGTTATAAACAACGCAAAAAATAAAGTACGCTGATTGGTGCCGGTGCGTTTTACTGCTTTAGAGGCAACGTATGTAAAAAATCCCGCCTCGTCCAAAACAAGCGAAAAAACCGTCATTGACAAAAAAAGCAACAGTATTTTGATGGGATTAACGGAAGTATCGCTAACAAAATAAGAGATTAAAGTATCTATCGGTAATTTACCCGCAATAATCAAAGCTACCGCCCCTATGGGTGGCAATATACAATACAATCCGAAGGATTTTTTTCCTATCCGAATACGCTTGTCTGTAATAATACTAAAAAGCATTACCAATACGGTAATTGCTATTATCAAAATAGTAACTTTCATTTGTGTTTTTGTATAGTATTCACAAAAAAACTCGCCCAAAAGCGAGATTTTTTCGATGGTTTTTATAAAATTGTTAAAAATTAGCCGTCGTAATTTTGTTCAAAAATAGCATTGACGTATTTCATCATTTCTTCAGCGGTATAAACACCGTCGTTGTTGAGCCACCAAATAAAAAGATTTACCAACCCACCGGTATAAAAAGTAGACAATACGTTGATGGGTATCGAATAATTTTTAAAAGGTCTGTTTTTTAGCAATAAATATTTTATACTCCTTTCCAACGCGTTTTTGATAACGTTAAAAATTTCGTCCTTGTTGACGTTTTTATAAATGGACAAAATTGACGTTTTATGCTTGGATAAATACTCAAATCCGTTACACGCAAGATAAATATAGATTGCTTTAGGTGAATCAAACTCCATTTTTTCAAAAAAATTAAGAAAAATTTCTTCGCGAGAGTCAGCTAAAGCAATCATCAAAAGTTGCTCTTTGTTGTCAAAATGTTTGTAAAACGTAGTACGGTGAACCAACGCCTTGTCGCAAATATCCGTTATTGATATTTTGTCGTAAGGCATAACCTTTAACAACTCTATAAGAGTACGTTTAAGATTGCGCACCGTACGCTGTATGCGCATATCGGTTTTTTTTATAACAACTTGCTTTGTCATATAAAAAATATACTACATATTTGCAATAATGTCAAGTTAATATACAAAAGTAGTTTATTTTGCCGTATCTAACAAATAGTTATTGAAAGTTTATAAAGATTTTGGTTGAGAATTTTTGTAAACACAAAAAGTTAGAGTATATTCTCCGTCGCAAATAGGCAAAGACTCTTCCTCTTTTGACCAACCTTCTTTTTCGTCAAGGTTGGGAAAAAATACTTGTGCGTCTCCGCAAGCGGAAACTTTTGTAACGTATACCGTATCGCAAAAATCCAGCATAGTAGCATAAAACATAGCGCCACCAATCACAAAAACGTCCTCGCTCGGATATTGTTGCAATACTTTTTTCATTTCTTCGAGAGACTGAACAATTTGGCAATCTTCTCTTTGCTCCCCACCCGGAAAAAGCACGATATTAACACGGTTTTTCAGCGGTTTGGAATTTGGAAAAGACAATAACGTATTGCTACCCATTGCAACAATTTTTCCCAATGTTTTTTGTTTAAAATACTGCATATCTTGAGGCAGGTGAAACAAAAGCCCGTTGTTTTTACCTATACCCCATTGACTGTCAACTGCCACTATCGCATTCATTATATCGCCACCTCTAATTTTGTATTAAATTCGTTGTACTTGTAGTCTACAAGTTTAAAGTCTTCAACGGTAAAATCATAAAAGTCTTTTTTATCCGAAAGCACAAATTTTGGCGCTTCAAACTGCGGTTTTTGTATAAGTTCCAAAGCCACAGGTACGTGCCTGTCGTAAATGTGCGCGTCTGCAATAACGTGTACCAATTCTCCGGGGACGAGACCGCTGACTTTTGCAAACATACACAATAAGCCCGCGTATTGCGCTACGTTCCAATTGTTTGCCACCATCATATCTTGCGAACGCTGATTGAGCAAACCGTTAAGCACGTTACCCGTAACGTTAAGAGTAAAGGAGTAAGCGCAAGGATAAAGATTCATTTCGTGCAAATCGGAGTGAACGTACATATTTGCAATAATTCTCCTGCTGTACGGATTATGTTTTAAATCGTACAAAATACGGTCAACTTGATCAAATTCGCCCTCTGGGTATTTGCTCTTTTGCGCCAACTGAAAGCCGTAGGCTTTGCCGATAGAACCGTTTTGGTCCGCCCAACTGTCCCATATTTTGCTGTTTAAATCAGCAATATTACTGCTTTTACGTTGCCATATCCACAACATTTCGTCTATGCAGTTTTTAAAAAAGGTTTTGCGTAGAGTAATAACGGGAAATTCCTCCTTAAGGTTATAACGGTTTACTATGCAAAACTTTTTAATAGTATGCGCGGGCGTACCGTCGCTCCAACGAGGACGAACGTCTACTTGGTCGTCCTTCCAACCGTTTTGCAAAATGTCGCGTATATTTTCTACTAAAATCCTGTCCGCTTTACTCATTTGTTTCTCCTTTTTTTGCTTTTGCTATTTTTAAACGTAATCTATTGAAATACAATATTCGTCTTGTTGAGATATTTCGCATTGTAGTTTTTGCGTTATTTGCTCTGCCGTCAATTTTGAGCCAAAGTTCAGTTCTACGTCAAAAATCAACCTATTCTTTTTGCCGTAAACAACCCTAAAGTCGTGTATATCCGAAAAATCAGTCAAAGTCTTTAAACAAGACAAAACCTGTTGTTTTCTTTCATTTACAAATTGGTCGTTGGTAACAATCGGGTCAAGGTGTACGAGCAAATAAATCCCGTCTTCCGCAAACAGTCTTTCAATACTATCAGCCAATTCATGCGCCTCCATAATAGGCATCTCGGCGTCCGTTTCAACGTGTAAAGTAACAAAGCGCTTTACTGGTCCGTAATGATGAACGATAAGATCGTGTACGCCAAGTACTCCGTCAAAACCCAAAACGGTATTTTTGATTTTGTCCGTTTCCTCCCTATTTGGCGCGCTTCCTATCAAGGGATTGAGAGTATCTTTTAAAATTTTTACTCCGCTTATAAAAATAACTACGCTCACCACAAAACCGACGTACCCGTCAATATTGATTTCAAAATAACGCCCCAGCAAAATACTAATTAAAATAACGACTGAGCTGATTGCGTCGCTCAAACTGTCCACCGCTATCGCTCGGTGCAAAAGCAAATCGTATTTTTTTGCGCTAACAAACAAAGTTATCGACATAAACGTTTTTATAACAACGGATACAGTCAGCATAACTATTATAATTACGTCAAAATCGGGCAAGGTAGGTTGATTGAAATTTGAAATAATCTTTTGAATACTGTTGATGGCAAATTCACAAGCAAGTATAATCACTATAATACCTACCACGGTACTTGCAACGTACTCCATACGTTCGTGACCAAAAGGGTGCTTTTTGTCGGCAGGTTTTTCAGCAATTTTTGCGCTGACAAAGGAAACTACGTTATTTACCGCGTCGGAAAGATTATTTACAGCATCAGCCGTCAAGCTAATATAACCAAAAACCGTACCCACGATTAATTTGCCTAAGCCTAACAATAAATTAGCGCCAAATGACAGCGCTACGCCAAACAAATTTTTTTTGTTCCTTGCTTTTTTTGAAATATTCATTACCTTTATTTTAACCATTTTTTTATACAATGTCAAATAATTAAGTATTTAATTCAATCAAAGTTGTAATCAACCCGACAACAAAAGTCATACCCGATTCTACCGTTGATTTATTTTTGCCTTCAACGTAAATACGTATTTTGGGTTCAGTGCCACTTAACCGCGCAACCAAACGCAAGGTAGGATACTTTTCTGCAAATTGTCGTCGTGTTTGACAGAGAGAATCATTATCTCTTATTGTATTAAACACGGATTTTTCCACCAAAATATTTTTGCTTGCATTGTAATAAGGCTTATATTCCGCTGTAAACGCCAACAAACTACCCTTTTCCTTAAATATTTTTGCAATTAAAAGCGCATTAATCAATGCGTCGCTACCCGTTGCATAATTTGACAGCAAGTAATGTCCGCTGTTTTCGCCACCGAGCACAAATCCTTCTTTTATCATTTTGTCGTAAATATTACTGTCACCGACGTCAGTACGAATCATGTTTACGCCAAGTTTTTTAAGACTTTTTTCCAACCCCGTATCCGTCATAATCGTGCCGACAACGGTGTTTTTGTTAAGTTGACCGAGTTGATAAAAATATTTTGCATAAGCAAAAAATATATTGTCAGGACTCAATAAAGTTTCTCCTTCGAATACGGCCACTCTGTCAGCATCCCCATCAAATGCAAAACCGAGTTGACAGCCGTTTGAAAGCATTTGTCTTTTCAAAAAGGATGGAACGGTTGCTCCGCAATCAACGTTTATCAATTCGCCTTTATCAAAATTACAATAAGCTACTACGTCAGCGCCGTATTGGGCAAATATTTCCTTTCCTACTTTGTATGCGCTTCCATAGCAACAATCTACCGCTATCTTTAAACCTCTTAAATCAGTTTGTATATTGCTTTTGATATATTGTATATAAGATTCTTCGCTACCCTCAAACAGTGAAACGTAAGTATCTCTACAGGATAAAACGACGTCTGTTTGTAAAATTTTTTGACTAAATTCGTGCTGTTTTGATGCGCAAATCTTAACTCCGTATTTATCAAAAACCTTCAAACCGTTATAATCCGGCGGATTATGACTTGCAGAAATCATTACTCCAAAGTCTGCGCCCGTTTTAAGCACGTAGTGAGCAACGGCGTTTGTAGGAACTATTCCCATATTGAGTACCTGACCACCGTAATCATAAACTCCTTTAGACAACGCCGAAAGCAATTCACTCCCACTTGTACGAGTATCTCTGCCTATCACTACGATAGCTTGATTTTGTTCCTGCGCTAAAACCGAACCTAAAGCGTATGCTGTTTCTTTTGTAAGTTCTTCGCCATATTTACCTCTTATTCCGTCTGTGCCAAACAAATTCATACGACTACCTCCTTTATTCGTGTGATTGTTTACTTGTTATTATATTAACTTGACAGAAAAAAATTGTTTACAATTATAAGAAATAAAAATCCGACAAGCAAAACTTGTCGGATTTTTTGTAACAAATAGAAAGTATAATTATCTCTTTGAAAATTGCGGTGCTTTACGAGCCTTATGCAAACCGTACTTTTTACGTTCTTTCATACGAGGATCACGAGTAAGAAAACCGGACTTTTTGAGAATATCCTTGTTTTCGCCTGCAACAACCAACGCGCGTGAAATACCGTGACGAACTGCGCCTGCTTGACCAGTATATCCTCCACCAACTACCTTAACTATTACGTCGTATTTGGTGAGAGTTTCGGTTGCAACCAAAGGTTGCTTTACGATATACTTGAGAGTATCCAAGGGGAAGTAAGTGTCAAGATCTCTGTTGTTTACGGTGATTGTACCGTTGCCACCCGGCAAAAGTCTTACGCTTGCTACTGACTTTTTACGTCTACCCGTACCCCAAAACTGAACTTTTTTACTCATCTTTGCCATAAATCTCTACCCCCATTAGTCCTTCAACTCAAGCGCAATAGGCATTTGAGCTTGATGCTCGTGTTCTGCGCCTTTGTATACACGCAATTTTTTAAGCATTTTTGCACCCAAACTATTTTTGGGGAGCATGCCCTTAACTGCTCTCATTACCACAAAATCACTACGGGTTGCCATAAGCTTGCCATATTTGATTTCCTTGAGGTTGCCCGGCTTACCGCTATGACGGCGGAAAACCTTTTGATCCAATTTGTCACCCGTCAAAACTACTTTGTCGGTATTGATGACGATAACGAAATCGCCTGTATCTACGTGAGGAGTAAACTCTGGCTTATTTTTGCCACGCAAAATACCTGCTACTTGACTTGCAAGTCTGCCAAGCACCATATCGGTAGCGTCAACGACGTACCAATTGCGTTTGACTTCCTCGTGTTTTGCCATAAAACTTTTCATTAAAAATTCTCCTGATATTTTAAGATTTGCATGGAAATGCATTGTTGCTGTTCACGACGAATAACCGTCGGAAGTGGAAGACCGACAAGCGGTATGCAGAGCTTAAAATACATACCAGATTATTCACAGCTTGAGTATTATACTACAAAATAAAATAGTTAGTCAATTATTTTGTTTTAAGTTTTTGATAAATTTTATAATTTTTTACTGTTTTTTTGCTTAGTTTTATTCGTATTCTACAGATACAAGCGTCAATCCGTTGGGAGACATTGTTTTGCCCGCGTTGCTCCGCTTGCCCGAAAGTAAAATTTGAGGTATTTCTTCGGGAGAAATTTTACCCATGCCGACAAACAAAAGCGTACCCGCGATTGCGCGTACCATATTGTACAAAAAGGCGTTGCCAGTAACGAATATATAAATAATATTTTCTTCCTGTGTAACCCTGCAGGAATAAATTTCCCTAACGGTAGTTTTTGCATTGCTACCCGTTGACATAAAACACTTGAAATCGTGTTTACCCTCAATCAACTCCGATGCTCTTTGCATAGCTTTTATATCGGGTTGCTTATATATTTGTTTGTGAGTCAAGTCTAGCAAGGGATGTCTAAAAGGAGATATATACATTTTGTATAGATACGTTTTCCTTTTGGCAGATTTGCGAGCATTGAAATCCTCCGACACTATTTTTGCGTCCACTACCGCAACGTCTTTTGGTAAAAACACGTTCGTACCACGACATAAATTGTACGGACGCAAGGTTTTGGGGCTGTCAAAATGCGCAACCTGACCGAGTGCGTTTACGCCTTCGTCGGTACGTCCGCTGGCTGTAAGTCTTACCGAATGACCAAAAACTTTTTCCAACGCCCTTTCAACCACGTCTTGAACGGCAATCCCGTTTTTTTGGCTCTGCCAACCGCTATAATTTGCCCCCAAATATTCAATTTTTATACAATATCTGTTCAATATTAAAAACCTATCCAATAAACGATTTTTTCACCCAACAAAGAAGTCAGCCATGCAATATCAACGTATCTCAACGCCACCGTCATACCCACACAAACGACAAACAGCAACGTTCCCAATAAATCTCGCCAAGTAAAGGACAATTTCTTTAAACGCGTGCGTTTAGTACTTCCCTCAAAACAACGCGCGTTCATAGCCAAAGCAAGATCCTCCGCGCGACGGAAACTGTTGACCAACAATGGAATCAATATCGGTACGAAAGCTTTTGCTCGCGCAACGAGATTGCCCGTATCAAACTGCGCCCCACGCGCTTTTTGCGCTCTTATTATTTTGTTTGTTTCTTCCATTAAAGTAGGAATAAATCTCAAAGTAATATTCATTACCAAAGCAAAATCAGCAACAGGTACTTTGATGAGTTTTAGCGGTGACAACAAACTTTCTATTGCGTGAGTTAAATCCACCGGCGTAGTAGTAAGCGTCAACAAACTTGCGCCCATTACCAAAAGCACAAGCCTACACATCATTTTACCCGCAGAAATAATCCCCGTAGAATAAATTTTTATTACCCACCATTGGAGCAATAGTTCCTCTTGAGTACCTTTTACAAACAAAATATTGATTATTGCCGTAAACAACGCCAAAAATAAAACTGCTTTGACGCTTTTTAATACGCTACGCAACGGGATTTTTGAAATAATAATTTTTACTAACAAATACAGCGCCAAAAGCGCGTAACAAACGAAAGATTTAACTAAAAAAACGGCAACCATATAAGCAATACTCAATAGAATTTT
>CABUZX010000018.1 GCA_902496185.1 uncultured Subdoligranulum sp. | reverse complement strand
TTGCAAGCTTAACAAAGGGCAGAAACCCCTTAATTATATATACCCACACAAAGCATAATCTAAACATATGTTTGTGTTTGTAATTCTATTTTATCATACGTTTTCTATAAAGTCAATAGTCAGGTGTACACGTTCTTGTACACCTGACTACTTTTCTGAAAGTTTTTTAATTGTTTTTGTCGAAAATTATTGTAACTGTTGTGCCAACACCGATTTCACTTTCAATGGAAAGCTCTGCATTATACAGTGCGCAAATGTGTTTTACGATTGCAAGACCTAATCCCGTACCGCCCGTTTTTTTAGAACGGGATTTATCTACACGATAGAATCTTTCACAAAGGCGTGGGATATTTTCTTTTTCAATACCGATTCCCGTATCGGCTACGGATAATTTCGTTTCATCTTCATTTTCGCTAATTGAAACGGTAATTTTGCCGTTTTCCACGTTGTAGTGGATTGCGTTCGAGCAAAGATTTTCAACCACTTCAAAAATCTTTTTATTATCTGCTAAAACCGTTCCCGCACCTTTCACTTCCAAAGTTATATTTTTCTTCTTTAATTCAGAAGCAAGTTCCAAAGCAACTTCATCCGCAACGGCTTTCACGTCAACGGGAGTGTGAATCATATCAATATCTTCACCGTTTTCGAGTTTACTTAATTTGAGCATATCCGAAATGAGCGAAGCAAGGCGTAAACTTTCCTTGTGTATTCTATCCACCTGCTTTTTAGAGCCGTCGTCAAGCGTTTCTTTTGCAAGCAATAATTCCGACAAACCTTGCATAACGGCAACGGGCGTTTTTAATTCGTGCGAAGCGTTTGCAAAGAAGTCGCTTTTTTGCTTTTGCATTGCTTTTTCTTTGGTAATATCCGTAATAATCACGATAGAATATACGTTATCGCTTTGGCTATCCACCTTGCGAATCACAACGGACAACTCTTTACCCTTATAGGTGTATTCTGAAACGTAATTCTCGCCAAGATGACGGGCTATCTTTTCACAAAGGGGCAAATCGTCAATCAAATAGATGAAATCTTTACCCGTAACGTTTTCGGTAGAATCGAAAATAGTAGAAATGCTCTTGTTTACGAAGATAATCTTCTTTTGTTCGTCAATAGCAACGATGCCTTGCGAAACGTTTTCAAGTACCGTATTCAGTTTATTATGTTCTTCTTGAATCCTTTGGATATGGATAGCGGTATTTGCGTTAAGTTCGTTAATTTGATTAAGAACGGAATAGAGTTCAGGCTCGCCCGAATCCGTTTTGATAGGCTTATAGTTACCTGCATTTAAGCTACGTAAACTGTCGCCAACTTCGGTGATTTTGCTTGATATTTTATTAGATAATACGTTGGAAATGACGATAGAAACAATCAAACAAACGACCAAAACGACAATTAAAATAGGAAGCGCAACACCCAAATATCCGTTGATTTGACTGCTTTTTATTGCCAAACGAAGAATAATTTCCGTTCCGTCCGAAAGTTCCGTTTTCAAAGCATAATAGGTCATATTGCAACCGAACGTTTCAGAATATCTTTCTACCGTTTCGGGCTTTCCGTTTAATGCGTTTTTTACTTCTTCACGGTCAATGTGGTTTTCAAGTGGGGATTTTGTGTCGCTTTCATATAAAACGTTTCCGTCGAAATCCATAATGGTTACACGGAAAGCATCGTCGTTTGCATATCTTGCAAACCCCGAAAAATCTTCTTCCGTTTGAACGAGTGAGCAAGCAAGTTCCGTTTCTTCGGCAAGCCTTTCTTTCATCATTGCTTTTGCGTTGACGTTTACGGCAACGATACCGAAAATAAACATTACAAGTACGGAAATAAAGGTAAGCGAAAGGATTTGTAATAAAGTTTTCTTTTTCATTTACTTATTTTCAAACCTATATCCGATACCACGAACGGTAACGATACAGTCTTTCCCTCCCGCTTGTTTAATTTTTTCTCTTAACGCCGCTATGTGCATATCGAGCGTTCTCGTTTCGCCCATAAAATCGTCGCCCCAAACCTCACGGAACAACTCTTCACGCTCTACCGTCACGCCTGCTTTTCCAATAAGGATTTTCAAAAGTTTGAATTCTTTAATGGTAAGACCTAAATCTTTATCATTATAAAACGCCTTATACACGTTGTTATCAATCGAAAAGCCGTCGGCACTCGTTATGTACAGTTTTGCGCGGCGTAAGTTGGTTTTTACGCGTGCCAAAAGTTCAAGCACCGAAAATGGCTTTGCCATATAATCGTCCGCGCCTTTATTCAAGCCTTTTACAAAACTGATTTCGTCTGATTTTGCGCTAACGCAAATGACGGGAATTTTCTCATCAACTTCACGAATTTTTGTTAAAATCGTAAATCCGTCCATAATCGGTAGCATAATATCAAGAATTACAAGGTCGGGCTTTTTAACATTGAACACGTCAAAAAAATCTTTACCGTTTTCAAAGATTTTCGTTTCGTAACTTTCTTCAAAAGCGCCTTCGTAAACCTCTTGCATTCCTTCGTCGTCTTCTACGATATAAATAAGTTCTTTCATTAGAATTTTTGGTGTACTCCCGTTTCGTTATATTTTGTCCATTCGCAAACGTTTACAGCGTGGTCGCCTATACGTTCCAAATACTTTGCAACCATCATAAGCTCAATGGCTTGGTCGCCGTTGTTTCCGTCTTTTTTAATGAGTTCAATTAAGTCGTTTTTTACGGCTAAAAACATTTCGTCCATTTCGTCGTCAAGTTTAATAACTTCATCCGCTAAACTTTCATTGTTATTTATAAACGAATTTACGCTTTCTCTAACCATTTTTACGGCAAGATTTCCCATTGCGGTAATGTGTGTAAGTTTTTTAATATACTTTTCGCCCGGCATAGTGCAAACCAACTCTCCAATATCACTTGCTTGGTCGCCAAAGCGTTCAATATCCGTTATCATTTTAAGAGCAGTAGAAACCTCTCTAAAATCCTTTGCAACGGGTTGTTGCTTCAAAAGTATTCGCATACAGCGTTTTTCGATATCCATTTCATATTCGTCAACACGCTTATCCATTTGACCGATACTTTTTCCAAGTTCTCTATCGCGGTTGACAAGCGCGGTGATTGCATTTTCTATCATTTGCTCGGTTAAGCGGCACATTTCCACAAGTTCCGTTTTCAAAGCGGCAAGTTCTTCTTCAAATATTTTTCTAATTGACATTGTCTTTACTCCTTAATTATAGCGTTTTTTTACAAAAAAATCAATACTATGACGGGTATCAACCGAATCTACCCGTAATATAACGTTCGGTGCGTTCGTCTTTGGGCGATGTAAATATATCGTCGGTGTTGCCAAACTCCACGAGTTCGCCAAGTAAGAAGAACGCCGTTTTATCTGCAATACGGGTTGCTTGTTGCATATTGTGGGTAACGATAACTATGGTAATTTCCTTTTTCAATTCTTCCATAAGTTCTTCAATTTTACCCGTAGAAATAGGGTCGAGAGCGCTCGTCGGCTCATCCATAAGTAAAATTTTAGGATTTGCAGCCAAAGAACGAGCAATGCAAAGTCGTTGTTGTTGACCGCCTGAAAGCCCTAACGCAGATTTGTTAAGACGGTCTTTGAGTTCATCCCACATTGCTGCTTGTCGTAAAGATTTTTCCACAATTTCATCAAGTTCAGAGTGTTTTGTAATACCAAACGTTCTCGGACCATAAGCGATATTATCATATACGCTCATCGGGAACGGATTCGGCTTTTGGAATACCATACCAACGTTTTTGCGAAGTTCGTTTACGTCGATTTTACCGTAAATATTCGTTCCGCCAACGTAAAATTCGCCCTCGATTTTACAACCGTTTACCAAATCGTTCATACGGTTAAAACATTTTAAGAAAGTAGATTTACCACAACCCGATGGACCGATAAATGCGGTAACCTGCTTTTTGGGGATTTCTACGCTTATATTTTTAAGGGCTTGAAAATCGCCGTACCAAAGGTTGGCATTTTTCACGGAAATATTTTGCCCGTATTCGTTTATTTCTTTTATCTTTTTCATTATTTATCTCCTTGTAATTTCTTGTTAAGCTTCCCTGCGATAAATTCAGCTAAAAGGTTTAATCCAAGAACAAGTATAATTAAAACTACTGCCGTTGCATAAGCTTCGTTTACATACCAACCTTCGCCCGAAAGCCTGTAAAGTGCAACCGCAAGCGTTGCGTTACTATCTAAATATCCCGTAGGGGTTGCGGATATTACCGAACCCATTGTGTAAATAAACGGCGCGGATTCCGCAATCACTCTACCCATACTTAATATAATTGCACTCATTATGCCGGGAAGAGCAGACGGTAAAACGATTTTGAAAATCGTTCTCATTTTACCTGCACCAAGCGCAAGGCTTCCTTCTCTCAAACTGTCTTGTACCGATTTCAAACTTTCTTCGGTAGAACGGACAATCGTGGGAAGTAGCATTATGCTAATCGTAAGCGTACCTGCAAGAATCGAACTCGCACCGCTAATTAAGGCAACGAACGTTATCATACCAAACAAACCGTACACGATAGACGGAACGCCATTAAGTAGGTCGATTGCGCCACGAATTATTTTAATAAAGAAGTTGTTCTTCTTTGCATATTCATTTAAGAAAATCGCCGTACAAAGTCCAATGGGAACAGAGATGAGCAAACTTAATCCAACCGTCATAAGCGTTGTGATGATAGACGGCAAAATGGTAATTTGTTCGCTGTCAAATTCATATTTACCAAAGAGCAAATGTGGATTAGATACAAGTGTAGGCGCACCTTTTATAAAGATAAATCCTATTACGAGAAGTAGAACTGCGCCCGCAAAAACTCCTGCACCAATCGATGCGCTTGCCTCAATATTTGCCGTTTTAATTTTATACTTGAACCCTGCGATTTTATCTTTGCATTTCGTCCAAAAGGTGGTTTTCTTCGTTTGTTCTTTCTTTTTGAAGATTTTAGAAAACAAGCCTTTGCCTTCAACTGCGCCTTTAACTGCTTTTTTAGAGATTGCACTAAAAATAAGGTTTACAATAAGTACGAACACAAGAAGAATTACACCCGTTGCAACAAGCGCACCTTGTTGTACTTCGCCTGCATAACCCATTTCCATTACGATATTTGCCGTAAGCACACGGAAACTGTTAAAGAGCGAATCGGGATATGCTACCGAGTTGCCTGCAACCATTACGACTGCCATTGTTTCGCCAAGCGCACGTCCGATACCAAGAACAAGCGAAGCCGTAACACCTGATTTTGCCGCTTTGGTTACCGTACCAAAAACAGCCTCAGAGTGCGTAGAGCCAAGCGCAAGCGCACCTTCGTAATAAGAACGTGGAACAGCTTCTAAACTTGTTTTAGAAAGAGATACTACCGTAGGCATAATCATTATGCCCAAGATAAGCGAAGTTGCGAGCAGTCCGCTTCCGTTATTCGGTGCAAAATTTGCAAGTAAAGGAAGTAAGAATACGATACCAAAGAAACCATAAACTACCGACGGAATACCCGCAAGTAAGTTTACCATTGATGAAAATATCTTCTTTAATTTCTTTGGGCAATAGAAAGCAAGGAATACTGCGGTAAAATAACCAAGCGTGCCGCCAATTAAAAGTGCGCCAACAGTTGCCGCAAGTGTTCCGACAATCATTTTTAATATTCCGTAAGAGCCTGAAAGGGTTGCGGTTTCGTATTTATCTAATCTATCGGGCGACCAATTATCGCCGAAGATAAAATCAAATACACCTATTTTATTAAAGGCGGGAATACTTTTAATTAACATAAAAACGAAAATTGCGGCAACAGCGATTACGCATATAATCGCCGCTACCGTGAAAATCGTTTGTCCTGTTTTTTCTTTAACTTTCGTGATGTTCATATTAACCTGCAATCTCGCTAAATTTCGTTACTTTTCCGCTGAAAATATTGTAAAGGTCTGCAATCGTAAGGTCGTTTATATTTTCATTTGATTTGTTTACGATAACCGCTACTGCATCAAGGCATACGTTGAAACTATTGATACCACTTTCTTTAACGCTTGCCGAAGAAAGTCCGATTACGTTGCCGTTTTTATCGTTTTGTACTGCGGTTTTACCAACGGAAGAGCCTTGCAAGTCGAGCGTAAAGATTTCGTCAGCCGTTCTGCCGTAAAGACTTGCATAGCCACTCATTGCTTTTTTGATAAATTTTTCCATTGAAGTCGAGCCGTTTACCGTGATTTTGCCGCCCGAAGGAAGAGAAGATTTTACCGTGTATTCTACAACGGGAATTTCCGTTTCGCCTTCGTTTGCTCTTCTTACAGGGTCGGCAAGATAAATACAACCTGCTTCGTTTGCGTGTGTTTCAGCCGCTTCGCTCTTCAAGTAGAGCATAAAGTCTGCTGCAATATCCGTAAGTTCTACTGTAGAACTTGTCATAATTACAAACGGTCTTTGAATAGCATAACTACCATCTAAAACTGTTTCAGAAGAAGGTGCAACGCCATTTACGTTTACAACCTTAATCGTGTTGTTTACCGAGCCGAGCGAGATATAGCCGATTGCGTTTTTATCACTTGCTACCTTGCTCATAACATTACCCGTTTCCTTTTGAATGTCGGCGTTAGAAGTAGTCTTATAAACTTTCTTTCCATCAACCTTCATTTCAAGGTAATTTCCGTTGCCGTCCGTGACAACTTTGTCAAACGCTTCACGTGTTCCGCTACCTTGTTCACGAGCAACAACAGTGATGTTTTTTTCACCGCCACAAGCAGTAAGTCCAATAGCGCCACATACCATAAGGACGCAAGAAAGTAAAAGTGTTAAAATCTTTTTCATAGTTTTTGTCTCCTTTTCTTTTGATTACGCCTATATTATACTGTGCTAAAAAATTTCCAACTATCACTTTTAAGTTTAGGCAATGTAAAGTTTATGTAAAGATAAAAAAATCGCAAAATGCTTGCGACTTTTTGAAGAAGATATATAGTTATATAAATGAAAAAGAACTCGGACGTTAAATCCAAGTTCTAATTTCATTTGACCGCTTGAAGTGCAATTTCCTATAAATTTTTAATGTTTCAAAAAATCCCTTATAGGGAACGCCTTTTAGGTTCGTTTTTTTATGCAAATTAAATTTAATTTAAGCTTTAAATTAAATTGTTGTCATATTTCCAAATCCGAGAATTGCTCCAAAATAGGGGAATCTTGCGGATTCTAAAGAAGCTGCCATATAAACGCAAAGTGTATCCGTTGCAGTAGTTTTCCATTGCGCAATTGTAGAATTTGCTCCGTTTTGAATAAAGTCTTGTTGCAATTCGATACCGTTAGCGTTTACCAAAATAGGCGCTCCGCCTGCCATATTTGCTATTGCAAAATTATTTCCACTTTGGAATACATAAGTGCGAAGTCCTTGCGCTTTTAACGCGGTCATTACAGGATTGTGCATTGCATAGTTGCACAATACGTCTGCATTATCGTTTTGTTGAGTAAAGCTTCCGCAAATTTCAATATTGTCTGCTGGAGGATTCATGATTGCGCTCGGATCTGGTATGATAATTGCGATTACGTTAAGGTAGGCTTTGTCGGATTTTGTAGTTAACATTGTTTTTTCAAAATAACCGTTAAACAACAGATCCATTGTTTTAAGTCCTGCAATCAACGGTTGAGCGTTGTATTGAGCAAACCAATTTTCGTCACCCGTAGCAAAAGACTCAAGCTTGGATTTTGTGTCAACAATAACGTTTGGTCCTTTCGTATCGTCTGTTTCGCCGTTATTGCGGTTGCCGTCCATTAATACAAACAACGGTCCACCGGCTCTTTTCATAACACTTTCTTTGATGGTAAAATATCCTCTCCAGCTTGTGACCATATTTGAATAAGAATCCAAAAATTTAGAATTGATGATTACGTTGTCGCCTTTTGCGTATTCTTGACCATTGTAGGTATAATTATCTTGTGTCATATTGGCAAAGAAAGACGTGCCGATTACGTTTTCGATTATCAATTCGTCAACGCAGTTGTTAAACATCATCATACCTGCAGGGGTATTATTTTCGCTTTTGCCCATATTGCCCGTCATAGAGCAGTTTTTAAAGGTGATAGAACATTCGTTGCCGTTTTCGATATCTGCTTTTGCCTTTGTCATTCTAAATACTGACCAGTGAGAAAGTGGAGCAAGTGGTTCGGTTTTGCTTTGGAACCAAACGACGGAATAAAAACGTTTGTCTGTATTATTGGTATTGTCAACGGTTGGGACTTTTATGTCAAAATAATTGCCGGATAAACCGCACTTTGTCGTAGCATAAAGTCCTTTTTGCATGTTTCCGTCTGCAATTGAAACGTTGTTATCAAGATAATCTTGAGTATTATAATGGCTTTCACCGTCGCCGTCTTTAAGAGAACCTACGAGTTTTGCTTTACCTTCAAATACGGGGGTTATATTACCTTCCGCAGTGAGATATCCCGTATCTGTTTGTTGCCAAAAATAAGAACTTGGCATTTTTGACGCGTCAAGGGTGATACTACCGTGCAAAATCAAGGTATCCACGTTGCCTACGTATTGATAAAGAGGTTTGTCATCTGCTACAAGCGTAAGCGGATTAGAGGTATTTTTCTTGAAAATTTCTTCCCATACACTCTCTAAAAATGCGTCAGTCATAACTGCAAGACCGTTTTGGTCATATACGTTGTAACCACCGTCAACAACCATAAACTCAATAGTAATGGTAGTATTGCCGAGACCACTGCTCAAAATATAAGCTTCGGTATCAAGAGAAATTTCCATTTTGAAAGTATTACCGCCTGCTATTTCCGTAAATTGATAGGTGTTGTTATCAATAGAAACGTATTGGCTGAGCTCATTACCTTCCAATGCATTACCGTACGCGCCGTTATTTTTTAAATATACCTTTGTAAGTGTTTTGATTGATTGATTTATTGTGGTGGGTTCAGAAGTTGTTGCGTCAATTCCTTCAAGGACGGGAATAAAAATAAATTTGTTTACGTTGCCTACTTCATAGATTGACGTATTATCAATAAACTTTGAATCGTCGTCAAAAGAGCTACCCTTGATGTTGTATTGATAATCAAGCCAAAAAGACGGAGCCATATAATTGATTATCGTATAGGTAACTACCGTTAAATTTTTGGTGGCGGAAAATCCTTCGTATTGAATAGTGTAGGACGTTTCGCCTTCTTTTGTTGTATCTGCAGAAGTCACAACCGTTGCGCCAAGTTCCTTTAATGTAGATTCCTTCGTCGTATTATTGTCGTAAGAAACTTTAATTTTGATATTGTCGTAATTAATTGTAGAACCTACGGCGTATTTTGACTGCGTTTCAAGTATTTCTATAGCCGTTACTTTTTCGGCAGTTGAGGGGCAACCAACCAAAAAGCAAGAAAACGCTAACACCATAAATATCAATATTGCAATTTTTCTTTTCATTGTAATCTCCTTTTACTTATTAATTATTATTTATTTTTAACGCATAAACGTGCGTGGAATTTTGTTTTGTTATGTTAAATAAAGTATATATAGAAAAACAAATTTGTTCCGTTTGGTCTGTTCTTTTCTTGAAAGCGAAGTTTAATGGTTGCAGGTTGTTTTATTATAATTCGCCCGTTGTCAATTTCTACAACGCTTTCAGTGGGGGATATGGTAGTGTGTTCGATAAATATATCCAAATCTTTTGTAGTTGCGTCAGCAGGATTAAGTTGATAATTTAAAATAATAATCATACCTTCCTGATTTTCGGGAATAACAAAATTTGTGATGGTTATATAGTAAGCATTTTCCTCTTCTTTTTTTTGAAAAAGATTGAGATTTTCTCCGCTACTTAACGTTACGGAAGTAGGTATAATTGTTTTTATCGGTACTATTTCTTCGTAAGGCATATTTTTCATGCCAAATATTCCTACTACAAAAATAGACCCCAAATACACCGCAATAAGGATAAGTATAGTTGCTTTTTTCATGACTATTTCTCCTTAAAAAAAAGTTTTACTCTTGTCGTGTACAAATATATTCTCGCTATTAAAAATACTACGGCAATTATAGAGCATTTAATGAGTGAAGCATCAACTCCTCGGTCTGTGAAAAAGTAAAAGAAAAAAGTAAACAGCACTGCCAACACAAAGGCAATTATCGTTGCTTTGGTTTCATTGGGGTTGTTATAATCCACTCCGATTGTGGAATATTGATCAGCTTGCGAGTTCATTACGTCCAACTCGGCGCTCCACAAAAGATGAGCCACGGTAATGCAAGATCCTATTAATGAAAAGAGAATAGTTGACGTTATTGACAAACGCGCAATATTTGAGTAAATTACCGAAGCTACGACGACACTGCATACGGCGATAATTGCTCTAAAAAACAAGCGCGAAAACAAAAAGTTTAACGGTAGTTGAGGGCGAGTTTTTAAAATATTACGCGCTTGAGCTTCTTGGCTATATATTGTAGCATATTTTGCATTAAATGTCAACGAAATAACCAAAAGAACTAACAAATTAAAGGTTTTAGTCATAACTCCGCCTACGTAAGAGGTGTTCATTGCCGCGTAAATTTTGTTGAGTAAAAGTAATGCAAGCGCAGGTAAAACGAGTTGCACTGCGTAAGAAACTATTTGATTAGTATCCCTAAAAATCATTTTAAGTACTTCGCTGTATGGCGAAATAAAGGGAGAGTGTAGGCGGTTCTTTTTGGGAGGAACGACCATTTTTTCAAATTCAAATTGTTTTGACGCCATTTTAAAAAACAAAGGTTTGGCAACCAAAAAGGAAACGACAAACAACGTGGCAAGTACAAAAAGCAATGCGACAAAGATAATTAGAGTATCTATACCAAATAAATTATAGTGGGCGATACGTAAAGTTCCTCCGACGATCATAATCGTCAACATATAAAACGGATATGCAAATTTGCAAAACGTATTCAAAAAATTTTGGATGGAAGTAAAAATACTTCCCCATTGTCCCAAAATATTTATGTTTGTAGGAATAGCATTTATTATTTTAACCAAAATAAAAGTTATTACCGCGCAAACCGCTATTGCTATTAATGCTTGCAACCATTTATAGCGCGATACAAAGGTCGCTATATACAATGAAGGTATACTTAATACCGCGCCCAAAAGCACCGGCAAAAGCGAGATAAATACAAAGCAAATCATAAGCCACGGATAATAGAGCCATATTGCTCCCGTGGCTATTCCATAAGCAACGAACATTGGCAACGTAAAAAATATATTGCGTTTTACTTCAAAAATAAAATACAATATGAGTTTTGAAGTAAAAATTTCACTTGCCGAAACGGGGAGTGTCAAAAGTACTTTGTTGTCGGCTGTCATATACAGGGTTTTTGTCAAACCTACGGTACATGAAAAAATTGCCATAATTTCAATTATCGTAAAAGCAACTCCGATAACGGTGTCGGGGAGTTCTCCAAAAAAAGAAAAAACCTTAAGTAATTTGCAAATATAAAAGAGCAAAAAAAACACTGCCGTGACCGCCAAAAATTTGATCAAGGATAGCGCTACTTTTAAAATAATTCCACGTTTTGTTTTGGCAAAAGAAAAATCCAATTTATCTTTCAATTGCATCAAAACAAGGGTTTTTACGTTTGAAAAAACCATTTTATGCTCCTACTGATGTTTTTTTGCCTTTTTCTGATTTGTTTACTGCAATGGCTTCAATTTCCTGATTATTAATAATATCCATATAAAATTGTTCAAGATTTTCGCCGTTTTGTTCCATCTCGGCTATGTTTCTAACGCATTGTATTTGTCCTTTCTTTATGATTGCAATTTTGGTGCAAATACGTTCTACCACGTCGATAATATGACTTGAGAAAAACACGATATTGCCTTGGCTTGCGTGTTGTTTCATACATTCTTTAACCTGATAAATACTGTTGGGGTCAAGTCCTGTCAAAGGCTCGTCCAAAATCCACAATTTGGGATTATGGATAAGCGCCGACATTATGGTGACTTTTTGTTTCATACCGTGAGAATAGGTTTTTATTGGATTGTCAATTGCCGTTTCAAATTCAAACAATTTGATAAAACGGTCTAATCTTTCGTTTCGGTCATGTTGGCTTACTTCGTACAAATCGGCAATGTAGTTGATATACTCTCTTGCCGTCAAACGTTCGTAAAGGGCATAATTATCGGGGACAAAACCTATCTGGCGTTTTGCCATGACGGATTGTGATTGAACGTCATAACCGCAAACCTCGATAGAGCCTTCGGTTATTGATTGTATTCCTACGATACTTTTGATTATAGTTGATTTTCCGGCGCCGTTTGGTCCTAAAAAACCAAAAATTTCTCCAGCGCAAACTTCAAGGTTGGCGTCTTTTACGGCGTAAACGTCCGAAGTGGCGTAACGTTTTGTAAAATTGTTTAATTTGAGTTTGTTAATACCTTCCATATTGATGGGCTCCTTTATATCTCTGCCGTTAAGAGCAACTGATAGGGCAATCGCGTCAGCTTTGTTTTTTTTGTTTTTTGAAGCAATATCTTGCCAACCGCTAATAATATCGTAGGCAAGTTCGTACAAAAACCACATTCCGAAAGTTGCGCCAACGTATACTATATAAAACAAAAATTGGTAAATAGGATAAAAAACGAATTTTAAATCACCGATATAAAACTGCCACGTTGTGTTCAGTAGATTTTCTGCCCACGTGCCAAATTTGTCAGGAATAAAATCGTTGTTTAAGAAAAAGTAGTTTACGTCGGGATTATAGTTTGTAAACCACGCGTTGACAATCAGCATTGCAACGAAATAAAAGGTAAATACAGTAAGGCTGTATTTAAATTCCTTCCATTTAGGACGAGGAAATATCCCTAAACCAACAATAAGCAAAGGCATATAAAAGGCTTGATAGTGGTCGGTATAAAATCTGAAAGTTTCCGTTTCAAAAAACGTACTTTCGCCTATGTCGGGCATGACTATTGCCAAAAATGCGCCGAGAACGTTTATGAAGTAAGTAAAGTAAAATAGTTTTTTCCAGTTAAAAATAAGACACAGCGGAGTAATAAACAATGCAGTATTGCATAGGTGAAAGGGCAAGCAGGTTACCCAACCAGAATTTGCAAAATCCGAAAATCTTAAAAAATGACAAAAACCCAAAAGTTGCGCGATAGAATAAAAGATTAAAACAAATCGACGCGCGTTTATCGGGTGCTTGTACAACAAAAAATACAAAGCAATAGGTATTATTACCATAGGATAGATATAAAAACGGTGATATATGGTTAAATCCGTAGGAATAAACGCTATATTGTACGTATCCAAAAATAGTTGCAAACTATAATTTGGAGTGGCGGCAAGGACCATTCCTACAATTGATAGCCAAAACCATTTGCGTTGTATCTTTGGTAAGGATTTTATATCGTTTGATTTTAATAATAAGGTTGACAAACTCAACGCAAAACCCATACCGAGTTCTATTATTAGGAGTAGCGTGCGTAAATTTACCGTAGTAAACGCCGATTCACCTACTATTGCAAGGGCGGTATTGTTAAAAAATATTATATTGATTGCGTAAACAAATACACCAAAAGTAGCAACTAACGAATTGGAAAATTTGTTACGGAAAAACGGTTGTATAAACAATAAAATTTCACCTGCTCTCAAAAGCCAAACGAGCAAGGCGCTGAATATAATTTGCCCTTTAGAGGTAAAGCCTTTTTCGACAGTCAAAAAGAGTATGGAGGAAATATTTTCTTTCCCCAATTCAAATCGAAAAAAGAAAACCACTGCCATTAGTATTGCAAAAATTTTAAATGCAAAATTTACTTTGTGATCCGCATATTTATTCAGCAACAATATCGTGACGGTTATCCACAATACTATTATTAATCCCGTAAGATAATAAGAAAGCATTAATTATTCGTACCTCTTTTATGGTTGTTTATTGATTAAAAATTTGAAAAGAAATTTGTTTTAATTATCCAATAATTATACCTTAAATTTTAACTCATAAACCATTATTTGGCAACAAAAATTAAGTATTTTTTTAAACAATAAATATATTTTGATACACGCCAAAGGCGTAATATTTTATTGTCGAATTATGTCAAATTATGTCGAATTTTATTTACATGTATATTGATTGGCTGTATAATAATATCAAAGCAAAAAAAAGAGGAAACACTGATGAAAAAGACGAAAAATACAGGATTTACTATTGTCGAATTAGTTGTTGTTATTGCCGTTATTGCAATTCTTGTTACCGTTGTTATTCCCGGTTTTAGTGAAATAATTGCGCGGGCAAAACTCAGCAAAGATATTACGTTTTGTTCAAGCTTGAATAAAACGTTTGCAAGTGGCGCTTTTGAAGAGCAAGCTGATTCGGCAGAAGAAGTAATAAATTTACTTTTAGATAAAGGCTATTCGCTTAAAGATTTTATACCTTCTGCTAAAGACCATTATTACGTTTACGATTTTAAAAACAACCGTATTGCACTTATCAATCAAAATTTTGAGATAAGCTATCAAGACGTCGAATTAAGTGATGATTTATGGATTTTGGTTGATTCGGAAGAAACAGCGCAAAAAATTGCAAAGAAAAATTTGATAGTATGCGGATTTCTTTTGGTTAAGTCCGACAAGGCAATACAAATTTCTTTAGACAAAAATTTAGTTGAAGTTGACGAAAGTACAATACAAGAAGTTATTGACGATTCTACTTCGGTCGATAACGTTGTAAAATTTAAAATTTCGAAAGATTTTATTGATTTTAATATTTTTATAGGGGAAACAAATGCGATAACGTTGGATTTGTCAGGAAACGACCTTAAGGGAGTTGTTTTCAGAAACGGTTTAATAAAAAATTATGGCGAATTGCAAATAATAAACGGTAATATTTACAATCATTATGATGCCTGTATTATTGAAAATTACGGAAAACTTGTTTTGAATAACGTAACTTTGCAAAGTCACGGTACGAATAGCGTTGACGCTACTATAGTAAATTTGGGAAGCTTGTATATGACGGAATCTTGTATTTTTTCTACTTCTACAAGTTGCGTAATAAACAAAGAAACGGGAAATTTGATTGTATCGGGTGGAAATTACGAGGCTGATTGTGGTTCAAATATCATTAATTATGGAACGGCTACGGTTAACGACGGAACTTTTGTACGTAAAGTAAATAACGCCGTTACTGGTAGTAGCGGTAGTTATTATGCCGTAATAGAAAATAGGGAAACCAACGCTTGCTTTACAATAAACGGCGGAAGTTTTGTAAATGAATACGTCACCGCTCCGAGTAGGCGTTATGTGCTTGTGCTTTATAATGACAACGGTGAGATGGAGATTAATAACGGTGAATTTATAAACAAATGTAATAACGCCCAAGCCTACGTGATTTGGACAAAAAATCCAAAAAGCAAAATGAATATCTTTGGTGGAAAGTACGCCGTATCTAACGAAAACGCATATTGGATATATTCTTCGAGCAGGGTAGTCAGTACTAATATAGTAGTTTCAAATATTTCAATATACGGTACGCAAAAAATTGATTCCGATGCCATTACTATAACCAACAAATTTTTCTTTTACAATTATCTTAAGGGCGATATTTCTTGCGTGGTATTGACCGATATTGAGCCAATGTCTTACGGCGCAAGATTAGATAATAATTTTTATCTTGACGTGGATTTAATAGAGTCAAAAAGCTTGGGAGTAGGTAGCGTAGTGATTTTAAATCAAACTCCGACAAGTTTAAAAATTGTTTTGGATAGAAAATATTTAGGAATATCAAACGGAATTTCCGTCGTTTATGGGAAGGAAATTTCAGAAATTGTTTTTGTTGCAAAAGATTACGTTATGCAAAAAACCGACCTCAAAACAAATTATCCTAATGCTTTTTCCGCATTTAAGTATTATTCGTATATATCGAGCGAAACGGCGACATTTAAAGCCGAATACGACGACGGCAAGATTGATTATTTTTCCTTTGACGATTGGGATATTGCTTGCCAAAATACAAGTAAATTAACTTTGCTTAAGAACGTTGACAGAGTGGGGCAAACTAACGTAAAATGGTCGGGTACAAATAATATGATTCTTGACCTTAACGGAAAAACTTGGAAAGAAAGCGGTGACGTAGATTATTTGTTGTATATAAACTACGGTAATTATACGCTTTCGATAGTTGACGAGAGCATGTCAAAAACGGGAAGTATGGTTTTTGAGGGTAAACCTGACTCCTATGGATTATTTTTTCTTTTGGGCTCGATAAATATTTGCGGTGGCAGTTTTATATCAAACGGAAACGTTTTTTATATCTTTGGAACTAACGATAACATTAATTACGATTTTGATTGGTTGATTTACAAAATAACGGGAGGAAGGTTTATAGGAAAAATTTATCAACAAGAGGGAATTTATCACGGACAATACTCGTTTGAAGGAGGGGTTTTTAGTGATAATCCCTCGGCTTATTTGGCTAAAAATTGTACCGTATCAATAAATTCAGAGGGATTGTATTCGATTGTTTTAAGATAATATTTTTACTTACGTATATATAGCAAAAATAATCTTATTAAATAGTTTAAACGTATTATATATCGATAATATTGTTGAAAATATTGTTGAAAAAATAAAAAAAATAAGTTATAATTAAAATTATTTTTTAGTTAACAAATTGGGAGAATAAAAATGAGAACAATAAATCTCGCGGACGTTACTGCAAAAGTTAAGGAATTGTTTATTGAAGCTTGCGAAGTTATTCCGCAAAACGTTTTAGAGTCGTTGCGTTATGCGAAAGAAAAGGAAAAGTCCCCTTTAGGTAAAGAGGTACTTGAAAAAATAATTGAAAACGATTTACTTGCGCAACAAGAAGGTTTGCCACTATGTCAAGATACGGGGATTGCCGTTGTTTGGCTTACGATAGGCTCTCAAGTTTGTTTCAATGGCGACGTATACGAAGCTGTAAACGAAGGCGTGCATCAAGCTTATACGGAAGGATATTTGCGCAAATCCGTCGTAAGACATCCTTTGGATAGGGTAAACACAAAAGACAATACTCCTGCAATAATTCACGTCAAAATTGCTGACGGTGACGTTTTTAAGATTGACGTTGCTCCAAAAGGCGCGGGGAGTGAAAATATGAGCGTTGTAAAAATGCTTATTCCTGCGGACGGAGTAGAGGGCGTAAAAAAACTTGTTTTAGATACCGTTTTTTCAGCTGGTGGAAAACCGTGTCCGCCTATTGTCGTTGGCGTAGGTATAGGCGGAAATTTTGAAAAATGCGCGCTTCTTGCAAAAGAGGCGTTGTTAAGAGAAATAGACGATTCTTCGTCGGACCCTTTAGCAAACGAGTTGGAAAAAGATTTGTATGAAGAAATAAACAAAATGGGAATCGGCCCTATGGGTTTTGGCGGTACTTCTACTTGTCTTGCGGTCAAAGTAAACGTCTATCCTTGTCATATAGCAAGTTTGCCTGTGGCTATAAATATTCAATGTCATGCGTCAAGACACAAATCTTGCGTGCTTTAAGGAGAAACCAATGAAAAAATTATCAGGTAAAGTTACTCAGGAAGAAATCAACAATTTGCGAGCAGGCGACGCGGTGAGTATTAGCGGATATATTTTTACGGGGAGAGACGCAGTACATAAGCGTTTGTGTGATTTGTTGCAAAACGGCGAAAATTTGCCTATAGATTTGACCGACGGCATTATTTATTACGTTGGACCTACTCCCGAAAAACCCGGTAGAGTAATAGGTTCTGCAGGGCCAACGTCGAGTTACCGTATGGACCCTTATACCGAACCGCTATTAAAAAAGGGTTTAAAGGTAATGATTGGTAAAGGTCCTCGTAGCGAAGAATATAAAAAGTTGCTTTGCAAGTACGGCGCAGTGTATTTGTCGGCAATAGGCGGAGCAGCCGCGTCGATTTCCGAATCCGTTAAGGAGTGTAAAGTTGTAGCATACGAGGATTTGGGCACGGAAGCAATACGTTGCTTAAAGGTGGAAGATTTTTATGCAATCGTGACGTATGACGCCAAGGGAAACGATTTGTTTAAAGACGGGATTGAAAAATATAAGCAATAATATATTTTTTTGATTTTTGTATGCAAATATTAAGGAGGAAAATATGTCGGAATACGTTTTTCAGACAGTTGATATCGTTAAAAAATATGGCAATAGTACCGTGTTGGATAAGATAAATTTACACGTTCCGCAGGGTAGTATATACGGATTGGTCGGTCCAAACGGCGCGGGCAAATCAACTTTATTGCGTATTTTGTTGAGTAGTGTTTTGCCAACGGAAGGATATTTTTCTATAAACGGAAAAACCGAGCCTGATGAGTTGAATAAACAAAAAAGACAAATTGGCAGTATTATAGAATCTCCAACTCTGTATGAAAATATGTCTGCAATGGACAACTTGATTTGTCGCGGAAAATTATTGGGAATTGAAGATTATAAACAAAAATTAAAAGAAACGTTAAAATTTGTCGGATTGGAAACAACGGGCAAAAAAAAGGTAAAGAATTTTTCTTTGGGTATGAGGCAAAGATTAGCGTTGGGTATTGCTATGCTTGGCAATCCCAAAATACTTGTTTTGGACGAACCGACAAACGGACTTGACCCTATAGGTATTCAGGAAATACGCACAATATTGCAAAAATTAAATTCAGAAGGAGTAACGGTACTTATTTCTTCGCATATACTTTCGGAACTATCAAAATTTGCTACTCATTACGGCATACTTTATCACGGAAAATTAGTAAAGGAAGTTTCCGCTAAAGAAGTTTCAGATATTTCGCACGAGGATATCGTGGTAGAATTTAAATCGACGACGGACGTGGGCACTGCTTTGGGATTGTTTTTGAAAACAGTTGATGAACAAGATTTAAAAATAGTGGGGGAAAAATGTTTGCATATTTCAAACAAAAACAATAAACTTACTTCAACCGAAGTGTCTAAAGTTTTGTTGGAAAATAATATTGAATTTAGTTCTATTTCTATGCAGAAGGCTGATTTTGAGGAGTATTTTTTAAAAATTGTCAACGGAGGTAGATAAAAATGCGTAATTTACTTAAGGAAGAATTTTATAAGTCCAACAAGGGCACTGTGCAATACGTTGCCTTTTCAATCGTATGTCTTATTTCGATTTTGTTAGTTATTTTGTACAGCGACGGAGGGTATTTGACTTGGGCAGAGTTTCAAATGGCATTACCTTTTCAGATAAATATGATGAGTTTTGTAGTATTGTTAGTAATGATTTATATTAGTGCTGAATTTGCCCGTGGAACGGTAAAAAATTATCTTGCAGTGGGTTTTTCGAGAAACCAAGTATTTTTTGCTAAATTTATAAAGGTTTTAGTAATTATTTTGGGTATTTTGTTTGCTTCTCAAATTGTTACGTTAACTTTTTCACCCTTTATATTACCAGGAAATAACGTTGATTTTTTTGTCGGCTTGGGATATTATGCTTACGGTTTGTTTGCTATTTTTGAGTTGGTATGTTTTTACGTTGGAATATCCTTTATAGTTCGTAGCGTGGGGGGTATTGTTGGCGTATGGATTACTTTAAACGTAGTTCAGTCGGTAATTTATTCTATACCTGGATTCGTAAATTCTTCATTTTTTGATTTTTTGGCAACATTTATAGAATACGCCTGTTTTGATTATCAAGCGTACGTGGCAGATAGAATATTTTTTATGGGTACAACGCCTACTGATATTATTTTTGCTATACTTGTACCGTTGATTATATCGGGATTAAGTATATTTGGCGGATTGTACTATTTTAATAAAACTGACGTTAAATAATATTTATTGGTTTTTTTACTTAAAAATGTTTGACATAATTTTTATTTGGGTATATAATCAACGAGCATTAAAAAATAGTTGATTATATTCGCGGGAGTGGCTCAGTGGTAGAGCGCTGCCTTGCCAAGGCAGATATCGCGGGTTCGAATCCCGTCTCCCGCTCCATGTAAAAAACCTCTTTTGCCTACCAAGGTAAGAGAGGTTTTTCTTGCTTCTAGTGTCATAATACAGCAGAAACAAGCGGAAATAGTTCAAAACAGGGATTGGAACGGTTAATCAGACCGCGCCAGCCCTTATTTTTAATTTGCAGCATCAAAATAGCACATTACTTTTTGTGTTTCTTTGTTCTGCTAAGAAGTTGGAAAACTTGCATACTTCGGGATTTGAATCATAAAAACGCAAAGAATCCCTAATGTTAATAAAACGGGCGGAATTTCCGTTGCAAATTGGTAGACAACTTCATATTGTATTGCTATAATTTATAGCGTAGGGAGGTGATTAAATGAGTTTGGGAAATCAAATTCACGAATTAAGAAAAAAACAGAATTTATCGCAGGAGCAACTTGCGGAAAAGGTTGGTGTTGCCCGGCAGACGATTTCAAAGTGGGAATTGGGTGAAACTGCACCAGATATTAAGCAAGCTCAAATGCTTTCACAGATTTTAAATGTAAGTTTGGACGGGCTGCTCGGCAATGATACAATGGAATCTATTAATATTACACATAATTGTAAAGAGAAGAATAGTTTACCTTTGAGAAAAATCATTGTAATAAGTGCCGCAGTGCTCTTTATGTGTTTAGTGATAGTCGGCGTGTTTGACGTCGTTAAACGGTCACAAATTCTGTATCCGGAAGGGGTAGAAGGAAATGTTATTATTACTAGAAAATATCCTATCGTAATCGGAAAAGGCAGCACGGAAACAATAGTATTTAGCGAGGAAAATAAGCCGACGATAGTATGTGAGTTATCCGAAGGTTTTGTCGCCGATGCGGAGAGAACTGGCTTCTATACAGATGGAGATGGAAACTTTATCAAGTTTAATGCAGAATATTCAGATAATGTTGTGAACCCGCTCTTTGGAACAGACTATCTATCGTATTATGAAGATCGCGGATATGATTCATATATTGAAATAGCAAGTGCCGCTATGTATTATGATTTGCCAAAACTCGGTATCTTTTCCTCGATAGAAAAACTGTATTTAGCAGGGGGTGCACAGATCATGCGCCAGCAAATCTGTGCAGGACAGGACGCTGATTATTATGCCATTGATGGTGGATTAACAGAAAACGGGGACAGGATGCGGCTTTATGGATTTGCGCTTCTCTTTGACAATACCACTTGGCTGATAACATTAAACGATTGCAATGATGTTTATTATTTTATAACGATAAATGATCCAACCGGCATTGGAAAAACGCCTGACACCGTTGGAGAATTGTTGAGTTCTATTTCTATTACTGAGTAAGTAGAAATATCACTGACGATATTACTTTAAGGCTTTTTTACCTCGATTTTGCTCCGTTTAGGTAGTCTTTCGCAGAAAATAGCACACATTTGTCTACCAAGACAATGTGTGTTTTTTTTAACTAAATCCGCTACTCACAAAAAAATCTCGATACTATACTTAGTATCGAGATTTTTTATTTTAGAAACTTAAATTAAAACAATTACTCGCCTTTTGGTTGTTTTTTCTTGAAGATAGTTCGTCTAAACAAAATCAGTTGTAGTATTATAAAAAACACTGCTAATAAAGCAAGGGTTATGTAGACGGCTTGAGGTCCTCCCGTGTAGATATAAGTTGCCAAAAACATTAGCGGAAAGCCAAATACTATAGCAGGGAGATTTTGATAAACAATGTTGTCAGAAGCGGGGGAGACAAAACCGTCGTCTGCAACGCGGAGCAAAATGATGCCAGTACTTGCCGTGCCCGTCAACATTCCGAAAAACGCCAAAAACTGTTCCGTAGCATATTCCTTAAAAAGTCTATTGCAAATAAACTTGACGTAAAAGTAGGTGACGATAGCGCCTGTCAATCCCATCACGAGCAATATTACCAAATATTCGCTGATTTCGTCAATTCTTATTGCGGCTATACCTGCAACCACCATAAAGTCAAACAAAAAACCTGCTATGCGGTTCATCATAAACTTGTTGATAAATTGACGCTTGATCACGTTTTTTGAATGTAATTTAGCAATAATACTTTTGAGCGCAATTGCCAAAAACGTACCAATCAAAAAGTTAAATCCAAAAATAGTTGCGCGCATACTTTCGCCAAGGTTAAGCAAACTGCAAATACCTTCCATCACAAAATAACTGATTCCGTAAACACCTACAACTAATGCCAACTGAATAGTCATTTTGTCTATAGAGCCGTTTATCGGGGTTTCGTTTGGCGCCATAAATTCTTCAGAAGAGTTAGTTTCTTCTGCGTCTTCGTTAAATTTGATTTTGCCTTTTTTTCGCATTATATTTAGGTAAATTACGCCACCTATACAAGCTGACAAAAACCCTAAAGCCGCAACCGTTAATCCAAAACTACGTCCTGATTCTACGCTTGCAAATCCCCAAGTTTGTTCAGCATTGCCGTACAAGCTACCGTAGTTCATTGCTTGTCCTGTGCCTTGACCATATCCGAAAGGAAGTATAATTCCTGCGCCGTTCCAAATGTTGGAGCCTAACCATGCTGCAATGATTGTAATTACTATGCCAACCACGCCTTGTATTAAGTATCCGCTAACAGTCATTACGCCACTGTCAAAAACTTCGCCCACCCGTTTACTGTCGATTTTCTTTTTGTCGGGTCTTAGCGCCGTTGCAACAAAACCGAGTCCCAAACAGTGGTAGGTTAAAATTTCCAAAACCGTCATACCTGACATTGTTGCCGTATTAAAGCTGTCCAACTCAAACAAATATTTACCGCCGTCCTTACCTCCCGTTGCATAAAAAACAACGGTAGAAATAACAAGCAAAATCAAACCGCCCAAAACCGACGATGGTATGAGCGAACGCTTAATCCACTTGACGTTGTTTCGGAGCAAGCCTGAAATCAAAACCGTCAAGCCTAAAATCCCTATCAATAGAATAAAACTCCATACGTCAGAGTCCCAAAAATTGGCTGATGTCATTTTTCCCCTCCTTAAAATTTTTATATCTATAAAAAAAGTTTGCATATTTAAGCGCGTTAAACCTTTTGTCGCCTTCGATTTGCAGTACTTCTTCTTTACAAATTATATTGAGTTTGTTTTTGCCTAATACCGACATACCCGTTATTTGGTCGTCAAAGCTTTTGTCAAAGGAATAGTTTTTGCCAACGGCAACTAGTCTATTTGGATACAAGGTAAGTTCTAAAAGAGAACACAGCTTTTTTTTGCGTTTCATCAGGATTACCTTTGAAATTTTTGCTTTGTCTTGCGTAATTATTTGATTGCAATCCGTTGGAACAAATTTGCAAACGTAACTTTTTTGAGCTTCGTACCATTCGTTTACGTTGCGGTAGGGCGGAGCGCTTCCGTCCTTTGTTGCAAATTGTTTGTTTGGCTGATAAATTACTTGCAAATCGCAAGTCGTGCATTTAAAGGAATTTTTATTCGAATAAAAATGTGTGACGCCACAATTAGGGCAGTAATAAATTGCTCTTTCGAGATATTCTGCCAAAGTGTCTCCGTCAAAAGTTTCGCCGTCGTCGTTGCTTTCGTTGACGTAAAGGCGTTGGCAAATTTGCTTGTAAAGCTCCTCGTCCGTCATACTTAAATATTGCTCGGGCAAAAGTACAGATTCTACTTTTGCGTGGCATTGTCCTTTGCGTGGTTTTTCCGACCAACGTGGACGCACGCCGTAACCGCCTCTTATTACCAAAAAAGCTATGGGCAGTTTGAGTACTTTTGCGAGTTTGGCTATTGCGGGAGCAATATATTCCGTTTTTCCGCTATAAGTACGGTTGCCCTCAGGGTGCAATTGTATTGATTTATTTTGCTTGGCTATTTGCTTGCAAGTCAAAATTGTGTTGACGTTTATTTGCCCTTTTGAAATGGGTATGGGCGCAACTGCCCAAGCAATAGCCTTGCCGAGCGCAATGGAAAAAATATCTTCGCTTGCAATGGGGTAGCAATAGTCTTTAAAGGGGAGTTGCACGATAAACTGATCCATTGCCGTTTGGTGGTTTGCCAATATTAGATAAGCCTGCCCGTTTGTATCAAAGGGCGTGTAAGAAAAACCGTAGTTTTTTTTCAAATAACGGTAAATTGGCTTTTCTACGAGATGCCTTATTGTATTGTGTCTTTTTTTAACCCAAACGGATTTCTTTTTCATAATTAAATAATTGTATCATCTTTTTTTTGCAATAGTCAATAATAAAGTAATAATTTAATTGTTTTAAGCGAAATATTTCAAAAAAGCGTCAAAAAAGCGTCAAAAGAGCGTCTTTAAAAACTAAAAAACTCAACCGTTTGGTTGAGTTTTTTGTAGTAAAAAGCATTTTTTAAAGTGTGCAGGTATCTAAAACGTCCTTTTCAAATTGAGAGATTTTTGCTTTTGCGTCGTCGATAATGGCTCTCAATTGATTGCAAAATTCTTCGTCCTTGATGGAATTGATGTTTATCATAAGGTTGTATATACTGCTGTGTATTGCCGAGACTAACAATCTACTGCCTATGTATGCGTCTGAAACGACGGATTTGTCACCTTCTGCAACGGTTGTGCGGGCGTCAGCCATCAATTCTAAACAAATCTTTAAAGTTTGCTTTGGGGGCTCACAAGCATTTTTGCAGGCGTTTTGAATTGCGTCCTTGCGGATTTGTTTTTCTTCATCCGTAGATTTTGGGAGTTTGTAACAACTCATAAGGGAATTAAATGCAGATGCGTCTGCGTCCATAAGCTTCAAAAGGTTTGTTTGATGGATTGCCGTCACCAATACCGATTTTACAAGCGCTCTGTTTGGGTCTTGACCGTTTTTGAGTTGTTTATTGTTTGTCACGTTGGCAACCATAGAAAAAAGCCCTGCCGCTTCCGCGCCGTTGAGCGCCGCAACTGCTCCGCCACCGGGAGTGGGGGCTGAAGAATTGAGATTGTCCAAAAAATCAATAATTTTTAAGTCCGAAAACATAATTTTGACCTCCGTTGTTGGTTGTATTGTTTATTAAAATATATCAAAACTCACTCGTATTGTCAACGGTTTGTAGTGTTGCCAACAAAAATGTAGCTTGTTTTTGTGGAAAAGTGGACAAATTTCAGATAAAAGGACTAAATATTTCCAAAAAAAATAAAAAAAGATATCAAAAAATTATTGACAAAGCAAAAGT
>CABUZX010000017.1 GCA_902496185.1 uncultured Subdoligranulum sp. | reverse complement strand
CGAAAGAAATCTTGCTCCCAATCGTTCTTCTGCATTTTGGCCAAAAACCAACACAGACAACCCGGAAGAAGTATATAGTAGTATAGGCGGTATTATATATCAAGCTCAAGATACAACAATATATAATACCTACGGTATATTATCAACTGATTTTACCGGTTATGCCGACGACGACGCTCATTCTTTGTTGATGATATACAACAATCAATATACTGCATGCGGCTACAAATCTACAGCAATGACGTTAACTGCAAATTCTTATTATAGAATAAGCGTTGTTGCAAAAGGTATAGAAAACGCAATACCTTACGTTTATTTAACAAATGGCGCAACAAAGGTAATTTGCGCAAGCAACGACTCCACTACTAACGAATTTAAGAGTTCCACCTACGCGGAAATTGATAAAAACATTGCTAATGGTTGGGTACGTTATTACTTCTACGTTGCAACAGGCGACAGCGACCAAACTTTTTATCTTGAATTGTGGAACGGAAAGCGTGACGCAACTAGTTCGGCAGGATACGCTCAAGGCACTGTATTATTCGACCAAGCAGAATGTGTTTTGTTAGATGACACCACCGAGAATAGCGACGGCGTCAGCGAAGAATATTCAAATCTTTTTGTAGTAGAAGAAGGTGCATCTCAAGCTTACGCTTATATGCAAAATACAAATGCAGACATTGAAAAAATTTATAACGAACAGCAAAAAGTTTTTTCTAATGCTAATAACCTTTACGTAGTAGATTATCGCTATAACGACGTTACGGTAGAAAATGACTTTAATAGGATTTATGAATACTCTACAAAAGTAAGAAATTTGGAAAAAGAATTATCAGCTAGCGACGACAAGTCAGAACTTAACGCTATGATGACAACCCTCGAAACAATGGTAAGCGACTTTAACTCAAAGCATTATTCAGAAGCAACCGAAGGCGCTTATTACATTGACTGGGAATCCAACAAAGAAACAATAAGTGGTTTTAGAACTTATCTCAACTCTATTAGAAATTCTTCAACCGAAGAAGAAGATACGGAAGAAGAATCCACCACAGAGCCTGTTGATTGGATTGTTGTTTCTTCACTTATCGTAACGGTTGCTATGTTAGTTGCTCTCGTAGCAATTATCATAAGAAAATTTGCATCAAACCACAAAAAAAGAGTAGAATTTGAAAATAATTATTCTGCAAATTAATACTATTATTAAAAAACTCCGTAACTACGGAGTTTTTTAATATATTTGCTCAAAACAATAAACTTATATTAGCATTATAAAGCGCGCTAATTCCAACAAGAAAATAGCGCGCTTTAATTTTTTTATATGGTTTTATGACTTACTTCAAAAGTATATTTTTAATATCCAATGCCAATTGATCGGCGGTTTTATTGTCGGTAACTACAACATAATCAGCCCATTTTTCATACATACCCTTTCGTGAAATATAATACTTTATTATTTTGCTTTTTGTAACGGGGCTAAGCAAAGGACGATTTTGATCATCTTTTAATCTTTCGTAAAGAGTGTCGGCTGTTGCCGTAAGACACACTATCGTACAAGTTCGCCTTAACGCAAGCATGCTTTTTTCAGACAATACTACTCCTCCACCCGTGGAAACTACTATGTTGTAAAAATCTGACACTTGACAAACTGTTTTTTCTTCAGTACGCCTAAAATATTCTTCACCCATTTTTTCAAAAAGGTCTTTAATCGACATACTCAATTCATACTCAATGAGTTCATCGGTATCAACACATCTTTTGTCCAACAAAACGGAGAGTTTTTTTGCTATCGCGGTTTTTAACGTACCGGACATACCTATTAATGCTACGTTATCTTTCATATTACTTTTCTTCCTTTGAAATTAAATAATTTATTGCTTCAAAATAGCTTTCTTTGTTTTTTCCATAAAAACAATTACTTACAACGTCTTTTAAAACACGGATTTTACGAAAATCTTCTCTATTCATAATATCCGATAAATGCACTTCTACCACGTTTTTATCAAAACATTCAATTGCGTCACGCAAAGCATAGCTGGTGTGCGAATATGCGCCCGGATTTATTATGATTGCATCACTTTTTGCTTTTGTAACTGCTGAAATGAGCTTTCCCTCGCAGTTACTTTGAAAAAAACTTACCCGACAACCCATTTGTTTTGCATACTCTTTAACGCTTTTATTAAGTTGTTTTAGCGTAAGCGTGCCGTAAAATTTTGAATCTCGCCTACCCAGCATATCCAAATTGGGACCGTTTATCACCAAGATTTTCATTATTCCGTCTCCTTTAAAAACAGATTTAGAGCTTTTTTAATTTCGTTGTTAGAAAGTTGTTTTCCTGTCCATATTTCAAAATTCTTCACAGCCTGCCAAAACAACATTGACTTGCCGTAAATTATTTTCTTTCCCTTACTTTCTGCTTGTAGTAAAAACGGAGTTTTAGCGCTATAGCAGGCGTCAAAAATAAATTCCGCGTTTGAAATTTCTTCCTTAGAGACTAATACGAGTTTTTCCGTAAAGGGCAAAAAAGATAAAATACCTTCAAAGACTTGTGGAACATCAGTTTGTATTGGATAAATTTTTGAAAGCTCTTCTACCTTTGAGATTGTCCTATTGCGAACGTACACCTTTGCACCTGCATTAGTCAAAACTCTTATCGCTTCTATTCCTGCTCCTCCACAGCCTAAAACTAAAACTGATTTACCTGCAACGTCAATATTTTCTTCTTTCAAAGAGCGCAACAATCCGTATCCGTCAGTATTAAAAAACAAAATTCGCTCCCCTACTCTTTTTAAAGTATTTGCAGGATTATATTTTGTTGTAAGTTTTGCTTTGAAAGGTATAGTCAAATTTGCACCGTTAAGTTGGTTAAAGATTTTTTCGAAATTATTGTCAAATTTCTCTTCGCTAAAATCAAAAATCGTATAATTAGATTTTATACCCGACAAATTGCTCAAACTTTGATAAATTTTGGGCGAAAGACTGTTTTTAATATTTTTTCCAAACAACCCCCATTTAAAATTAAAGCCAATAAGCTGTTTAAAGTTAGGACACGATACGTCAATACAATTAGGATGTTTTGCGGGTAAATATTGTCCGCAAAGACCTCCTGCAACTATACCTAACATAGCAATTCTATGATCGGTCGTATCAGGAGATTCTCCTATGCAAAGTTTGCCCCTACCTTTTACTATTAAACCGTCGTCAATATCTACCGTTTCAACTCCAAAAGATTTTAAAAGATTTTTAATTTCTTTAATTCTATCGCTTTCCTTGTATTTAAGTTCACTGATACCCTCAAACTTACTGTCTCCTATTGCCAAGGAAGACAATAAACAACAAACGGGTAATTCGTCAATCATTTCATTACAAAGCTCATAAGTGGCGTTAACGGGCTTAAACGCGAAACCTGAGACGCTAACGTCGCCAACCGGCTCATTACACAAGTATTTTTTGACTTTTGTTTCGACGCGCGCCCCAAAGATTGAAAGCCATTTCAAAAAAGCCGTGCGAGTAGGATTAAGTCCTACGTTTTTTAAAGTAATACCTTGTTTTAAGCCCAAAGCAATTAAAAACGTAGCAGTAGAAAAATCATTGGGAATTTCCACGTCTATTGCTTTAAGAGGTTTGCAAGAGGTAACTTCTGCAAATCCGTCACCATAAACAATATCTGCGCCAAATGCCTGTAAATATTTTTCGGTATGATTGCGCGTAGATATTGATTCAATTACTTTAGTATTTCCTTCCGCAAAAAGTCCTGCAAACAATATAGCGCTCTTTACCTGCGCCGAAGGTGTTGGTGTTTGATAAGTAATACCCTTAAGTTTACCTGAAGGTAATATTTCAAACAAACATCCTTTTTTTTTATTGATTTTTGCTCCCATTTGAGTCAGAGGCGAAATTACACGTTGCATTGGTCTACTTGATAAACTTGTATCCCCAACAAAAGTGACGTGTACGTTCATACCTGCCACAACTCCAGCCAATAAGCGAGCCGTTGTTCCGCTGTTTTTGCAATCAAAAACGATATCTGTATTTGGTTGGGTAATAGATAAAACCTCTATCATATTGCCGTCAAGTATTTTAATCTTTGCTCCAAGTTTATTTAAACAATCTAAGGTAGCCAAAGTATCGGCATTTATTGCCGGATTTTTAATCAAACATTTGCCATTTGAAAGCGCGCAACAAATAAGAGCTCGATGGGTAATTGATTTGTCACCGTAAGGCAAATCTACAAAATCGAAATTGAAAGGATTTTCAGGCCTTGATAACATTTTTAAAAAATTCCTCTATTTGCACGATTTTTATTGTTTTGAAACAAAAGTCATTGTAAGGCATTGCAAAAACAAAACCGATTTCAGCGTTTTCATTTTTCTTGTCCGCCAAACAAAGCTTGATGATGTTGTCAACGTCGGTTTGCCTTATTTGATTTTGGGTTTGCAAATCAATAAATTCCGTTAAAAAATTAATTGTTTTTTCATAAAAATCATATTGAATCAATTTAAGGAAATATGAAAGTTTTGTTTCCCAAACAAGTCCCATCAAAACTGCATTACCATGAGCAAGTTTAAAATATTTTTCAAATGCATGACCAAAAGTATGGCCTAAATTTAATTGTCTACGCCAAAAATCGTCCGTTAAGTCTGCAGAAACTATTCTATTTTTAAAATCTGCGCACAACTTAATAAGATTTGTTATATCTTTTTTGTTTGTAGTCAAACTATTAAATACGTTGTGATCCAATAAAGCGCATTTTACTATTTCTCCAAATCCTTCGGAAAAATTTTTAGTGGTATTAGTTTGTAAAAAATCAAAATCTATAATGATTTTTTCCGGAAGATAAAAACTCCCAATCATATTTTTTACACCGTTAAAATTTATTGCGCTTTTTCCTCCGTGACCTGCATCTACCATTGCAAGCAAAGTCGTAGGCACAACGCAAAAACGAATTCCTCTTTTGTATATGCTTGCAACAAATCCACTTAAATCAATTACAGATCCTCCGCCTATTGCAACCAAAGTGTCTATTTTTGTCAAATTTTGTCGCGCCAAAAAATCTAACAGCTTGAATGTAGTTTCCAAATTCTTATCTTGCTCGCCATTTTCTACAACAAAAACGTTTTTATCTGTTGGCAAAAATCCACAAGTTTGTATTAAATTCTTGTCCACAACAAAAACAGTATTGTCTAAAAATTCATTTTTGTCGAATTTTTTGTAACTAACAGTATGATTGGTATGCTCCAAAAACTTATCAAGCACCACCATTGCCATAATATTTTCAGCTATTATTCCAACGGACGGAACAACACACGTATCACTACGCTCAAAATGCGAAACCGTCGATTGCTTCGTTTTAATATCAAAGGTGGAAACGCCTTTTTTTGTAGTAGGAACAGGCTTTACCGTAAGAGTTAAGTTTATTGGATTATTTGTTGTAAGCCCTGCAACGATACCGCCACAATAATTTGTATCGTAAATTACTTTCCCCTCCATTAAAGTCAATTTATCGGCAACATTGCTGTTTTGCTTATCAGCATAATTCACACCCAAACCGACTTCTACAGCCTTGACAGAGGGAATACTCATCATACTTTGAGCCAAAATACCATCAAGTTTGCCTTCGTAATTGACAAAATCACCCATACCCATTGGTAAGCCGACACAAGCAACTGTTACTTTACCGCCAATACTGTCTCCAATTGACATTGCATGCTCTATTTCCTGTAGCATCTGCTTTGTTTTGTCGGGATTAATACAGCGAAAAGATTGAGTGAATAATTTTTTATTGTCAAAATAATCGACCTCGTCTATACATTTAATTTGCCCAATTTGCCTTACGTAAGAATACGTAAAAATATTGTATTTTGCCAATATTTGTTTACAAATAGCGCCCAAAGCGGTATATGCAACCGTCCTTCTCGCAGATGCCAATTCGCAAACGTATCTTGCATCAACTAAATTAAGTTTTGCGCAACCGACTAAATCAGCATGACCACTACGCATTGCCGTAATAGGCGGTTTTTGCAAAAGTGTATTGTCAACGTTTTTTATAAAAAACTGCAACGGCGAACCATCGGTTTTGCCAAAACAGTCAAGACCGCTCAAAAAAACTATTTCATCTGTTTCGGATTTCATCCTTTGACTACGACCAACGGTGTCACGGCGGAAGGAAAGTTGTTCCTCTACCATTTTTTTGTCAACGTAAAATCCTGCAGGCAAGCCTATTGCCTTGCAAAAATATCCGTCGCCGTGTGAAAATCCCTTTGTAAAAAATTTTATCATCAGAACAAAATATATTTAACCCTTGCAAGAAGTGTTAATCTATCAAAATTAGCCCTTAAATAATCGTTAAATCTTGTTGCGTATGTATTGGATTTTTTTGTCGTATCTACGTTTATAACTCCCTCGGCAGAAGAAACGGTAACTACTATACTGCCGTGTTTGTCCGTACGATATACGTTGGCGCAACCCACGTTTTGTAATCTTGACAACACTTCCGTAGTAGGATGACCATAACTGTTTCCGTCGCCAACACTAATCAAAGCGTATTCAGGCTTAACAACCTTTAAAAATTCTTCCGTTGAAGATTCCCTACCGCCGTGATGAGCAACTTTTAAAATATCAACGTCAACAAAACTCTCGTCAAGTCCATATTTTGCATCCGAAACTTGAGAAATAAAGTTAAGCTCCTGCTCTTTATCCGCATCACCAGTCAATGCAATTTTTCTACCGCATACGTCTATAATAATAACAGGTGAAACGTTGTTTTTGTCGGCGGCTGTTTTTATATCAACGTACATTTCTGGAGTAGGATTATAAAAATACATAACGTAACCCGCTCCTTCGAGTTTATTGTCGCCATAATTATAAAAAGTCTGACAACCGTCTTCTTCTGCTACTGCTTGCACAAATTTACTATAAACGGTCGTAGTTATAGTAGAATAAGACAAATTATTTTGCACCGCGTAAGACTTTAAAGGATCATCAGCATATTTTGACATAATCAATGGTCTATAAACGTTAAGCACGTCTATTTTGTTACTTTTTATTACGTCGTCCAAACTACCACAATGGTCCGCGTCGGTATGAGTCAACATTACGTAATCAAGCGTAACCTTACCGCTGGAGTCTTTTAAGCCAATTTGATCAGACAACAAATAATCAACTATACCTGTAGCAATAGTATTGCTCTTTTTTGCTCCGTCAATGAGCATTGTTTTGCCGTCAGGCAATTCCAACAGCATACAATCACCCTGATTTACGTCAATAACGTGCAATCTAAAATCGCTAACAGTCTTATTACCAAGCGTATTACTTGGCACTATCGGCGTATAACTGTAATATTTGAAAAAGTCCCCGTTTATTTCAAAATTGAAAGGAGCAATATCCATATAAAACAATACACCGCAAACGATAATTGCCAATACCAAAACAAAAGCTAATGACCTAATTTGTTTTTTTTGTTTTGCAGATTTGCCTTTGCCTGCAGACTTTGACGCCACTGCTCCTACTGTAGCCACTGCGCCCGCAAATATCCCTACGTCCTTTGCTTGCTGACTCTTTGTTTTGGTAGTTTTTTTAGTATTTGAACCTTTTTTTGCCATTTTTTCTCCTTAAATAACTGTTATTTTTTATTGCGTTTATTTTCATCAATAATTTTTAATATCGTCGGTATTTTTTCTTTAGCAGAATCATAACCTGCCGTTATCATTTGCATTGCAACGTCTATTCCCTCCAATTTTGAAGATTTTTTACCCGTCAAAATCGGCGAAATCAAAACGTCGCTATTTAAAATGCCTTTCATTGAAGTAGAACGCAAAATAATACCAAAAGACGATTTTGCAACACTAATAAGGTTTGTTTTTTCAGTTCCCTCTGTACCCGTATTGCTCAAAGTTACTCCAACCACTATATCCGCGCCCATACGACGAGCGACGTCCGAGGGCAAGTTGTTTGTCAGTCCACCGTCATACAATCGCATTTCGTCAAGTTCTACCCCGTCAAAAAATATAGGAGCAGAACAACTTGCCGATACCGCAGTTGCAACCGAACCACTTTGCAAAATAACTTCCGCGCCGTTTTTAATATTGGTTGCAATACAAGCAAACCGCTTTGATAAATCACAAAATTTAACGTCACCAATCCAATTTTTGACAAGGTTTTCAACGTTTTTTGATTTGGAAGGAGAAATTAAAATTTTTTTATCCAAAACGTCAGACGTTTTAAGTCGTTTGCCAAACTCCTCCATTTGTCGCGAGTCTATACCAGCTGAATACAATGCTCCAACAATACTACCCACCGAAGTACCCGTTACAATATCAAAATTTAAACCTATTTCTTCAAAAGCGCGCAAAACACCTATATGGGCAAAACCTTTTGCCCCGCCACCTGATAAAGATAATCCGAGTTTTAATCGAGTTTGTTGCTTGAAATTTATTTGCTTTTGAGATTTGGTTTTAAAAAATGAGAATACACCCATAAGTATATTATATAACAAACAAGTAAATTTGGCAAGAAACAAGCAAAATAAATAGAAAAGAAACTTAAAACACTTGGCTAATAAAAATTTGTTTGCTAAAATATATTTCGACGTTTAACTTAAATGGGGACAAAATATGAAAACTCAAACACTTTTAGCGCCTTTTAGAAAAGCAATAAGTCAATTCGACATGATTAAAGACGGCGACAAAATTGCAGTCGGCGTAAGCGGAGGTAAAGACAGTCTTACTTTGTTGGCTCTATTAAAAGCATATCAAAGATTTTCACCTCAAAAATTTGAACTTTTGGCAATTACAATTGACTTGGGATTTAAAGATATGAATTTTTCCACAGTAAGTGATTGGTGCAAACAAAATGAAATTAATTATATAATGGAAAAAACAGATATTGCTGAAATTCTTTTTGAAGTAAGGAAAGAAACAAATCCTTGCAGTCTTTGTAGCAAGATGCGTCGTGGAGCATTAAATACCGTCTTATTGCAAAATGGATGCAATAAACTTGCGCTTGGACATCACAAAGACGACGTGATAGAAACTTTCTTTTTGAGTATGATATACGAAGGTAGATTAAGTACATTTGCGCCGAAAAATTTTATGAGTAGAAGCAAAATATCTTTAATTAGACCAATGATATATATTACTGAAAAGGATATTTCCGCGTATGCAGTTCAACAAAATTTACCCGTAGTTTCAAATCCTTGTCCCGCAGACAAACACACACAAAGACAATATATGAAAGATTTAGTCAAAAATATATGCGCTGATATTCCCTTTGCAAAGGATAGAATCGGATCGGCAATAACAAATTACGATCGCTACAATCTTTGGAATAACATAGAAGAAAAATATCAATCAGAGCAAACACAAGAATAATTGAAAATACTTTTTAAGTAAAAATCCCTTCAGATTTAAACTGGCGGGATTTTAGTTTTGCTATAAGATAGATGCATGTTTTTATATTTATTTTTTGTTGCTATACCTCCACGTAAATGACGTTGACTGAGATTTAAATTAGTTTTTAGCCTTACTTGCTCAAATTTACGCTTGTCAACGTAATATAATCTTTCACTCATATCCTTGTGCGCAGTACTTTTTGATACTGCAAATATCTTTGCTGCAAATCTCAAAGTGCAACCTGTATTAATTATATAATCCGCCATATCCAATACTCTTTGCATTATATACTCTTTCATTTCGTCCTCCAACTGTCGTGTATATATTTGTATTTTTATAAAGCAAGAAAAATTACTTTAAAAAAGTATAAAAAACAAAAAATCGACAAAAATATTTGACGGAGGAAGAATAAATAATGAAACTGACAGAAAGTAATACCATCACCAATCTTGCAACCGCCTTTGCAAACGAGTGTCAAGACGGAGCAAAATATCAATTTTTAAAAGAAAAAGCCCAAGAACAAGGTTATCACAATATTGGAGACATTTGCAAACAACACGCAACAAACGAAATGTCGCACGCGCGAGTATTTTTTGATTATATTACCAACGACGGAAACGACGCTATTCCAAACGTTGATATATGCGCGGGTTTTCCGTTTAAAGGAGGTACGCTAGTACAAATGCTAAAGCTTATGGCAGGCGACGAGTTGTCGCAAGCAACGGTAATATATCCTAATTTTGCACAAATAGCTCGCGACGAAGGATTTTACGACATTGCAAAAAAATTTGAACTTATTGCAGAGGTAGAAAGACAACACTATTTGACTTTGGAGCAACTGTACGCAAAGCTGGAAAAATCTTCGTTATTTACAAGTCCCAACGCAATAATGTGGCGTTGCAATACTTGCGGACACGAAGACACTAAAGAAAGCGCTTGGCAAGTTTGTCCTATTTGCAACAGCAAACAAGGAGATATACAAATACCGATACAATTTTAACAATTTACAACTTTGCCCCTTTTTTGGGGCTTTTTTGTTACAATTTATATTGAGTGACAAGTAGTTTGTTTGACTTTTTTTACGCTATGCAATATAATAATAAAATAAAGCATATAGGAGAAGTTTATGAGCGAAAATAAAGTTACCATGGATAAAATAGTTAATCTTTGCAAAGGCAGAGGTTTTATTTTTGCAGGCAGTGAAATTTACGGAGGTCTTGCTAATACTTGGGATTTTGGACCTTTGGGCGTGTTGCTTAAAAACAACGTAAAAAAAGCTTGGTGGACAAAATTTGTTACTCAGCCTACTACCAATATAGGTATTGATAGCGCAATTTTAATGAACCCTACAACGTGGCGCGCCACGGGACACCTCGGCGGTAAATTCGACGACCCGTTAATGGACTGCAGAAGCTGTAAAACACGTCACCGCGCGGACAATCTCATTGAAGATTTTTGCGCAAAAAAATCTATTCCGTTTGATTGCGCAAAAGCAACTAATAAACAAATGGAAGATTTTATTGAAGAACAAAAAATAGTATGTCCCGTTTGCGGAAACCACGATTTTACACAGATTAGACAATTTAACCTACTTTTTAAGACTTTTCAAGGAGTTACAGAAGACAGTACTAATACAATTTATCTCCGCCCTGAAACTGCGCAAGGTATTTTTGTAAACTTTCCTAATATAGTAAGATCGTCGCGCAAGCGCATACCTATGGGAGTCGGTCAAATAGGCAAATCTTTCCGCAATGAAATAACTCCGGGCAATTTTATATTTAGAGTAAGAGAGTTTGAACAAATGGAATTAGAATTTTTCTGCAAACCCGGCACCGATCTTGAATGGTTTGATTATTGGAAAAATTACTGTAAACAATTTTTGTTGGATCTTGGCATAAAGGAACAAAATTTAAGATTGCGTGACCACAAACCCGAAGAACTTTGTTTTTATTCCAAAGCAACTACTGACTTTGAATTTTTATTTCCCTTTGGCTGGGGTGAACTTTGGGGTATTGCCGACAGAACGGATTACGACCTTGACTGCCACCAAAAAATGTGCGGAAAGTCTTTAGAATATACCGATCCCGTCACGCAGGAAAAATACTTGCCATACGTTATCGAACCTTCGCTTGGGGTAGAAAGAATGTTGTTAGCGTTTTTGTGTAACGCTTACGAAGAAGAAAAACTTGATGACAACGACACTCGCGTAGTATTACGTTTGCATCCCGCTCTCGCCCCGTTTAAAGTTGCTATTCTCCCCCTTCAAAAGAAACTCGGCGAAAAAGCAACTCAAATTTATACCGAACTTTCAAAAGAATTTGACGTGGATTATGACGAATCAGGTAGCATTGGCAAGCGCTATCGCCGTCAAGACGAAATCGGTACGCCTCTTTGCGTAACCGTAGATTTTGATACGCTGGAAGATAACACGGTGACAATTCGCAACCGTGATACAATGGAACAAATACGTCTTAACGTAAAGGAACTCAACGGCTATATAAGAGAATTTATTAAATTTTAATCCATATCAATAAAATCTAAAAAAAATCTATTTTCAGGAGTTAAAGTATGTTAGAAGAGAAAAAACTTCATCATTTTGCCGATTTGGCAATTAAAATTGGTGTCAATCTTCAAAAAGACCAATTTTTGGTAGTAAATTGTCCTGTAGAATGTGCTTATTTTGCTCGCATTATTACCGAGCAAGCCTATAAAGCAGGCGCAGGACAAGTGTTTATTAATTGGAAGGATGATACTATTTCGCGTCTTACCATGCAAAATGCATCAGAAGAAATTTTGACGGATATTCCTCAATGGCAAAAAGACAAATTTGAGTATTATATACAAAAAGGCGTTGCTCTTATTTCCGTTTCGGCAAGCGATCCTGCCTTGTATTCAGGAATAGACGCAAGCAAAATTAGACGTGTATCTACCGCCACAGCAAAAAGTCAAAAGAACTTCCACAATGCAACAATGTCAAATTTTTTACGTTGGTGCGTAGTATCGGTACCTACTGCAAAGTGGGCGCAAAAAGTATTTCCTGATTGTGACGAGCAAGTTGCCGTTGACAATCTTTGGAAATCCATTGAAACTATTATGCGTCTTGACCATGACGACCCTACCCAAGCGTGGCAGGATCACTGCAACAAACTTTTTGAGCGCGCAAACTTTTTAAACGAAAATGATTTTGACGCAATCCATTTAAAAAACGAAAAAGGTACTGATATTACTATCGGCTTGCCGGAAAATCACGTATGGTTGGCAGCTAAGGAAAAAGCTCAAGACGGTAAGGAATTTTTGGCAAATATCCCTACGGAAGAAGTATTTACCGCACCTCACAAACTAAAGGTAAACGGAAAAGTAGTAAATGCCTTGCCTCTTTGCGAAAACGGTGAAATTATTGATGATTTCTTTATTGAATTTTCTGAAGGAAAAATCGTAAACTTTGGCGCTAAAAAAGGTTATGAAACCCTTAAGGGACTTATTGAAACGGATGAAGGTACAAGTTACCTTGGTGAAATTGCTTTGGTAAGCAAACAATCCCCTATTGCTCAACAACACAGACTATTTTTTAATACCTTGTTTGACGAAAACGCAAGTTGCCACCTTGCAATAGGTAAAGGTTATCCGTCCTGTGTAAAAGACTTTCTTGATTTGGACGAAACGCAACTCCTTGAAAGAGGGATAAATAACAGCGTAGAACACGTTGATTTTATGATAGGTACACCTGACATGTTTATCGAAGGTATCCGCAAAGACGGAACAAAAGTTACAATCTTTAAAAACGGCGATTGGGTTAAGTAAATTAACTTATAAGCAAAAAGCGAGAAATTTTTTTCTCGCTTTTTTATAACCTTTTTTTATTTGTTTGTGAGTATTTTTAAACCTTTTGAAGGAGATTTATTTTGTAAAATATCGCTTTGATAAGCATAAACAAGAGTATCCGTACGTTTTTTTGCAACAATTGCCTGTTCGATCATTTCACGCAAAAATTCTTGATGTGTAAATCGGTTTTGCCAGAGATAAAAAGCCAAAGAACCAGGAATTGAATTTACTTCGTTGACAAATATTTTTTTTGTTTGACTGCAAACCAAAAAATCAACCCTTATTACGCCCTCAAAACCAAAAGTTTCATAAATCCGTTTTGTAATTTCTTTGATTTTATTTTTTCCTTCAAATTCATAAGGAAAAATTCTTTCCGAAGACTCTTTGCCGGTAGAAGCATATTTATCGGCAAAGGTCAGTATCTTATCTTTTGCAACGGGACGTTCTAAATCTCCTGTTTCGACTATGCCTTTAACGCGCATTGCCGAACAATTTACTTCGTAAAAATCAGTTAATGCTTTTTCAACGATAACTTTCGTATCAAAACAAAACGCAATATTTAAAGCAGCACGGAGTTCGTCGAGATTATTTGCCAACTTTATTCCAATGCTACTACCTAACGTTGAAGGCTTTACGACAAGAGGATATCCTAATTTTTTAATTGCCTTTAATGCTTTATAGTCGTCAATGGAATTAAAAACAACAAAGGGCAATACACTTACGCCAATACCTTTAAAAAACGCTTTACTTGCGACTTTGTCCATACTTACGCCACAAGCAAGTGGATTGCCACAGGTATAAGGTATTCCTGCAAGTTGCAAAACGCCTGAAATAGAACCGTCCTCACCGTTTACTCCATGAAAACAAGGTACTGCTACGTCAATTTTAGCAATCTCTTTTATTCTTGCGCCCTTAAAAACTCTTAATATATTGTCGCCAAAAACAACAAAAGCTCTTTTCCCCATCTTTTTGTAAGAAGTTTTATATTGATTTAGTTGCAAATCTTTTTCTATCAGCCACCATTTGTTCTGTGGGTCTACGTACACGCAAAAAACTTTACCAACCTTTTTTAAAGGTGGTTCGGTTATTTTTGCCGTCAATATGCTTATGTCGTGTTCACAACTTTTACCGCCAAACAAAAGCAAAATATTCATTTTTGTCTCCTTTTTTGCCCGTTCATATTGTCGGGCAAATCGTTTTGAAAAGCAATAACGCTATTTTTTGACAAATACGGTAGTAATGCAGATACTGCTTCTTTTAAATTTTCGCATACAAATATTTTTTGTTCATCAAAATCTCCATCTATCAATCCTTTGTATAAGCTTGGTGTATTTTGTCCCAACAAAGCGCAATAATCCGCAACTTTTGCGAGTTTTTTTGCAAATCGATAATTTTCCGCAACGGTTTGGTTGCCCATTTCCACAATCCCCTGACTGACGACTGCTTTCGTGCCATCAAAACTGTTTAATACTTCAATAAAACCTTCTACTCCGAGAGGATTTGCATTGTATCCGTCGTCCAAAATATATATATCCTTTTGTTTTATTAGTTGCAACCTATGCGGTACGTATTCGAGATTTTTTGCTGTCTCTATAAGTTTTTCTACCTTACATCCGAGTTTGAGAGCCAAAGCAAATGCAAGGGTTATGTTGTGAGCGGATACACTACCCAAAAGTGGCGTAAAAATATTATAACTATCGTTTTGCGTATGGATAGAAAAGGTTGTGCCTGTCGGTGTAATTTTTAAATCGCTAAAACAAAAATTTTTGCCATTTTTGCCTACGGAAACAGCATTAAAACCACTTTTCTTAAAATAGTCTTGACTGTTTATATCATCAGCATTTAATACACATATACTTTCATTTGTTAAAAAATCCAAAACTTCGCCTTTTGTATCAATGATATTTTTTAAACTGCCAAACGTTTCGAGGTGTTGAGAAGCTATTCCCGTAATAATTGCATGAGTCGGTTTAAAAAGCTTGCAGATTTTTGCTATATCACCTTTTGTTTTTGCACCTGCTTCTAAAATCAAAAATTTTTTGTTTTGGTTAAGTCCGTTAATAAATCTTGCAAGCCCTAAAGGCGTATTAAAACTACTTTCACTGCAAATAGAAGAATATTCCGTTTGTAAAAAAGCGTTTAAAATATTTTTTGTTGAAGTTTTGCCAAAACTACCTGTCACAACGATAACGGTACTTTTCATTTTTAAAACTTTTTTTTGAGCCTGTTTTAAATAATATAAGTTTATCGTATATTGTATGGGCAACAAAATAAAATGCGATAATATTACTAACGGCAAAATCAATATCGTTAAAAACCACGTCTTTAATAATAAATTTGCGCAAATAAAAATGAGCAATAAAACTATCGTCCATCTGCACACCCTACCCGTAAATTTTATAGGGGTTTTTTTTGCAAAAAAAACAAAAGGCGAAAGTAAACCAGCAAAAGCAAAATTAGTATACAACGCAACTTTAGGCAATAAAAAATTAACAGCTAATTGTAAAACACTAAATAAAACTCCCAAATAAAAGGCAGGACAATTCAGCAAATTATTTATTGATCGTTTTAAAAAATATCCATTTAGTTGAAACATCCATACGTAATATAAAGATGCAACGGTAAAAAAAATGGCAGTCAATAAACGAAAAAGTAAAATCATTTAAACCTCGCTTGCCAAAAAACTTTTTAGTACAGCCAAAAACAAATTGCTTTTTTCCAAAAAACAAAAATGTCCGCAGTTTTTAAATACAACCAATCCACTTTTTTTTATCAGTTTGTTGTAACGTCTTGCCATCCAAAGGGGAGTATCAGCATCTTTTTGTCCCCAAATAAGTAGTGTATGACATTTTATTTCGGACGCATATTCATCCAATGATTGATTTACCACTTTAATAAACGTCCGCTTTAAGACGTCATTGCAGGCCTTAAAATCACTACTACCCATATTTTTAAGTTTTTCTTCTGCTTTTTGGCTTTTTTGAGCGCGTTTTTTTAATCTTTTATAACGTTTAATTTCAAGCCATTTTTTTATGCTGAATTTTTTAAATCCCGCAGAGTCAACCAATACCAATTTGTTAACAAGGTTTGGATATTTGCTTGCCAAAACCACTGCAATCCTTCCGCCAAAACTGTGCCCCACTACTGTAAGGTTTCTAAAATTTTGTGAAATAATAAATTTAGCCACGTTGTCGGCATAATCAGTAGTATTCCACCCATCAACAGCTTCCGTAGGCAATGGAGTATTACCAAATCCCCACAAATCTACCGATGTCACTCTGTAGCCCATAAGCCTGGAGCTAATACCGCAAAAGGTACTACTATTGCAACCCCAACCATGCAAAAAGAGGACGTCGTTTCCGTCGCCCTCTTTTGTATAAAAAATATTCATTTCATTTTTTGTATTCATAAAAACAATCTCATTATGATTGCATCACTGTACTTGTCTTTCTCAAAATAATAATTTTTTCGTATTGAAAGTTGTTTAAATCCGCATTTTTCATAAAGTTTTTTCGCGGGCATATTATTTTCGTTTACTTCCAACGTCAAAGCTCGTTCGGAAAGACCTTCTTTTTGCTGTGACTTTAAAGTTTTTATTACGTAATTAAGCAATCCGTAACCAACACCAAAGTGTTGAAAAGCGGGAGACACGCAAATACGCAACAATTCTACTTCTACGTCGTAGTCAACAACGGCGCAATATCCTACAATTTGTAAAGTTTGACAAGCAACATCATCCGTTTTTGCAAATGCTCCAAAAAATTTTGTCACAGGAGAGACAATACTGTCTTTGAGCATATTTTTATTCCAACACGCTTGCTCATCAAAACAATTTTTTTCCAACTCGGTAATTGCAAAAAGATCTACGTTTGGGAGAGTTTTGTATTGAAAGTTCATGAATTACGCTCCTCTTCCGCCTGACAACGCCTCACGTACAACGGAACAAGATTTGATGAAAATTCACCGTTTGTTACTTTTTCTCTGACTTGTTGCTCTATTGCGTCGCTGTAGTCTTTAGAGGGATCAAAACAAACCGTATCTGAAAGATTTAACAATTCTTGCGCTTTTTCGTTTGATATGAGCGTCGGAGCAGTTTTTTGTTTGAGACCGTCGTATACTGCGTAATAATATCCTTTACCCGCGTCAGCAATACAAGTGATACATCCTTTTTTAGTATATGCAAGGGTTTGCAAAGAGTTTACTTCCACAAATTTTTTGGCGCATCCAAAATTTAAACCTTTTGCAACCGAAACGCCTACCCTTATTCCCGTAAAACTGCCAACTCCCACGCAAACGGCAAATACATCAATTTCCTCAATAGTCACTTTTGCTTTTAGCAAAACTTCTTCAACTGTTTGATTTAAAACAACGCTATGCTGTTTTTGATTATTTAACATTGTGATTTTTGTTGTTTTTTGACCGTCAAGCAACATTACGTACAAGTTTTTACTTGACGTATCAATAACAAGAATTTTACTCATCTATTATTATCTCCCTGACTGTGTCGGATATCACCCTAATTGATACTTTTCGAGTATTATTAGGCAAAAGATTTACAACGTTTTGCCACCATTCAACAAAACATACCCCGGTATTGTCAAAAAATATCTCCGTCAACCCCAATTGTTCGGCTTCATCTTCGTCTTCTATACGATAAAAATCAAAATGATTAAGCAATAAACTTTTGCCTTTGTAGGTATTATGTAAAGTAAAAGTTGGGCTTGTTATTACGTCATCTATTTCAAGCCCCAACGCAACGCCTTTTACAAAATGTGTTTTGCCTACCCCCAAAGTACCGTCAAGCAAAACCACGTCGCCCCCCTTAAGAGTTTTTGCAAAGTTTTTACCTGCTAATATTGTTTCATCTACCGATATACTCACGATTTTCATAATTATATTTTAGTATAAAAAATTATAAAATGCAACTACCAATGCAATACTTTTGATAAGCTTTTATAAACTAAAAAGGTTATTCCACCACAAACGCAACATCTCAAAAGGTTAAAAGGTAAAACGCCCAACCACAAATAAAAATTATAAAAACTTTCTGCCGTTACGCCTTTATATAAAACGGAAACCATATTTACAAGCGGTTCTATCGTACCTCCAAACATAACTTCAACGTAAAAAGGAACAAGTAAAAATCTGTTTGCCAAAACGGCGATTATTACAGCGCATAACATACCAACTAAAAGTCCAATTAAAGCGCCTTTTTTTGTTTTATTATATTTATAGATAAGACTTGCCGGCAATACGAAAGCAATTCCAATCAATATGTCAGCCAATTCACCCACGCAACCCGTACCCGTCATAGGCATTTTAAGCAAACATTTGATAATTACTATTACACATCCCCACAGAGGTCCCATTGAAAAGCCACCCAACAATGCGGGCAAATCAGATATTTGCATATCCAAAAAACTCGGAAATAAAAATGACAACGGAAACTTTGCCACTACGTAAAGTATCCAAGCAATAGCCGTCAAAATAGCAACTTTTGCAATGGTTGTAGCTGCAACGCGCTTTTTGGATTTTGGTTCGACTTTTACAGACGTATCTGTCAATACTTGATTGTCGGCTTGATCGCCTTGTTGAATTTGTTCTTGATTTTCAAAATTTTCTGTCATAAAAAAACCCTCCATAAAGAGGGGCATGGTTTTTTTGTATAAACAAAAAAATCTTTTTTCATCCGGACTATACCGTCGGCGCAGGAATTTCACCCGCTCGGCAACGCAAAAACGTTGTTAGTGGACTATAACCACCGGTAAGGAATTTCACCTTGCCCCAAAGACTTTAAGACGATTATAATGAGTTATATTAAACTTGTCAATTATTTTTTATTAATAATATTTAAATTTAATTGATTTTGAAAAATTCATAAAAAAACGAAGTAAGAAAATTTAATCTTACTTCGTTTTTTTAGGGGTTTGTCAAACCATTTGTCTATAACTTTTGCCTCTGTTGTTACTGCTTTCTACTGCAAGCCAGCAAATCATATATATTGCTGCTAAACCCACCAAAATGTAGATAATGCTTGCAATCCACGGCGCAAAACCAAATACCCAATCAACAACGTTGAAACGGAAAATACCCACTATCAACCAGTTGAGACCGCCTATTATTGTCAACACTAAGGCAAAAATTGACCAAAAATTTCTCATAATAACCTCCGTTTGAGATTATTGTGCGTAATTACATAAAAAATATTTATCTTAAAATAAATTATTTACTTGATTTTGGCGTTTATCAGTGTTAATATATTTTTATGAAAATTAACAGCAAAAGAGAAAATATACTAAAATTGTCAACAACACGTTTTTTTTGCTACAACGGAATTATTGCTTCGGTGTATTTAACCTTGGTCTTTATATTTCAATTTATGAGTTTTGGTCAAGTGCAATTTAGGATTGCAGAATGTCTTACAATTTTGCCTGCGCTGTTTCCTTTTAGTACTTTTGGGTTGACTGTAGGATGTTTTATAAGCAATTTTCTTTCAACGTGGGGGTGGGTTGACGTAATAGTTGGGACTCTATGCACTTTAGTTGCTGGGATTATGAGTTCCTTAATTAAAAATCCTTATCTTTCAGCTATTCCTCCAATATTGATAAACGCCTTTGTTTTGCCACTCACTTGGTATTTATTTGCGGGAGAAGCAGCTTATTGGATAAACGTACTGTGGGTTTTTATTGGGCAAGCTGTTGTATTATACGCTTTGGGTATTCCGCTCTACTTTATTGCAAAAAAACAATTATTACCTATAGTATACCCCACTAACAAAAATTAACTAAATAAACGCAAACAAAAGCACCGAATTGAAGTATCCAACTTTTTGGGTTTACTTAAATCGGTGCTTTTTTTATTTATAAATCAATCAAAAATTTTTAATAGACGCAAAAAAGGAATTTTTTTTATGGATTTGCCTTCGGCTATCAAATTATCAATATATTTTTGACGGGCAACTTCTGATCCTGTTGGTTCGGAATCATCAAGCAAAACGTAATAATCACATTTGCCCGGTTTTGTAGTATATTGCGCGCCGTGATAGTAAATAAAATCAATAATCGGCTGCCATACCTCCCTATCAGACAATTCTATTTGTCTTGAAAGACAAATTAATTTATTTTTCAATTTTGACGTAGTTGGCTTTGCGCGTTGTTGAGTGATATACTCAACTATTTGAGCCAAGGCTTGTTTTGTCACCTGACGCTTACTGACTTGCCCTAAAAGACTTACAGTACGAGTTATTTCAAAATTGTCGTTGCTACCCATCCTTACCTTATATTCGTCGGCAAGTTCTTTTAAACTTTTTTCCGTAGTGCGTAAGAGATATTTTAGCGTCATAAAACTCGCATAAGCATCGTCGTCCGCCGTGTGAGGTTTAAAAGTAACGTTTATTTCTTCCGCTATTTTACTCAATGACCTTACTTCTTTTTCGCCCTTAAACAAACGGAAAAATAATTGAGTACAATAAAATTTGTAATCTATTGAAGGCAATTTATAATGCAAACAAGTTTTGTTTAGCATATTCACGTCACTTTCTATCGCGTGACCGATAACGCAAACGTCCTTATCTGTCAAAAGATTTTTTATAAACTCGTAAACGTCTTTAAAATCCGGAGAATTATCCAATACTTGCTTATCCAAATGCAAATTTATCCCAACGTTTTCTCTTGTGCCGTTGAGATTATATTTGCAACGCGGATTAATCCAAATATTCTCTTTCTTTAAAATATTGAAGTTTTCATCAGCCAAAACGTAACCAAAACTACATACCGAATATAGCTTGTATCCGTTTGCCGCCTCCAAATCAAATGCTAAATACTTCATTTTTTTAGGGAAGCGTTTTTCGCTCCCCTCCTTTGATTTGTTAATTATTATCACATTCTTCCGATGCTTCGGAAAGTTCTATCTTAAGATCTGTCTTAGATATTAAAAATCTACGAATTGCAAAAAGTCCTGCTATACAAACCACGCAAACGATATTATTGACAGGTGAATTGTGATCAACGATTACTTGCCTTGCAATAGCAACGATAAGTACTTCTAACGTGTTTGCAGGCGTAAGGTTAATCAACATACGAACAAATTCAAGCCCTACCACTATCGTCAAAATATTATTTAAATAAGTGTCTACTGTTGAAAAATAATTTTCAGTAGTAAACATTTTAAAAACTTCACACCCCAAAAGCCACAAAAGTACTGCAAGTGTGACTATTGCGATAAGATACTCCAATACGTGAACGATAACGTTAAAGAATTTGCTTACGTTTTTTTGCATATATACTCCTTTGACTAATCTCAGACAGCAAACAGTCAAACTTATTCCCACTCGATTGTTGCCGGTGGTTTAGAAGTGATATCGTATACTACGCGATTAATATGTTCTACTTTATTAACTATCGTAGTGGAAACTTTTTCCAAAACGTCAAACGGTATTTTTGCCCAATCGGCTGTCATGCCGTCAATACTTGTGACTGCTCTCAATGCCAACGTATAGTTATAGGTACGATAATCACCAATAACTCCTACCGTACGACTATTGGTCAAAACGGCAAAATATTGCCAAATTTTACTTTCCAACCCAGCTTTAGCTATTTCATCTCTAAAAATAAAGTCAGCTTCACGCAAAATCTCAAGTTTTTCTTCGGTAATTTCACCGATAATCCTTATGGCAAGACCAGGTCCGGGGAAAGGTTGACGTGAAACTATACTTTCTGGCAAACCCAATTCTCTACCAACTGCTCTGACTTCATCCTTAAACAAATCACGCAAAGGTTCGATAATTTCCTTAAAGTCCACCACCGACGGCAATCCACCTACGTTGTGATGAGATTTTATTACAACACCAGTTTGTCCACCGCTTTCGACAACGTCTGGATAAATAGTACCTTGTACCAAAAAGTCAACTTTACCTATTTTTTTAGCTTCTGCCTCAAAAACTCTTATAAATTCTTCTCCGATAATTTTTCGTTTTTGTTCCGGATCGGAAACTCCTGTCAATTTTGACATAAAATGTTTTGATGCGTCCACAGAAATAAGATTAAAGCCCCTTTCTTCCTTAAACACACGGACAATTTCTTCCGATTCGTTTTTACGCATAAAGCCGTGATCAACGTGTACGCAAATAAGATTGTCACCTACTGCTTTTTGTACGAGCGCAGCAACGACAGCGCTGTCAACGCCACCCGACAAAGCACAAAGAACCTTTCCTTCTCCGCATTTTTGTTTAATTTTTTCGATGGAATCTTTGACAATATCTTTTACCTTCCAATCACGAGTCAAATGGCAAATTTCAAACAAAAAGTTTGAAATTATCTTTCTGCCATACTCCGTATGGACAACTTCCGGATGAAATTGAATAGCATATATATTTTCATCCTCTTTTTGCATACCTGCAACAGGACAAGTCTCCGTAAAGGCAATTCTCTCAAACCCTTTCGGAAGAGTTTCGATATAATCTGTATGACTCATCCAGCAAATACTTTCTTCAGATACGTCTTTAAACAAGGTACACGGTTCAATTTTTAACGTTTGTTTGCCGTACTCTCTCGAAGGCGCGCATTTAACTACGCCACCGAACTTACTTGCAAGATACTGCATGCCGTAACAAATGCCTAAAATAGGTATACCCAATTCAAAAATACGATTATCTATTTTTGGAGAATTTTCTTCATAAATACTGTGCGGACCGCCACTAAAAATTATCGCGTCGGGAGCAAATTCTAACATTTTTTGTGTTGGCGCAAACCAAGGCAAAATTTCACAATACACGTTAAGTTCTCTTACTACGCGAGCAATTAGTTGAACGTATTGTCCGCCAAAATCAATAATAAGTACTTTTTTCATAGAATTCTTTCTCTTTTAAACGTTTGAGGAGTAGTTTGGAGATTCTTTAGTAATAGAAATGTCGTGCGGGTGACTTTCAATCAAGCCTGCGTTTGTTATACGGGTAAATTTTGCGTTTTTACGCATTTCGTCAATTGTACGTTGACCTGCATAGCCCATACCACTCTTAAGTCCACCCATAAGTTGGAAAATCATATCGCCGAGATTTCCACGGAACGGAACACGACCTTCTACTCCCTCCGGAACGAATTTTGTGGATTCTTCCTGGAAGTATCTATCCTTACTGCCAGCAGCCATTGCCGCCATAGAGCCCATACCACGATAAACCTTAAACCTTCTGCCTTGGAACAATTCCATAGCTCCGGGACTTTCCGTTGTTCCTGCAAACAAACTACCAATCATAACGGTAGACGCGCCTGCCGCTATTGCTTTTGCTATATCTCCGCTATATTTTATACCGCCGTCGCCGATAATGCGTTTGCCTAATTTGTCTGCCGCTTCCGCGCAATCCATAATTGCAGTAATTTGCGGTACTCCAATACCGGCAACTACTCTTGTCGTACAAATACTGCCCGGTCCCATACCTACTTTAACGACGTCAGCACCTGCTTTAAGCAATGCTGTAGTTGCTTCTGCCGTTGCGACGTTGCCTGCAACTATTGGCAAATCAGGATATTTTTCCTTGATTTCGGAAACTTCATCCTGAACCATTTTACTGTGGCCGTGCGCAGTATCTACGGTAATAATATCTACCCCTGCATCAACCAAAGCATCTACACGCTTCATTGTGTCTTTGCTTCTGCCAACAGCCGCACCAACAAGCAAACGGCCTTTCGCGTCCTTGCTACTGTTTGGATATTGTATTGATTTTTCAATGTCTTTAATGGTAATCAACCCCTGTAATTTGAAATTTTTGTCCACTAAAGGCAATTTTTCTATCCTATGTTTGCCTAAAATCTTTGCAGCATCAGTCAAAGTAATACCAACGCTTGCCGTCACAAGATTTTCCTTAGTCATAATATTACCAATCGGCTGATTAAAATTAGTCTCAAAACGCAAGTCACGGTTGGTAAGGATACCTACAAGTTTATTCGTATGGTCAACAATAGGCACACCGCTGATTTTGTAACGAGCCATAAGCGCCAATGCTTCGGTTATCATATCTTCGGGGTGCAAACTGAACGGATCGGTAATAACACCGTGTTCACTACGCTTTACTTTGTCAACTTGACTTGCTTGCTCTTCTATCGACATATTTTTGTGCAAAAAGCCCAAACCGCCCTCTCTTGCTATTGCAATAGCAAGTTTATATTCCGTAACCGTATCCATCGCAGCGGAAACCAAAGGGATATTAAGCTTGATTTTGTTACACAGTTGTACCGACAAATCCACGTCGGAAGGCATAAAATTACTTTCGTTTGGAACAATTAACACGTCGTCAAACGTAAGACTTTCCTTAATAACTTTATTCATAAATATACTCCTATATCTTTTATTTTTTATTAATTTGCTTGCGACGAAATCAAAAACGTCCAATAATTAAAAGCTTCGACATATTTTGCGCCGTCAGTTAGAGAAGAAGCGTAATCTTGAACTTTTTGCAAAGTTATATCCTTTGCGTCAATCAAACGACTTACGTCGTGCACCATATACACTTGCGCGTCAAAAAAATTATCCGAAGAAGATTCCATAGTATTGTCTTTAGTTGCACGCCAATACGGATAACCCGTAGTGGTCTCACCTTCATCCATTTCCTTCATTTGCAATAAAATTCTATAAACGGTTGCTTCGTCAGCTTTTTTGCTGTCGATAACGCCGTTGATATAGCCAGTAACAGGACATACGGAATTGTAATAGTAATAAATACCCGTACCCTTGCAGTACTCGCGTATTTTGTTCCATAATACGCCGTTTTCGTCAACACCTTTGTTTACACGCATTTGAGAATAAGCAAAAACCATTTTTATATATTGATTTGTAGCACCTTTGTATCTTGAAAGCTTTGTATCCATACCTGTTGCAAAATCATTGTATTGTTTAGAAGTAAACAAGCTGTCTGATTTATCGTTTGACAACATTGCCGTTGCCGCATAAGCTGCTATTTTGTGACTATTTGCGTCATAGGCACGCACCAACGTATTGTAATAATCGTCTATATTACCTGATTCTTGCGCGGCGCGTAACGAAGACCTTGCAGAAATACCTTTTAACCCTATAGTATAAAAAAAGTCACCTGCTTGCTTCGGTTTTGCCAACGAATAAGCCACCGTAAAAAGTATTGCGACAAGTACCAACAATACAAGAGTTTTTATTGCGGTAAAAATCACAAGTCTTTTAGTCGTTTTCATTTTTTCCTCCTTAAATATACAAATTTTGGCGACAAAAGTCGCCAAAAAATATTATTTGCTTTCTTTTGTTTCGATATCTAAAATTTTGTCTATTCTTCTTTGATGTCTACCACCCTCAAAAGGTGTTTCCAAAAACGTATCAACAATTTTGAGAGCCAATCCTGCGCCCGTTACTCTTGCGCCCAACGCAAGCATATTTGCGTCGTTGTGTTGACGAGTTGCTTGAGCGCTAAAACAATCACCGCACAAAGCGCAACGGACTCCTTTGACTTTGTTTGCGCACATTGACATACCTACGCCCGTACCGCAAACAAGAATACCTTTTTCGCACTCACCCATAGCAACACTCTTTGACGCTGGATAAGCAAAATCAGGATAATCACAAGAATTTGTGTCAAAAGTCCCAAAATCTTTTACTTTAAGATTTTTTTCCGTAAGGTGTTTTATAATTTCGTCTTTTAAACTTAACCCTGCATGGTCACAAGCAATAGCTATCATAATAAAAATTCTCCTTAAGTGATTTATGTCGTGTTTTTATTTATTTTATATTATTTTGATTATTATTTCAAATTTTAAGCAATAATAATCAAATAAAATTGTGCCCCGCTACTCTTTCCAGCCTATTGTATACGCTATCAGCAAATTCCGTCTTGGAATACCATATTATTATTATATAATCGTATTTTTGTTCAGCACTACGCAACGCGCCGTACAAATTGCAAGCAAATTCCTGCTCGAAAACTCCAAGTGAAACAGTTTCGCAACCTTTAAAAAGTTGTTTTTGCTCATCAAGACAAAAGATGACGGGATTTTTTCCGCTTTTCTTTTGCAAAATGTAATGTTCAAAAGCCTTTTTTGAGTCCCCGTCCCTACTCAACACACAAGGACAGTTCGGCGAATAATGCTTATAACGTACACCAGGACTGTTTACTTTTTGAGTAGTATTAGTCAAAACTTCTACCTGCTTGCCCAAAAGCTTTTCTATACTGCTTTTTGTAATGATGCCGGGACGCAATATAACGGGTACGTCGCCCGTGCAATCAATCACCGTAGACTCAATACCTACCTGAGATTTTTTGCCCTTTAGTATGAGTGGAATTTTGCCGTCCATATCGGCAAAAACTTCTTCCGCTGTTGTTGGGCTTGGTCTACCGCTTATGTTTGCCGAAGGTGCAACAATGGGCGTACCGCAAGCGGAAATAAAACGCCTTGCCTGACTGCTTTTTGGCATCCTAATTGCAACGGTATCCAATCCTGCAGTGGCGCTTTGTGGCACGGTTGGCAGTTTTGGCAACACTACAGTAATACTACCCGGCATAAAATTATCAATGATTTTTTGAGCGTCCGCATTGATATGTCTTGCAAGCAAAGTTATTTGCTTTTTGTTGCAAACGTGAGCAATCAGCGGATTATCCTGAGGTCGCCCCTTTGCAATAAAAATTTTTGCTATGGCTTCTTCGTCAAAAACATTTGCGCCTAAACCGTAGACGGTTTCCGTCGGAAATGCCACTAATTGACTAGAACCAACGAGTTTTTTTGCCGAAATAAGACTGAAAAAATTCAATCTTCTTATCAAAGTCTTCATTTGATTAATTTTAACAAATTTAAAAAAAAGTGTCAACCATAACCAATAAATTGTGTAGAAATGTTTCTAAAAAAAATTAACTTTTTTTGCTAAAAACGTTTGACATATTTAATCTAAAGTGATAATATACTTTTGCTAAAAACACGAGATACATTGCCTCTTAGCTCAGTCGGTAGAGCCCGCGGCTGTTAACCGCGTTGTCGTCAGTTCGAGTCTGACAGAGGCAGCCATCTTGCATTGATAAAATAGCTGTCAGTGCATAAAAAGACGAGATTTATTCAATCTCGTCTTTTTTATTCATTAAAAACTGCATAAATAGTGCAAAATGGAATAATTATTCAGTCAAAAAGTTGGACAAAAATGTTCCGTTTTAGAGCTGTCATTTTGCGATTTTCCAGAACAAGTAGGTTATGAACTGAAACGGCAACTTTTTTTAATCGTTTTTTATTTGACCTTGTGGCTCTATTATGTTATATAAATCTAAATTAGATTCATCTAAACTTACAATGACTGCATTTAGTTTTTTACTATACACGCCTTTACAAGAATAAACACAAGTAGGGTCTAAATTATATTTTAGAACAAGACTTATCAAAAAAGATTTACTGTTAATACGAAATACGCATTTACTATCAGTAAATAGTTTTTCAGGTATTTTGAATGACATTAAGAAAATTATTGACAATGGCACTAAAATATGATATAATATATATCACACAATAAACGTAACAGGTTTACGTTTGTAAAAAGACGTAACTATACAGGGAGAAAGCATGCTATTCCGGCTTTACGGTTGAAACCTTATACGATACATTTATACAGACAACACCCCGGATCAGCTTTTGGTTGGACAATTCCAACCAAACACCACAGCAAACAGCAGAAACTATTCTGAACGCCAAGAAGCCGGTATGATTGTTAACATATAAGAGGAAGAAAAATTTCTTTTAGGTACTTGCTTTCCTAAAGCTGATGTGATATAATAGTTTCATTCCAGAAAAGGAGTAAAAAAATATGCGGCAAGGTATTCTTAAATAAAACTATAATCAAATAGTGGGAACAAAGAATTATGATAGTCCCTTTCACGGGGGCTTGGTTTTTGTACCCAATTTAAAAATACTTTTG
>CABUZX010000016.1 GCA_902496185.1 uncultured Subdoligranulum sp. | reverse complement strand
CGGAAGAACCAACCCCAACAACCAAGTCAACGACGGAAACACCTATTACGGTGACGAGTACTCCGGAAGCGTACAAGACACTCAAAACGAAGTTTCTTCTGGCGGAGATAATCTGACTGGCGACCAAACTGACGGTGTTGGAAAATATTTTGACAACATTAACCCAGGTGGTTAAAAATAATTAATCCAAAAACAAACAAAAATAAAATAAAAATTTAGAGGAAAAAATTATGAGCGAGAACAAAGAACAAGTTATTCAAAATGGATCAACAGATACGACAATGCAAAAAGACATTGAACAATTTTTCAATGTTTGTAACAAGATTTTTGATCAGGTATCACGTGACGTCGTCGGTATGAAAGACGTTGTTGAAGGTACTATTATTGCAATGATTGCCGGTGGTAACGTTTTGTTGGAAGGTGTTCCGGGCGTTGGTAAAACACGTTTGGTTCGTACTCTTGGTAGAGTTTTTGATTTGCCGTTTTCACGTATTCAGTTTACCCCTGACTTGATGCCTGCCGACGTTACAGGTACAAACATTATCGAAAAGGACGAACAAACTGGTAACTCCAAGTTTGTTTTCCAACCGGGTCCGATTTTTAGTAATATTATTTTGGCTGACGAAATTAACCGTGCTACACCAAAAACGCAATCTGCATTGTTGGAAGCCATGCAGGAACATAAAGTTACCGTTATGGGTGAATCGAGAAAAATGAAGGAACCGTTCTTTGTTTTGGCTACTCAAAACCCGATTGAACAAGATGGTACCTATCCGTTGCCCGAAGCGCAGATGGACCGTTTTATGTTTAAGCTCTTGGTATTTAACCCCGGCGTAGAAGATCTTATGAAGATCGTTACCATGACGCAAAAAACTATGGACGAAGTTGCTGACGCAGTATGTACAGGCGAACAACTTTTGAAGATGCGCGCTACAGCGAACCAAATCCCCGTACCTACGGACGTTATGAAATATGCAATGATTTTGACGTCTGCTACTCACCCCGATAGTGAATATGCAACGGAAGCCACCAAAAAGTACGTTCGTTTGGGCGCCAGCCCCCGTGCAGGTCAGGCACTTATTTCTTCCGGTAAGGTTTTGGCTTTGGTTAAAGGTAGATTTAACGTTTCTTATAACGATATTAACGAAATGGCATACGCTGTATTGCGTCACCGTCTCAAGCTCAACTTTGAAGCTATTGCAGAAGGCGTTTCGGCAGATGATATTATCAAGATGATTCTTGACGAAGTAGGCGCAAAATACAAGGGTAAAAAATAATTTTACCCCTTAAACAAATTCAACATTAGCGGGGAAAAAAATGAAAGAAATTTTATTAAACGATGCTTTTTTCGCTCGTTTGGAGAGTTTGGATTTAAATTTGAGAACTAACCTTATCGGGTATTTTGGCGGTAAGCACCTTGTTAAAACTTATGGACAGACGGTGGAATTTGCCGATTACCGTGAATATGCGTTAGGTGACGACATCAGGAGAATAGACTGGAATCTTTACGCTCGTTTCGGTAAGCACTATTTAAAGCTGTTTACCGATGAGCGTCAGATGAAAGTTCAAATATTCCTTGATTGTTCTGCTTCTATGGGTAAGGATGATCCTCAAAAGGCCAATTATGCAATCGCAACGGCGGCGGCGTTGGGTTATTTGGGCGTTCACAACATGGATAAAGTTGAGTTTAACTTTATGCGTGGCAAAAAATGTGATAATCCGTTTGGGACTATCGTTGGTAAAAACTCATTCTTCAGAGCAATAGGTGCCTTTAGGAATTTTAAATTTGATGAAGACTCTGATATTGAAGCGTGTGTGACGGGTTGCACAGATACAAGTTCGGGAAATAGTTTGTCTATTATTATTTCCGACTTTATGACTGACAGCAACTGGAAAAAAGCAGTAGATTATTTATGTTACAAAAACAGGCAAGTTTTATTGATTCAGGTGCTTACGCCGGAAGAAATCGACCCGTCTTATTCTGGTCGTGTTTCAATGGTTGACTCCGAGTCGGTTGATTTGGCTGACCTTAAAAATATGAAGCTTAATATTACGCGTAGTATGCAACTGGCATACGAAGAAGCAATAAAAGACTTTATTGACGATATTAAATCTTTCGCTGTAAAGCGTGGTGGCAGTTTCATATCTGTATGTACCGAAGATCCTATTGAAAGGGTCTTGTTTGGTGGGTTATTTAAGGCAGGTATTATGTCATGATGAAATTATTAGCACCATTAGGTCTGTTGGGTTTATTAGGCGTGGTTGCTTTGATTATTATATATATAATCAAACCCAATTACCAACAGAAATTTGTTTCCAGTACTTTTGTTTGGAAACTAAGCCTAAAATACAGAAAAAGAAAAATTCCTATCAACAAATTGAGAAATTTGCTTATTATTATTTGTCAAATCCTCATTTTGACGTTGAGCGCGTTAATTTTGGCTCGTCCAAACGAAGTGTTTGAAAATGACGTAACGAAAAACGAATACGTTTTGGTTATTGATTCTTCGGCAAGTATGCGCACGGAGTACGACGACGTATCGCGTTTTGATAGGGCGATAGACAAGGTTATTACCGAAGCTAATAGAATTTTTGGCGAAGAAGAAGGTACGATATCCGTTATTATAGCGGACGAAAACCCAAGATTCCTTACGACTAATCCTGAAGTATATGACGACGGTACTACGGACGACATAGAAACTTTCCGTCAAGTAAATGCCTCAAAGGCGTTTATGTTGCAAACGGAGTTGGAAATTTTGAAGGAAGAAGACGCCTGTTCTTATGGGCAATCAGACGTAAACCGCGCTATGGAGTTGGCTCAGGAAATTATCGACGAAAATCCTACGGCGAAAGTTTATTTTTATACTGATACTACGTACAATGATGCCAATATGGTAAACGTTATATCAGTAAACGAACAAACCGAGTGGAATGCGGGTGTTTTGTCTGCAGAAGCTGTTCCTGTGGAATATTATTACGAGTTCCACGTAGAAATCGGTTATTATGCGCATCCCGAAAACGCTGCGGGTCTTGGAAGAATCATTAACGTTTCGTTAATGGTAAACAATACTAACGCTATCGACAGAGAGAACGTGGGCGTAGATATGGGTCCAGTGTCCACTAATATTAATTGTAAAAGTGGAGAGCCAAAGACTTTGATATTCAAAAATGCTCCCTCCGAAGAGGAAGTATCCGAGGCTCCGGAAAACATTATATACGTTGACCTTGAAGATTTCTTTGGTACGGGATATAGGGTAAACTCTTTCTCTAATTTTGAGATTACAATAAACGACGGTGTGACCGATTCAAATGCTCTTGATGATAGGTATATCGTTTACGGAAATCAAAAAAATATTATCAAAATTCAATACGTAAGTAGTTTGCCTAATAACTTCGCGCCTGCGGCATTGACGGCTCTTAAGGATCAATATGCCGATCGTTGGGATATTCAAATAACCGAAGTTCAGGAAGGCAAAGATTATGCGCTTGAAGGGTTTGATCTTTACATATTTGAGCACGTTACACCGGATAGTTTGCCTATGGACGGCGCTGTAATGTTCTTTAACCCCGAAGAAACCGTTCCTGGTTCGGACTTTACCGTAACGGGTGAAAGAGATTACGAGGGCGCGAGACAATATTTGCAAATAGAAGAAAATATTTCAGATACGGCTGCTCAAGTTTTGAAAGGCGGTGACTGGAATAATATCTTCTTGACAAAAGGTTTGTCAATATCAGAAAGCGGATACGACGTTTTGGTTTCGTGTAACGGTTCGCCTGCGCTTATGGTAAAAAACGTTCGTGGTACTAAAATAGCTGTAACGTCTTTTAGCCCGCACTTTTCGAATTTTAGTATTAGAAAAGAATACTTTATTTGGTTTAATAACGTGTTTAACTATTTCTTCCCGACGATAATTGCCCCCAGTGATCATGCTATAGGTGACAGTATTGGCGTTAACGTTATGTCAAGCTCTGCGACCGTTGTGTATGAAGTGGGTAACCTTGTTTATCACGATTATGATTTGTCTTGGTATTACGAAGAAACCCCAATGTTGGGACAAAACTTTTCTTTTGTGTTTGATGTTACAATGCCTGGTGTTTACAAGGTCATGCAGACGTCTTATTTCGGCAAAAATTATATTGAAGAGTTTTTTGTTGCAATGCCGTCTTATGAAAGCAATATTTGGCAAGTAGATACGATGGACGCGCCGATAGCGCCTGAGTATCAAAAGGAATTTTACAAGGACTTGTTGCTTTACATTGCAGCAGCCTTAGTATTCTTCTTGTTTGCTGAATGGTTGTTGCACGTAAGCGAAAATAGCTAATAAGGAGGAATGAACATTGTTAGGTTTTGAATTTTTATACCCATGGTTGCTATTATTGTTTATTCCTGCATTATTGGTGACTTTGGTGCCTCATTTTAGGCTCAAAAAAAGATTTAGAAGAACAAGAAATCGTATTATTTCTTTGGTTTTAAGATTGATAGTATTCGTTTTTGCAATTACTCTTTTGTCTGGTATGACTATTACATATACGATACCAAACGACGGAAATGAAATTATTTTGTTGGTGGACGTTTCTGATAGTCTTGACGTAAGCAAAGAAGATAAGGAAAATTGCATTGCTAATATTATTGACGGAATTAAATATGATTTGGAAGGGACAAAATTGGGTATTGTTACTTTTGGTTACGATCAAAAGTACGTTGCTCCTCTTTCTGATGATATAGACGAGGTATACGGCGCTTACGTTGAGGCGACGGAAGAGCCGGATAATAGCGCTACTAATATTGCCGCAGCATTAAAATATGCAAAAGGTTTGTTTACCGAAGACGCAACGTGGAAGAAGATAGTCGTTATTTCGGACGGTAAAGAAACGGACGAATCGGCTAACGAAGTAATAAGAAGCATTATTAGTGACGAGGGCGGAATTATGCACGTTGACTTTGTTGACGTGAAGTCTAAATTCAATATACGCGACGCTCAAGTTGTAGGCATACAAATGCCGACATATCACGTCGAAGAAGAGCAAGAGTGCCAAATAACGGTACAAGTTCAAAGTACTACGCCGGGCATGAAATTGTCTCTCAGGTTGTATGACAACAACGTTATGAATACAGCTAATGGCGACGGCGGTGTGTATTCTTTTACTTCTACCGGTGCAGGGGATCAAACCATTATCTTTAAACATACCTTTGCCGTGGGTGGCTTACATGCGCTCAAGGTTGAGTTGGTAGATGAAAATAATTACGATTACAACAATACTTATATTTCCTACTATTATATAGACATTTTCAATAAGGTACTTATTTTTGAAAGTGAAACGGGAGAGTCTGAAAATCTCCGTATGTTGCTTGAAGAAGAAACGGCAACGGCAAACGGGGCTTACGAAGTAACGGTAATTAATATTACGGAAGCGCTCTACGACCAGTTGCCAAAAACCGTAAATGATTATCGTCAATACGATCAAGTTATTTTTAATAATATTTCCAATGAAAATCTTGCGATTGCCGACAGGGTTCTTTACGAGGGGGATTATCCCGAGCCTCAAGAAGGAGATCCAACGATAAACGATTATCAAGGACGTACGATAAGTATGATATATTCATACGTAAGCGAATACGGCGGTGGACTCTTTACCGTTGGCGGTAATGACGAAGAAGGAAATGCAAACTCTTATAGCAGAGTTGATATGAAAGGCTCTGTTTATCAACAAATGTTGCCCGTAGAAGTTATCAATTACACGCCACCTGTTGGTGTAATGATTATTATCGACCGTTCGGGTTCAATGACTGCAGATAAGTTGACGGCCGCAAGAAACGGCGCATATGCTTGTTTGGATGTTTTGACGGAAAGAGACTACGTCGGTATTATGACGTTGGATTCAACCTTTAATATGATATTGGCGCCAACATCAGTCGTATATAAGGACATAATCAGAGAGAGAATTGATACGATAGACAAACCTCAAGGCGCTACCAACTTTTCGGAGGCAATCAGAAGAGCTGGTCAGGAATTGTCAACTCTTACGACCGTAGCAAAACGTCACATTATTATTGTTACCGACGGTATGCCTGGCGAGTCTGAAGACAAATATCTTCCTTACGTTCAGCAGTATTATACCAACGACGGTACGACTATTTCAATCGTATTGGTTGGCTCTGGTGGTAGTAGCGCGTTGACAAAAATGTATAATATTACCAATGCTGCAGGCGGAAAAGAAGCAGGTAGTAACTGCTACGTTGTAACGGACGTTGATAAATTGCCAGACCAAATGAGAGGCGACTTGGAAACTCCTGCGATTAAGGAAAACGAAGCGAAGATTTTTAACCCGACTATTGCAGACTCTTTGTCATTATTGACTAAAGGATTTGAGACTTTACCAAATCATCCGAACAAAATGATTGCTACCTTGGGAGGCTTTTACGGTGTAAAACTAAAAGCAGACAAGGGCGTGGACTTGGTGCTTACGGGCGAATATAACGTTCCTTTGTATGCTCAATGGGCTTTTGGACTCGGTAGAGTAGGAAGCTTTATGTCGGATTTGAGAGGTACTACAGATTCGTGGTCTTCGGTGTTTATGGCGGACGAGGATGGTAGACAATTTGTGTTGAACGTCGTTGCAAATCTTATGCCGTTTGAAAATATCAGACCGTCAGAATTGACTTATGAGTTTGAGCAAGACAACTATACTAACAGCTTGACTATATTTGACACCTTTGAAGATGGAGAGTATATTAGGGGCGCGATTTATGCTCCTGCTTTAGTGGCTGGAGAGGCCGATACGTTGGTTTTGTCATTAAATGCTTCGGTTGCTGAAGACGTTGACGTTGCAATGCTTGATGCTTACGTGACAATGCACTTTACTACTGATGCGGACGTTCAAAACGTGCTTGCTTGTAATTTTGTCTTTAAGAGAGCTGGTGTTTATAGAATAGATCTTGAAAAGATTAAAGCAGACGGTACTTCGTCAGGCAAAAAAGTGACTATCTATAAGACGTTCTCTTATTCGGAAGAGTATGACCTGTTTGAAGAGGATGGGTTTGAGGAACAGCTTACTGAAAATTTGAAGGAAATTGCTTTGAGAGGTAGCGGTACGTACGTTACGGATCTTGATGATACTTCTATGATTTTAAATGCAGAAGATACAATCAAAAAGGTTTTTGATCCAAGAGTATTATTTATGATTTTGGCAATTATCTTCGTACTGCTTGACGTAGCGGTTCGCAAATTTAAGTTTAAGTGGATTCATGAAATCATAAGAGAAAAGAAACAACAAAAGAAAGCATAAAAACAAAGGTTGTGAAAACGACGGTAAACGTCTGTCGTTTTCACAACTAAAACCCTCACTGCTAAATAGGTAAACTTAAGGAGGACATTATGAAAAGATATAAACTTTTCGCCATATTTGTGCTTGCCGTAATCGCGCTTTTTTCGCTGGGAGCGTGTCAAAACACGTTAGATACTCCACAGGATTTGGAGATTAATTTAGACTTACTCCAACTTTCTTGGGCAAAAGTGCCAGAAGCAACAAGATATGTTATACAAATTACTAACGTAGATACAGGCGACGTTAAAACCAAAACGACTCGTTCTACAAGACTTAGTCTTGACGGAATTTTGGCAGAGGGAGATTATGATATCTCTGTTATGGCAGAAGGAGGAGACGCAATTGGTCAATCCGAGTGGTCTACCCCGATTTCGTATCATCAAGACTATGTTTCTGGCTGTGTTTACGAACTTATTAACAATAATTCAGAATATGCCATTCAAACTATGGGTATGGCAAAAGGTGAAATTTATATAGAAGACTTTTATAGAGGCAAGCCTGTCACGACGATAAAGGCGTCTGCTTTTAGAACGGGTACTTCTATTACCAAAGTGGTTATCGGCAACAACGTAACAACCATACAAGAAAATGCTTTTTATGGTTGTTCAAGACTTACTAATGTTGTGTTGCCTGAATCGCTCGTTACGTTGGGAAATTCTGCCTTTCAAAACTGTCATGAATTAGCAGAAATAAATATTCCATCAAAACTCACGGCTTTACCAGCGTATATGTTTGCGCAATGCAGAAAGCTGAAGAGTATTACTATACCTGATACGGTAGAAACTATTGGAGAATATGCGTTTACCAACTGTTATAGTTTGGAAAGCATTATTATTCCTGATAACGTAACGGAGCTTGGCAAAGGCGTATTTTTTAAATGCGAAGAGCTTAAAGAAATTACTATTGGTAAAAACATCAAAACGTTGCCTGAAGAACTTTTATACGGTTGTTACAATTTGACAACGGTTAATTTTGCTGAAGGCAATAAACTTGAGACTTTGGAAGACAGTGTTTTTGCGAGTTGTTACGTGCGTAAGACGATAAATCAAGAAACTCAAGAAACCGTTGAAATTGGACTTAAGGCTTTAACTTTGCCGGAAACAGTTGTTTCAATAGGTAGATATTGCTTTCAAGGTTCTAAACTTTTAGAAACGATAAATATTCCTGACAGCGTTACGTCTATTGGTAGGGAAGCTTTTGTTGGCACAAAAATATATGAAGATCAAATAAATTCCGACGAAGGACTTGCTTACATTGGAAATTGGCTTGTAGGTATTGCAAAGGGTTATACGGAAATCATTGGAGATCAAGTTGTTGCAGTGCCAGGCGTATACGAATTGCTTACCGACTTGGTTAGGGCAGGAGAAGATCCTATTGAAGATATTGAAGCAGGAAAGTATCAGAGAAAACTCAGAGAAGATATCGTAGGCATAGCAGATAGAGTTTTCCGTCAAGCTCCCAACTTGAAATCCGTATATTTGCCTGCAAGTCTTAAATACGTGGGTAAAAACGCTTTTGCAAGATGTGAAGCATTGTATAGAGTACGTTCTGAGGGTGAAAATCTCGTCAGCCTTGGCGATGACGCTTTCGGTTATTGTATTTCTTTGTACGACGTACGTTTTAATGAGGGATTAAAGACTATTGGCGCAAGAGTTTATCAAGGTTGTGAACAATTGCAAGACAGTGAAACTTATCCGTTAATTCCTAAAACCGTAGAAACTGTTGGTACTATTGCTTTTAAAGACACAGGAATATGGAATGACGCTCACAACGGTATTGATGCTTATGCTACGGAAGTTATAATCGTTAGCAATTGGATTGTCGGTTTCGTAGGTATGTACGCACAAGACGATAGCGAAAGGGTGGATCTTGGTTCACAAGACGTTTCTGAATATGATATTATAGGTATTTCAGATTACGCGCTTTACGGAGCGGATTCCTTGTTGCAATTGACGGGTGTCTCCGGAGCAAGAAATATCGGTTACGGCGCTTTTTATATGTGCCAAGGATTAAATACTATTGCTTTAAACTCAAACCTTAAAACTATCGAAGATTACGCTTTTTACGGTTGTGTTTCAATGACGCAAGTAAGTTTCCCGACGGCAATCAAATCAATAGGTCGCGCAGCGTTTTATGCTTGTCAACAGCTTACGAGTCTTGACTTTTCAAGATGTACGCAGTTGGAATCTATCGGAATGAATGCTTTTTACGGTTGTGTAAACCTTGCTTCTGTTGATTTTGGTACGAGAAGCGTTTTGCAAACTATTGGCGAACAAGCGTTTTATAGATGCGCAACGGGCAAAACCGAAGCAGACAGTGGTTTGAAGGAAATTGTTCTTCCCGAAACGGTGACAAGCATTGGTAAACGTTCTTTCGGTGACTGTTACTTGTTGGAAAAAGTACAATTCAGTCCCTTGTTGACGGAAATTGCTCCGTATGCTTTCAGAAATTGCACTTCATTAAAGAGCATAACAATCCCAAGCACCATTAAGACTGTTGGCGAATATGCTTTTAGTAAAACTGGTTTGGAAGAAGTTGTATTTGAAGAAGGTGTAGAAACGATTGCAAAATACGCTTTTTATGAAGCAAAAGCGCTCAATAGTATTACTTTCTCCAACACTATTACTTCTATCGGTAAATACGGGTTTAAAGGCTGTAGAGAATTGAGAACCTTGGTTTTGCCACAAACTATTACAAGTATTGACGCGCATGCGTTTTATGGTTGCAAGGGTATGACAATTTATACCGACGCATCACAAAATTTGGAAGGTTGGCATTTGAGATGGAATTCTTCCTATCGTCCGATTTTCTATAACAGCACTTTCTCTCAAGACAATTCTTACGTTGTTTCCGTCAATTTGAAAGAGGGCGGATACAAAAACATAAAAGATTTTGCGCTCGTAGTGTTGCCAGAACGCGACGGTTACGTTGCAACCGGTTGGGATAAGGCAATCCCCGAAACAATCCCGGCAGAAGGTATCGTTTTGACGGTAAACTGGACGGAAGGTTATTCTATTAAATATAACCTCAATGGTGGTATTGCAAACGGAACTAATCCATACGCTTATTACGAAGGAAGCGCGGAAATCGTTCTTACCACACCAACAAAATCCGAAAGAGTCTTAAACGAAGAAACGGGTAAATTGGAAGAAGTCGTATACGTATTTGACGGTTGGTACGATAACGAAGGTAACAAAATTACTTCTATTCCTACGGGCTCAAGCGGTGATATTGAATTAACCGCAAAATGGTTGCATCCGGATGAAGTTCCTGAAGAACCAGTAGAACCCGAAAATCCCGAAAATCCTGAGGGCTAATAAGGTTTTTTAAACAATTACAACTTTGCTCAACTTTAAAAGTTGACGACAATTAGATTTTTTCATTACGAGTAAAGCGAAGGATCTCTAAAATATAAGGAGATTCTTCGCTCACGCTCAACAAAAACAATTTTTTACCGATTTGCAATTGCAAACGTTGAGGCGCAAAAAAGTAAGTAATTGCAACAGTCGGAGCAAAATTTGATTGATGAAATCAAATAACACACAAAAAAAACGGCATTGCCCGTTGTTTCCGCCCCAAACCAATGGAACGGAACAAATATGTAACTTAAAAAGACTAAAACAACACAACAAATTCGAAAACACAAATCAGTAAGGAGGATTAAAAATGAAAAGGAATTTGAAAGCGCTGATGATAGTATTAGTTGTTATCATGAGTGTTTTGTGTCTTTGCTTGGCGGGTTGTCAAAAGCAAGCTACGATTACTTTTATGAGTAATGGTGCAGTAGATCAAACCCAAGAAGTGGTATTTGAAAAAGGTAGCGAAAGTACTCTCGTTACTTTGCCAAGTGCGCCAAAAACGGCAAACAGCGGGTACTCTTTTGTCGGTTGGTATGACAATGCTGACTTTACGGGAGAAGCCGTAACGGAAGCAACCGTTATACCTGAAGATGCCCTTACTTTTTACGCCAAGTGGGAAAAACTATATACCGTAAACCTTAATTTGGATGGCGGCAGTTTGGCAAGTACGTCTATTACGGGATTGAAAGACGGTGAAAACGTGTACGACAAAGTAAACAGTCTTGTTCCTAACAAACAAAACGCACAATTTGAAGGTTGGTATATTGGCGAGTCAAAAATCACGAGCAGTCTTGTAATAAACGGCGCTGACGTGACGTTGACGGCAAAGTATAAGTATGCTTATACTATTGAAATTTATCAACAAAACCTCGAAGGCACAGCTTACGAAAAGGGACAACCTATCACGGGTTATGAAAACGTTGGAGTTTTGCTTTCGCCGGAAATTCCCAATATCCCCGGCTTTGTAACGGCTGATCACCCAGACGCTGTTACGTCCAAGACGATTTCTGCAAATGCAACGGAAAACGTACTTAAATTCTATTTTGATAGAAAAGAAATCACCGTAACTTTCCAAATGGATTATCCTGATGAATCCTTTGGTGAAGACGTTGTTTATCAACTTGTGTATGGTGAATCCATAACCGTTCCTACTGATTATGTTTTTAACGGTTATTACCTTTCCGGTTGGGAAAATGCAAACGGTGACGTTTATTACACAAACAGCATCAATGCAAATCTTTATAACAAACAAGACGGAGCAAACGCTACTCCCGATTCCTTTATTCCGACGGAAGACATGACGCTTTATCCTGTATGGGTTAAAGGTTATACCGATATGTTTGGCGGTGGAGATACTATTTTCGTATTTGACGAAAATTCCGACGTATGCTATTTGTCAAGAGGCGGATTCTGGTTTGAAGGTATTTATTACGCAGAAGACGGTAGCTTTGAATTTAGAGTTAGCGAAGATTTGACATTGTGGGGCGTGGTTAACGACACCTACGAAAAGATCTATTACTTCAGTGATAAGCGCGCGGAAATCGTTGCTTATGAACAAATAGGCAATTATCTCTATACAACGTCAATGATCAACCTTGATAGAGAAAACGGCATTACCTACAAACAAACAGCTGATACAGGTGTTGCAAAAACGTCAACTGGTACGTACATAATTGATGACGACGGATTATATATTGCAAACTTTACAACCGGCGATCTTGCAGGTCAACAAGTAGTTATTACGATATATCCCGTTCAATTGTCAAATGGAATCGTTAACGCGTTTATGTTCCGTGATGAAACGGTTTACAATTACGGTCAACTCGTACAGTTTGTATTGCATGAAGGTCAATTGACTTATTACACGAGCGCTTACTTTATGATGTTTGACGGTTTTGGTACTCTTTATTATTTTGACGGTACTCAAACTGCAACTTATCCATATCAAGTAAATGAAGACGGTACGTATTCTTTGCTCCAACAAAGCATTTTTGGTACGAGCGTTGCTGCTACTATTAAAGTAATGGAATTAGAGTTGGGCGGCGAAAAAGTTATGGGTTATATGTTCTATAACTCTGCGTTTGCTCTTAATACCTTTACTGCAGAAGACGGAACGACTATTTCCTTTGACGGTTGTTATGAAGCAACCCTTACTGCTCCTGACGGCACGGTAACGAAAGGTTACTACGTATCTGAATCTTCACAACGTTATACTATAATGGTAAGATTCTTTACGGAATCTGGCGTACGTTTGTTTGCTCTTACGCAAGAAGCATTGGCAAACGGCAAATATTCAAATACGTTTGAAGAAAAATTGCCTACCTATGCAGAATATTTGTATATGGATGCCGAAGGTCTTTATTATGCGCCTTTCATTGTTCTTGACGACGAAGTAGCAGGCAAAGCAAATATTTATGGTTATACAACCAAAAAAGAATACGTAAAGGTTTCTTCCGGTGCTTATTCTTATGATGAAACCACTGGTTTGTATACTTACGTTGAAGAAACTGCTTATCCGTATACTCCTGCAGTTTATGAAACAAACGAAGACGGTAAACAAGAATTGGTATCCGACGGCGTATTTAACGATCGGGTAGATTACTCTCAACTTAAGTCCTTCGTATTTGCAATTGATACGGAAGTAACGGGTTATGCAGTTCAATATTGGTATTCCTACACTGACGACAACAACGTTACTACGGAATATTCTGAAGTATATACCAACACAAACGAAGAAGGCAAAACAGCTACCCTCGAGTTTGTAAACGGTATGGTATACTTTACAAACGTTAACGGCGTAGTATTTAAGGGTACTGTTGATAGTGTTGACGAAGACACAGGTATGATGACTATCGTTGTTATCGTAAATGGTCAACAAGCAGGTTTGTACGTAGAACTTGACGAAGAAGCCAAGACCTTCTATATGTATGAAACGGCTCCCTACAAAGCTTATGAATTGTTGGCTGACGGTACTGCGCTTAACGGTATATATTTGGATTTCGACGGTAAGGGTAACGCAACGTACGTTATAACCAAATATGACGAAGATAACAAACCAATTGAAGAAACAATATACAACGGAACCATTAAAGCTCTTGACGAAACGTCCGCTATAATAGGTTTTGACGTTTATGAATTTACTGGCGCTACGGAAGAAGGCGCAACAATTACCTTTAAGTATATAACTTTCTCTAACGGTCGTTATTACTTCTTTGCAAAATATAACAACGAAATAAACGGTACCTTTACTGAAAAAGAAGGCGAAGGCATCATTAAGTTGGACGGCTTTGGTTATGCTTTGGAATACGTAACCGGCGGTGAAGGCGGAGCAACGGTACAAGGTTTGTACTCAATTCCGACAGAAAACGTTATTACGCTTTCTTTGACTAACGGTACGTCTACAACAACCGTTTACTTTGATATTGACCTTGCAACAAAGACCTTTACGGTACGCGGTTTTGAATACGGAACCTATTTGTTTATTGAAAACGGAATATTTGACGGTTACTTTATGGAGTTTGACGGTTATGGAAAATTGACCGTTTATACAAATGTACTTAACGAAGAAACCCAAGAATATGAACGCGTAGATATCGACACTAACGGTACGTACGTTGCAAATGACGAAAATTATACTCTTACGTTTAAAGACGGCGCAAAGGATATAACAATTCAAGGTTTGTTCGGATACTATAATTCTAACGGAAGTTATTATTATGCTTTCTATTCTTACAACAAGGAAGTCGTAGCAACCTTTATCAATCCTGATGATTGGTCTATGATTGTTTTGGACGGTTATGGATTTGCAACGAGATATGATTCCGAAGGCGCTATAGAGACAGGTACTTATACTTTGATTTCTGACGACACGTTCTATTACGTAAACAATGCTCAATCAGATGCATGCATTTATACGTATGATATTGCTACGGGAAATGCGTATCAATCTAACTTTACTACGAGAGGTTACTATACAACCGATTTAGATGCATTGCAATTCTCTAAGTACGGATATGCTATATTCGGTGGTACGGAAAGACTTTATTACAACGTAGTAAACGGTGACGTTACGATTTATCGTTATGAACCAGACAGCGAAAATGCAAATAAGTTTGGTTACGTAGAAGAAAACTTTGGTCGCTTTGCTGAAGTTATTACTTATCAAAATAAAAATTATTACGAAAACACGGGTTATCAACTTAACTTTGTAAGAGAAGAAGCAACTAAAGACAATTTTGTAATGTTCGTTAGCGGACAAAAGTACATGATTGCCGATATGCGCTTTACTCCTGCAGGTTCGGAAGAATTTGCTGTTTCTGTAGCTATAGCTCTTGTCGGCTATGAATCAGAGATAGCGGCTGTTCTTGTAAGAGAACGTAACGAAGAAACCAATGAACTTGAAACTTACCTCTCTTATGACATATATAGATATGACATTAAGTTAAATTACACCGGAGACGAAGCAACTTATGAAGTTTTGTCTATGGGATTTGACATAGAGGCAACTTCTTATACTTGGTTATCAATCAAAGGTTATCTCCCATTTTTTGGTTTGCCTGAAGACGACTTTATGGGTACCGTATCAATGAAGGCAACTTACGACGTAGAAGGTAATATCGTAACTTCTTCTGCTACGACTGCTTTCATTTCTAACGAAGCTACTGCAATGTTGGCAAATGGCGGTATGGTAGACTTGAACGGTGACATTGTTGATGCTAAAGACTCAACCATCAAGCAAGAAAACGGAACCTTCATTATCAATATAACTGGTAAAGACGGTTACAACTATACGCTTACTTTGGTGCTCGGTGTTAATAGTACGTATGGTGCTCTTTATCAAGTAGTAGCGTTTACACGTTCACAAACCATGTATGACGATAATTATGAAATCAATCTCGAAAGAGTTGTTTACACTGATTATACGGATAATTATGAAATTGGTGGCGTATATGACTTGACGTTGAAGAAAGACGGCGTCGTATTGGAACGCGACATGATGTTGATAAGCGCAGATGAATATATCTACGTTTATAGAGAATTTGCAGAGATAACAAACAGAATTACTAAGACCGTTTATTATCATATTACTTTAACTGACAAGGTTGTTGAAGAATCTGAAGGTTCTGAAGAAAGCGAAGAAAGCGAAGAACAAATTATCGGAGTACCGTTGTTTGAAACTTGCTCGGTTGTAGCTGAAGCAGTAGAGACAATTTACGACGAAGTTGGTGTAAGATTTGTTGATTTGTGTGCTGACAGCAACGAGATTATTCTTTTCTGTTATTCATGGACAACGGAAGAAGGCAACGTAGAAACGGCTGTTTACATTGCGTCAAGCAATTACTATGAAAGCGCTGATGCATATATCTTGGTTTCTGGTAGCGCTCAATTGCTCGTATACATTGATACTTACGAAGAAAATGGCGAAACAGTAAAAGAATCCACAATTCAGCAAATAATTTATTTTGCCTACGGTGACGAAGAAGCCAAGACCGGCACGTTCTTTAATTTAGAAACTGCTGCAGTAGTAATGATTCAATACGACGGCGTATATTATCGTCCTGCAAAAGCTCCGGTATTTGACGATTTGTCCGGTACTTACTCTTTCGAAGACGACGGAAAATACTTTATCGTAGAACTTGTTTACAATGAAGACGGCTTGATTAGTGGCGCAAACGTTTACCAAGTAAATTACATTTACGCAGAAGACGGTGTCAATTATATCGCTATTGACGTTGTTTCTGGTGACGTTATTGCTGTAAGATATCTCAACAGACTCAAGCTCGTAATAAGCTATACTTATGACGAAGCAACGGCTACTTACACGCTCGCAACAAAAGACGGCGGTTACACTGTAAAAGTGACGGAAAAAGAAGACGGCACGAAAGTTGCAGAAATTTCTATCGCTGTATAGTAAAACAAAAAAATAAAAATAAGACTTGGAAATTTCCAAGTCTTATTTTTATTGTAAACTCGATAACGCTTGTTAACTAAAATTTAATTGTCAATTGAGGGAAATTTTGAAATTTATTAAGACAAGTACCATTTTGCGATAAAAGTGACTTCTTTTGACGCGGGGTCAAAATTAGTAATTTTTCCTGCAAAAACTTTCATTGTATAGCTATCGAGATTAAAGTAAGGGCATATCAAGGTATCGCCGACTTTAAGAACTTCTTCATTTGTTTCAATAGTCACGGTCGTATTCATAATTTCTTCGAGTTGCATTTCGCCATATTCTAACGTTGTTGGGGTGGTGATATTTACAATACCGTAGCCTTGCGCGCCCTGTAAACCTTTGAGGTTTACGGTGGATGGATTGCTTAATCCGCCGTTATTGCTCCAAGATAAATTTCCTGCAGAATCAACGCTTGGCGTAAAAGTCGTACCGTTGGCGCCTGCTTCTCCTTGGGGCCCAGTTTCGCCTGAGGCGCTTACTTCAAGATCGGTTTCGCCCAAAAACCAATTTCCGTTTTCGCCTATTTGGGGAATAATCGGAGTGGGCGAAGGTACTTCGTCGATATTTCCGTCGCTACGTGACCAGTTGAGGAGACCTTCTTCGTCTAAATAAGGCGTATAAGTTACGCCGTCTGTTCCGCTGTAGCCCCTTGCGCCCTTTATGTTTACCGTTGTGGGGTTTGTCAATCCGCCGTCGTTGCTCCAAGACAAGTTTCCGCTATCGTCAAGACTTGGAGTAAAGGTAATGCCCTTGTCTCCTTTGTCGCCCGTCGAGCCTTTTGCGCTTACGTTAAGGTCGGTTTCGCCCAAAAACCAATTTCCGTTTAAGCCGATTTTGGGAATTACAGGGGTAGGGCTTGGTATGTCAGCGCCGTTGTCGCTACGCGTCCAAATCAATATTCCGTCGCTATTTATGCTTGGTGTAAAAGTAACGCCGTTTTCTCCCTTGTCGCCTGTTAGACCTGTTTCGCCTTGCTTGCCGTTAGTAATTTTAAACGTTTCCTGTGTGTTGTCGGAATAGGTTATTGTATAAGTATCAATTAGGCTGTCGGTATTCGTTTTTGTAATGGATATAATACTTACGCCCTTGTCTCCCTTATCTCCCTTTTCGCCTTTAGGTATTCCAAAGGTAAAAACAGGCGCTTCGGTAGTACCGCTTTTTGTAACGGTTGCTTGTTGATCTGCCGGCAAGGTAGTGGCGTTTGCAGAAATCTCCGGCGTAATACCGTCCTTGCCTGCAAGACCGTTGTTGATATCGGTTTGAATTTTGTCAAGCAAAGTTTGCGCTTGGTTTAACGTCTCGCAAATATCCGTCAAGACGTCTCTATAAACAAAAGGCTCTTTTGCGTCAAAAATGCTCGGATTTACTTCAAAGCTTGCGTCTGCGGACTTTACGGATTTAAAAACCTCCGTAGTGTTGGTATCGTCTGTTTTGGAGCCTCTCACCTGAACGTAAACCCTCCCTCGTTTTGACAGCAAACTTCTGTCGGGAGTGTAGTTCAAAATATATTGTTCGTCTACCGTAAGATGCAACGGAATAAATCCCGTTGCGTATTTTTTGTCGTCGGGCAACAAAAACTCAAGATTAAAGTTGAAATCAGCAAAACTGCTTGGTACGGATATTTGCAATTGCGTGGAAAGGTTTTCGCCCGAATTTACTTCCGCCGTTTGGTCAAAAACCAACGTTTTGTCCGTGTTTAGTTTTGCGGTAATGTAGTTTACTGCCATAAATTCTCCTTTTTGTTTTTTAAGGACAAGTCAACGCACACAAACTTGTCCTTTTTTATATTTGTGACTTTGCGGGTTGATTGTAACCCCTTTTTGTCGTTTGTCAAGTCAAAAGTATGAACTTTTTTATCAAAGCGAAAATTTTGAATAATTTACGCTTTTTTTCAAACATTAAAAATATGGAAAATAATAATTTGTGGAAAAAAATAGTTGACGTATTTAAAAGCGCTTTAACAGGACAGGAGTTTTGCATTATTGACAAAATCACGAAAGCCTTTGGAGAACAAACTGACTTAAAAAAGCGCGTTTTACGCCCTGTTTGTTCGCAAAAGGGGTGGATATTGTTGTATCTCGAAAGTATGGCGGGTGAAAAGATATTAGAAGAAAGCGTCATTAAGCCGTTGGTGGAGTGGGACAGAGAGGACGTAACTTTAGAAAGAGTACGCGATACGATTTGCGTAAATCCCGTTTCGGAAAAACTGACGGATTTCGACAGTATGATACAAAAGTTGCTCAACGGTTATTGCTTGGTGTTTGAAGAAAGCAACAAAAACGTATGCGTATGCTTTGACACTCGTTTTACTCAAATGCGGAGCATTGCCGAACCACCCACGGGCAACGTTTCAAAAGGACCTCGCGAGGGGTTTATCGAGGACGCCAAAACCAACTTGTCTTTATTGAAAAAGCGTCTCAAACATCCGAGTTTTGTTGCTACGGAAACCAATATCGGTAGATACACTCAAACGTTGGTTTACGTTTGTTTTTTGAGAGAAATTGTTGACCAAAAAACCGTAGACAAGGTAATGAAAAAACTTAAAAGTATCGATATTGACGCAATACTTGACAGCAGTTACGTTGCAAGATTTTTGGATTGCGACAAAAGCGGATTTTTTAAAACCGTAGGAAGTTCCGAGCGTCCCGACGTAATTGCTTCAAAATTGCTTGAAGGTAGAGTTGCTTTAATAGTGGACGGAAGCCCTATAGTGTTGAGCGTACCGTATATGTTTTTAGAAGACTTGCAGGCGGCGGAGGATTATTACCAGTCGTCAAAAACAGCCACTGCCGGGCGTTATTTAAGACTTATCAGCGTAATGCTTGCCATCTTTGTTCCGTCGCTCTACGTGGCGTTGCAGGTCTTTAATTATCAAATACTTCCTGCAAAGTTTTTAATTACCATATTAACCTCTACTCAGGCCATACCCTTTCGACCGTTTGAGGAAATGTTGCTCGTGCTTATTCTTTTTGACATTTTGCGCGAGGCAAATTTTAGAATGCCCCAAATAGCGGGTATATCCTTATCCGTCGTCGGCGCGGTTGTTTTGGGTGACGCCGCCGTAAAAGCAGGATTGTTGGGCGCGCCTGCGGTGGTTATCGGGGCGCTCAGCGGAATAGGTCTTTATGCAATGCCTGACAATACTTTGTTGTTTACGGTTTTAAGAATTGCCTTTTTGATTGTGGGGGCGTTGACGGGATTGTTTGGACTGACGCTTTTTGGATTGTCCTTCGTTGCGTATATAGTGAGTCTTGAGTCTTTCGGCACGCCATACGCGTCTCCCTTTGCTCCGGATATTTTGCGTGACAAGCAGGACGCGCTCGGCAAGCAACCACTGGAAAAACTTTTGTATCGTCCAAAAAGCATAAAAGGTAAAAACGAGGTAAGACAAAATGAAGCAAAATGAAATTAAATACGGGCAACTTGCTTTGTTGCTTTGCATAATAATACCTGCAGGCAAACTGCTCAGTATGCCTTATATATGTTTTAACCAAGGCGGACGGGACTTTTGGATAGGAATGACGCTTTCTTTTGTGGTTGATTTTATAAGTTTTGTATTTGTATTGTGGGGACTGACTTTAAACAAAAACAATCAAAGTTTTAAAGAAATTTTGCAAAATACCGTAGGTAAGTTTTTTGCAGACGTTATATTGTTGATTTTTGCAACGTGCTTTTTTGTAAAGTTTTTGTACGTTTTGCTGGACGTTTTGACGCTTTATACAAATACGTTCGTTTTAAAAAGCGATTGGGTTGTGTTTGCTTGTATTGCCCTGTTTGCGATATGGTTTATTCAAAGTAGAGGATTTAAAGTAATTGCAAGACTTGCTCAAATATTGTTTATTCCTATAACGATATGTCTTATTGCCATAAGCGTATTGTCTTTGAGTGACTGTAGTTTTGAAAAACTTCTTCCTCTTGTAGAAAACGGAGCGCAGGACGTCGTCAAAACTTTGCTAACGTCGTATTTTATGTTTGGTGACGGCGCAATAGTTATGATTTTACTTGGAGATACAAAAAAATCCAAGCGAAGTCAATGGCAAATACTTTTGGGCGTGGGTTCGGCGAGTATTATAAGTATTTTCGTGTGCGTTATATACGTCGCGTTATTTGGAGAGCTTGCAGGATACGGCGATATTGCCATTGCAAGAATAAGTCAATTTAATTTTAACACTTCGGTAGCGGGTAGGTTGGACTGGTTATTGATTTCCGTTTGGATATTGGCCATATTTTTATTGCTGTTTACTTACGCGCGTTGTTTTTTAAAAAGTGTGGATATGGTGTTTGACAAAAAAGCTCAAAATTTACCGATACCGCCTAAAAGAGAATTTTGGATATACGTTGTGTTTGCCGTAGCCGTAGTTTTGTTGCCCGTATTGGTAGACGCGAGAAGTTTAATTGAAGAAGTTTTTTTGTTTGGTTTTGGACGATACGTCAATATTTTTGTTTCCGTAATAGTTGCGTTTTTGTTGCCGTTACTGGCGTATTTGTCCGACAAAAAAACAACGAGCAAGGACAATCGCGCAAATTCTGGCAGGATTTCCGCCACGGTAATGGAGGTTTGAGTTGTGAGCAAGGGTGTAAAAATTTTAATTTTTAGTATTATTGCAGTATTGTACGTTGTAGTGAGAGTAAGTTTTTTACCGCTTGAACTCAACGAAAGAGCAATTATTTTGGGTATTGGTATTGACTATGAAGAAGAAACGCAAAATTTCGTTTTGTCGGCGGAAATTGCCACTCCAAAACAAAACGCAATGGGTAGCGAAAGCTCCGCAAGTCAGGGAAGTCAAAAAATAGTCGAAGGCAAAGGGCAGTCGGTAGGGCTTGCAATAAGAGATTTGTTTAACAGTTTTGGCAAAACACCAAGTTTTGGTGAGTGCGGTATCGTTATGTTGGGAGAAACTTGCGCAAAACAAGTATCGCTCCAAAATACTCTTGACTATTTTGTTCGTAGCGGCGCTTTTAGGGACGGTACTATAGTGGTGGTAAGCGAAGGTCCTGCAAAAAAGATGTTACAAAAAAAGAGTCAGGTGGACGAATACGTGAGCTTTGCTTTGCAAACGTTGTTGGTTCAGAGCGGACACAAGGCGCAAATTCAATATACCACCCTAAATACTACGGCGCAGGGTTTTTTTGATAAGTCAAAAAGCTGTTATTTAAATCTTATCAAATTTGAAAAACAGAATTCCAACGAGAGTGAAGGCGCTCAAGGCGAAAACTCTAATCAAGGCAAATTCAAAACGGGGCAAATGGCGTTGTTTTCCGACGGAAAGTACGTTGGTAGTCTTGACAGAAATCAACTTGACGGATTAAATCTTTATGGTGACAAAAATATCTTTTGCACCTTTGTAGACCATACCAATCCGCAAAAATCAGCGTTAGCCTTGGATAAAAAAGACGGAAAAACGGAAATTTCCGTCAAGGGCGAAAAAGTTAACGTAAAAGTGGATTTGACTTTGGGGTTAAAACTACTTTTGACGGATACCGTAGGCGAAGTATTTCCTTTGCGGGTTAAAGAGGGCGAAAAACTGTCCGAACTGCAAAAGCAAGGCGCGAGCAAAGACGCAAAAAAAGCAATAACTTCTGCCTTTGAAAAATGTGTAGAAACGGATTGTGATTTTTTGGGGATAAAAAACGCCTTATACGCCAAGTACGGCAAAAAATATAACGATCTGATAGAAAAATCGGGCAAAGATTTTTGGTCAAAGGTAAATTTTGACGTGGTAGTAAATTGCAACGGATAATGGTATAAAAAAAAGTGTTGTGGCAAAACTATTTCAGTAAAAACAAAAAAGGGGATGGAAAGAGTTTATGGAAAGCACAACGATTTACAGAAGCAACGCTTCCGATATATTGTCGGAAAAAATTTTTAAAACCGCAGGAAACTTAAAGGATTACGTTTTTTTATGCATAGGCACGTCAGGCGTGGTAAGTGACAGCCTTGGGCCTAAAGTAGGTAGTTTGCTGATGAGTGACGATAATTTTTCCTTACTGATATACGGCACGGAGGAAATAAACGTAAATGCAAAAAATATGTCGATTGCAATAGAATTTGTCAAAACTATGCATCCCGACAAAAAAATCGTGGTGGTGGACGCGGCCGTCGGCGACAGTACGGAAGTAGGTTGCGTACAAGTAGTAAATGATGGTATCGTGCCGGGAGCCGCTACTAACAAGGTTTTGCCAAGGGTGGGAGACGTTTCGCTTTTGGGTGTTGTCAGTATGCGTGGCGCGCAAAACTTTTATTCGGCAAAGGCGGATAGAGTAGAACTTGTTGACAAAATGGCATACGTTATTGCCGAGTCCGTAAAAAAATCTGTAAATAATTTTTTGGCTTGTTGAGTATTGCTTCTCGTCAAACCCGCCCATGCCAACGGCAATGGGCGTTTTTTTTGAAAAAACTCAACGCGCTTAAAAAAGTTTCTCCGTTATTTTTGGTTTTTTAGCGTTTTGTTACAAAAAACACACGATAAAACGATATAATTTAATAGGGTAGACAGGTTTTTGTTGACAAATCTACAAAGTTGTGGTATTGTAGTAAAAATACAAAAGTATAACCAAATGACCAAAAAGTCGACTCGTCATTAAGACGTTGTTTACAGCTAATGTTTAGCATAAGGAGGAATTGATGAACAAAAGAAATTATAGTTGGATTTTGTGGTTGGTAATTATTTTCGTTGTTATTGGTATTGCAGTTTTTGCGTGGAGTTCACAGCAAGCGGCAAAAATGGAGGACGAGTATACGCGTTTTGTAAGCGACCTTAACGCTGGCAACGTTTCCGCCGTCTACGGAGGAAAGGGCTATCGCTTTAACGTTGTGCTTAAAGACGGGAAATACGCCCCAAACGACGCAAAAGACGCAAAAAATTATTACGATTATTACTTTTACGGCAGTGTAGGGATACACGATAGAGTTTTGGATCAAATAGATCAATATAATTTGTCCCTGGGTGAAGAACAACAGGATTTAAGGGTAGATTGCGCCTTTGAAAATCCCGTTACTACGGATTACTCAACGATAATTTATTACGCCATTATGGCTATCTTGATGATTGGTCTCGGAATAATTTTAATCCGCAGTATCAGGAGTCAAGGTATGCAAGCCACAAATATTGGCAAAAGTAGCGCCCGAGTTTCGCAAAACGTAAAGACGCGCTTTTCAGACGTGGCAGGCGCCGAGGAAGAAAAGGAAGAATTAGTTGAGATTATAGATTTTTTGAAAAATCCTTCAAAATATACCGAAATGGGCGCAAAAATTCCTAAGGGCGTATTGCTCGTAGGGCCTCCGGGCACGGGTAAAACCTTGTTTGCAAAAGCCGTTGCCGGCGAAGCGGGCGTACCGTTCTTTTCTATCAGCGGTAGTGATTTTGTAGAGTTGTACGTAGGCGTAGGCGCAAGTAGAGTGCGTAGTCTTTTTGAACAAGCTAAAAAGAATATGCCTTGTATTATATTTATTGACGAAATCGACGCAGTAGGTCGTCACCGTGGCGCAGGTCTTGGTGGCGGAAACGACGAAAGAGAGCAAACCCTCAATCAGTTGTTGGTAGAGCTTGACGGTTTTGAAGTAAACGGCGGTATTATCGTTATGGCGGCAACCAACCGTCACGATATACTTGACCCAGCGCTTACGAGAGCAGGCAGATTTGATAGACAGATATTCGTCAATCGTCCCGACGTAAGGGGTAGAGAGGCGATTCTTAAGGTTCACGCGCGCAACAAGCCTTTGGCAAGCGACGTAGATTTCCGCGTGCTGGCAAAAATTACTCCGGGATTTACGGGGGCGGACCTTGCAAACGTTCTTAACGAATCGGCAATTTTGGCGGTAAGGAAAAACCACAAGTTGATTTTTATGGAAGATATCAACGAAGGCTTGGAAAAAATAGCCATGGGACCAGCCAAGAGAAGTAGAGTAGTGTCAGAAAGCGACAAACGCTTGACGGCGTATCACGAAGGCGGTCACGCAATTCTCGGTTGCTTATTGTCCGATTGTGAAGACGATATTCACGAGGTTACTATTATCCCGCGCGGAAACGCAGGTGGTTATACAATGTCACGCGCCAAGAAAGAATCTATGTGTGTGTCTAAAAATAAGTTTATTGCCGACATCACTATGTGTCTCGGTGGAAGAATTGCCGAAGAGTTGGTCTTGGACGATATTACCACTGGCGCAAGCGGTGACATAAAACAAGCCACGAGGATTGCAAGAGATATGGTTATGGTTTACGGCATGACGGACGAATTGGGCATGGTTTATTTTGGTGGCGATCAGGAAGTATTTGTTGGTAGAGACTACGGCACTGTAAAAGATTTCAGTGATGAAACCGCCTCAAAAATTGACAAGATGATAAGCAAAATTATCAACGATTGTTACGCAAACGGCAAAAAACTTTTGAGTGAAAATATCGACAAGCTTCATACTATGGCAAGTGTTTTGATTGCAAAAGAGACAATCTTTGAGGATGAAGTTGATATGATTATGGAAGGAAAGTCGGTGGAAGAAGTTTGTGAATTTGTAGACCAACGTAGAGACAAAAAAGAACAGGAAAACGCCAAGAGAATTCAACAACGTCTTATGGCGCTTGCCTCCGAATCCGAAAAACAAAATAAAACCACTCAAAAGCCTGAAGCTTCACCGCCTGCTGTTTCAAACGAAGATCCACTCGGTGACGACAATAAGGAATAAGTCAAAAAGAGCAAAGGCGCAAACCTTTGCTCTTTTTTACGTTTAAAGACAAAATTAATTAGGGAGTAGTCTTATGACAAAAACACGTTTTGTCATTTAAAATTTAATAGACGTATAATTTATAATAAGAAAAAAACAACCGCAAAATCGGCTGATGTTCTTAGCGGAGAATTTGATAATTTTACTCAGTGCGAGCATCGCATTTGATCGGTCAAATACAAAAATTGGGCTAAGCCCAAACCCTTATTACAAGCAGAAAGAGAGAACAAATCGGTCGGTAGCCGAAATGTCCTCTCTTTTTGTTCGTGTATTATAGTTAAATGATAGGTATTCTCTTTTAACCCGATGCCAATTAACCTTTATTTTTCAACATAATTGCTTCTACGTGACGAACGGCTTTCTCGACGGAAAAACCGTCATTGACGACATAACTGGTAGCACGGTCACCCAATTGTTGTGCCTCCGCTTCGGTAAAAGAATCGTCGATTTCACAAGTCACACAGTAAGTGCCTTCCGGAAAGGGTTTTGTTCGACAGATAAGCGAGCAGGAATCGTATCCCACTCTACTGTAATCCTGAAAAGTACTACCGCCATCAGCAAAATATAGCTTCATATAGATTTTCTCCTATTATATTCTATGTTTAAAGTGCGTTGACATTTTCTCCGTTAAGAGTATCACGCTATTTTGCGGTTGTTTTTGTTAAGCATTATGTTTAATAAATATAAATTTATTTATCTTCTTGATTATCTTCCAAGGTGTTGTCGGGGTCAAAATCACCGTAAGAGCTTGCCATGCTTTCGGTAACTTCTGCGTTCTTTTTAAATCCACCCAAAATAGCGTTGGTAATAATACCAAGAATAAGCGCGACGGCAATGGCTGTAATATTGATTTCGCCAAACGTCCATACGAGACCGCCGATACCTGATACCAATATTGCGCTTACGACAAATAGGTTGCGGTTGTCGTTGAGATCGACGTTTTTAATCATCTTGAGACCGCTTACTGCAATAAAGCCGTACAATGCAATACAAGCGCCACCCATTACGCACTTTGGAATTGATTGAATAAGCACAACAAACGGCGTAAAGAAGGACAATACGATACAACCGATAGCGGTGCAAAAGATGGTCCAAGTAGAAGCGTTTCCAGAAATAGCAACGCAACCTACGGATTCGCCGTAAGTGGTGTTTGCGCATCCGCCAAAGATACCGCCAACCAAAGAACCGATACCGTCACCCAACAACGTACGGCTGAGTCCGGGGTCTTTGATGAGGTCTTTTCCGATAATAGAAGAAAGGTTTTTGTGGTCTGCGATATGTTCTGCAAAAACAACGAAAGCAACTGGTACGTAGGCTAATGCGATACTACCAATTGCAGAGCCGTCAATTTGCCAGCCTTGTTCAAAGGCTTTTACAATGGTGAACTCAGGCACGTGGAAAATCATGCCAATATCAAAACTACCACCAAACGTGTTGGTAAATACGCTAAAATCAAGGACTTGCAAGTAGGGAAGGTTTGCAACGCTACCGATAACGGAGAATATCAAGGCAAGGATATATCCGCCTGCAATACCAATAATAAAGGGTATGAGCTTCATTGTTTTGTTGCCTTTTGCGCTAGCAAGTACGATAATGATAAAGGTGACCAAGGCGCAAAGGATAGAAATAAGGTTGTAGTTGCTTCCACCGTTGTGCATTGCCCAGTCGGTTGCCGTGCCAGAGAGCGAAAGTCCAATGAGCGCAACCGTCGGTCCGATAATGACTGCGGGCATAAGTTTAGATACCCAGTTTGTGCCTGCAAGCTTGACAATAAGAGCAATAATGACGTAAACGATTGCCGCAAATGCAGTACCGAGAATGAGTCCCCAGTAGCCGTAACCTGCGCCTACGCATGCTGTCATTGCGCCCAAAAACGCAAAGGAACTACCCAAAAAGACGGGGCTTCTTCTCTTGGTAAACAACCAATAGACGATAGTGCCGAGTCCTGCTCCAAAAAGGGCGGCGGCGTGGTCCATGGGCAATCCCGCGCCACTTACAATCATTGGCACGAGCAACGTTGCTGCCATTATCGCCAGCATTTGTTGAAACGCCGAGATAAGGGTGACGCCCCAGCCCATTTGTTTTGGTGTTGCGTCTACGTTATAACGAATTTCCATATTTTTTTCCTCCTATATGGTAAAAGTTGTTATTTTCTTTAGTGGCAAAAGGGCAAAAAAAAGCTGTTTGCGCAATGCAAACAGGAATAGTCCTTTTGGGTTATGTCGCGTAATAATAGAAACCAATCTTGCAGGCATTACTGCCGAATATTAAAATAACTTTCGACAAAAATTATACCATATTCTTTTGCGTTGTGCAATTATTTTGAATAATTCTTTTGGTTGTTTGACAAATTTTTTTTAAAACTGCTTTTAACACTTGCTTAAACAATCGTTTTGTGCTAAAATCTTTTTGCTTAAAACAATATCAAAGTGGGGGTGTTTGCGAGCGCCACCGGTAGCAGAAGAAACGAGCAAAAATTGAATAATTATTATATGGAATCGTATCGAAGTGGTCATAACGAGCGCGACTCGAAATCGTGTTGTCCTTTTGGGACACGTGGGTTCGAATCCCACCGATTCCGCCACAGGCGCTACGCCAAGTAGTCGCAACCCAAAAAAGACTTGCTTTTGTTGCAGGTCTTTTTTTGTATTGCTCCCCAAAGGCTCGCGCCTTGTGAGGTACAATGGTAGGATACAAAAACGTTTCAGTGACGCTACACTACGTTTCGCTATCCGTCGCTAAAGCTCCTTACGAATCCCACCGATTCCGCCACAGGCGCTACGCCAAGTAGTCGCAACCCAAAAAAGACTTG
>CABUZX010000015.1 GCA_902496185.1 uncultured Subdoligranulum sp. | reverse complement strand
CTGAGCGTAAGCGAAGTATCTCAACAAAAGAAAATAACTCAAAAACACAAACTAAAGTAATAAATTTAGGAGGAAAATTATGAAAAGAATAACGAGTATAATTTTAGTAACTTTGCTTGTAGTATCGTTGTTTGCATTTGTAGGGTGTAGCAATACCGACGAAATGCAACAAAAGATAGAGGATTTGCAACAGGTGTTGCAAACCCAAACGGAAATATTGACAGAATTGCAAAATACTAATGCAAATAACGTAGCGCAAATAGCAAATTTGACGGAAGAAATAGCAAAACTGCAAGAGAAAATAAATAATTTAGATCCGTCAAAAAAATTAACTAACGTTGATTTAGATATATCCAAGGAATTAGCTGACAAATTTAAATCGGCGTATGCTAATTCAATATCAGAATACGTAGATGTAGTAGATTTAAATAATATAGAAATATTAGATTGCTACGGTAAAATAGGCAATGCTTATATTGTTTCTATGACGGATAGTTATCCAAAAGCCTATCCAAACGGTGCTTATATTGAATACGTAGAAAATATGGAGTTTAGATATGATATACGCAATAACGTATATATAGTTTATCAAAATGCGTTATATACGGCAAAAGAAGCGTACGAAAAAAGTATTATTACTTTTGATAATCTATGTACAATATTTGGACTTCATACTGCTAAATTAGACACTTTTAATAAGGAAGATTATGACAAGCTAAATGCTTGTATAGAATTGATATATCAAGAAGAAGCCGAGCTATATCAACTTGCAAGATATTATGGAGAATATAACGGTTATTCAGTTGTTTCATACAATTATTTAGGTATGCAAGCATGTGTTGTAGCTTACAATTATATTAATAAATTGGAATTTAGTTATGGTTATCAGTCCAACTATATTAGATTTATGAACAAAACGGAGATGTATTCAATTAATCAAGCCTTAAGCAAGGGAATAATAACTAATCAAGACGTATATGATATATTTGAAATACACACAAAAAGCCAACAGGTAGATGATGATTTGGTTGAAACGTTGCTTACGCCGGCTTATGAATTATGTTTAAAATATAAAGATGATTTTTATGAAGAGTTAAAGTACGAGAGATTTTATTTGACTAAGTATTATGGCAAATACGGTAATAGCTATATTTATTCTTTATGCGCGCCATGGATAAAATCTTCCTCAACTGCTCCAACTGCAGAAGAAATGGACATAATGAATCACGGCTTTGCTAAAATTGCCTACGTATTAAATGATGGAAAAATCTACACCTTGAATCAAGCTAAAGAAAAAGGCATTATTACTGAAGAAATAGCACAAGAAATAGAAGATAAATATTACAATAAAAGGTAACGGAATTTGTTTAAAAAAGCCATTGGAAAAACCAATGGCTTTTTTAACAAAAAAACTACCGCTTTGCGGTAGTTGAATTGACAAAAACTGTGCATCCAAGGTTGACAACGCTTGCCGAAACGGTATCCGAACAGGTGGCTACTTCAAAGCACCCTCGTGGCACATAACACGCACTGCTTAATGCTGCTGCTCTCGCCCTGACATGGTTCACAGGGAGTCATTGCACGAGACCTTGATATCAACACTCCTTATTCGTGCCTGCTTTCCACAAACGAGACCGCCCTTGGCATTCTGCCACGCTGTAGTGGATTGCGTGTAACAGGGCACCACTAGCTCCCCGCATAGCACAGTAAATATATATTAGCACAAAAAGTCAAAATAATCAACTTAAAAAGGGCAAAAATAATAATACAATTATTAAAAAAACTTGCAAAAAAAGGTATAATGTTGTAAAATTAACAAATACAACAATTTTTCGCTCGAAGATAAAGGGCAAAAGGAAGTGAAGCATGTACAAAAAGGTTGATACCACTCTCAATTTTGTAGAGAGAGAAAGCGACGTATTAAAATTTTGGCAAGAAAATAGGATTTTTGAAAAGACAAACACAAAAAACTCCGGTGACAAAGTTTTTACTTTTTACGACGGACCGCCCACGGCAAACGGCAAGCCCCATATCGGGCACGTTTTGACTCGCGTAATGAAGGATATCATACCTCGTTACAAAATAATGAAGGGGTATTCCGTTTTGCGTAAAGCCGGTTGGGATACACACGGTTTGCCCGTTGAGTTGGAGGTGGAAAAACAACTCGGTCTTGACGGAAAGCACGAGATAGAAAAATACGGTATGGAGCCTTTTATCAAACAATGCAAAACTAGCGTATGGAAGTACAAGTCTCTTTGGGAGGAAATGAGTCAGCGCATAGGTTATTGGGTTGATATGGACAATCCTTATATCACCTACGACGACAACTATATTGAGTCGGTTTGGTGGGCGTTAAAGACCGTTTTTGACAAAGGTTTGTTGTACGAAGGGCACAAAATAGTGCCGTATTGTCCGCGTTGCGGTACTGCGTTGTCTTCGCACGAGGTAGCGCAAGGCTACAAGGACGTAGAAGAAACTACTATTTTTGTAAAGTTTAAATGCGCGGACGAAGATGACACGTATTTTATTGCATGGACGACCACGCCTTGGACGTTGCCTTCAAACGTTGCCTTGTGCGTCAACCCCAACCAAAAATACCTAAAGATTGACGTTGACGGCGCAAAATATATTCTTGCGGAAGCTTTGGTTTCGTCGGTATTTGGCGACACTTCGTACGAAGTAGTGGAGCAATATCTCGGCAAAGATTTGGAGTACAAGCCTTACGAGCCATTGTTTGATTGGTACAAAACGGACAAAAAAGCTTGGTACGTCACTTGTGACGATTACGTAACGTTGACGGACGGTAGCGGTATAGTTCATATTGCGCCTGCTTTTGGTGAGGACGACAGCAAAGTGGGTGTCAAGTACGGTTTGCCGTTTGTTCAAATGGTGGACGACAGGGGCAAGTTTTTGGATTGTTGTACGGAGATAAAGGGCGTATTTTGCAAAGACGCCGACAAACCTATTATACAGATGTTAAAAGCTAAAGGGCTTTTGTTTAAGGAGCAACGCTACACGCACAGTTATCCTTTTTGTTGGCGTTGCGACACTCCGCTTTTGTATTACGCTCGCAAATCTTGGTTTATAAAGATGAGCGCAATGCGCCAAGAGTTGCTTAAATCCAACGACAGTATAAATTGGATGCCACAAACCATTAAAGACGGCAGAATGGGTAACTTTTTGGAAAACGTAATTGACTGGGGTATCTCCCGTGAAAGATATTGGGGCACTCCCTTGCCTATTTGGAGATGCGACAAATGCGGAAAAATTCACGTTGTAGGCAGTCGTGAAGAATTGATTAAACTAAGCGGTTGCCAAAAGGACGTAGAATTGCACCGTCCGTATATTGATTCCGTCGTATGGGATTGTGATTGCGGTGGCAAGATGAAGCGCGTGCCGGAAGTTGCCGATTGTTGGTTGGACAGTGGCAGTATGCCCTTTGCTCAACACCATTATCCCTTTGAAAATAAAGAAGTATTTGAACAAAACTTTCCTGCGGACTTTATAAGCGAAGCAGTAGACCAAACGAGAGGGTGGTTTTATACCCTTATGGCGTTGGGAACATTACTGTTTGGCAAAGCACCATTTAAAAACTGCATTGTTTTGGGGCACGTTTGCGACAAGCACGGCTTAAAGATGAGCAAGCACAAGGGCAACACCATTGATCCGCAAGTTGTTTTGGACAAGCAAGGCGCGGATGCGACACGTTGGTATTTTTATACGGCGTCAGCGCCGTGGTTGCCCAGTCGTTTTTATCCCGAAGCCGTTCAGGAAAGTCAGAGACAATTTTTGGGGACGCTGTGGAACACTTACGCCTTTTTTGTCTTGTATGCGGAAATCGACAAGTTTAATCCCGCCCAACACAACCTAAACGATTGCAAATTGTCTATGATGGACAAATGGATTTTGAGCGAGCTCAATACTTTGATAAAAACCGTTGACGCAGGGTTGGAAAAATACGAAATAGTCGATACCGCCCGCGCTATACAAAACTTTACTTCTAAACTCAGCAATTGGTACGTCCGTCGTGGTAGAGACAGATATTGGGGTAGTGAGTGGACGGAGGACAAAAAATCGGCTTATACTACTTTGTACAACGTTTTGGTCACTCTTGCAAAGTTGTCAGCGCCTTTCGTACCTTTCGTTACGGAGCAAATTTATCAAAACCTCGTCACGCCGTTTTTTGCCGACGCGCCAATATCGGTGCATTTGTGTGATTTCCCCGTGGCGGACGAGTTCAAGATTGACAAAGAGCTGGAGCAAAAAATGACGGAAATTATGGATATAGTAGTTTTGGGACGTAGCGCTCGAAACAACAGCAATATCAAAAACCGTCAGCCGTTGGCAAAGATGTTTGTTATCGGTAGCAAAAAGCTCGACGAGCAAGCAGAGTCAATTTTACTTGACGAACTCAACGTAAAAGCCGTTGAATTTGGCGGAGAGGCGGAAAATTACGTCAACTACGAAATTAAACCTCAACTCAAAACTCTTGGACCCAAATACGGCAGTTTGTTGGGCGCAATACGTCAGTTTTTGTCTAACTGCAACGCTCTCGAAGTGGTAAATACGGTTAGAGAAGGCAAAATATATTCTGTTGTACTCAACGGACAGCAGGTTGATTTTGCCGAAAGCGATTTGTTGATAAACAGTACCAACAAGGAAGGTTTCGTGGCGTCCAGCGACAAAGGCGTTACCGTTGTTTTGGATACAAATCTTACGGAAGAATTGATTGCCGAAGGTCTCGTAAGAGAATTTGTCAGCAAAATTCAGGCTTTGCGTAAGGAAAGTGACTTTGTTGTAACCGACCACATAAAAGTGACGTATTTTGCGCAAGACACGGCAAAGACGGCTTTAGAAAAATTTAAAAATCAAATTATGAGCGATACTTTGTGCGACCAATTGACAGGCGTAGAAGCAAAGGACGATTCTTTGGACAAACAACTTGACATAAACGGTTTTGCCGTTTACGTTTCTATAAACAAAATTTAGTTTTTAAACTTAAAGTATATGAGATTTAACGACGAGTGGAAGGATTTTGAAGTTATTGCAACGGGTGACGGCGAAAAACTCGAGCGTTGGGGGAACGTGATATTGTTGCGTCCCGACCCGCAAGTCATCTGGCACGCAAAAACTCCGTTAAAAAATTATCCAAAACTGGCAGGTCACTACACCCGAAGTGAGACGGGCGGTGGCAGTTGGAGGTTTTTCAAACCGTTAAACGAGTGGACGGTGGGTTGGCGCGATCTTAAGTTTTGCGTAAAGCCTATGGGGTTTAAACATACGGGGTTGTTTCCCGAGCAGGCGGTAAATTGGGCGATTATCATTGATTTGATAAAAAAAGCCAACCGTCCTATAAAGGTGCTAAACCTTTTTGCCTATACGGGTGGAGCTACGGTTGCGTGTTTAAGCGCAGGCGCGGAAGTTTGTCACGTAGATAGCGCCAAAAATATGGTAGAAAGAGCAAAGCAAAACGTTGCCCTTTCTAACTTGTCGGACAAACCCGTAAGGTATATAGTGGACGATTGCGCAAAATTCGTTTCGCGAGAAATTAAACGCGGAAAATTTTACGACGCAATTATTATGGACCCGCCGAGTTTTGGTAGGGGTAGCAACGGCGAAGTTTGGAAGTTGGAGGACAATATTTGCGACTTTTTGAATCTTTGCAACAAGGTTTTGTCGCCAAACCCGCTTTTTGTCTTGCTAAACAGCTATACTACGGGGTTGCAACCGACCGTACTCAAAAATTTGCTTTCCGTATGTATGCAAAACAAAAAGGGCAAGGTGGAGGCGTATGAAGTCTGCTTGCCCACCAAGGAAGAAATTATGTTGCCTTGCGGTGCGAGCGCACTCTTTTTGGGAGAAAACGACTAATGAAAAAACAGTTTACAATGGACGATATACCCGTTTTGTACGAAGACAATCATATTTTGGTGGTGCTTAAACCTCAAAATATGCCCGTTCAGGCGGACGAAAGCGGAGACGTGGACTTGCTCAGCGTACTTAAGGATTATATTAAACAAAAATACAACAAAGCAGGTAACGCTTTTTTGGGCTTAGTACACCGTCTTGACAGAACTACTGGTGGAGTTATGGTATTTGCGCGCAATTCTAAATGCGCAGCAAGACTTTCTTCTGCTTTTGCCAATAGAGAGGTAGAAAAAGAGTATCTTGCCGTGTTGTGCGGTACGCCAAAGGCAAAAGAGGGTACTCTCGTCAACTATCTCAAAAAAAATCAGCTAAACAATACCGTTTACGTTGCAACGGAAGCAACGGACGGAGCAAAACGCGCGGAATTGGAATACAAAATTATTGCAACAACGCCTTTGACCAGTCTTGCAAAAATCAAACTCGGCACGGGGCGTAGTCATCAAATAAGAGTACAGTTTTCCGCTATCAACAATCCTGTGTTTGGCGATATGCGTTACGGCGGTGACAAATACGGCAAGCACAATCTTGCGTTGTGGGCGTCAAAACTTGTGTTTTTGCACCCTGTTACGAAGGATAGAATGATATTTTTCGTCTATCCGCCAGAGAATATACCCTGGACGGATTTTGATATTAATTCTCTCGTTGGCTTAAATAGCGAAACAAAAACAAACATTTGGCGGAAATTGTCTTAAACAATTGACAATTGCCGATACTTTGTAGTATGATTATTTAGTTAAAGAACATCCATTTGGAGGACAAAATTAATGAAGACCAAAAAATTAGTTGCATTGTTTTTATTGTTTGCTTTGTGCCTTACCGTGATTGGTTTTGGCGTCGTTGGCAATGAATCGGTAAACGCTGCGACAAACCCAGTTTTTAAGGTTAATTACAACAGTAGTATTGCGACAAACAGCGCGGACGGCGGTTTGAATATCACTATCAAAACGACAAGTGCTACGGGTTCGGTAGATTCTTCTAACAGAATCGATCTCAACAAATTTGCAATAGAGTTTACAACGCTTAAGAGCGGACACCATTTTTCTACTTTGTATTTCAAGTTTGTTAATTACGAAAACGAAAATACCGGTTTTGTTGTTACGTTTGTTCAAAACGGTGAAAGCGTTGACGTTAAAGTTTACGACACGTTGACATTTATCGACGTTGACGACGGTACGGAAAAAGCTTTGGTAACCATTGACGGCGTAAGTTTGACTTCACACTATTTTTGGTTGGAATACGAAACAGGCGTACTCAAGATAAAGACAAAGTCTATTCTTGACGAAGGTACGGCGGAATATAGCGCGTTTAAACTTATTTGTGTAAATCAAAATACGGCAACGGAAGAACAAGCAGATCTTTCTAAGGCAAATTTTGCTTGGGTGGAAGAATCTGTCGGCAACGTAAAGCCTCTTAAAGAAGCCAATTTGCAAGTAGGTGTTTTGGAGCAAGAAAAAACTGGTGACGATCTCGGTACGGATGAAAGTGGAAACAAAATTAATCCTACGGCAAGTGTAATCAACGTTTTGTCTTTGAGCAACGTTTACGGTACGCAGGTTGCAGGTAGTACAAACCTTACCGTTCGCCCGGTAGTCAAATGCAGTCTTAAGGAATATCGCGGACAAATCATTAACGGAACGGAAGATATCTTTAAGCATAAAGACGTTGCAGGAGAAATGGTGCTTAACGACGCGTTTAATTACGTTGGTGATGTAGAAGATACTTCTGACGACGTTTATGCAGGTCTCGTTGCAGAACTTACCGCCGCAGAAGGCCAGGAATACGTATTTCCTTTTTATACCATTGCATTGCAAACGGTAGATCACGTTGACGCAACGGAAGAAAAGTACAATTCTGGTTTTGACGACGTTCAGTTTTTTGCAATGAGCAAAAACGACGAAAGTACCGAATTTGTAAAGAATACGGAGGACTTTTCAAGAACTTCTACTAGTAAGGTATTGTCTGAAGGTGAAGGTTCGACTTACGTCTTTACCTTTACTATAAAAACGGGCTATGACACCGAAGAAAGATATTTAACTTTTGCAGTAAAAGTTGTTAGCATTAAGGACGAAGCCAAACCGGAAGTAAATCAAGAAAATTTCCAAAAGTGGGCGAGAGAAAATACCGAGTTCTTTACTAATAGAGTTATCAATGCTCCGGAATCAGGTTCTTATACCTTCCCGACAATCACTCGTGAAGATAACGAAAAATACGATATATTCCGTGATTTTATTAGAGAAGATGCCAATTTGAGCGACGAAGACGCTAACGACTTTGACAACCTTGAAGTAGTTGTAGGGTATAAAGAAAGTAACGCTACGTCAGATTATGAGTGGAGTGGCGATACTTCCATCACTTTTAACAGTATCGGCAGTCATACAATTGCCTATAAAGTCATTGACCAAAGTGGAAATGAAACTGTTATTTTTGCTTTTACCGTCGAGGTTCAGGACGTTACTGCTCCTACCATTACTATGACGGCAGCCAACAAAACAAAGGTGTTGGAAGTTGGCGACGATTTGGAAGTTCCGACGGTTTCTCGTTATGACAACTGTAGCGGAATCAATACGGAACTCAACGATTATACCGTATATCGTTTGAATTACGACAAATATCCGGACGGTTACAAAACGGATGACGATGGCAAACTCATTACTACTGATTTGGAAATTGTCGAAAAAGTTAAAATCACCGAAGGTTACGAAATGACCGAAGATATGATTTTATTAAACGACGCAGGGGAAAGTAAACCGTACTTTATTGTAGTATATACTGCAACCGACAATTCGGGCAACGTTGCCACGGGCGGTACGTTTGGATTTATTTCTGTTACGGCAAAAACAGCTGCTGATCTTGACAAAAATCCGGTAAACGAAGCTTTGGAAATCATCCTTATAGTAGTTATTGCTATTTTGGTTGTTGCAGTTTTGGTTTTGCTCTTTGTAAATCCGCAACAAAAGAAAGAAGATATGCGAGTACAAGCTTTGGTTGCTAAGGAAGAAGCTCTTGCAAGGGAAGAAGCTAAACAAAATACAGAAACAACCGACAAAAAATAATTTTGATTAATTTAACAAAAATAATAAAAACCTTTTTGCAAAATGCAAAAAGGTTTTTTATTACAAAAAAAGTCGCCATTATGGCGACTTAAAAATACGTTACGCTTCGGCGTATGCTTTGAGAATTATATCGGATAATTCCTTTCTTGTTTCAGCGTTGATGGGATGGGCAATATCTTTATAATCACCGTCTTTCATCTTGCGACTGGGCATGGCAATAAACAATCCGTCGGTACCTTCAATAACCTTGATGTCGTGAATGACGAAACATTCCTCGATTGTGACGGAAACAATTGCGCGTAGCTTGTTTTCTTCCTTTTCGGTCTTGCGAACTCTTACGTCTGTAAATCTCATAAAAATCTCCTTTAAAGCATATATTGTGGGGTGAACCAGCTTTTACAAAAATATTATATACTAATTTTTGAAAAAACTCAACAAAAATAACAAATTTTTTTTCAAAAATTAACATATTTTTGTCACTGCTATATTTTTTTTATCATTTTGCAATATTGTTAGGGGTAAAAATGAAAAAACCATATAAATATGTAGAAAATATTAAAAATAATCCAAAAAAAATTTATTATTTTATCGGTATAGGCGGTGTGGGAATGAGTAGTTTAGCATTTTTTTTGTTGAACAAAGGACATACTGTTTATGGCAGTGACTTAGAGCAAAGTGTTTTTACAAAAAACTTAATAGAGAGTGGCGCAAAGATTTTTTTAAAACATTGCAAAAGCAATATTCCGCAAAACGTGGATTATTGCATCGTTAATTCTGCTATTGATCAAACAAACGAAGAATTGGAGGAATTTAAGCAACGCGGTACAAAAATACTCACTCGCGGAGAGTTGTTGGGGCTTGTGCTAAACGGGTTTAAAAATTCTATCGCGGTAGCAGGTTGTCACGGAAAAACCACGACGACGGCTTTTTTGTACCAAACGCTTTTGAGTTGTGGTAAAGTTTCTGATTTGTTTTTAGGAGGACTTTACAAAAACAATAATTATTACGTGGGTGACGGAGAAATTGCCGTTGCCGAAGCGTGCGAATATAAATCGTCCTTTTTGGCGTTAACTCCACAAATTTCCGTGATACTTAACGTAGACCACGACCACGTCGATTGTTTTAAAACGCTTGACGACGTAAGACAGGCTTTTTGCAAATTTGCTCAATATACGCAAAAAGACGGAGTTGTGATTACAGAAAAATCCGTTGCCGATTTTTTAGGCAATAAAAATATAAATGCAAAAATACTCAGTTTTGCCATAAAGGGTAACAAAAACGATTGTGATTACTTTGCCGATAACTTAAAATCTGTCAATGGCCGATTTGAATTTGATTTGTATGAAAGAGGGCTGTTTGTCGGTAGAGTCCGTTTAAACGCCGTGGGAGAACATCTTGTTTTAAGCGCGCTTGCAACTTATGCGGTGGCAAGATTTTTGGGCGTTGAGACAAGGAGTATTATTGAAAAATTAAAGCATTTTACAGGGGTAGAAAGGCGTTGGCAAAAATTTGAAAGTAATTTTACCAACGTAATTGCCGATTACGCGCATCATCCTACGGAAATAAAAAATTTGATACAAACAAGCTCATATATGGGGTATAAAAAAATTTACGTCTTGTTTCAACCTCATACTTATTCGCGTACAAAAGGACTGTTAAGTGAATTTGCCACCTGTTTTTGCGGGGCTGAAAAGGTGGTGGTTTTGCCTGTTTTTTCCGCAAGAGAAAATCCTGTCGCGGGCGGTGATAGTACTGACTTGGTAAAAAGCGTTTCGCAATATACGCCTTGTGTGTTTGCAAAAAATTTTGACGACGCAAAAACTTTCTTGTCACAAGCAAACCTAAACGATCTTTTGTTGGTAGTGGGCGCGGGGGACGTCATCACGTTTTGCCGTCCGCAGTATTTAAACATAGAGAAAGAATAGCAAGCAAATAATCAAAAGATTAGTCGTATTTGTTGTAAAAATCTCCTATATTGTGTTATAATAAAAAAATGAAACAAAAAGTGTTTTTGGTAGTGGGATTGGGCAATCCTGACGAAAAATATCTTAATACTTTTCACAACGTAGGATTTAAAGCGGTGGACAAGTTTGCTCAACTTTTTGGGGCTTCATTTGATAAAGGCGAGTGCAGAGCTATTACGGCGCACAAAAAAACTCCAATGGGCAAAGTTGTAATAGCAAAGCCTATTACTTATATGAATCTTTCGGGTGAAAGCGTTAGAGAATTGATAAACAAATACAAAATAGAGCAAACCGATTGTATTGTCGTTTATGATGACGCCGATTTACCCGTTGGCAAAATTCGTATCCGCAAAGACGGTAGCGGTGGAAGTCACAACGGGATGCTCAATATTGTAAAAAATCTCGGTACGCAAAATATTTTTCGTATTCGGGTAGGTATAGACCGTCCAAAGATAGAAGGTTTTGCGCTAATGGATTACGTTTTGAGTAAAATCCCCGAAGACGTCGAAAAAGTGCTTGATTTTACGTACGAGCAAGTGGCTATGGCGCTCAAAGAGTTTTGTGAGGGCGTAGATATCGAAAAAATAATGATGAAATACAATCATAGGTGAGACTGATTTAAACTTATGTATTGCGAATTATTTAATCCAAATATATATCCCGCTTATAGGGAAATAACAACCAACCTCCGCAGTAAAAATTTTTCTGCGGTTTTTGGCGTGCAGTCGGCGGAAAAAATATTTATTTCCGCAAATCAACAACGCTTTGTTTTGTACGTTACGGGAGATTATATCGAAGCGCAAAAAAACGCTCGCGAGTTGTCGGCTTTAAGCGACAAGTCGTTTGAGTTTTTGCCACCCCGTCAGGAAGTATTACTACTTAAAACCGAAGGATTAAAAACAAAGCTTGATAGATTTGTCACTCTTTACAAAATCGTTACGCGTCAAATTTCCGGTGTAGTGACTACGCCCGAGGGGTTGTCACAACTTTTGCCGTGCGCTCTTAGGTTTAAGGAAAGTATTTTTTGCGTAAAGGTAAATCAAGCCTTAAATTTGTCGAATTTTTGCAAAAAGTTGACCGATAACGGTTTTTCAAAACGTCCCGTTATAGAATCGGCAGGGCAGTTTACCGTAAGAGGCGATATAGTTGACGTATTTTTGCCACAATATTCCTCACCCGTCCGTTTTGATTTTTTTGACGACACGGTAGAAAACGTAAAGCTTGTCGATAAAGAAACTTTTCTTTCGGTAAAAAAACTCAATCAGGTGGACGTTTTTGCAATTAACGATATTTTTGACGGCGAAACGGCGTTAAATAAAGCTCGCCTCGAAGCGCAAAAGCAAAAAATATCGGCAAATGCTTCAGCTCGTTTAAACAGTTTGCTGTCGTCGCTAGAGAGTTCTTCCGACAACCCGTGGTTGTATCCGTTTGCGCCCAATTCCTTTCTTGCTGAATATTTGCCGACGGATACTTTGATTATTTGGGATGAACCTCAACTGATTCAACAAAAAACCAAACGCACGTTTGATGGTTTTTCGGAAAGGTTTGCCTTTTTACTTTCTAACGGCGAGATTTTGCCGTCGCATTTCGGTCAGCTTTGCAATACTGAAAATCTTCAAAATAAGTATAAAGGGTTTTGTCAACTTGCTTTACAAACTTTGTCTTATAGTTGTACGTTTTTTAAACCGCAGGCAATTACCAACTTAAAGTCTTCTGCCGTGTTTAATTACAAATTGGACGTAAAGCAACTTGCCAACGATTTAAAACATTGGCAATTAAACGGCTATTCCGTTGCGATTTTTTGCGTTGATATTTCACAAGCAAAAACGCTACAATCACAACTTGATGAGTTTGGAGTGTTAGTCGGGATAGAGGAAACACCGCCCAAAACTCCAAATAACGCCTTTATTTCGCCCGTTGCGGTAAATAGGGGATTTGTTTCTCATTCCAACCGCTTTGTAGTGGTAGGTTGCGACGACCTTTTTAAAAAAGTTGCTTCGCGCAAACTAAAGCCAAAAAAGGAAAACGTTTTTCTTGACCTTAAAGCAGGCGATTACGCCGTACACGAGCTTCACGGCATAGGCTTGTGCGAAGGGGTAGTGACCAAAACGGGCAGTTTTGGTACTAAAGATTTTATAAAATTGATGTACCGAAACGGCGACACGGTTTACGTCCCTGCGGAAAATACCAATATGCTTTCAAAGTATAGCGGGAGCGAAACAGCGCCTAAACTCAGCAAAATCGGTGGCGCTGAATTTGAAAAAGTAAAATCAAAAGTCAAATCTCAAATTAAGGAAATGGCAATTGATTTGCTTAAACTTTACGCTCAACGCAAAAACGCAAGAGGTTTTCGATACCAAATAGACCAATATTTGACGGAGGAATTTGACGCCGGTTTCGGTTTTGCAGAAACTCCCGACCAAGTGAGATGCGGTGAAGAAATAGACGCCGACCTTAAGAGCGACAAAATTATGGACAGGCTTTTGGTTGGAGACGTGGGTTTTGGCAAGACTGAAGTTGCTTTACGCGCTGCTTTTAAAGTCGTGGCAAACGGCAAACAGGTTGCTTTTTTAGCGCCTACTACCATACTTGCCGAGCAACATCTTGAAACTTTTGCCAAAAGATGCGCTCCCTTTGATATATCCGTTGCGTGTTTAAACCGTTTCCGCACGGCGCAACAGCAAAAAAACATTATAAAGCTCCTTAACGAGGGTAAACTCGACGTGGTGATAGGCACACACAGGGTTTTGAGCAAAGACGTTTGCTTTAAAGATTTGGGTATGCTGATATTGGACGAAGAACAACGCTTTGGAGTGGAAGACAAGGAAAAAATCAAGGATTTAAAAACTAACGTTGACGTTTTGAGTATGTCTGCTACGCCCATTCCACGCACTTTGTATATGGCTTTGTCGGGCATGAAAGATATTTCCGTTATTTCCACTCCTCCAAAAGAGAGAGTGGCGGTTGAGTCTTTTGTAGTGCAAGAAAGCGACGCTTTAATTAGAGACACTATTTTGCGTGAAAAAGACCGTCAAGGTCAGGTTTTTATCGTTTTTAACAGGGTGGAAGGAATAGAGTTTTTTGTGGAAAAGTTGCGTCAGCTCGTGCCAGAAGTGACTTTTACTTTCGCTCACGGCAAAATGCGCGAAGATATTTTGGAAAATAATATTTACGCCTTTTCTCGGGGTAAGTACGACGTTTTGGTATGTACTACGATAATAGAAAATGGAATTGATATCCCCAACGCCAATACTATATTGATAGTTGACGCCGACAAAATGGGTTTGGGACAGCTTTATCAGTTGCGCGGGCGTGTCGGACGTAGTGATAAATCCGCATACGCTTACTTTTTGTATAAGGAAGACAAGATACTTTCGCAAGACGCATTAAAACGTTTGTCGGGGATAATGGAATATTCTGATTTGGGTAGCGGTTTTAAAATTGCAATGAAAGATTTAGAAATTCGCGGAGCAGGTAACGTTTTGGGGCGGGAACAACACGGACATATGTTGAAAGTAGGTTACGATATGTACGTAAAACTTTTAAACGAAGCTTTGGGTGAGATAGAAGGCGTAAACAAACGCGATACTTTTGAAACGTCTATGACGGTGTCATTAAACGCTTTTGTTCCTGACGAATACGTGCCAGTCGAAGAGAGAATGACATTGTATCAGCGCATTTCCGAAATCCGCACGGAGCAGGAAAAAACCGTTTTGCTTGATGAACTTAAAGATATTTACGGAACGCCACCGATAGAAACCGTTCAACTGACGGAAATAGCCTTGCTCAAAAGTTTTTGTAACGAAGTAGGGTTTAGCGAGGTGACTATAGACGAAACTCACGCGGAACTAAACTTTTTTAATAAAGATTATTTAAACCTCGAAGGATTGTTTTCGGCAATCGACACATATAAAAATTTTTGCAAGCTGGACGTAAGGCGCAAACTTTCCGTCGTTTTTAAATTTGATCAACACGACGTATGGAAAAATATGCAAATTGTAAAAAAATTTATATTACTATTTAAATAAAATGCTTGCTTATACTTGCAAAATTACGTAAAGTGGTGTATAATCTTTTAGCATATGTAAACGTATATGGGGAGTATGCCCGTTTTTACGTTTAACTTCTTGGGAGAAAATTATGACGAAGAAAATTTTTAAAATCACATGTTTGGTTATGGCGATTATAATGATGTCATTTGTTTTGGCGTCTTGTTCGCTGTTTCAAGTAAACGAGGAACGTTACCGTAGCGAAACTGCTTTTGAAGTAGGCGACGTAAGCGTTACCGTAGGAGATTTTGCGGATTTTTACGCAAACACAATGGCGCAATATCTTGATTACGGCTACGATATGCAAACGGTTTGGGATTCGCTTGGCAATCAACTGTTGCTTAACTTTATCGTACTTAACGAAATTAAATCCGACTCAAGCTGGAAGGGTGTCGCTCAAAATCCGTACGGAGACGTAGCAAGCAAGTATGAAAACGCGCAATATCTCACAAAGAGCTCAGATATGGAGCTTTTACTTAAAAACGTACGCGCTTCTCTTTACGAAACTCTCGACGGTCTCGTAGAAACGGAGCTTTCTAATACTTATAAGTTTGCTCAAGCAACGGAAGAAGAAGATAGACCGTTAAACGTACTTGAACCGGGCGTGGATTTTGTTGTAGGGGCAGGCGCTTTGGCTGCAACGGACTTTAAAGACGACTTGGAAACTTTGGACGAATATCTTGATATGTTTAAGGCTTGTCAGCTTGATGACTTTAATTCTATTATCAATACTTACGTTTTTGACGAATCTACCGAAGGTTTAACTAAAGCCGTACAAAAACTCAACGACCGTATAGAACAGGAAGAAGGCGTTGAAGAAGGCGACGAGGGTTACAAGACCATTTCTACTACGGAATATATCAATGCTCAAAAATCCGCATTAAACAGTATGGTACGCGTTGTTGACGAATCTTACTATGGTTGGACAATGGAGCAATTTATTGACAATCAGTTGGAGTCGGCAATTCTTTCACGTCTTGCGCAAGAATACGCCGAAAAGGCATACGTTGATATCGAAGCGGAAATTCTTACAAGACTTAAGAGCAAATTGGACGAACTCGTTGCAAACAAGCAAGAATACTATGCTCTTTATCCGAGCGCATTTGCTGAAGACATAACTAATTTGTCTGATGATTCTTTCTTGTATTTTGTTCCGCAACAGCATGAAGGCGAATATGCATTTGTCAAAAACCTTTTGGTTCAATTCTCTGAAGAACAAACGGCAGAATTGGCAAAGTACGAACGTTTTGGCAAAGATAGCGCTCAATATAAAATGGCAAGAATCAATATTGCTTTGCAACTTGACGCTACGGATTACAATTCCGAAATGGTTGACGGAGAATATTCAAAGGTAGAAAATATCTTTAAGCTGGAAAACGGCGAAGTTGTATTAAACGATACCGTCCTTAAAACTGCCTTGGAAAATATGGCAACTCCTGCAAATATTACTCAACGTAACGTTGATTTTGACAAACTTATCGATCAATACAACGAAGACCCCGGTATGCAAGGTACTGCTTACGACTACGTGTTGAGAGTAAAAGAACCTGACGTTGCCGAAAAGGCTGACGCATGGGTTGCAGAGTTTTCTCTCGCGGGCAGAAAGGCTATTGCAAACGGACTGGGTAGTTATGAAATTGCAGTTACAGATTACGGCGTACACATTGTATATTTTAGCGGATACGTAACGGCTGACAGCTTTAATTTTGACGACGAAACCGAGTTGTATACGCCGGGTACGGCTACTTACCGTTTCTTTAAGACTTATTACGACGCAGTAAAAGATACTCTTTACGATCGTTTGTTTGAAGAATTGACGGAAGAATATAAGGAAACAAAGATTACCCTCAATGACAAAGTTATGAACAAATTGCTCAAAGAGTACGGCTTTGAACTCAATTGGGAGCATGACGAATCTTCGGAAGAAGAACATAACCACGATCACGATCATTAATATAAAAAACAAGCAAAAAAATCGTTGAAATTCAACGATTTTTTTTGCTTAAAAATAGAGTTGACACAAAGACTTATAGATGGTATAATAAAAATATGTTTAGGTACGCAAAAATCAACAAAATAAAGTTTTTTGTTTTGATGACATTGATTTTGCTTTCTGTATTTTTAGGCTGGACGCATCAACAATATTGTCATCATGATGATTGTACGGTTTGCTCAGTAATGCAAAAAAGCAATTTGTGCTTACTGACGGCTTTGAGTTGCGTATTTTTTGGATTTTTATTTGTTTTTAATTTTATCAATTATTTAAAAAAATTTATTTTTAATTATTTATTTTCCTTAGTTTGTTTAAAAACAAAACTTTCTAATTAAATTTTTCTTTCATTATTTAAAAAATGGATATACAAAAGCATAAATGCGGGTGATACGTGCATTTTTGCTGTTTTTTGATATGGAGGAAAAAATGAAGAGAAAAGTTTTTATTATTTTGATATATTTTATATTTTTATATTGTTTAATTTGTTTTAGCGGATGTTTTTTTAATAATTACGACGACGATATTGCCGTTGTATGCACTATGTTTCCTCAATATGATTGGATAAAAAATATTGTTGGTGAAACAAGTGGATACACTTTTGAAGTTTTGGCTGATAGCGGAGTGGATTTGCACAATTATCAACCAACGGCGGACGACATAATCAAAATTAAAACCTGTGACATATTTGTATACGTTGGTGGAGAATCAGACGAGTGGGTAGAGGATATTTTAAATTCGGAGTCAACTAATGACCGTATGCTCGTTGTCAATTTGATGGACGTATTATCCGATAGTCTTATTGAGACGCAACACTCTCACGATGAAGAGCACTCTCACGACGAAGAACATTTACATTTTGACGAACACGTTTGGTTGTCTCTTAAAAATGCTGATTTATTTGTTGAAAATATTGCCCAAAATCTTATTTTGAAATATTCAGAACATGCTTTGGTTTTTGAACAAAACGCTACGGAATATAGAGCAAAGCTTGCAACCCTTGACAACCAATACCAACAAGCAGTTTCAAACGCGCGGGTTGATACCATAGTTTTTGCGGATAGATTTCCATTTGCCTACTTGTTTAAAGATTATGGAATAAATTATTATTCTGCATTTGATGGATGTTCCGCTGAGTCCGAAGCAACTCTTGAAGTTATAATTAATCTTGCAAAACAAGTTGATTTGCTCAATTTAAAATACGTTTTAGTAACGGATGTTGCCGATAACGCAATAGCGCAATCGGTAATAAATAATACGGTTTTAAAAAATCAATCCGTTTTAGTACTAAACTCTTTTCAACGTATATTGGCAAATGATATATATGGAGATATTAGCTATTTAAAAATTATGACGGAAAATCTTGATATTTTACAACGGGCGTTAAATAATTGAATAAAGGAGTAAAGTATGTCATTTTTGGAAGTTAAGGATTTAAAAATAGGCTACGACGGAAAGGTAGTAGCAGAAAACATTAATTTTTGCGTAAATAAGGGCGATTACCTTTGCATTGTAGGCGAAAACGGTTCAGGAAAAACTACCTTGATGAAAACTTTGCTTAAAATAAAATCGCCTTTAGGTGGAAGTATTGTTTTGGGCGACGATTTAAAACGTAATGAAATAGGATATCTTTCACAACAAAACGCGATACAAAAAGATTTTCCTGCGTCTGTCGAAGAGGTTGTTTCTTCTGGATGTCAAAATAGTATGGGCTGGAGACCGTTTTTAAACAAGGCAGAAAGAAAATTGGTATCAAACAATATGCAAAAGCTTGGTATAGAGCATCTTGCAAAGAGTTGCTATCGAGAGCTTTCGGGTGGTCAGCAACAAAGGGTACTTATAGCAAGGGCATTGTGCGCTACAAAAAAAATGTTGTTTCTTGACGAGCCTGTCACAGGGCTTGATCCTAAAATAACTGCAGAAACTTATGAAATAATCAGCAACGTAAACAAAACCGACGGTATTACTGTGGTTATGATTTCTCACGATATAGCAATGGCAACGAAATATGCAACGCATATTTTACATTTGAGTCAAAATCCGTTGTTTTTTGGAACAAAACAAGAATATTTGCTTAGCGACATAGGCAAAGTTTTTTGCGGAATGGAGGACAAATAGTATGACGTTGTTTGAAAAAATTGCAATATATTTTGAGTATCCTTTTGTTAGATATGCTTTTGTTGTAGGCGTGTTAATAGCGTTGTGTTCTGCGCTACTTGGTGTTTTGTTGGTATTAAAGAGATTTTCTTTTATTGGCGACGGACTATCTCACGTTGCCTTTGGCGCAATGGCTGTAGCTGGAGTAATTGGGCTAACGAACGATATGATTGTAGTATTGCCCGTTACGGTATTGTGTGCGATTATCTTGCTGTGTAGTAGTCAAAACGCAAAAATTAAAGGCGACGCGTCGGTGGCAATGATTTCGGTAAGTTCGCTTGCTGTGGGATATTTTTTGATGAACGTATTGCCGAGCTCTTCAAACGTGTCAGGAGACGTTTGCACGTCTTTGTTTGGTTCTACTTCAATATTAACTCTTGCAAAAAGTGACGTCATAATAAGTATTGCTTTGTCGGTTTTGGTTATAGTTGCGTTTGCGCTTTACTACAACAAAATATTTGCAGTTACTTTCGATGAAACTTTTGTACTTGCAACAGGCTCAAATATAAAAATTTATAATATAGTTATGGCTATAATCACTGCTGTTGTTATAGTTGTAGCAATGAATTTGGTAGGTTCATTATTGATATCGGCGTTGGTGATTTTTCCTGCGTTGTCAGCAATGAGGATATTCAAAAACTTTAAATCCGTACTTATTTGTAGCGCATGTATTTCCGTTGTGTGTACGTTGATAGGACTTTTGATTTCAATCTTGTACGGAACACCCGTAGGGGCAACGATAGTAATTATGGATTTGCTTTGTTTTGGTATATTTTGTGCCGTTGGCGCGCTAAAAGGAGGCAAAAAAGCATGAAAAATAAAGGATTATTAAAATTGTTAATTTTAATTTGTTGCTGTTCCTTATTGACGGCGTTAGTCGGTTGTGTAAACAATCCTGATGATCCCGAAAAAGGCAAGGGCAAAATCATAGATATAGATTTATCTATTATGAACGATACGATGGCATATTCTACAATGGTCAATATTTTAAACGATGCTGAAAATAACATAGGCAAAAGACTTAAAGTATCAGGCAAATATGATTATCAAAACGGTTGTCATTGGTTGGTTTTGAGAGATGATACTATGTGCTGTTCTATCGGCATGGAATTTACGTTGGATAATCAAGAGTATCCCTCGATTGGTACAAATCTTACGCTATACGGTATATTTGGGCAATATACCGTATCACAAATACAGCATTATTTTTTGATAGTAGAAGAAATTATTTAAATAAGTTTTAAAAAAAGAGTATAATATTTTTTAAACGGCGCAGAATAATAGTGTCAAGACGCAATAGATTATTTCTTTTAAAACGACGTTGCTCTTGGAAAAAACTTTTTTAAGTTTTGTTCCGTAAAAATATTATTTTTTGAGTAAACTGTTTTATGCGTCTTGTTAGCGACGACAGAAGGCTTTTGAATTATATTCAAGTTGTTCCTTTGTCGTCGCTTTTGTGTTGTTGTAATATTTTGTTATTTTCAGTCGGTAATCGTTGCTTAAATTAAAGAATTATTGCATATATTAAAATCATGGAAAAAACAAAAAACGACAATACCTTTTTGAAAAGCGCATTATTACTTACGTTTGGCGGAATAATAGCAAAAATTTTGGGCGCGGTTTACCGTATACCCTTGACAAACTTGCTTGGTACTTTTGCTATGGGGCTTTATCAGCTTGTTTTTCCGTTGTACGGATTGCTCATTACCGTAAGTTTCGGTTTTAGCGTTGCGGTAAGCAAAGCCGTTGCTCGTGAAAGACAGCTTAATTCTTGTGTTTCTTGCAAAAGGATTTTACGTTGCGCGCTTTGGTGTCTTGGCGGATTAGGCGCTATTTTGTCTCTCGTGTTGTTAATTTTTGCCGAGAAAATAGCAATTTTGCAAGGAAACGCTCTTGTTGCAGACGCATACAAAATTTTATCTCCCGCGGTTTTTTTAGTAAGTTTGACGGGCGCGCTTAAAGGGTATTTTCAAGGGCAAATGAAAATGCGTCCTACGGCTTTGAGTCAAATTGCCGAGCAACTTGCAAAGCTTATCTTGGGGCTTGTCTTTGCAAGTAACGCATTGCCTGACGAATTGAAGGCTGTAAACGGCGCGATATTTGCAATAACTTTGTCCGAAGGTATTTCACTTTTGGTTTTTATTTTTTATTATTTTTCCGAACAAAAAAAGACGGTTTATTCCTGCTGTCAATTGACGGCAAACACGGATAAACAAATTTATTTGCAACTTTTTAAAACTGCTTTACCTATTACTTTAAGCGGTATTCTTGCTCCCTTGTCACAACTAATAGACAGTAGTCTTATGCTTAAACTATTGCCGACGGACGCAACGCGTTTGTACGGAATATGGAGTGGACCGGTTCATTCCTTGTTTGCCATGCCCATAATGCTTTCAGCGGGGATATCTTCTGCAATATTGCCAGACGTCAGCGGAAACGTTGCCGTTGGAAACAAAGAAAGCGTAAGCAAAAAAGTAAATCTTGCTTTTAAGTTAGGTAACGTCATAGTAATGCCGTGCGTAGTGGGGTTTTTGTTCATATCGCCTCAAATAATTAGACTTTTGTACGGCGCTTTGCCCGTAGAAGATATTTATTTGAGCGGACGTTTGCTGTCGTTAGTTTCCGTTGCCTCCCTGTTGGTGTGTTACGCAGGTACTTTCGGGGCAGTATTGCAGGGCGCGGGCAAAGAGTACGTTTCGTTGGGGATTTTGGCAATTTCGATAGTCGTCAAGACGTTAATTAATTTAATTTTATTACCTAATCAAAAAGTAGGTGTGTTTGCAATTGCTTTTTCTACGATTTTGTGTTATTTTGTTAGTGTGGCGTTGAACTTGCTATATTTAAACAAAAACCTCGGAATAAAAATCGACCTGTGGGGTACGTTTACAAAGCCTCTCGTTGCGTGCGTGTTTTTAGCCGTTCCGTTGTTTTTAGCAAATTGGCTTGCTCACGATTTTTTAAATACCAAAGTAGGCACCGTTGTTGTTATTGCCTTTGCTGGGATTATTTATTGCATTGCTACGGTTGTCTTAAAAGTGTTTGACGGATTGTTGCCCGCATTAAAAACAAAATTAAAATACAGAGGAAAAAAATATGCAAATTCCATTACTTCCGATTGAGACCAAAAGTTTTTTTACGGCAAACGGCAAAACTCTTGAAACCGAGCTTATTCTTTTGCCGTACGATATTTTAATAACGGATTTTTGCGACGGCGCAAAACAAAAATTGCTTGATTGTTTTTTGCCGGAAACGGAAATATTTTATTTAGTTAACCAAGTCTGGCAAAAAAGCGCTCTGAGCAATTTGCCGGACTGTTCGTGCGTGTTTTTACAAAAACAAAGTTTTTTAAACAAGCGACGTTTTTCTTACCACGACGCGGTGGAAATTTTGTCATATTTGCGTAGTCCAAACGGTTGTCCGTGGGATAGGGCTCAGACGTCTGTTTCGATAAGAACTAATATAATAGAAGAAGCGTACGAGTTGGTAGACGCAATAGACCTCGAAAGTACTCCCAAAATGACGGAAGAAGTGGGCGACCTTTTTTTGCAATCTATTTTCGTTTGTTTGATGGAAAAAGACAAAGGGGCGTTTGATTTTGGTGACGTGTTTGACGGATTATGTACAAAACTTATTACGCGTCATACGCATATTTTTGGACAAGACAGCGCCCAAGACGACGGTGACGCCCTAAACGTGTGGGAAGCAAACAAGCAAAAGGAAAAAAAGTTTACTACTTATAGTCAAAATCTAACGGACGTACCGCAGGGTATGCCTGCTCTTATGCGCGCTCAAAAAGTTGGCAAACGCGCTTCTAAGGCGGGATTTGATTGGCAAAATGCCGACGGCGTAGTGATAAAGTGTCTTGAAGAAATAAGCGAAGTTTTGCAGGCTGTTGGCAAAAACGACAGGGCGGAAATCGAAGAGGAAATCGGTGATTTGCTGTTTTCTGTCGCAAATCTTTGCAGGTTTTTAGACGTATCAGCCGAAGTTGCTTTGTTAAAAGCTACGAGTAAATTTATTTTGCGTTTTAAAAAGGTGGAGGAACTTCTTTTAAAGCAAAACAAAAAGTTTTTAGATTGTTCGGCGGAATATCTTGACAAGTTGTGGCAGGAGGCAAAGCAAGGTGGTTGACTTAAAAACTTTGCCTAAATACGTGCTTGCACCCCTTGCAGGGTATACTGACGCAGGGTTTAGGCGACTTGCAAAAAAATACGGATGTGAATTGACCGTTACGGAGATGGTGTCGGCAAAAGCTCTTACGCTTAAAAATCCTAATACTTCAGCATTGTTATTTTTTGACGAGTCGGGCGCAAAGAGCATACAGTTTTTTGGGCACGACCCCGACGTTTTTGCCGAGGCCGTTCGTCACGAATTGGTTTTGCCTTTTGATATTATAGACGTAAATATGGGCTGTCCTCAGCGAAAAATAATAGGCAACGGAGAGGGTTGCGCTTTGATGGAAAATCCAAAGCTTGCTACGGAAATAATAAAAAGTATTAAAAAAAACACCGACAAAATCGTATCAGTAAAATTTCGCAAGGGCTTTGGAAACAAAAACACGGCAGTTGATTTTGCAAAGGCGTGTTGTGACGCAGGCGCGGATTTTTTGACGGTGCACGCACGGACGAGCAATATGCAGTTTTCCGGCGTTGCTGATTGGAGGGTTATTGCTGACGTTGTAAAAGCAGTGAATATTCCCGTGTTTGCAAACGGAGACGTAAAAGATAAAAAAAGTTGCGACGAGGTTTTTAACCAGACGGGTTGTTACGGCGTAAGTATAGGTAGAGGCGCTATCGGCAAGCCTTACGTTTTTGCTGAAATTAAAGGGCAACCGTACCAATTTGATATGCCTAACGACCTTAAAGAACACGTCTCCGTCTTGCAAAAAGTTTATCCAGACAGAGTGGTTGCAAACGAAATAAAAAAGCATATAGTCAACTATACAAAGGGCAAACGTGGCGCAAAGCAACTCGTGGTGGAGATTATGCAACTAAAAACGACGGAAGAAATTTTGCTGGCGACGGAAAAATTTTGGCAATTGCAAAACTTTTAAACAAAACAAAAACTTACGTGCATTTTTTGTTTGACAATCTATGCCGTAAAAGTTAAAATATTAAAAAAATCAATAGAGGTACGTTATGAAAAAAAGTATTCGTGATATTTGTGTAAAGGGCAAAAGATGTTTGGTCCGTGTTGACTTTAACGTTCCGCAGGACGCGCAGGGTAAAGTAACCGACGATACCCGTATAGTTGGAGCTCTTCCTACGATTGAGTATTTGATCTCTTGTGGGGCAAAGGTTATTTTGTGCAGTCACTTGGGTAGACCAAAGGGACAATTTAACGCAAAATACACTCTTGCGCCCGTTTGTGACGCATTGAGCGAATTGCTTGGAAAAAAAGTGGCTTTCGTAGATGACGTTGTGGGCGAAAAGGTTGAACAAGCCGTAGCGCAACTCAATGAAGGAGACGTGCTTTTGTTGGAAAACACACGTTTTTATAAGGAAGAAGAAGCAAACGACCCCGAATTTTGCAAAAAACTTGCAAGATTGTGCGACGTGTACGTAAACGACGCTTTTGGTACGGCTCACCGCGCTCATGCAAGTACGACGGGCGTTGCGTCTTTTGTGGGGGACAGCGTTAGCGGATTTTTGATTAAAAAGGAATTGGACGTATTAGACAAAGCTTTGACAAATCCCGATAGACCTTTCGTTGCCGTTTTGGGCGGAGCAAAGGTTAGTGATAAAATAGGCGTCATAAAAAATCTAATCAATAAAGCCGACAGCATTTTGGTAGGTGGCGGTATGGCTTATACCTTCTTTAAGGCTCAAGGGTACGAAATCGGTACTTCGCTTTGCGAGGACGGCAGTATTGAACTTGCAAGGCAACTTTTGCAAGAAGCAAAAGAAAAAAACGTTGATTTGGTTTTGCCGGTACAAAACGTAGTTGCTGAGAGATTTGACAACGATTCGCCCGCAAAAGTGGTGGACAGCACCAAAATTCCTTCCGATATGATGGGTATGGATATAGGTCCCAAAACAGTAGAACTTTTTAGTCAATATATCAAAAACGCAAAAACCGTAGTGTGGAACGGACCTATGGGCGTATTTGAAATGCCTAATTTTGCCTCGGGTACTAAGCAAATTGCAAAAGCAATTGCCGAAAACTCTTATTGCACAAGTATAGTCGGCGGAGGAGACAGCGCCGCTGCTGTAACGCAACTCGGATTTGCTCAAAAAGTAACGCATGTATCTACGGGTGGCGGAGCGTGTTTAGAATATCTCGAAGGCAAAATTTTGCCGGGTATTGATTGTCTTGACAATCTTTAAATTTTATGTTTGTAGGTGAAAAAATGAAAAATAAATTTATCGCAGGAAACTGGAAGATGAACAATACTTCAGTCGATACGGAGGCCTTGTTGACGCAACTTATTCCTTTGGTAAAGGATACGAAAAATACCGTTGCGGTATGCGTGCCTTTTACCGATTTGTGCATAGCAAAAAAGATGCTTTTAAACACCAATATTTTGTTGGGAGCGCAAAATATACATTGGGCGCAAAAGGGCGCTTTTACAGGAGAAATTTCGTCAAAAATGTTGTCGGAAAAAAACGTAAAATGTGTTATTATAGGGCACAGTGAGCGTCGTGAATATTTTGGCGAGACAAACAAAACGGTCAACCTGAGGCTTTTGACGGCTTTAAACGACGGATTTACTCCAATTGTATGCATTGGGGAGAGTCTTGAACAACGTAAAAACGGTCAAACCGAGGACTTTTTGGCAACTCAAATTGAAGAAGGTCTTGCGGGGCTTTCTTTAGATCAAGCAAGCAAGGTAGTGATAGCTTACGAGCCTATTTGGGCGATAGGTACGGGGGTTACTGCTACGGTGCAACAAGCGCAAGAAACAATTTGTTTTGCGCGTAAAAAAATCGAGCAACTTTTTGGCAAAAAAATTGCCCAAGAAATGTACTTTTTGTACGGTGGCAGTATGAACGAAAACAATGCGCGCGACCTTTTGTCTATGCCCGACATTGACGGTGGATTGATTGGAGGAGCAAGTCTTGTTGCCGAAAAATTTGCAAAAATAGTAAACGCAATTAACTGATAATTAAATTTATGAAAAAAAATTTTACAGCATTAATTATACTTGACGGATACGGATTGACTGACAAAAAGGAAGGAAACGCCATTTTGGGCAACTCTCCATATATTGATTCCTTGCAAAGGGATTTTCCGTGCGTGCGTTTGCAATGTAGCGGTACCGCCGTTGGTTTGCCTGACGGGCAAATGGGTAACAGCGAAGTAGGGCACGTCAATATGGGCGCAGGCAGAGTGATTTTTCAGGAATTGCCGAGAATATCCAACGCAATCGAAGACGGGAGTTTTTTTGACAATACTGCATTGTTGAAACTAAGCAAAGACACTATTGCAAAAGGCGGAGACGTGCATCTTTTGGGGCTTTTGAGTGACGGAGGTGTCCATAGCACTATGGAACATCTTTTTGCGTTGGTTAAATTTTTTAAACTTCAAAATTGTCCTAACGTTTATATCCATTGTTTTTTAGACGGTAGAGACGTTGCTCCAAAGAGCGCGTTGGAATATATCGGACAACTTGAAAAATTTTTATCCAACCTTAATTACGGTAAAATTGCAAGCGTAATAGGCAGATATTACGCTATGGATAGAGATAACAGGTGGGAGCGCGTCGAAAAAGCTTATGATATGTTGGCTTTGGGCGTAGGGGAGCAGGTGACGGATTTGAGTCAAGCAATCAAAAACAGTTATGCCAAAGGTATTTCCGACGAATTTGTTTTGCCCACTGTTTTGACAGAAAATCAAAAACCCGTTGCCACAATAAAGGATAATGACGGCGTAGTGTTTTTCAACTTTAGGAGCGACCGCGCAAGAGAATTGACGAGAGCTTTTACGCAAAAAGATTTTACAGGCTTTGACGTTAGTCAAAAAGAACGCAACGTAAATTGGGTATGTATGACGGAGTATGACGACAGTTTTAAAGACGTCGGTATTGCCTTTGAACCGCACAAACCGAAAAATACTTTGGGATATTATTTGTCAACTTTGGGCAAAAAGCAATTGCGTATTGCCGAAACGGAAAAATACGCTCACGTAACTTTCTTTTTTAACGGTGGCGAAGAGCATCCTTTTAAAGGCGAAGACAGAGTACTTGTTGACAGCCCCAAGGTTGCGACTTATGACCTTAAACCTGAGATGAGCGCTTACGAAGTAACGGACAAAGCAATAGAAATGCTAAAAAACAAGGATTACGATTTAATGGTTTTAAACTATGCAAATTGTGATATGGTTGGGCATACTGGTGTTTTTGACTCGGCGCAACGGGCAGTTCGCGCGGTAGACGAGTGCGTCAAAAGGTTGGTTGAATTTATTACCTCTTCAGGTGGAAACGTTTTTGTTACTGCCGACCACGGAAACGCCGAAAAAATGTTGGAAGAAGACGGCGGTATCCACTCTGCGCATACTTCAAACCAAGTGGCTTTGATTTTTGTAAACAGCAACAAAAAGAATTTTACTTTGTCGAGTGACGGTAAACTCAGCGACATAGCTCCTACGCTTTTGAACTGTATGGAGTTGCCAGTACCTGATGAAATGACGGGAAAAAACCTTTTAATAGCAACTAATAATTAAAAATTGAAAAAAATGCTTGCATTATTATGATTTATGTGATATACTACTTTGGCTAAATAGGAGGAGAGCCTGTGATTTCATTATTACTTGATGCTGCAACCGTCGTATTGGTCGTCAGAATCGCATTGATGGCTTTGATGTTGATTTCCGCAGTGTATCTTATTGTCATAGTTATGCAACAAAAAGATAATTCCGAAGGTTTGGGCGCAATTGGCGGTCAAACGATGGAAAATGAAAGTTTTTACGGCAAAAATACAGCCAAGAGGAAGGAGCATATTCAAAAGATACTCACGATAGTGGCAGCTGTAGTTTTGGCTGTTTGCGCGGTTGTTTTTTATCTTATATAACAATAATCTCTCGCTCAAAGGTGTTTTATGAACAAAGTTATTACTACAAACAAAAAAGCATATCATGATTATTTTGTAGTAGATACCTTTGAGACGGGGATAAGGCTTGTCGGTTGCGAAGTAAAGTCGCTTCGCAACAACGGAGCAAATTTAAAAGACAGTTACGTCGCCGTAAAAGACGGACAACTTGTTTTGGTAAACGCCTATATCAAAAATTACGATTTTGGCAGTTTTAGCAACGTAAACAGTATGCGTGACCGTGTTTTGCTTGCCCATAGGTCGGAAATAAACCGTCTCGTCGGCAAAATAAGGGAAAAGGGCTTTACTATGGTACCGCTTAAAATGTACTTTGTGGGCAGTCTCGTCAAAGTAGAGGTTGGCTTGGTAAGGGGCAAACAACTGTTTGACAAAAAACGCGCTATTGCTCAAAAGGATGCGTTGCGCGATATGGATCGTCAAATGGCAGAGGCTAAAAAAAGATTGTAGTGGCTTTTGTTTAATTTAATAATTCGCTAGTGTGGCTCAGCAGGTAGAGCAGCTGATTCGTAATCAGCAGGTCGCCGGTCCGAATCCGGCCACTAGCTCCAAAACGACTCCGAAAGTTTCTTCGGAGTTGTTTTTTTATTGTTATGCGCTTACGAATCAGCTTGATTCGTAATACTTCGCGTTGCTCCGTGGCGTTCGCTCACGTAGTTCGCTCGGCTTCAGCAGGTCGCCGGTCCGAATCCGGCCACTAGCTCCAAAACGACTCCGAAAGTTTCTT
>CABUZX010000014.1 GCA_902496185.1 uncultured Subdoligranulum sp. | reverse complement strand
TTTGCTTTTATTTTGTCTGGAGCAATAGGCAACGCTATCGATCGCGGTTTTTTGGGTGATGGTTTTTACAATGGCGCGGTAAGAGATTTTATTGAGACAAGATTTTTAGGCAATATGAATTTCATTTGTAACGTTGCCGATATTTTGCTTACTGCAGGAGTGATAATGGTTGTGGTTGGTATGCTTTTTACCGATACTGATGCAATTTTTAAAAAACAGGTAGATCAAATAGAAAAAAAATCTCAAATTGAGTATACTACGGAAGATTTTGTCGAAACGACTGTGCAAAATTCTGCGGAGGCGGATGAAGGGCTTATTATTGATTTGCTTGAAGATACGGATGATATTGAATCATGACAGAAGTAATAACAACCAACATAAATAATTTTGAAAAACGCTTGTTTGTGGTGGAAGATCAAAACAGCGGGGAGCGACTTGATGTATTTGTATCGCTTGCAACTGAAATAACGCGTAGTAATGCTCAAAAAATAATAAAAAACCAACAAGTACTTTTAAACGATCAAAGAGAAACTAAAGTCTCAAAACTGTTAAAGAGTGGCGACGTTGTTGTGGTAGAGATTCAAAACCCCGAACCAATTGCTCTTTTGCCGGAAAATATTCCAATAGACGTTGTTTTTCAGGATGAGTGGCTTGCTGTAATAAACAAACAGCAAGGTTTGACTGTGCATCCGGCGGGTGGTAGTTTGACGAATACTCTTGTAAATGCATTGTTATATCATTTTAAGGATTTGAGTGGAATAAACGGAAGTATTCGTCCTGGTATTGTGCATAGGTTGGATAAGGATACGAGTGGATTAATGGTAATTGCTAAAAACGATTTTGCTCACGTTGATTTATCCAAGCAAATAGCAACGAAAGAATGTAAGCGTATTTATTACGCTTTAACGGAAGGGGTATTTAAGCAGGATAGTGGTGTTGTGGATCAGCCTCTTGCAAGGAGTAAAACTGACCGAAAAAAAATTGCCATTGATCCTAATGGGAGAAAGGCGATTACTTACTTTGAGGTTGTTGATAGATTTGTAAATAATACTTTGGTAAAATTTGAATTAAAGACGGGAAGAACTCACCAAATAAGAGTGCATTCTGCTTTTTTGGGCCATCCGATAGTGGGTGACAAGGTTTATGGGTTTAAAAAGCAACGTTTTGCTTTAAATGGGCAATTATTGCACAGTAAGGAGATTGAGTTTAGGCATCCTAAAACAGGGGATATACTGCGTTTTGAAGCTTCCTTGCCAGGGTATTTTGAAAAAGTTTTGGACGTATTAAAAAAATAAATAATTTTACTGAATTTTGTTTACTTTTTTTGCGGTATAAGTTAAAATAAATAGTAAGTAATGCTTTATAAAAATACCGAATTTATTTTGATCTTGCATTGCTATTGCTAAAATGAAAAATTTATAGAGGTAAATCATGAGAAAAACTGTTGAAAACATTATTATTGGTATTTTGATTGTTGCATTGATTTTGGCTGTTTTAGGCGTAATATTAAATAATGTAACCTTGACAAAATCGGCGTTTGTCGTATTGGCTATAGTCTCACTTGTTTATACCATACTGCAAGTACTTGATTATTTTGATTCTTTAAAAATTGATGACAAGAGCAAGCAAAAACAAGCTTTTTGGTTTATGGTTATTTCGGCTATCGTTATGTTGGCAATTGTATGTGTGACTATATTTGCGCTTGCCGGTAAAATATTTTAAAAAATTCCTAATAAAAAAACAAACCTTACTCAAGTAAGGTTTGTTTTTTTATTACATAATTATTGTTGTTTTGAAATTAAGCACTCAATATGTTTGTCTGGATTGACTAATATGGTGGAAAAATCCGTATAAACTACAAAGCCGTAGGGAGCGCCTGAAGGCTTTTTTACATATTTTTTTAGACAAAAATCAACAGGAACTTTTGTGCCTTGTTCCGCTTGTGAAAAATTTGCTACGATTTCGGCGGTTTTAAGCAATACTATGTCGGGAATAGTAGTGTTTTGATTGTTTGTAATTATTGCGTGACTGCTATGAATTTTTTGAGTATGCAACCATAAGTCTTTGGGTTTGGCTAATTTAAAGGTAATATAGTCGTTTTGAATATTATTTTTTCCAACAAAAACGTCAAAACCTTCTATATTGTAATGCAGGGGCGTAGTGATATGTGGTGGATGTTTTTTGTCTTTGGGGGTAGTGGTATTTTTGATAATTTTCTTTTCGGAAAGTTCTTTAATAATTTCAGCGAGGTCGTTGTCAGTGTCGCAAAAAGTAAGATTTTTTGCTATACCTTTTAAATATTGTAACAATTGCGTGTTTTCTTCTACTAATTTTGTGTTGTACTTGAGACTACTTTTTTGTTTTGCATATTTTTTATAGTAAACCTGCGCGTTTTGTTGGGGGGATAAACTTGGATCTAAAGGTATTTTTATTGTGGGTGCGTCAGGTTCAAAATAATTCACAACGGAGATTTCCGTCATGTTTTTTTTGATTATATGGAGATTTGACAAGATTAAGTCGCCAAAAAGTTTATTTTCGGTATTTTTTTCTGCTTCGAGTATGGCTTGTTTTTGAATGCCGAGTTTCTTTTCGGTACGGGCTAAAGCGTTTTTCAAATTTGTCGAAACGCTTTTTGCTTTTTCGTTAAATCTTTGTATTTTATTTTTTTCACCATAAAAACGGTCGTGCGCCTCGTTAAGCGTGTGAAAAAACACTTTATTTCCGAGTTTGCTTTTGTAATCGTAGGGTAATACTTCTGTAGGGGTTTTGTTATTAAAGAGTATATTCGGCTGTGGATTATTTTCTAACTTGTCAAGATAGAGTTGTACTGATTTGGCAATTTTATCTGCTTGTTTGTCTGCCAAAACGTAAATTTCTTGAGCGGTAGAGGGAGATATTCCCAATATTCTTTCTCTCAAAAATTGTCTCAAGTCGCAACAATTTTGAGCTTCGATATTGATTTGTTCCGTTTGAGTTGGCAATAATTTGTCTTGTGGTGGAAAAAATTTGTAATTTGCATTTGGCAAAATTATTCTTGCGGTTTGCAAATCACAAGAAAAATGTCGCAAACTGTCAATAATTTTGTAATTTGCGTCAGTCAATATAAGATTACTGTCTCTACCAGTGGGCTCGAAAATCAAATGAACCTCAAAAGAGTAACCAAGGTCGTTTTTGGTATTAATTTTGTAATCCACGACTCTTTCAAAAGGTTGTTGGGCAATATCCAAAATAGTACCATTAAGCAAATGCTTGCGCAAAAGCATGCAAAACGACGGCGCTGTAAGGGGATTTTTGGTTTCGGTTTGAGTAAGTACTACTCTGTTTACGTTGTTGTTGCAACTAAATAAGAGCTTGTAGGTTTTTTTGTTAAATATGGTAAGTACTACCTCATCCTTTTCGGGCATAAAAACTTTATTAATTTTTCCGCCTATCAAAAAATTGCGTTGTTCGGTCAATAAAAGAGATAAACTCAATGCGTCAATAGCCATAAATAATCCTCTGATAAAAATTTTACTATAAAATATAAAATAATTCAACTTGTTTGTTGTGTTTTTGTTTGCTATTTTTTTATAAATATGTTAAAATACATCATTGCAAAACACAATTTTTAAGGAGAAAACAATGAAGTATTCACTCAAAAAACAAGATGGCGTTGTTACCGCTACTTTTACAGTTTCTGCTGAAGAGTGGGCAGAAACAATGGAACAAGCTTACCAAAAGAATAAGTCCAAGTATTCCGTGCAAGGTTTTCGCAAAGGGCATGCACCCAAAAAGGTGATTGAAGCAGTTTATGGCTCTACGTTGTTTGAAGATCTCGCTTTCGACGACGTGGTTGAAAAACAACTTAATGAGTTTTACGACAAGGAAAAGTCCTTGGTGATAGTAGATAGGCCTGTTTTGACCTCCAAAACGATTGACGCAAAGGGATTGAAATACGTAGTTACTATTGCCATAAAGCCTGAAGTGACTCTTGGCGAATACAAGGGAATTACGATAAATAAAGATAAGGTTGAAGCAACTGAAGCTGAAATTAATGCTGAATTGGAGGGTGCTCGCGAAAGAGCTGCTCGTTTTATTCAAATAACCGATAGACCTATTCAGGAAGGTGACGAGGTTGTTTTGGATTATTCCGGTAGTGTTGACGGCGTTAAATTTGACGGTGGTACGGCGCAAAAACAAACTTTGGTTATTGGCAGTCACCGCTTTATTCCAGGATTTGAAGAGCAAATGATTGGAATGACTTTAGGCGAAACAAAGGATTTAAACGTAAAATTCCCTGATGATTACCACGCAGAAAATCTTAAGGGTAAAGATAGTGTTTTTGTCGTTACCGTTCACGAAATCAAAGTTAAGGAATTGCCTCAACTTGACGACGAATTTGCAAAGGACGTAAGTGAGTTTGATACCTTGGATGCTTACAAGGCTGACCTTGAAAAGAAAATTATCGAACGCAAGCAAAAAGTTGCCGATAATAAGGCGGAAAACGATCTTATGGAACTTATCGTCAAAAACAGCAAGGTTAAAGTACACGATTGTATGGTAGAAAACCAAATCGACAATTATCTTCAAGATTTTGAATATTCTTTGATGTATCAAGGATTAAAAATGGAAGATTATGTAAAGTATACCAATACCACAATGGAACAACTTCGTGAGCAATATAGGGAAAGATCTAAAAAGACGGTAGAAACGCGTCTTGTTATGGAGGCTATTATTAAGGCTGAAAAAATAAAGGCCGATAAAGCTTCTATCAAGGCAAAAATTGCGGAATATGCAAAGCAAATGGATAAGGATGTAAAAGAGTTTACAGAACAACTTACTCCTGAACAAAACGCATATCTTGAAAATGAAGTTGTTACGGACAAGTTGTTGGACTTTTTGAAGGCTGAAAATAATATAGTATAACCAAGCTGATTTTAATTTTGGAGTTTTTATGAATTTGATACCAGTAGTAGTAGAGCAAACAAATAGAGGCGAAAGATCTTATGATTTGTATAGCCGTTTATTGGAAGATAGAATAGTTTTTTTGAGTGGAGAAATTGACGATAATTTAGCAAATTTAATCGTCGCTCAATTGATTTATCTTGAAGGAAAAGACTCTACAAAAGATATAAGTATGTATATAAACAGTCCGGGCGGTTCGGTTTCTGCCGGGATGGCTATATATGATACTATGCAATATATTAAATGTGACGTTGCTACTATTTGTGTTGGTATGGCTGCGAGTATGGGCGCATTTTTGTTGAGTAGTGGAGCAAAGGGCAAAAGATACAGTTTGCCAAATAGTGAAATTATGATTCACCAACCTTTGGGCGGAGCAAAAGGTCAGGCAAGTGATATAGCTATTACTACTAATCAAATATTAAAAACCAAAGAAAAAATAAATAAATTGTTGGCAAAAAATACGAATCAACCTATAGAAAAAATCAGGCAAGATACGGATAGAGATTATTATCTTGACGCGGAAGAAGCAAAACAATACGGTCTGATAGACAAAATATTTTATGATAGAAAGGGCTGATTTTTATGGATTTTCATGATAAGGAAATAGAGACTCAGGAGGAACGTTGTTCTTTTTGTGGCAAATCAAAATATCAAGCAGGAAAATTGATTAACGGACCTGGAGATTTTTGTATTTGTGACGAATGTGTAGAAATTTGCAATCAATTGATTAAGCAAGACGAGCGCAAGGAGCAGGGTGATAACCTTGCAAAATTACCTACTCCCGAAGAAATTAAGGCTGAACTTGATAAATACGTCGTTGGTCAGACAAACGCTAAAAAAACTTTGGCAGTTGCTGTTTACAATCATTATAAACGTGTCTTTAATAAAAACAACGACGATGGCGTTGAGTTGGAAAAAAGCAATATCTTAATGCTTGGTCCTACGGGGTCGGGAAAAACTCTTTTGGCAAAAACTCTTGCGAGAATATTAAACGTGCCTTTTGCCGTTGCCGACGCTACAACGATAACGGAAGCAGGTTACGTTGGTGAAGACGTTGAAAATATTTTGCTAAAGCTTATTCAAAACGCCGATTACGACGTTGAAAAAGCTCAAAAGGGTATCATTTATATTGATGAAATTGATAAAATAGCAAAAAAAGGCGAAAACGTATCAATTACACGCGACGTTTCGGGTGAGGGTGTTCAGCAGGCTTTACTTAAAATTTTAGAGGGCACCGTTGCAAACGTACCACCGCAAGGCGGTAGAAAACATCCTCAACAAGAGTTTATATCAATTGATACTACGGATATTCTGTTTATTTGCGGCGGCGCTTTTGTCGGCTTGGATAAAATCGTTTCAAAACGAACTAATACTGGCTCTTTAGGGTTTGGTAATGAGTTAGTGCAAGTCAATGAAACCGATATGGCAAAACTTATGGAAGATATTCAACCACAAGATTTTATAAAATTCGGCTTAATACCGGAATTTGTTGGTCGTTTGCCGATTGCGGTAGGACTCTCGCCGTTGGACGAAGTTGCTTTGGTAAAAATTTTGACAGAGCCTGCAAATAGTTTAATAAAGCAATATACAAAATTGCTCAAATTAGACGATATAGATTTAGAGTTTAAAACAGACGCCTTGCAAGCTATTGCTCAAAAGTCTATAGAGTTAAAGACAGGGGCGAGAGGTTTGCGTTCGATAATAGAGTCTGTTATGTTGGATTGTATGTATAGTGCGCCAAGTAATAAATCTATTTCTAAAATAGTAGTAGATAAAGACTGTGTAACAAAACGTAAAAAGCCTCAAATAATAATGATAAACAAGAATAGCGCTGATTTAGCTTAAATTATTTGTCTAAAAAAATTTTTTTGTGAAATAATATTACTAAATAAAAAATCCTTTTCAAGCAAAAGGATTTTTTATTTAGTATAAATTAAGTAATTTTATTGCAAAAACAAATATTTTTATTTATAATAAAATTATTAATTAGGTTTTAGATATGGAGGTTTTTAATGGCAATATATCCGGTTGTTCCTTTGCGTGGATTGGTAGTGTTTCCCAATACTTCTATTACTGTTGATATAGGACGTAAAAAATCAATTGCGGCTTACGGAAGCGCGAGGTTGCATGATAATCTTGCTTTGTTTTGCGCGCAAAATGATTTAACTGTAACCGAACCAACCGAAAATGATTTAAAACGAGTGGGTACGGTTTGTCGCGTTTTGCAAAAAATAGACTTGCCCAATAACAACGTAAGGCTTTTGATACAGGGGATAAAAAGAGTAAGGGTGGAAACTTTTCTTCCTAATGATAATTTTTTGGAAGCCGACGCGTATGATTTGGAAATTTTAAATGATGATACGGTAACTACCGAAGCCTTGTTTAGGCAAGCAAGAGAGTTGCTTGCAACTTTAAGCATAAATTCTGCTGGTAAAATTAATAAAGACGTTTTGGCTCAACTTGCAGGTAAGACCAATCCAAACGAATTTATTGATTTGTTATCGCATCTTATTATTTATTACGATTCTAAAAAGCAAGAAATTCTTGAAACCGTTGATACTGAAGCAAGAATGAAAGAGTTATGTACTATTTTGTTAAACGAAATAGAGATAGCAAAAGTTAATAAAAAAATCGCCAATGACGTAAAAGAGTCTATTGATAAAGGGCAAAAGGAATTTTATCTCAAAGAACAAATGAAGGCTATTTCTCAAGAGCTTGGTACGGACGGAGATGAAATTTCTGAAATAGAAAAAAAGATAAAGGCGTCAAATATGCCTCGTGAAGTAGAAGAAAAAGCCCTTAAGGAATTGGCGCGACTTGCAAAAATGCCTCTCACGAGTCCTGATGCGGGCGTAAGTAGAACTTATTTGGAATGGCTTACAGATTTGGAGTGGAATAAAAAGACCGAAGACAATAACGACCTCAAAAGAGCAAGAGAAATTTTAGACGAAGATCACTTTGGTTTGCAGAAAATCAAAGATAGGATTTTGGAGTATCTTGCAGTTATTCAACTTACGGGCAAGATTAAAGGACCTATTTTGTGTTTCGTAGGGCCTCCAGGCGTTGGCAAGACGAGTATTGTAAGAAGTATTGCTCGCGCGGTTAATAGAAATTACGTTAGAATGAGTCTCGGTGGCGTAAGCGACGAGGCTGAAATAAGGGGCCACCGCAAAACTTACGTTGGTAGTATGCCGGGTAAAATAATATATTTGATGAAACAAGCGCATTGTCTTAATCCTGTAATGCTTTTTGATGAAATAGACAAAATGAGTAGAGATTACAAGGGTGACCCGAGTAGCGCAATGCTTGAAGTTTTAGATCCCGAGCAAAACAATGCTTTTGTGGACCATTATCTTGAAGTACCTTTTGATCTTTCAAAAACTTTATTTGTTGCAACGGCAAACAAGTTGGATACTATTCCTGCGCCATTGCTGGATAGAATGGAAATTATAGAGTTGTCAGGTTATACCGAGGAAGAAAAACTTCAGATTGCCAAAAACTTTTTGATGCCAAAAGAAGAGGAGCAAAACGGTTTACCTAAAGGTAGTTTAAGTATAACTGATGATGGTCTGCGAAAAATTATACAATCATATACTCGAGAATCCGGCGTAAGAACGCTCGAAAGAGAATTAGCAAAAATTTGTAGAAAAAAAGCCCTTTATTTAGTGGAAGGAAAAGATATTTCCGAAACTGTTACTTCCGAAAACGTCGGAGAATATCTTGGTGTCGAAGTTTACAAAAATGATACTATTGATATAAAGGACGAAGTAGGTACGGCTACGGGTTTGGCGTGGACTGCTGTTGGGGGTGTTTCTTTGAGCGTAGACGTAACGTTGTTTAACGGTAAGGGTGAGGTTTTGTTGACTGGTATGATGGGAGACGTAATGAAAGAATCTGCCCGTACCGCAATAAGTCTTGTCAAAAGTCTTAGTAAGGAATATGATATAGATACCGACGTATTCGGCAAGACTGATATTCATATTCATATCCCAGAAGGAGCAATACCCAAGGACGGGCCGAGCGCGGGTATAACTATGGCTACTGCGATAATGTCTTCGTTTACCAAGCGTCCCGTGTCAAAAAAGGTTGCAATGACTGGAGAGGTAACTTTGCGTGGCAAAGTTTTGCCAATTGGCGGATTAAAGGAAAAAACGCTTGCGGCTTTTCGTGTCGGTATAAGGAAAATCATTATTCCTAAAGACAACGAAAAGGACTTGCAGGATATTCCTAAGGAAGTAAAAGACAATATGACTATTGTCTTGGCGGAAGATATACAAACGGTTTTTGAAAATAGTCTAATTTAAAAATTTAGGTAATACGGTGTTACAAATGAAAATTTCACGAGCAGAATTTTTGTCTAGCGCAGCAAACCCAAAGGATAAAATTAAAAGCGATTTACCTCAAATAGCTGTAGTTGGCAAAAGTAACGTAGGAAAAAGCAGTTTTATAAATCATTTCACGCTTGACGGAAAGTTAGCAAGAGTATCAAAACAACCCGGTCGAACCAAGATGATAAATTACTTTTTAATTAACAGGAGCTTTATTTTGGCTGATTTGCCGGGGTACGGCTATGCTAAAGTTTCTCACTCCGAAAAAGAACGTTGGGCGGTATTAATAGACGATTATCTTGCTTTAGAAAAAAATATACGTCTCGTAATTTTTTTGGTTGATATTAGGCATGATCCTACGCAAGACGATATGGTTATGTACAACTATTTATTTAAAATGGGTTTACCTTTCTGTGTGGTTGCTACAAAATCTGATAAATTGTCAAAGTCGCAAATAAGGGTACAATTAAGGCGTATTGCAAATATTTTTAAACTTGGCGAAGACAATATTCTTCCAGTCAGCAACGAAAAAAAGACGGGAATGGAGGAAGTCAAACAAAAAATTCAACAAGCGTTGTCTGTTGAGTCGTTTATAGGTGATGAAGAAAATCCCCCTGAAGAAATTGATTAAAATAATAACTAAAAGCAGTTTAATAAAACGCACATCAAAAAAACATATTGTCTTTTGATGTGCGTTTCATTTTGTGATGGTATTTTTGTTTGTTAAAATTGTTTTTTTGTGGCAGAAGTGGCTATATTAACATATATTTAATATAGAAAAGGATTTTGCGGAGGTTATTATGGCGAACAATTGCGATCCTACGACTCGTGTTTGTATTCAAACCAAAAAAGTTTTTGATGCTTGTATCAAGCAGGCAAGTTATGAAAACGTTTCGATAGTTTTGACGGAAACAACTCCGTCAAATCCTGCTTTACCCTTGACTTTTGTCGGTGGAAGAAGTACCGCGATTATGGCGGAAGTAAGAAACCTTGTAGTTACTCGCTTGCAAAACCGTCCAAGATATGGAAGGGTAGAAGCGGATTTGGTTATTCCTATTCAAATAAATTATACTGATGCGACAGGCGTTGCAGGTACAGGTATAGGAACGTTGACTTTGCATCAAGATATTATTTTACTTTTGCCAGAAGCAAGTATTATGCCTTATCAAGTAGAGGCTGTAGTCAGCGTAATCGTCCCCGAGGGGGTATTTAATCCTGATGCTGAAGGCCTTACTTTTGTGGTTACAACGTGTGTTGCGGCAATAATGAAAATTGTAATAACGGCAGAATTGATTATTCCTTCTTATGGGTATGCGGTAATTCCGCCTTGTCAAGAATACAATCATGAAGTTTGCTCGGGGTTTTTCGATTTACCGCTTTTTCCAGGAGTGAATAATTCGGACGACAACGTAGTAGGTTAAAATTAAATTCAAGGCTTTGATTTACTCAAAGCCTTGAATTTTATGATTTATTGCATACTATTCTAGACATAGAATTATAAGAATAGGGTATTGATTTAAAATTATAATAAAAGTCTACAAAGTATAAGTGTATAATAAAAAACATAATAAGCTTAAAAAATATATTAAATTACTAAAAACCCTTTTTTTATGAGTAATTTTATGCTAAAATATATTCGGAGGTAAAAATGAAGGTATTTGCTATCAGTGATTTGCATCTTTCGACTGTAGTGGATAAGCCGATGGATATATTTGACCAAAAATGGCAAAATTATTGGGATAAGGTTAAAGCTGACTGGGAATTAAAGGTTGGCGAAGAAGATTTGGTGTTGATGGCAGGAGATTTTAGTTGGGCAATGCGTATGGAGGAGGCTTTGCCTGATTTTGCTTTGTTTGAAGGATTGAAAGGAAAGAAGGTAATATTGCGAGGCAATCACGATTATTGGTGGAATACCATAAGTCAAGTAAGGTCGGCAATTCCTGAAAATTTTTTTGCGCTTCAAAACGATTGTTTAAGATTTGAAAATATTTTAATTTGTGGAACACGTGGTTGGCTTGTGCCAGAAGGAAACAATCTTTCATCAGATGACAAAAAAATTTATTTGAGAGAAATCGAGCGTCTTAAGCTTTCTTTGCAGGAAATGCAAAAACAACGTAGAGCAGATGACAAGGTAATAGCAATAATGCATTTTCCTCCCTTTAATGGAAGGCGTGAGGAGAGTGAATTTACCAAACTTTTTGTAGTCAACGATATTTCTACCGTGGTATACGGTCACTTGCATGGTAAAGATTGTCGCGCTGATAAGTATTTAAAAAAATTCGGAATTGATTTTTGGCTGACGTCTGCAGATATTGTTGATTTTGAATTGACAGAAATAACCGTATGAATTATTATCATATTATTTAGATTGTTAATAGGTAAAATCGTTAAATAAAAATATAACCCGCCGTATTTTGCTTTTTATGTAAAATAATGGCGGTTTTTTTATTTGTCTTTTAGACGAAATAAAAGTTTTAATCCCTATCCTTATAAGACGTAAATTTTGTTACTTTTGCTTGGTTTGTTTGAGGAGTTTTGTGGTGGAGGTTTTTTACTGAATTTTTAAAAAAAATGGTTAAAAATGGTTAAAAGTGGTTGACATATCCTAGTTTTTGTGTTAATCTTATATCACAATAATAAAAAAGGGGGGTTGGTTGATGTTTCTCGGCGAAAATAGATATACGCTCGATTCGAAAAACAGATTGAGAGCACCCGCTAAATTCCGTACGGAATTGGGTGAAAAATGTTACATTACCATTGGTAGTAATTCATGTCTCAGTATGTATAGTCAAAAAGGTTTTGAGCAATATATGAAAAAGCTGGACGAAATACCAACCCACGATTTGGAAGCGCGTCACGTTATCCGCAAAATCATGTCTCTTGCGGAAGAAATAGTACCTGACGACCAAGGTAGGTTTATTCTTTCAAAACAGTTAAAAGATTATGCTAAAATCGATAAAAACGTAGTTATTATCGGTACAGGCAACAATATTGAAATCTGGGCAGAGGAAGCTTGGGATAAATATTGTAATATCGAAGACTTAAACAAGGAACTTGCTTTACTTGGTTCAAAATACGGGGTATAAAATGGAGTTATATCACAAACCCGTAATGAAGGAAGAGTGTTTACGCTTTTTGGACGTAAAGCCTGACGGAATATATCTTGATTGCACTGTAGGGGGAGGCGGGCATAGTAAGGCAATACTTGATTTGCTTTCTTCAAAAGGTCGATTGATTGGGTTCGACAAGGATGACGAAGCAATAAAAGAATGTTCCAAAAAGTTTTTCGGTGATGATAGAGTAAGTCTTGTAAAAAGTGATTTTAAAGTTGCGCCACAATGGCTTAAGGAAAATAATCTATACGGAAAACTTGACGGAATATTGATTGATTTGGGAGTTTCGAGTAGGCAACTTGATGACAAAAGCAGGGGCTTCAGTTATTTGAGTGACGACGTATTGGATATGCGAATGGATCGTACTCAAACACTGACGGCAAAAACCATAGTAAACGAATACGACAAGCAAGAAATTTACGAGATTATAAAAAAGTATGGTGAAGATAAGTTTGCTCAAAATATTGCAAAAAATATAGTTAGTTTTAGACAATCCAAACCTATAGAAACAACAAGACAGCTTGCAGAGATAGTTGACAAAAGTATTCCCTATTCTTTAAAAAAAACGGGCGGACACCCCGCAAAACGCACTTTTCAAGCATTAAGAATAGCCGTAAACGGCGAACTTGATAATCTCGATACTGCGTTGACGGAACTTTTAAGAAGTTTAAAAAGCGGTGGAAATATGGTTGTTTTAACCTTTCATAGTTTGGAAGACAGGATAGCAAAACAAACGTTTGCATATTTGGAATCGGATTGTATATGTGACAAGACGGCGCCTATATGTACTTGCGGAAAGGTGAGCGAATTAAGACTCTTGACAAAGTTTTTGACGGCAACACCTTGCGAACAACAAGAAAATTCGCGTAGCATAAGCGCAAAGTTGCGCGCAGTGCAAAAAAAATAAAAAATCGATAATTTGGGTTATAATTAAAAGGAGGGCAAAATATAATGTTGACAACAAGCAGAAGGGAAGTTTTTACCGAGGAGCGTGAACCGTTAGCAAAAACCAATTCAACGGCTGTTGATACAAAAATTTTGGGCAGACAATCTTATGCGATTGATACTGACGCAAAAAAACCAAACAGTACGGTGTTTGGCGGATCGTATTTTGCCGACACCAATAAGGAAATTGCCGTAAAACTTTTTGGTGCAGACGTTCCTGTTGATGAATGGAAAAATCTTGATGAGTCTGATACTGAAAATTTTACTAATCCTGATTTGATGCCTACCGGGGTTACGATGGAAAGTCGTAACGGTGTGAGGGTTAATAGGGAGCAAAATCTTGAAAAAGTTCAAAAAACTTACGTTAGTATCAATAGATTGACTCAAAAAGGTAAAATCGCATTGGTTGCTTATACTGCAGTTGTTTTGGCAATGATTTTGGTTATTGCATTAACGGCGGTTGCAGTTAATGCATCTCTCGGTAATATTACTGCTATTCAGGCAGAAATTAATAAAACCGTAGAGGAAATTAACTCCATCTATTTAGACGTAGAGGAAAACGCCGACGCTTATGCGGCAGAGCTTGGTCTTGTAAGTACTGAGAATGCTTCCACTGCTTATTACAATCCGTTATCAACAAGAGAGGAAATCACTTACAATATTTCAGAAAATTGGTTTGATAATTTGTGTGAATGGGTAAGCAATATTTTTGGAGGTTGATTCGAGTGTACAAATCAAATTACTCAACAAAAAAAAGGTTGTTAGCAATATTTATTGCTACGGCCTTTATTTTTTTTGTCATTTTTTGCAAAATATTTTATATACAAATAATTTGGGGTAAAAACTTACAAGCTCGAGCAATGGATCAATGGACTAGAGATTTACCTTTGACGGCATTGCGTGGTAGTATAACGGATCGCAACGGTATTGTACTTGCTTCAAGCGAAACTTCCTATACTGTATATATAAGAGGAAAAAATATTGAAGAAAGTCACCGTGTGGCTGAAGTGTTGTCAAGCGTGTTAGAAATTGATTATAATACCTTACTTGACAAAATTACAAACAAGAGTGTCAGTGAGTTGACCATAAAAAGACAAGTTTCTGCTGAAAAAATCGCCGAAATTCGTTCTTTTGACTTGAAAGGTGTTTACGTTGCCGAAGACAGTTCAAGGGTTTATCCTTACGGAGATTTTTTGAGTCAGGTTTTAGGTTACGTTAGTATTGACAACGTAGGGCAAAGCGGTATTGAGGCAAGTTATGACAAATATTTAAAAGGTATAAGCGGACAAATTCTTACGCAAACGGATTTAATAGGTAAAGAATTGTATGAGGAAAACGTTTTGTATTTGCCGAGCGTAGAGGGGCTTAGTGTTGAACTTACTATAGATTATACAATTCAGACTGTATTAGAAAATTTGTTGCAAAAAATAATGATCGCGCATCAAGCAAAAGGCGTGAGAAGTATTGTGATTGATTGCAAAACAGGAGAAATACTTGGGATTGCAAGTAAGCCTAGTTTAGATCTTAACAATTTGCCAAGAAATAATCTATCAGAACTGTTAAAAGGTACAAAAAATTTGTTGATTACGGACGTTTACGAGCCGGGTTCTACCTTTAAAGTGTTGACGGCGGCAGCAAATCTTGAAGAATATAACAAAGGAAATAAGAAGGCTTTTTCGCCGACATATATTTTTAATAATAGTGGTTTCAGGGTGGTAGACAGTGGGCGAATTAATTGTTGGACCAAACATTCGGGTACAAAACATTACAATCAAACGCTTTCAGATGCACTGAACAACAGTTGCAATCCGTGTTTTACGGATATTGCTTTGTCGTTGGGCGTCGAAACAATGTATTCTTATTTGGATGCATTTGGGTACGGTAGTACTTTGGGTATAGATTTGGCGGGAGAACAAGCAGGTTTGTTGCTTAACAAAAGCAGTGTTACAAAGGGCGACTTAGCGCGTATTGGATTTGGGCAGGCGATAGCCGTTACTCCCTTGCAGCTTGCTTACGCTACGGCTGCGGCTGTAAACGGCGGTAAATTGATGACTCCTTACTTGGTAAAATCAATTCGCAATACTGATGGAAATTTGGTAAAATCATATTATCCAACACAAAAGTCTCAACCTATATCAAAGGAAAGCAGCGCATTATTGGCTAAAATGCTTGAAGGGGTTGTCTCTAACGGTAGTGGAAAGTTGGCTTATATAGACGGTTATCAGGTGGGAGGCAAAACAGGTACTGCGCAAAAGTATGAAAACGGCGTTATAGCTCAAGGCAAAAACGTTTCTTCTTTCGTAGGTTTTTTTCCTGCTTCCGATCCGCAATATTTGTGTTTGATGATTGTTGACGAACCTGTTGGCATAAGTTACGGTAGTCAAGTTGCTGCGCCTTACGTAAAACTAATTTTTGAGCAAATTATAGCTTACAAGAATATTGCTCCGTTATCATAACGAAAGAAAAAAAATAATAAAATAATCCGTACCGATAGATGCGGATTATTTTTTTTTGAGGTGGGTTTTATGAAGTTAAATGAAATGATTGTCGATTTGCCTGTTTTGCAAATTGTTGGCGACGCTAACAAAAACGTTGATTATTTGTCTTGTAAGGCAGACAAAATAAAAAATAATACAATGTTTTTTTGTATCGTAGGTACTAAAGTTGACGGGCATATTTTTGCGCAAAAGGTTGCGCTGGAGGGAGCAAGTGTCATAGTAACTGAAAGAGTATTGGCTATTTCTGACATGGTTACGCAGGTTGTAGTACAAGATTCAAGAATTTTTATGTCGTTGTGCGCAAAAGTATTTTATAAAAATGCTTGCGATAACTTAAAAATTATAGGGATAACGGGTACTAACGGCAAGACGAGTACGACCTATATTTTGAAATCAATATTGGAAGATAGCGGATTTACGGTTGGGGTTATCGGTACTAACGGCGTATGGGTGGATAAAAAACACTATACAACTCAACTTACTACGCCAGACCCTATAGAGTTGCACGAGTGGTTTTATAAAATGTTTTTAAACGGAGTAGAATACGTTTTGATGGAAGTATCCGCCCATGCGATTTGGTTGGGTAAAATAGAGGGGATATATTTTGAGATAGGAGTTTTGACAAATTTTAGCAGAGATCATCTTGATTTCTTTAAAAATATAGATGAATATGCCGAGGCCAAATCAAAGTTTTTTACTAAAAAATACTGTAAAGTGGCTGTTGTTAACGGAGATGACGCATTGGGGCAAAAGATAGCAAAGCAAAATAAATTGCCTACAATTACGTTTGGTTTGGATTCACCCACTGATATTTTTGCCATTGATGAAAAAGTTACTGCTAAGGGTATAAGTTATACTATAAATTTGTTTGACGAAATAGCAACCGTTGAATATGGGTTAAAAGGCAAATTTAACGTATTTAACACGTTGTGCGCATCTTCCGTGGCGCGTATTTTGGGTATAAATTTAGAGAAAATTGCACAAGGTATTAGCAAAGTTGAATGCATTGAGGGGCGTACTGAAATTTACAATTTAAAAAATGGATGTAGGGTTGTTGTGGATTTTGCTCATACACCGGAAGGTTTTGCAAATATTTTAGCATATTTAAAGAGTACTACGACAGGCAAACTATATTGTGTTTTTGGTTGTGGAGGAGATAGAGATAAATTCAAGCGTCCATTGATGGCAAAAGAAGTTTCTAAATATTGTGATTTTTCAATAATAACAAACGATAATCCTCGATACGAAAATCCGCAGTTTATAATAAAAGATATCTTATATGGCATGTCAATACCTTACGATATTGTTGAAGATAGGCAAAGAGCAATTTTACAAGCAATAAATTCTGCTAACGGAATGGATACTATTGCAATATTGGGTAAAGGAGCAGAAAGATATCAAGAAGTTAACGGTAGGCGTTATCCTTTTTGCGATGCGGAAATTGTAAAAAATTTTGTAATGGAGTAACAAGTGGATATAAAACGGGCTTTTATTGCTTTGATCATTTCTTTTTTTATAACGGTAATATTTTTGTTGTTGCTTATACCGATATTAAAAAGAAAAAAAGCAGGACAGGAAATATTGTCATACGTTGAAGAGCATAAATCAAAAAACGGTACGCCTACAATGGGTGGTATTGCTTTTTTGTTGGCAACTATTATTGTTTCATTTTTGTTTTTTAAAGGACAAAGAACTCTCGCTTTACTTGCTTTGGCTGTATTTTTTGCCTATGGGGTAACGGGTTTTTTGGATGATTTTATAAAAATTCATTATAAAAGAAATCTTGGATTACGCGCATACCAAAAATTAATTTTACAACTTGGTATAGCCGGCATTCTTGCTTTTTTTTGCTATGACAATACCTTGCTGTACGGTAGCTTGATTTTGCCTTTAGGAAAAGGAGAAATAAATATTGGTATGTGGGTAATTCCGCTAGTTATTTTTGTTTTTTTGGCAACCAGCAATGGTGTAAATTTAACTGACGGATTGGACGGATTGGCAACCATAACAAGTATTGTGTATATTTCTACCTGTGCATGTTTTGTAGCTATGCTTGCTAATGAATCTTTGGAAAGTGGGCGTACTTTGACTTATGAAGAATATCAGAATCTTTCGTTGGTATGTTTTTGTGTTGTTGGGGGATTAATTGCTTTTTTGGTATTTAATTGTTTCCCTGCAAAAATTTTTATGGGGGATACGGGTAGCCTTGCGATTGGCGCGTTGTGTGGAGGTGTTTTGATTTTGAGTAAGCTTACTTTGTTGGTGCCTTTTTTAGGGGTTATGTTTGTGGTATCGTGTGTAAGCGTGATTATCCAGGTAGTTAGTTTTAAAACGCGAAAAAAGCGAGTTCTTTTAAAAGCGCCTTATCATCATCATTTGCAATTAAAAGGTTTGAGTGAAACAAGAATAAGTATTTTGTATGGCACTATTACTGTAATAGTATGTTTAATTTGTTTTGTTTTTTGGTTTTAGGAGGGGTAATGAAAAAAATTTTGATATTTGGTTGCAAAAAAACAGGCAAGGGATTGTATTGGTTGCTTTCAAAAGATTTACAAAACGACGTTTGGTTATATGATGACAATATGACTGACTGCGACGAAGATTTAAAAAATACAGGCAGATTACTTTCAATGTTTGTAGTGAAAGACACGATAGATACCTTTGATTTAGTCGTTTTTACTCCTTCTATAGGTAGGCGTAATTGGTTGATACAATTAGCTTTACAACACGGAATAACGGTACTAAACGAATTTGAGTTTTGTTTTTTAAAATGTAAGGCTAAAACGGTTTGTATTAGCGGTACCGATGGAAAAACTACTACGACTTTGATGATAGAGAGTATATTAAAGCAAGCGGGCGTATCTTTTAAGGTGGCGGGCAATATAGGTTATCCCATTTCTTTTTGCTGTGAAGAATTGACAAATAAGGATATTTTGTTGGCGGAAGTTTCGAGCTTTATGTTGGAAGATTCGTATAATATTACTCCCAATATTGCAGTAATTACTAATATTGCTCCCGATCATATTGATTGGCACAAAGGTTTTAGAAATTATTGTATGGCAAAGTCTAATTTAGTCAGGTATCTCTCAAATGATGCTTTGGCCATCATTAATGCTGATGATGAAAACAGCAGTTTTTTGCCGTGGTCAACTAATGCTCAAGTTTTGCGATTCAGTTTAAGAAAAAAAACAGAAGGCGCATATCTTTTTGATAATGCTTTATGGATATGCGATAAAGGTATAACGGAAAAAGTTTTTGACGTTAAAGATTTGCGGGTTTTAGGCGAACACAATATTTCCAATGCGTTGTGCGCCGTACTTGTGTGTAGGCGTTTAGGTATAAGTTTAAAAGATATTGTTGAGGGGTTAAAAAATTTTAAAGGAGTAGAGCATAGATTGCAAATGCTTTTTGAATTTAAAAAAGTGTCTTTTATAAACGATAGTAAAGCAACTACCGTACACGCTACAATTTCGGCAATAAAAGCCTTTAGAGACAAAAATATCGGGTTAATCGTCGGAGGAAGAAAAAAGAACGAAGATTTTGAAAGGTTGTTTAATTGCGAAAATATAAAAGACGTAAAAAATATTGCGTTTTTTGGCGAATCTAAATACGAGCTTTTTGAATTGGCGCAAAGAAATAATTTTAAAAATTGTTTTATTGCAGAGGATTTAAAAGGGGCTGTTGGGAGTATATTTAATTCTCTAAAGCAAAAAGGTGGTGTATTGTTGTTTAGTCCTGCATGCGCAAGTTTTGATGAGTATAAAAATTTTGAAGAAAGGGGTAAGGATTTTTGCGCAATCGCAAACGACGTAAAAAATGAAAATATTTGATTCCGTTTTGATGAAAAAATCATCAAAAAAAACAAATTACATATTATTGGTTACGGCTTTGACATTGGTGGCAATTGGACTGTTGTTTGTATATAGCGCAAGTTTTTATACCGCGCAAAAAAATACCGGCAATAAATTTTTCTATTTTACAAAGCAAGCCTTGGGAGCTTTTGTAGGGTTAGTCGCAATGTTTTTTTGCTCCTTTTTATCAAAGGATTTTTTGAAAAAATTTGCAATCCCGTTAAGCATAGTTTCAGCCGTATTGTTGGGATTGGTATTAGTGCCCGGTATCGGTATGGAAAATTATGGCGCAAGAAGATGGATAGGCGTCGGAAGTTTCAGTTTTCAACCGTCCGAAATAGCCAAGTTTGCTTTAGTGCTGTTTTCGGCGTGGTATGCCTCGCTTCCAAACGTGGATATGAAAAAATTTAAAAATACGTTGCCGATTTTAGGCGTAGGCTGTTTGTTTTGTGTTTTGATAATATTAGAGCCAAATATGTCCATAACCGTTTGCGTCGGTATCGTAATGGTGGTATTGTTTTTTATTTCGGGCGCAAAATTAAAGCATTTTTGTTTGATATTAGCGCCTTTATTGCTTGCCGTTCCAGTGTTGATATTTGCCGAGCCGTATAGAATAAAACGTTTGCTTGCTTTTTTAGATCCATGGGCAACTCCTAAAGATGAAGGGTATCAATTAATTCAATCGTTATATGCTTTGGGTAGTGGCGGTTGGTTTGGTGTAGGATTGTTTAAGAGTAGGCAAAAATACAGTTTTTTGCCCTTTGCCGAAAGTGATTTTGTTTTTTCCATTATAGGCGAAGAAACAGGTCTGTTTGGGTGTTTGTTGGTATTGCTTTTATTTTGTTTAATTATTTTTGAGGGAATAAAAATTTCCGTAAATAGTATGGATATTTTTGACAGCGTATTGGCGGGAGGTATAACTGCCGTAATAGGCGTTCAGGCGTCGATAAATTTTGCCGTTGTTACGGGGCTTATTCCGCCTACGGGGTTACCATTACCTTTTGTAAGCTTTGGCGGAACTTCGTTGGTTGTTTTTATGTCGGCCATCGGATTATTGCAGGGGATTTATAAACGAAATATTCAAAATTTAACGTTATAGTATGGAATTGTATTGAAAATTTCCAAAATTAACAGAAAAGTTTTTTTTGCATATACTAAAATATAAAGTAATGCTGTAATGGCGTTTTTTATATTAAATCATCTCTAAAACAAGAGGATAAAAAATGGAAAAACTTTTGATTGATGGCGGTATACGATTGTCTGGGGAGCTGGAGGTTCATTCCGCCAAAAACTGTGTTTTGGCTTTGCTTGCCGCATCTATTTTGACAGATAAGCAAGTCGTTATATACAAATGCCCCCAAATAACTGATGTCCTCAATATGATAAAAATATTAGAACACATTGGAAGTAAGGTTTTTTGGCAGGGAGATACCCTTATTATTGACGGAAGTAGTATAAACAGTTTTGAAATCCCGTCTAATTACGCAAAAGAAATTCGTAGTAGTCAATTTTTAATGGGAGCATTATTATCGCGATTTAAAAAAACAAAAGCGTCTTTTCCCGGCGGGTGTGATATTGGTATAAGACCTATTGATTTGCACTTGAAGGGTTTTAGAGCTCTTAATATTGACGTGGTGGAAGAGGGTGGTTATTTGTTGTGTGACGGTTCAAAAGCTAAAGGAGGTAGAATTCATCTCGATTTTCCGTCTGTTGGAGCAACGGAAAATATCATTCTCGCTTCGGTTTTGTTGCAAGGCAAAACAATTATAACAAACGCAGCAAAAGAGCCCGAAATTGTTGCTTTGCAGGATTTTTTAAATTTGATGGGCGCAAAGGTCAAGGGCGCGGGTACGGATTTTGTGGAAATTGAAGGCGTTAAAAAACTGAACGGAGTGGAGTTTACGCCTATTCCAGACCGAATCGTAGCCGGTACTTATCTAATTGCCGGAGCAATTACTCACGGCGAATTGTTGGTAAAAAACTGCCAACCGAAACATATCGTAGCATTGACGGATAAATTAAAGTTTGCCGTTTCCGAAATAAAGGTTTACTCTGACTGTATTTATATAAAAGCAGATACTGACAATTTGAGCGTGCCTATTACGGAGACGCAACCGTATCCCGGATTTCCTACTGACTTGCAGGCGCAAATACTTACTTTGCAAACGGTCAGTAAAGGTAGCGCTTTGATAGTAGAAAATATTTTCGAAACACGTTATAAGCACGTGCCTGAACTTACTAAAATGGGTGCTAATATCGTAGTAAAAGATAAAGTGGTGTTGGTTCGAGGGGTAAAAAAACTTCACGGAGCGGAAGTCAACGCGCACGATTTGAGAGGTGGGGCGGCATTGGTGCTTGCCGGACTTTGCGCTTCGGGCAGGACGGAAATTTGTGATATTAAGCATATTGACAGAGGATATTACAAATTTGACGAAGCCTTGCAAAGCGTAGGGGCTCGAATAAGGCGTATATAATTTAAATATTTAAATTTTGACAAAATTTAATTTTTATTATGGTTTAAGACGCAATTTTTATTGCGTCTTTTTGTTAAAAAAATTGACAAGATTTTGTTTTGATAGTATAATGTTGATATACGAGGTAACTATGACAAAAAAACACCTATTAATATTATTTTGTATATTATTTTTCGTTGTTGTTATTATCGTTCTTAATAGCACTGTTTTTACTTTGCAAAACGCCAAAGCGGTATTTGTGTCGTATAATGACGACGGGGAAACTATTTACGTTGACGCGCCTGAAAAATACAATACTCTTTCCGCAATGAATCTTGTCGAAAATTTCAAAGGTAAAAATTTGTTCTTTTTATCTTCTTCCAAAATTATCGAGCAGGTTCATTTAAAATGTCCGGATTTAAAGGTGGTTGCAATCCGTAGGATTTTTCCCAACGTTGTGGAAATTTTTGTGACGGAGAGACAACCTGTTGCTTATTTTGAACAAAACGGATATTTTTATTTGGTTGATTCCGAAATGCACGTTATGGAAGTATCTTCGTCGTTGGATTATCAAAATCGTTACATTAGACTGGATATTTCAGCGTTGCTTGTTTCCGAGCAGGAAGTCGGCAAACAGGTATCGCTTTTGGATTCGAGCAAGGTGGATTTAATTTCCGATACGTTTACTGCTATTTGGCGCACTAAATTCGAAAACGTAGAAATGCCAAATCTTTTAACAAATATCAGCTTCGATACTTACAAAAATATCGAAAGTATGGTTTTGCATACCAAAACCGGCGCAAAAATATGGCTGATTGGCGAAAGCACGGAGGAGAGTTCTACGTTTCAAAAATTGCAAAGCGGATTGGCGGTATACGGCGAAAACAGTCATGGCGATAACACAAAAGAGGGCGTAAATATTTATTGTTATGACCCGGATGCAAAAAACGTAGTTGTAGGGTAGGAAAAAATTATGAAATTACTTAAGATTCAACAGCCTCAAGTTGCTGTGCTTGATTTCGGCAGTGGAAAGATTTCCGTTATGGTCGGCAAGCAAACAAAAGATGGATTTTTGATTGTAGCGCAAAGTGAAGTTCATTATGCAGGTTATTATGACGGTGAATGGCTTGATCCGTCAAAATTGACTCAAGAGATTATGACGGCTTTGCATCAGGCGGAAAATTCACTTGGTAAAAAAATTAAAGAAATATACGTTGGAGTCCCCGGAGGATTTACGACGGTTGCGGCAAGCGAAGCAACTTTTACTTGTCGTTATAAGAAAAAATTTGATAAATCAGACCTTGCTGATATTTTTTCAAAATCAAATTTGTATCAAGACGATATTGCTTTTAAAGCTATTAATCGCGCGCCTATTTATTATGTAATAAACGATCAAGAAAGAACGGTTGATCCTATAGGCAAGGTTGGTACGAAACTCAACGGCTTGATTTCTTACGTTTATGCTGACGTGGCGTTTATGAAAAAAATAGAAAATATACTTTTGGGGCTGGGGCTTACAAAGGTAGAATTTGTATCAAGTTGTTTGGCTGAAAGTTTATTCTTGTTAGATCCTAAAACAAGAGATAATTACGCGGTTTTGATTGACGTTGGATACGTTTCCACAACGATTATGCTTGTTTGTGGCGACGGTATAGTCTATATGAAGTCTTTTTCTATCGGAAGTGGAAATATTTCTGCCGATCTTTGTGAAATTCTCGGTATTAGCTACCAAATGGCGGAGGATTTGCGTGAAAAAATCAATCTTAATTTAGAGTTTGATTCAGAAGACGTGTATCATCTTAAAAACGGACAAACGGCCAATGCGGAAAAGGCTAATCATATAGTTAAAGCTCGTATTGACGATATTGCATACTATCTTTCTAAATGTATGCAACTTTGTCCATACGTTATTGATAAGTCTGCTCCCGTATTTTTGACGGGTGGCGGTTTGTGTTACTTGAGAGGAGGTTCTGAGTATTTGTCTTTTGCGTTGGACAAGGAAGTAAAAATGGCGCACTCTAATAATCCTTCTACAGATAAACCACAATATGCGTCGGCATATGGTATTATAGATATTGCACTAAAACAAAGTTAAGTTAAGGAGAAAATAAATGGATAATATGTACGAAGATCCCAATGTTTTGGCATCAAATGTTGCTCAAATTAAAGTTATTGGCGTAGGTGGCGGTGGAAACAATGCCGTCAATAGAATGATTCAATCAGGAATAAAAAGTGCTTCTTTTGTAGCTGTCAATACGGACAAGCAGGCGTTGTTTTTGTCTCAAGCCGCGCAAAGAGTACAAATAGGTGAAAAAATAACCAAAGGCTTGGGCGCAGGCGCTAATCCTGAAATCGGTAAGCAGGCTGCGGAAGAAAGTAGAGAAGTTATTAAGGAAATTCTTAAGGGTACCGATATGGTATTTATTACTGCCGGTATGGGCGGTGGTACTGGTACCGGTGCTGCTCCCGTTATTGCTTCCGTTGCAAAAGAAATGGGTATTTTGACTGTTGCTGTGGTTACAAAGCCTTTTGATTTTGAAGGTCCGCGTCGTATGGAAAATGCAATGTCGGGTATTGCTGCTTTGCGTGAATGTGTAGATACGTTGGTAATTATCCCCAATAATAAACTAACGGAAAACTTTTCAAAGTCTATACCTATTTTGGAAGCTTTTAACCGCGCTGATGACGTATTGCGTCAAGGTATTTTGGGTATCACAAATATTATTGTAATTCCGTCTTTGATTAACCTTGACTTTGCTGACGTAAAAACAGTTATGGCAAATCGTGGCTTGGCTCATATGGGCTTGGGCGTAGGTAGAGGCGAAAATCGTACTCTTGATGCGGTAAGACAAGCCGTTTATAGTCCATTGCTTGAAACCACGATTGAAGGAAGTATGGGATTGATTATCAACGTTACGGGCGGTCCGTCTTTGACTTTGGATGAAGTTCAAAACGCAGTTGGGCTTGTTCAAGAAATTGTTGATAAAAAGGCTACAGTTGTATTCGGTACTCATATTCAAGATGATATTGACGACGAAGTACAGGTTACCATTATTGCAACCGGTTTTGATTCAAAAGTGCCCGAAAAAGAAACAGCAACAAATACTAATGCGGGATTCTTTGGTAAGCCTGTTGCGGAAGAGCAAGATTCAACAAAAAAACTTTATATGGGCAAAATGTCTAACTTTGCTAAAGAAGAACCAAAGCAAGAAAAGGAAGTGGAATATTATGAGCGTCCGCAACCTGTTGACCCGGTAGCGTCTTTAGGCTTGCCAAAACCCAATATGCCACTTGAAGATGATAGTAGTATTCCGCCGTTTTTGCGCAAATTAAAAAATAGAAGAGACTAATCAAAAAATAAATTGCAAACTTTAGGGGCAAAAAATGAAAAGAATTTTACTGAGTGAGTTTTTTAAAGATGCGGAAAAATACGTCGACACACAAGTCGTTGTTTGTGGTTGGATACGTACTTTAAGGGACAGTAAAGCATTTGGCTTTATTGAACTTAACGACGGTAGTTGTTTTAAAAGCGTACAAGTAGTATTTGAAGCGGATAAAATTTCTAATTATGATGAAATTTCAAAACTTAACGTCGGTAGTAGTATTGTTGTTGTCGGACGACTTATTTTAACTCCGCAAAATAAGCAGCCGTTTGAAATAAAGGCGGAAAAGATAGACGTAGAGGGAAAGTCAACGCCTGATTTTCCTTTGCAAAAAAAGAGACATTCCGTTGAGTTTTTGAGAGAAATTGCGCATTTGCGTCCACGTACAAATCTTATTGGGGCGGCAATGCGGGTGCGTAGCGTTGCTGCGTTTGCTATTCATAAGTTTTTTAATGAACGTAATTTTGTGTACGTTCATACTCCTATTATTACTTCTGGTGATTGCGAAGGCGCGGGAGAAATGTTTAGGGTTACGACCTTAGATTTGGCAAATTTGCCAAAAACTAAGGAAGGTGCTGTTGACGATTCTAAAGACTTTTTTGGTAAGTCTACGGGGTTGACTGTATCCGGTCAACTTAACGGTGAAGCTTATGCTTTAGCTTATGGTAATATTTATACCTTTGGACCGACTTTTAGAGCGGAAAAATCCAACACCCAACGTCATGCCGCTGAATTTTGGATGATAGAACCGGAAATTGCTTTTGCCGATTTAAACGACGATATGCAACTTGCTCAGGATATGATCAAATACGTAATAGCTTACGTTTTGGAAAATTGCAAGCAAGAAATGGAATTTTTTAATTCATTTGTAGATAACGGTTTGATTGAACGTTTGACAAAACTCGTAAATAGTGAATTTGCTCATATAACTTATACCGAAGCTATAAATATTTTGGAAAAACATAATAAAAACTTTGAGTATCCCGTGCACTGGGGCAGTGATTTGCAAACCGAACATGAAAGATTTTTGACGGAGCAAATATTCGCAGGTCCTGTTTTTGTTACCGATTACCCAAAAGAAATTAAGTCTTTCTACATGCGTTTGAATGATGACGGAAAAACTGTCGCCGCTATGGATATGCTTGTGCCAAGTGTCGGTGAATTAATTGGTGGAAGCCAAAGAGAAGAGAGGCTTGATTTGCTCGAAAAGCGGATAGACGAATTAGGTATGAACAAAGGTGTATACCAATGGTATACTGATTTACGCCGTTATGGTGGCACTAAACATGCTGGATACGGGCTTGGTTTTGAGCGTTTGATAATGTATCTTACTGGAATAAGCAATATAAGAGACGTCATTCCTTTCCCAAGAACGGTAAATAATGCTTTATATTAAATAAAACGTAACGTAATAAAAAATCGCCTTGTTTTTAATCGGGCGATTTTTTGTTGGTTTTGCAATTATTTTTAGTTGATTTTTGTTTGAGGAATAGCGATTTTCCAGAATTATCTATAACAAAATTTATTTGTGTACAATCACATATTAGCTTGCATTCAAACAAATTATCATCTTGTTTTTGGGGTGGTGCTAAATTAAGGTTTGTGCTGAATTTATCTAATAATATCGTCTTTTCGTACAACTCTTGATTTTTGTATTGTTTTTTCATTTGAGTTACCTTTTATATTTTATAGTATGAAAAAATAAAAAAATATGACAAAAAATAGATTTAAACTCTTGCCAAGTGTAGTTGTTTTGGTGTATACTAATATAAATATTGGAGGTTAAATTATATGGTATTTGATAGGGTTAAATCATTAATGGCAAATCAATTGAATATATCTCAAGATAAAATAACAATGGATGCAAATATTGTCAATGATTTGGGTGCGGATTCACTTGACGTTGTAGAAATGCTTATGACGCTGGAAGAAGAATACGGAATTGAGGTTCCTGACGAAATTGCGGTTGAATTAAAAACCGTAGGTTCTATTGTTGAGTATATTGAAGCAAAGAAAAAGTAATTTTAAAATTTATATAATTAAAATTTCGCAACAATTTTTTGTTGCGAAATTTTTTATGCATAAAAAATAATATTCTTAAATTTTAAAAATTTGTGTTTCTATTTTTTTCTTGTCAATAGTAAGAATATCTTAATTTTGCATAAACTAAAGATAAAAGGTTATTATGCGAGAATTAGTTTTTGGTGTAAATAAGCAAGATGCTCATTTTGTAGATTATATTTATAAAAAAGTAGTAGAACCGGTCCGTTCTGTCGGCGGGGTGTGCGCCGTTGTTGAGGACGACACAAAAAAAAGACTTGGTATAGGCGTTTATGATGAATGTTTTCCTATTATAAATAAGATTGCCAAAACCGCTGTTGCAGAAGTTTTGGCGGTAGGGTATAAAAATAGATACTTGAAGGAAAAAATTAAAGTAAATTCATCTAATCTAATAGGAAAAACCCTTCTTGATACGATGTGTATTTTTGATAGTAATTATGATACTAATTTAATCAAAAGAAATATTTATGAACTTGATACTATATCGCTCGAGGGGTGCTATAACTTTCGCCTTGGAGAAGTTAAGCGGAAATGGGATGATATAATAGATTTATCAAATACCTATAGCGGCTTTCTTTCGGAAAAAAACGTTATATATGAATTTTTGGCGTATTTATTAGATGCAATACCATGTCTATGCGATACTATTTCAGTAATAGTAAGTGATGATTTAAGTGAATTTCAACTATTAAATCAAGCTGATGTTGTTTTAAGTAAATTTGAGATATTTTCTCGGGATAAAAATATACAAGAAGAATTGCTTTTTAATTTGATATGCTATAATCCTACTCTTGTAAAATTTTGCGGAAATTTGAGCGCTTTGGGTGATGAATTTTGCGAAATTATAAATGAGTTTTTTCAGGTTAGAGAATTTTTGCCAAAAATCAATTAAAATTAATTGACAAAATATTTATTTGTGATAGAATCAATTATATCAATTTATGATAAGAAAAGACACGCAATGTCGAGTTGCCTTTTATCAGCGAGCGCGTTATGGTGGGAGTCGTGCAAAAGGTTCGATTTTGTACCACTTTTTATTCAACACGTTAGTCGAGCGTGCAAAAATCGACAAAAAGTGGTTGGCTGTTTTAGGCCGACAACAAAGGTGGAACCGCGGATTTTATTCGTCCTTTGAATTTTCAAAGGACGATTTTTATTTATAAATTTATTGGATTTTAGGGGGGTATTATGTTAAAAATTACGTTACCTGACGGTGCTCAAAAAGAGTTTGAAAACGGTGTCATTGCTTTGGACGTGATAAAATCTATTAGCGATGGATTGGCTCGAAACGCTATTTGTGTAAAAATTAATGACGAATTAAAGGATTTAAATTATCAGTTGCAAGAAGATTGCGATTTTAAAGTTTTGACTTTTAAAGATGAAGAAGGTAAAAACGTATATCGTCACACGACCAGCCATATTCTTGCGCAAGCAATCAAAAATATTTATCCTACGGCAAAGATAGCTATAGGTCCATCTATAAAGACGGGATTTTATTACGATATTGAATTTAAATCCCCGATTACTTTAGAAGATTTTCCTGCTATAGAAGCGGAAATGCAACGTATTATTAAGGCGGATATGCCTATTGAGCGTAGTGAAGTTTCTGTATCGAAAGCAAAAAAACTTTTTGCTGACGAGCCTTATAAGTTAGAGCTTTTAGATGGAATAGACGCAAAAACCGTCAGCATATATACGCAAGGTGATTTTAAAGATATGTGTCGTGGACCGCATTTGCCGACTACTGGTAGAATTAAAGCGTTTAAGCTTACTCAGATTGCCGGCGCTTATTGGCGGGGTGATAGCAAAAATAAAATGCTGACGCGTATTTATGGAACGTCTTTTGACAAAAAAGCTGATTTGGAAGATTATTTGTTAAAGGTCGAAGAAGCAAAAAAACGTGATCACAACAAGCTTGGTAGAGAATTGGGCTTGTTTATGACGGACGAGTTGGTGGGGCAAGGTTTGCCGTTAATGATGCCAAAAGGCGCAAGAATTATTAAGACCTTACAACGCTGGGTAGAAGACGAAGAAGAGCGTCGTGGGTATCAATACGTTCGTACTCCTTTTATGGCAAAAAGTGATTTATATAAAGTTAGCGGACACTGGGATCATTATCGTGACGGTATGTTTATATTGGGTGATCCTGAAAAAGATAATACGGAAGAAGTCCTTGCTTTGCGTCCGATGGATTGTCCGTTTCAGTTTGAGATTTATAACAATGGAGTAAAAAGTTATAAGGATTTACCCGTCCGTTATAATGAAACTGCTCCTTTGTTTAGAAATGAGAATAGCGGTGAAATGCACGGTTTGATAAGGGTTCGCCAGTTTACTCTTTCGGATGGGCATATTATTTGTCGTCCCGATCAAGTCGAGCAAGAATTTTTGGGTGTTTTTGATTTGATTACTTATTTTATGACAAATCTCGGATTGGAGAAGGACGTTACTTATCGTTTTAGTCGTTGGGATCCAGAAAATAAGGAAAAATATATTGATAATCCCGAAGCTTGGAAGAACTGCGAAGACAGAATGAAGGAAATTCTTGATAAAGCAGGTATTGATTACGTTGAAGCAATTGGTGAAGCGGCGTTTTATGGGCCAAAACTTGACGTTCAAAGCGTAAATGTTTTCGGAAAAGAAGATACGCTTTTTACAATTCAAATTGATTTTGAATTGTCTCAAAGATTTGAAATGACTTACGTTGACGAAAACGGCGCAAAGCAATATCCGTTTATTATTCATCGTAGCAGTATCGGTTGTTACGAGCGTACTCTTGCAATGCTTATTGAAAAGTATGCTGGCGCATTTCCTACTTGGCTTGCGCCGGTTCAGGTAAAAGTTATTAGTCTTACCGATAGAAGTAAGGAAAAAACGGAAGAAATAACTTCAAAGTTAAAATCTTTGGGGGTTTGGGCGGAAGCTGACGTACGTAATGAAAAAGTTGGTTTCAAGATAAGAGAAGCACAGCTGGAAAAAGTTCCTTACATGCTGATAATTGGCGATAAGGAAATGGAAGCTAATACTGTTTCTGTTCGTAGCCGTAAAGAAGGCGACGTAGGTGTAATGCCTGTTGAAGAATTTGAGAAAAAGATTTTGCAGGAAATAGCAACCAAAGCGCACTGATTAAAAAAATAGTTAAATAAATATTTGAAAAACGGTTGACAAGTTCAACCGTTTTTGCTATTATTTGTTAGTAAAGAAGAAGTTTGTTTCTCACCTTGACGGTTTGGCT
>CABUZX010000013.1 GCA_902496185.1 uncultured Subdoligranulum sp. | reverse complement strand
TATTACTATGATGAAAGTGGTATTAGTGGGTTTAGGTATGATGACAAAGAGTATTATTACCACAAAAATATCTTTGGAGACGTAGTAGCAATATATGACGTCAATGGAAATTTGCAATGTACCTATGACTACGATGCATGGGGCAATCACAAGGTATATGGTGCAGATGGAGTAGAATTAAGTGCATCCAGCACCAATATAGGTAATATTAACCCGATTAGATATAGGGGATATTATTATGATGTAGAAACTCAACTCTTCTATTGCAACTCTAGATATTATTCACCTGAACTTTGTAGATTTATTCAACCAGCTGATGTATCAAGTTTGAATCCAACTAGCATTAACGGATTAAACCTATATAGTTATTCTAATAATAATCCGATTTCTAATTTTTATAACAACTCAAGTAAAAAAGTAGCTTCTGCATTAAGTAGTTCAGTTGTCCCAACTAATATGAATGTTGTTTTAATTCCAGGTTCTATTGGTGGAATTACTAACAACACATCAACAAATCCATTAAGTTTCTCTGTTGGATTATTGACTCCAGAAAAATATGATATGCCATCATGGATGTCTGTCTATGCTTTTTATGCAAAAGGTACATTAGGATGGGGATATACATTTGGAGATGGATATTCGCTTGCTTCGTTTAGTGCAGGAATATTAGATGCTACTTTCCATACGCCTAAGTGGTTTAGTTCACTACCAGATGATCATTGGGCCAATCCAAATATATATTTAGGTTTTGGAACTTGGAATGTAAATGCATCCGTAGGTGCTGGTATTTCTGGAACTGCAGAAATAATTTCAGGAACTGTAGGCATTCAATTCGGTGATGCTATAAGTATTGGTGTTAAAGGATATATTGGAGCTGGATTTACTTTAGATTTTACTAATGGTATTAAATTTGGTATAGGTCTTGGTTTGGGATATGAAATATCCTTAAATATTGACTGGTATGAGTTATTTCATTAATTGGAGGAAAAGCAAATGAATAAAAAAATTAATTACTTAGCTATTATCCCTATTTTTGGAACTGTAATTTTATTGTTAGGGTTATTTATTAAAATGATAAGAGAAGAAATTAATAAGAAGAAGTTTCATGCATATTTTATTAGTAGCGCATTATTTGGTTTCTTATCTATTTTAGTGACAATTTTATTATTGAATTTTATTAATTCCTTAATTGATATATCTAGTTTTATAGATAACTATGGAATATTAATTGCTTTTATAATTGGTGGCTATTTAATGAATTTATTTACATTTACTTTAATTAATAAAAAATGGAATGATTTGGAAAATTATAAGTAGCACAAGATATAAAGATGAGTTTGAAAAAATATTAAAAGATAATAAAATTGAACAAAAAATTAAATAATTGTAAACAGGATAACGGAAACGTATCTAAAATTTATAAAGACAATACCTTTCATTACTTTTTTTAAAGATAATTAAGGAGGATAATATATGACAAACAAAGAATTTATTTTAGATTGTTTAATTCAAGATGATGAAGCGTTTACTCAAATAGTGGAGTATTTTGAATTGGTTGTTGAAATTAATATATCTCCTTTAGAAATAAAAAAAATATTAGAAGAAATGTTAACTGAAGGGTATATTTCTATTAATTATAATTGGAAAAACGAACATGATGAATATCCTTATTCATTAACCGAAAAAGGGAAAAAAGCCTGGAAAAGCATTCAAGAATAATTTAAATGTTCATTATTTCTAGGAGGAATATGAATGGTAAATTTTATAAAAAATCATGTGATGAAATAATAAAAACAGAATATAATTTAAATAAAGACTCAACGCTGTTTTCTGTATATAATTTTGGAAATTATGAGTTGTTATTAGGAAATGGCTATCATATTTCAATAGGAATAGATAAAAGTAGTTGTGAATGCTTATCAGTTTGTTGTCTTTTAGATGCTTTACCGTTTAAAAAAATAAAAATGGATTTCTTAAATGATACTTATGAGCAGTATGATTTGATTTATAAAAGTGATCTTTTATTTCAAGGATCTGGTGAACATTATACACCTTTTGAAAGAAAATGCTATTATGATAGTGAAAAATCTATTTTAGCCTTTGGGGATATTTATAACGAAGGCGAAATAATATCATTTAATAGTAGTACATTTGCAAAGTTAAAAAATCATGAACTTTTAGCTGTTTTTATTAAAGTATCAGATGATGTAATACATTATATCGAAAGAAAATGTAAAAAATATAGATAGAAAAAAATTTAAAACATACATCACAATTAACATTAAGGGTGAAGCTGTATTTTTCAGCTTCACTCTTTCTTATATTTAGTGGACAAGAGCGAAACCTAGGTATCCCAGTTGTTGTATTTTCTCTTGTTGACAAAATTCGTGATGTATTATATAATTACCCCAACGGAAAAGGGTGTAGCTGTCGGTGAAGATAGCTACACCCTTTTTTAAGTTGATTTGTTTAGTTATCCGCGTCATATTGGAGCAACACGTTTGCGTGGCACGCCATACCTAAGCCTTCCGCTGTAATGCCAAGATTTTCCGTCGTGGTGGCGCTAAGGTTTATTTGTCTTATATCGGCAAAAAGGTGTCGCGCTATATTACGTCGCATTTCAAATACGTAGGGGGAGAGTTTTGGCGACTGAGCCATTATTACCAAACTTGCGTTGGCAAGGGAAAACCCCTTGAGAGTGGCTTTTTGCCAAACTTCGTCTAATAATATTCCGCTGTCGATACCGAAATATTTGTCGTCGCTGTCGGGAAAAAGGTTGCCTATATCTCTTTCACCTATTGCGGACAAAATTGCGTCGCACAAGGCGTGAAAAGCAACGTCTGCATCACTGTGTCCGTCAAGCCCCTTGCAAAACGGAATAGTAACACCGCATAGAATAAGTTTGCGTCCTTCTTTAAGGCGGTGCGCATCAAAGCCCACGCCGGTTTTGTATCTAATAGTATAGGGTAGGTCGCAAGGATAAGTAACTTTGATATTTGTCGTTTCGCCTTCCATTAAAGCAAGCGAGCCGTAAGCGTTTAGCCATACTTGCCCGTCGTCCGTCTTGTTCGAATTGTTTTGGTAAGCTTCGGCAAGCTTTTTAAAATCAAAAACTTGCGGTGTTTGCGCCTTTGATATTGTATTGCGGTCAAGCGGGATTGGGGCTTCGGTCGTTTTGTGGCAATAAAGCGTATCGGTAACGGGCAGGGTAGGTACTGCGCTACCTTTTTGTTGAGCTAATTCAAAAGCTCTTTTAAATAAATCTACTGTTGCAAAGGGGCGAGCGCCGTCGTGTATTGCAACTAATTGCGCGTCGTCGGGAATTTTTGCAAGTCCGTTTTTGACGGATTCGGAACGCGTATCTCCGCCAATGGTCAGCAAAACGTCCGCGTCTAAAATTTGCTTGAGTGTCTCTGCGTTGCTTTGGCTTGCAACTACTATTACGTTTTGGCAAACCTGTTTTGCGGTTGCAACGGAGTGGCATACGAGAGGTTTGCCTTGCCACTTGACGAGCATCTTGTCTTTGCCAAAACGCTCTCCTCCGCCTGCCGACAGTATAATAACCCAATTTTTTGACGCGTTTGTGTCGCTATGCATTGTCGGTACCGTCCTCAATAATAGTGTACATATTGACAGCCTCGTCTTTTTTGACGGTTTCCTTGGTTTCGTTTATCAAAAAAACCAATTGTCCGCCGGCAAAGGTAATGGCGACCTTGTCGCCCACCTTGATTTGCGCTCCCGGTTTTGCAACTCTGCCGTTGACGGACACCTTTCCGTCCTGACAAGCCTCGTTTGCAACCGTGCGTCTTTTTAATATCCTCGAAACTTTTAAAAATTTGTCTAATCTCATAAAAAACAGCCTTAATACGGATTTCAAAAATGAAAAAATAAATAAAATATTTTTTTTATAAAAATGCCATAAAAATCATTTGACTATTGACAGCAATAGTGTTAAATTTGTTTAATGCAGTAATATTGCCATATTGTTGCATTTTTTGAAAAACAAAAACACAAACAAGTCGTTTGGTGGCTGTGTTGTGCTTTTGTATATAAACAGTATAGCAAAAATCCCAAAAAATGCAACAAATTTTCAACAGGTAAAAATATTTTTTCAGAGGTGTAGTTTTAGATGCAGGTTCGTACTAAAAAATTCGGCAATACGGAAAGAAAAACTTTTTCCAAGACCAGAGAGGTTATCAATCTGCCCAACCTGATAGAAGTGCAAAAAACAAGTTACGACGCTTTTGTCAAGACAGGTATAAGGGAAGTATTCGACGACTTTTCGCCCATTGTGGATTACTCCAACCGTTTTGAATTGCAGTTTTTGGATTATACCATAGACAGTAAGAGCAAATATTCGGAAAACGAGTGTCGTTTGAGAGACGCTACTTTTTCTGCTCCGTTAAGACTTAGAGTAAGCCTTACCCGTAAGGACACGGGCGAAATCTCCGAGCAGGAAATTTTTATGGGGGACTTTCCCCTTATGACGGACACGGGTAGTTTTATTATCAACGGTGCAGAACGCGTAGTAGTCAGTCAGTTGGTAAGGAGTCCTGGTGTTTACGCCGCTTCGGAAATGGACAAGAGTGGAAAGGTCAAGTACGATACTACCGTTATTCCAAACCGTGGCGCTTGGTTGGAGTTTGTGCACGACGCCAACAACGATATATTGTACGTTCACGTTGACCGCAACCGCAAATTGCCGGCTACGGTATTGTTGCGCGCCATTGGCATTTCGTCAGACAGCGAAATTAAGGAATATTTCTTTGACGATCCGACTATTTGCAATACTTGTGAAAAGGACGAAAGCAAGGACGAACGTAGCGGAAAGTTGGAGTTGTACAAACGTCTCCGTCCTGGTGAAATCCCCACGGACGAATCCGTTGACAAACAAGTTAAGGATTTGCTTTTTGATAGCAAGCGTTACGACCTTGCAAGAGTAGGTCGTTATAAGTTCAACAAAAAACTCAGCCTTGCAAACCGTATCTCTCCGTATAGAGACAACAATACAAACTGGGTAAGCTATACCTTGGCAGAAGACGTCGTTGCAAAGATAGTCACCAAAGACGGACCGAAAGCCATTAAACTCGGTTCGGTGGGCGACGTATTGACGGCGGAACAAGCTTACAAAATTCAGCACAGCGGTGTAAACGTTGCTTACGTATTTGACCGTTTTGACAAAGATCAAAAAGTTAAAGTCATAGGCAACAACACCGTAGACGCAAAATATTATCTTTCGCTCATTGACGAAAGTTATGCAAATATAGATTTTAAATCTGCGGGCATCAACGAGTACGTCAATTTGAGCGCGCTCAACGATATACTTTCGCACGGACTTTCCGTTGAGGAAACTTTGGAAGTTATGGTGGAAAATAGAGACAAGCTTATACCGCGTCACATTACGGTGGAAGACATTGTTTCTACCGTCAGTTACAATCTTGGGCTAAAGTACGGAGTAGGTCACGTAGACAATATCGACCACTTGGGCAATAGACGCGTACGTAGCGTAGGCGAATTGTTGCAAAACCAATTCCGTATAGGTATTGCTCGTCTTGAAAGAGTTATAAGAGAAAGAATGGCTATTCAAGAAGTTGACAAAGCAACCCCGCAAAGCCTTATCAACGTCCGTCCCGTAAGTTCGGCAATAAGAGAATTTTTCGGTAGCAGTCAGCTTTCGCAATTTATGGATCAAACTAATCCGATTGCAGAATTGACGCACAAGCGCAAATTGTCTGCATTGGGTCCGGGCGGTCTCAATAGAGAGCGCGCTACGTTTGAAGTACGTGACGTTCACTATAGCCACTACGGCAGAATGTGCCCGATAGAAACGCCGGAAGGACAAAATATCGGTTTGATTACTTCGCTTGCAAGTTATTCGAGAATAAACGAACACGGCTTTATCGAGAGTCCGTATCTCAAAGTAGACAAGGAAACGGGTATTGTTACCGATACGGTAGAGTACCTTACCGCAGACGAAGAAGACGGCAATATTATAGCGCAGGCAAACGAACCGCGTGATGAAAACGGACGTTTTATCAAAGAGCGTATTACGTGCCGTTACCGCGCGGACATAAAAGAGTTCCCTGCGGAAAAAGTAGATTATATGGACGTAAGTCCCAAACAGTTGGTTTCCGTCGCAACCAGCCTTATTCCGTTTTTGGAAAACGACGATACAAACCGTGCGTTGATGGGTTCAAACATGCAACGTCAGGCTGTTCCTTTGCTTCGTCCCGAAGCTCCTATAGTTGCAACGGGTATCGAAGATCGTATTGCTTACGACAGTGGCGTAATGACAATTGCGACAGTAGACGGCGTTGTTACGAGAGTAGACGGAAACTTTATAGAAGTTACCGACGACAATGGTTTCGTTCATCGCTACTTGCTTAAAAAATTCGTACGTAGCAACCAAGGTACGTGCATAAATCAACGTTCTATCGTAAAGATTGGACAACGCGTTTATAAAGAGTCTGCAGAGCATCAGGCAACTATACTTGCGGACGGACCAAGCACTAATCAAGGTGAATTAAGCCTTGGTAGAAATATTCTTATCGGCTTTATGACGTGGGAAGGTTACAACTACGAAGACGCTATACTTATTTCCGAAGATCTCGTACGCGACGACGTGTTTACTTCTATCCATATTGAAGAACACGAGACGGAAATGCGCGACACCAAGCTTGGACCGGAAGAGTTTACGCGTGATATTCCCAACGTCGGCGAAGACGCGTTAAAGGATCTTGACGAAGACGGTATTATCCGTATCGGCGCAGAAGTAAGACCGGGCGATATTTTGGTAGGTAAAGTTACCCCCAAGGGCGAGACGGAACTTACTCCGGAAGAAAGATTACTCCGCGCTATCTTTTCCGAAAAGGCGAGAGAAGTACGCGACACGTCTTTGAGAGTACCCAACGGCGAAGGCGGTACGGTAGTAGACGTAAAAGTATTTACGAGAGAAAATAAGGACGAACTTGACCCCGGTGTCAACAAACTCGTCCGTGTATATATTGCGCAAAAGCGTAAAATCGGCGTAGGCGACAAAATGGCAGGAAGACACGGTAATAAAGGCGTTGTTTCCAGAGTGTTGCCGAGAGAAGATATGCCCTTTATGGAAGACGGTACGCCATTACAAATCGTACTTAATCCATTGGGCGTTCCTTCGCGTATGAATATAGGTCAAGTTTTGGAAGTTCACTTGGGTTTGGTATCCAAACTTTTGGGCTGGAAAGTAGCAACCCCCGTATTTGACGGAGCAAGCGAACACGACATTAGAGAACTGTTTGCGCAAAACTGTATGACAAACCCGATTTCGGGCAAGGTTGACGGCAAAGTTACCCTTTACGACGGACGTACTGGTATGCCGTTTGAAAACCGCGTTACGGTCGGATATATGTATATGTTGAAACTCATCCACCTTGTTGACGACAAGATTCACGCCCGTAGTACCGGTCCGTACAGTCTCGTTACGCAACAACCTTTGGGCGGAAAGGCTCAATTCGGCGGACAGCGTTTCGGCGAAATGGAAGTTTGGGCGTTGGAAGCATACGGCGCTGCCAACGTACTGCAGGAAATTCTTACGGTCAAGTCGGACGACGTCGTAGGGCGTGTCAAGACATACGAGTCTATTGTCAAGGGTGAAAATATCTCTGGACCGGGTATCCCCGAGGCGTTTAAAGTATTGATTAAGGAGTTGCAGAGTCTCGCTTTGGACGTAAAAGTTTTGAGCGAAGATCACGAAGAAATTGAATTTAAAGATAGTATCGACGACGAAACGGACTATATCGAAGCAACCCTTAAGGAAAACGAGCAAAAGAGAGAACAATTGCTTAATTTCAACGAGGAAGAAGAAGTTGACCTTGTTGACGACGACGATTTTACTTTTGACACCGACGACGAAGAAATCGAGCACGAACTTGATTTTAATGCGTTGTTTGACGACGAAGACGACGATATGTAAGGAGAGGGAATATGTTTGAGTTAAATAATTTTGATTCTATACAAATAGGAATAGCGTCTCCGGAAAAAATTAGAGAATGGTCGCACGGCGAAGTCACCAAACCGGAAACAATAAATTACCGTACAGCCAAGCCTGAAAAAGACGGTTTGTTTTGCGAAAAGATTTTTGGACCGACAAAGGATTGGGAGTGTCATTGCGGAAAGTACAAGCGTATCCGTTACAAAGGTGTAATTTGCGACAGATGTGGCGTAGAAGTCACCAAAGCAAAGGTTAGACGCGAGCGTATGGGGCATATAGAGCTTGCCGCCCCCGTCAGCCATATATGGTATTTCCGCGGAGTGCCTAGTAGAATGGGGCTTTTGTTGGATATGTCTCCGAAACCCTTGGAACAAGTACTCAATTTTGCAAGTTTTGTAGTGCTTGATCCAAAAGATACGGACCTTGCAAAAAAACAAGTGCTTACTCCAGCGGAACACAGAGAGGCTGTAAACACTTACGGCAAGGACGGTTTTCGCGCGGGTATGGGCGCAGAAGCAATTAAAGAATTGTTGCAAAGCGTAAATTTGGAAGAAGAATCCGCCCAACTCAAAAAGAGCTTAGAAAAGGCCGCAGGACAAAAACGTATTCGCATAATCAAACGTTTGGAAATTATCGAAAGTTTCCGTCGCAGTGGCAACAAGCCCGAGTGGATGGTATTGGACGTTTTGCCAGTTATTCCGCCGGAATTGCGTCCTATGGTACCGCTGGACGGCGGTAGATATGCGACCAGCGACTTAAACGACTTGTATCGCAGGGTAATTAACCGCAACAACAGATTGAGAAAGTTGAAGGAAATCAACGCTCCCGATATTTTGATCAGAAACGAAAAACGTATGTTGCAAGAGGCGGTAGACAGCCTTATCGACAACAGTCGCGCAAAGCGTCCGCATAGTGGCGCAGGCAACAGGGAGCTTAAATCTTTGTCGTCAATGTTGAGAGGTAAACAGGGACGTTTCCGTCAAAACCTTTTAGGCAAGCGTGTAGACTATTCGGGACGTAGCGTTATCGTAGTAGGTCCGGAGCTTAAGCTTTATCAATGCGGTCTACCTAAGGAAATGGCGTTGGAGTTGTTTAAACCTTTCGTTATGAAAAAATTGGTGGAATCCAACCAATCTCAAAATATAAAGAGCGCAAAGCGTCGTATCGAACGCGCAGATGCAAAGGTATGGGACGTACTTGAAGAAGTTATCAAAGACCATCCCGTTATGCTTAACCGCGCTCCTACTTTGCACAGACTTTCAATTCAGGCTTTTGAGCCAGTATTGATTGAAGGCAGAGCAATAAAATTGCACCCATTGGCGTGTACTGCTTTTAACGCCGACTTCGACGGAGACCAAATGGCTGTTCACGTACCTTTGAGTGTTGAAGCCCAAGCTGAAGCTCGCTATTTGATGCTTGCAAACAACAATATTCTCAAATTGTCAGACGGCAAACCTGTTATCAGTCCGACGCAAGACATGGTTATGGGTTGTTATTATCTCACTCTCGACAAGTTGGGAGATACTCTTATTGATGGTACGCAACAATACAACAAGGCAAAGGGCGGATATTGTCAACCCGAAGGTCAACGTTTTGATTTGTATACCGTAAGCGACGCGGAACTTTATGAAAAAGGTTACGCCGATTGTATAGGAAAAACTTTCAGTTCCTTTGACGAAGCCGTTTTGGCTTATAACGCAGGTCAAATCGAGTTGGAAAGTTTGATTAACGTTCGTCTTACAAAAGAGACTCCTTCGGGCGAAAAGGTTACGGGCAAAATCCGTACTACCGTTGGTAGACTCATATTTAACAACGCAATACCGCAAAATCTCGGTTTTGTAAAGAGAGAAAAACCCGAAGACTATCTTAAGCTTGAGTTTAATACCGTCGTAAAAAAGGGTACGCTCAAAAAGATGGTAGAAAGATGCTTTAAGGTAAACGGTCCTGCAAAAACGGCGGAAATGTTGGACAACGTAAAAGCGTTGGGCTACAAATACAGCACGATAAGCGGACTTACAGCAAGCGTATTTGATATGCATATACCAGCAAGCAAAAAGGGCTGGCTCGAAAAGGCGGAAGAAAGAGTCTTTGGCGAGGGCGGTATCGACGAGATGTACAACGAGGGTATCTTGACCGACGAGGAAAGATACAAGTTGGTAGTCAACGTTTGGAGAGAAACCACCGACTACGTTGCAAAGGATCTTGAAACGGCAATGGACAAATTCAATCCTATATGGATGATGTCCGACTCCGGTGCTCGTGGTAGTATGGCTCAAATTCGTCAGTTGTCCGGTATGCGTGGTTTGATGACCGACCCGTCTGGTAAAACCATTGAATTGCCTGTTAAGGCTTGTTTTAGAGAAGGTCTTTCAGTGTTGGAATACTTTATTTCTTCACACGGTGGTAGAAAAGGTCTTGCCGACACGGCGTTAAAGACGGCTGACTCGGGTTATCTCACTCGTCGTCTCGTAGACGTTTCGCACGACGTAATCATCAGGGAAGAAGATTGCGGAGACAAACAAGGCGTTTGGGTATCGGCTCTTATGGGCACTACCGAAGGCGAAGTTATCGAAAAGTTGGAGGACAGAATTGCCGGTCGTTACGCTATAGGTGACGTCGTTCATCCTGAAACGGGCGAAGTGCTTGCTTTGGACGATACAATGATTACGGAAGAACAAGCTTCGCTTATTGCAAAAGCAGGTATCGAAAAGGTACACGTAAGAAGCGTTCTTACCTGCAAGAGCAAACAAGGTGTTTGCGCAAAATGTTACGGCAAAAATATGGCGACTTGCGGTTCCGTTGAACTTGGCGAGGCGGTAGGTATTATCGCTGCTCAAAGTATAGGTGAACCGGGCACGCAGTTGACGATGCGTACCTTCCACACCGGTGGTGTTGCAACTGCGGAAGATATTACTCAAGGTTTGCCCCGTGTTGAAGAATTGTTTGAGGCGCGTCAACCAAAGGGTAAAGCAACTCTTTGCGAGTGCAACGGTAAAGTTGTTTCTATCGAGGCAAGACAAGGCAAACAGGTTATTACCGTGTTTGACGAAACAGCAAAAGAAGGCACTAAAGAGCAATATAGAGAATACGACGTACCTTATACTTCACGTTTGCGCGTGTCAGAAGGCTCTACTATAAAGATTGGCGAAAGATTGACGGAAGGTAGTATTTATCCGCAAGATTTGTTGAGAATAAAGGGCATTAAGGACGTTCAGGAATATCTCGTTAAAGAAGTTCAGTCGGTTTACCGTTTGCAAGGCGTTGAAATCAACGACAAGCACGTTGAAATCATAGTTCGTCAAATGATGCGCAAAGTCAAGGTAGAAGATAGTGGCGATACGTCGCTTTTGCCGGGACAAATCGTAGATATCTTTAATTTTGAGGACGAAAACGCTACAACTCTCGAACAGGACGGCAGACCTGCTGCGGGTAAGAGAATTTTGCTTGGTATTACGAAGGCTTCGCTTGCAACGGACAGCTTTTTGTCGGCGGCGTCCTTCCAAGAAACCAGCAGAGTGCTTACCGACGCTGCAATTAAAAACAAGATTGACCCGTTGTCAGGACTTAAGGAAAACGTCATTATCGGTAAACTTATTTCCGCGGGTACGGGTATGTCTATTTACCGCAATTGCGATATAAAAGAAGTTTTGCAGCCTAAAGAAAGCGTTTAATTGCTTGACAAAGCAAAATAAATTTGATATTATGCTAACCGTGGCTTTTTATGGATACTAATTTTAACGATATAACTGAAATTACGCATTTATCAAAAGTAGTGGGATTGAGACAGGTTGTAAAGCATCTCAATCAAGACAAAATCAAAACAATAATACTTGCGACGGACGCCGACCCAGACTTTGAAAAAACGGTTTTGGATTCGGCATCCGTCAAATCCGTTTCCGTCGTAAGGGCGGGGACGAAAGAACAGCTTGCCACCTTGTGCGGTATAGACAAAATCGCAACGGTGATAGGCTTGTTGAAATGACAGGATAGAGCAAAAAGCTCTTTATATATCCGACCAATATTAAAAGGAGGTAAAAAATGGCTACAATCAATCAGTTGATCAAGCAAGGTAGAGAAAGTGGTGTTAAAAAGTCAACCGTTCCACTCTTGGACAGTTGTCCTCAAAAGAGAGGCGTTTGCTTGAGCGTCACGACTACTTCACCCAAAAAACCTAATTCTGCGCTTCGCAAGATTACGAGAATTAGACGTACCAACGGTGAAGAAGGTACTTGCTACATCCCCGGCGAAGGTCACAACCTTCAGGAACACAGCGTTGTTCTTATCCGTGGTGGCAGAGTAAGAGACTTGCCTGGTGTTCGTTACCACGTCATCAGGGGCGTACTGGATACGGCAGGCGTTGCTAACAGAAAGCAAGCCCGTAGCAAGTACGGCGCAAAACGTCCAAAGAAATAATAATTTTTTTTGACGATTGCAAAAAAGTGATTACAGCTTTTGATTGGTCGGAAAAGTTTTTGTTTTTTCCTACCATTCGGCAGTATGCAAGAAAATCCGTCTTGCAGAAGGTTCTCCGGAGTTGTCCGTTGAGTTAGCTGTAAAAAAAGGAAAAACAAAAATTAAAAGGAGGTAATAATTATGCCAAGAAGAAGTGGCGTACCAAAGAGAGACGTTCTTCCCGATCCTGTTTACAACAGCAAGGTTGTAACTAAGGTTGTCAACCAAATTATGTTGGATGGTAAAAAAGGTCTTGCTCAGGAAATCGTTTACGGTGCATTTGATATCGTAAAGGAAAAAATGAATCTTGACCCGATGGAAGTTTTTAATCAAGCAATCAACAATATTATGCCTGTGTTGGAGGTTAAGGCAAGGAGAGTAGGTGGTAGCAACTACCAAGTACCTATGGAAATCCGCCCGGAAAGACGCCAAACTTTGGCTATTAGATGGCTTGTAACTTATGCTCGCAATCGTAGTGAGCGTGATATGTGTCAGCGTTTGGCAGGAGAACTCATGGATGCTTATAACAGCACGGGTAAGGCTTTCGGCAAAAAGGAAGACGTACACCGTATGGCGGAAGCAAACAGAGCTTTTGCTCATTTCCGCTGGTAATACAGGAGATTTTAAATGAGACAATATCCTTTACAAAATGTGCGTAATATCGGCATAATGGCTCACATTGACGCAGGAAAAACTACCACAAGCGAAAGGATACTTTTCTTTACTGGCAAAACGCGCAAAATGGGTGAAACCCACGAAGGCACAGCTATTATGGACAGTATGCAACAAGAGCAGGAGCGTGGTATTACCATTGCAAGCGCCGCTACTACCGTCCATTGGGTTAACAGAAGTACCGGTGTCGATTATCGTATAAACATTATCGATACGCCGGGACACGTTGACTTTACTGCAGAAGTAGAGCGTAGCTTGCGTGTTCTTGACGGTGCTGTTGCGGTTTTTTGCGCAAAAGGCGGTGTAGAACCGCAGTCGGAAACGGTATGGCATCAAGCCACTAAATACAAAGTTCCGAGAATAGCTTTTGTCAACAAGATGGACATTAACGGCGCAAACTTTTTCAACGTTGTAAGTATGATTAAGGAGCGTTTAAAGGCAAATGCAATGCCCGTACAGATGCCAATCGGCAAGGAAGAAACTTTCCGTGGTATAATTGATCTTGTGACGCTTAAGGCTTATTTTTACAACGATCCAAAAGGTATTGAAGTAGAAGAGGGCGAAATTCCTCAAGACCTTTTGGCTGATGCTCAACGCTATCATGACGAGTTGGAAGAATTTGTTGCAGGTCGTGACGACGCTTTGATGGAAAAATTCTTGATGGGCGAAAAGCTCACGGTGGAAGAAATCAAGGCAGGTATCCGTGACGCCGTAATAAAGTTGGAGTTGAATCCTGTTTTGTGCGGTACGGCTTACAAAAACAAAGGTATTCAATTGCTTTTGGACGCTATTACGGATTATTTGCCGTCGCCTGTAGATATTGACTTTGTTTCCGGCTTTGACGTAAACGATCCCAACGTGGTTATAACAAGGGGTACGGACGACAACCAACCGTTTTGCGGATTGGCGTTTAAAATAGTGGCAGACCCGTTTGTAGGCAAACTTGCTTACGTTCGCGTGTATAGTGGTACGCTCAAGGTGGGTACTTACGTCTATAACTCCGTCAAAGACAAGAGGGAAAGAATCAGTAAGATTTTACAGATGCACTCTTCGCAAAGAGAGGAAATTCAAGAAACCTACGCGGGTGAAATTGTTGCGTTGGTAGGACTTAAAGATACCACGACGGGTAATACTTTGTGTGAAGAAAAGAGTCCTATCGTATTGGAGAATATGGTATTCCCCGATCCTGTTATTAAGGTAGCAATAGAGCCAAAAACCAAACAAGGTCAGGAAAAAATGGGTATAGCCTTGGCAAAACTTGCGGAGGAAGACCCAACCTTTAAGACTTATACCGATATCGAAACAGGACAAACAATTATTGCCGGTATGGGCGAACTTCATCTTGAAATTATCGTTGACAGATTGTTGCGTGAGTTTAGGGTGGAGGCCAACGTCGGCAAGCCGCAAGTAAGTTATCGCGAAACCATACGCAAAGCCGTAGAGTGCGAGGGCAAATACGTCCGTCAAAGCGGTGGTAAAGGTCAGTACGGTCATTGCCGTTTGCGCCTTGAACCGACCGAACCGGGTACGGGTTACGTGTTTGCAGACGAGACCGTTGGCGGATCTATTCCTAAGGAATATATTCAACCCGTCAACCAAGGTATTCAAGCTGCGGCAAAGAGTGGCGTTTTGGCAGGTTACGAAGTGGTTGACTTTAAAGCAACCGTTTACGACGGAAGTTATCATGACGTTGACTCATCCGAAATGGCGTTTAAGATTGCTGGCAGTATGGCGTTTAAAGACGGTTCCGCAAAGGCAAATCCCGTGTTGCTCGAACCTATGATGAAGGTAGAAGTAACCGTGCCGGAAGATTATCTCGGCGACGTTATGGGAGATATATCTTCACGCAGGGGTAACCTTACGGGTACGGAAATGCGCAACGGTATTATGGTAATAGGCGCATTTATCCCCTTGTCTGAAATGTTTGGTTATGCGACGGACTTGCGTAGCAAAACCCAAGGAAGAGGTAACTTTTCTATGCAGTTTGACCATTATGCAGAACTACCAAAGAATTTGGCGGAAAAAATGATGGGCAAACAATAAGCGATTTTAATAAATTGCTAAAAATACTTGCTAAAAATACTAAAATATATTATACTTGTAGAGTAAAAATAAAAATTTAAACAATTATTGGAGGAAACTCAAATGGCAAAACAGAAATTTGACAGAAGTAAACCACACGTCAATATCGGTACCATTGGTCACGTTGACCACGGTAAAACCACTTTGACAGCAGCTATCACAATGGTTATGGCAATGCAAGGCAAAGCAGAAGTTATGCGTTATGACCAAATCGATAAGGCTCCGGAAGAAAAAGCTCGTGGTATCACGATCAATACCGCTCACGTTGAGTATCAAACAGATGCACGTCACTATGCTCACGTTGACTGCCCCGGCCACGCCGACTACGTTAAAAACATGATTACCGGTGCCGCGCAAATGGACGGCGCAATCTTGGTTGTTTCTGCAGCTGACGGTCCGATGCCTCAAACTCGTGAGCACATCTTGCTCGCAAGACAGGTTAACGTACCTTATATCGTCGTTTTCCTTAACAAGACAGACCTTGTTGACGACGCAGAATTGATTGAATTGGTAGAAATGGAAGTTAGAGAACTTCTCAGCAAATACGACTTCCCTGGCGACGATATTCCTATCGTTAAAGGTAGCGCAAAGCTTGCTATGGACGCAGCTCAAAACGGCGTTGGTATTGATGATCCCGTTTATGCTCCTATTAAGGAACTCATGAACGTTGTTGACGCTTATATTCCGACACCTGCTCGTGACAACGAAAAGCCCTTCCTTATGCCTGTTGAAGACGTTTTCACCATCACCGGCCGTGGCACGGTTGCTACTGGTAGAGTAGAACGTGGCGAAATCAAACCTTTGGATCCTGTAGAAATCGTTGGTTTGGAAGAAGAAATTAAAAAGTCAGTCGTTACCGGCGTTGAAATGTTCCGCAAATTGTTGGACGTTGCTTATGCAGGTGACAACGTTGGTTTGTTGCTCCGTGGTCTCCAAAGAACAGACATCGAAAGAGGTCAAGTTATTGCAAAGCCCGGCACAATTAAGCCACACAAAGCTTTTGAAGCTCAAATTTACGTCTTGAAGCAAGAAGAAGGCGGACGTCACAGCCCGTTCTTTAACGGATATCGTCCTCAATTCTATTTCCGTACAACCGACGTTACCGGTAGTATCGAATTGGCAAAGGGTACTGAAATGATCATGCCTGGCGACAACACGACAATCACCGTTAAACTTATTACTCCGATCGCTATCGAAGAAGGTTTGCGCTTTGCTATCCGTGAAGGTGGCAGAACGGTTGGTTCCGGCGTTGTTACCAAGATTATTGAGTAATTAAATCATCATTAATATAAAAAACGACTTGATATTCAAGTCGTTTTTTGTTTTTTTAGCAAACCCTAACGGGATTTACATTGACACAATACAAGAAGAGTGATAAAATTTAATAAAAAAAGGCTCTATGCATTAAACAAGTTAAAATAAAATACATTATAAAAATACTACAATTTTTTTAAGATTGTAGTATTTTGTTATTTAAGTATTTTGATGATTGACTAAATTTTTGTGGTTTATTATAATAAGTCAATATTAAAAAAAGCGTTAAATATACTTTATTATGAGGAGAAAACGTAATGGACTTATTTAAAAAATGTCAGGCTAATCCGGCAAAGCCTTTTATAGAGTTGGGGGTATATCCTTATTTTCACGTTTTGGAAACAAGGCAAGCGCCCGAAGTTGTTATGGAAGGAAAAAGGATGTTGATGTTGGGGAGCAACAACTATCTCGGATTTACTACAAACGAAGAGGTTGTATCTGCCTGCAAAGACGCATTGGAAAAATACGGTTCGGGGGTGAGCGGTAGTAGATTTTTGAACGGCACGTTGGATATGCACATAGAGTTAGAAAAAGCGCTTGCCGAATTTGTCGGTTATCAATCGGCAATGACCTTTTCTACGGGGTTTCAGACCAATCTTGGAATAATTTCTGCCATAACGGGCAGAAACGATTATATTTTGAGCGATAGAGAAAATCATGCGAGTATAGTTGACGCTTGCAAACTTTCTTATGCTACTACGTTGCGTTACAGGCACAACGATATGGAGGACCTTGAAACGCAACTCAAAAAAGTTCCCGAAAAGAGCGGAATACTTATTGTAACGGACGGTGTGTTTAGTATGAGTGGCGACGTAGCAAAGTTGCCGGAAATAGTTGCTCTTGCCAAAAAGTACGGCGCAAGGACGTTGGTTGACGACGCTCATGGCTTTGGCGTTTTGGGAAACGGCGGTAGGGGGACGGTAGACTACTTTGGTTTGTCCGACCAAGTAGATATGATAATGATTACCTTTTCAAAGTCTCTTGCAAGTCTCGGTGGCGCATTGTTTGCAAGCCACGAAGTGGTAGATTACGTCAAACATACTTCACGCCCTTTTATTTTTTCTGCAAGTATTACACCTGCTTGTTGCGCAGGGGCGTTAAAGGCGTTGGAAGTTTTAAAAAATCATCCTGAACTGCCAAAAAAACTTGGGGATTTGTCGGATTATTTGCGTTGTGGTCTTAAAAAACGCGGTATAACCTATAGAGACGGTATTACGCCAATCGTGCCTATATACACTCAAACTACAACGGAAAATACTTTAAGGTTGGGCAAAATGTTGTTTAATAACGGCGTATACGTCAATCCCGTAATGCCACCGGCAACTGCGCCCGACGCTTGTTTGTTGAGATTGTCACTTATGGCAACCTTTACAAATCAACTTTTGGACGAAGCAATGGACAAAATTGCAGAGGTTTTTAATGAAATCAAAAAGTGACTCAAAAAGGCAAAAAACCGTAGTGATAACTGGCGCAAGCAAAGGTATAGGGCTTGCAACGGCAAAACTGTTTGCCCAAAACGGCTATAAGGTTTTTGATTTAAGTAGGTCGGGCAAGACAAATCAGGTTTACGAGCATTTTGATTGCGACGTAACGCAATCCGATTCTTTAACAAACGCGCGCGAGCAAATTTTGCAAAGGTGTGATTGTGTTGACGCTGTGATTTGTAACGCTGGTTACGGAATTTCCGGCGCGGTGGAGTTTACCACTACGCAAGAAGCCAAACGTCAGTTTGACGTAAACTTTTTTGGCGCGTTTGACACAGCAAAAGCCTTTTTGGGGCAAATGCGAAAGCAAGGTTTTGGACATATCGTATTTGTCGGGAGCGTTGCAGGGGTATTTGCAATACCTTTTCAGGCGTTTTATTCCGCAAGCAAATCTGCTTTAAACGCTTTGGCGTGCGCCTTAAAGCAGGAAGTAAAGGGCTTTGGTATAAAAGTTAGCGTAGTAATGCCGGGCGATACCAAAACGGAATTTACGGCAGGTAGACAAAAGTCTGTTTTGGGACAGGACGTGTATTCCTGTATGCAAAAAAGCGTCAGTCTTATGGAGCGCGACGAGCAAAAAGGCAAAAGCGCGTATTTCGTCGCAAAACTTATATACAAGCAAGCCACTAAAAAACGTCCCAAGATACTCGTGACTGCGGGCGCGGGCTACAAAACGCTCGTTTTTTTAAAAAGATTATTGCCCGAAACTATGTCAAACAATATAGTTGGCGGTATGTACTGCAAAAAATAAATCAAGATGGTTGCGTCCGAATTTTTCGGGCGCTTTTATCGTATTTACTTAGTTAAAAAATAATATAAATAAATCGTTAAATTGTTTGACAAACCAAGTTGATTGTGGTAAGATAATCAAGCACTTCTAAAGGGGGTGCAAATTTTTGTGCTAAAAAACAGGGGAAATGACCATGGCAAACACAAAAGGTAACAGAGTTAAGATTACTCTGGCTTGTACTGAATGTAAACAACGTAACTATGACGGTTACAAAAACAAAAAGAATACTACCGACAGGTTGGAACTCAACAAATACTGCCCGTTCTGCAAAAAGCACGTTGCTCACAAGGAAGCAAAATAACGGTTAAAACAGTAAATTTGAGTTTTTTATCGGAGGACAAAATCAATGGCAAACAACGACGCAAAAACCCAAAAGAAGAAGAGTCGTCTCGGTGCATTTTTGAGCAAAAGCGCTTCGGAACTTAAAAAAGTTTCGTGGCCGAGTTTTGCTACCGTCATGCAAAATCTTGGTACGGTATTGATTGTAGTAATAGTATTTACGGCAATCATCACCGCCGCCGATACCGGTTTGAGCGCATTGCTCAAATTGTTGGTTGGTTAAGGAGTTTGTAATGAGCAATACTGAGCAAGCAAGATGGTATATTTTGCATACCTATAGCGGGTATGAAAATATTGTCAAAGCCAATCTGGAGCAAATGATTGAAAACAACGGTTTGCAAAATCAGATTCTTGACATCAAAATACCGACAGAACAAACAATCGAAGATAGAAACGGAAGAAAAAAAGCAGTGGAAACTAAAATTATGCCCTGCTACGTATTTGTCAAGCTTGTTTATTCGTCAGAGCTTTGGTATATGCTTACTTATACAACCCGCGGAGTAACGGGTTTTGTCGGTCCGCAAGGCAAGGCTTGGCCTTTAGAAGAGGAGGAAGTTAAACGCCTCCGCCTTGAAGACGCGCCCGTAAACCTTGACGTAAAAGTCGGTGACAATATAAAAGTTATCAACGGACCGTTTGAGGGGCTTATCGGTGTAGTAAAGAGTATTGACGCTATGCACCAAAAGGTTGGTTTGATGCTTAATATGTTCGGTAGAGAAACTGCCGTTGATATGGAATTTGCTCAAATCGAAGTTTTAGACTGATTACAAATTTAATAGATCACAAACAGACAAAACGTGGGAGAGCGTAAATATTTTATGCGTTCACTAAAACCACAAAAAATATAGGAGAATTATGGCTAAAAAAGTTACTGCAGTTGTCAAATTGCAACTGCCTGCCGGCAAAGCCACGCCGGCACCACCTGTAGGCTCCGCATTGGGACCACATGGTATCAATATCCCTGGATTCACTAAAGAATTCAACGCAAAAACACAAGGTAAAGAAGGTCTTATTATACCGGTTATCGTTACGATTTATCAAGACAGATCCTTTACGTTTGTTTTGAAGACTCCGCCGGCACCCGTGCTTATCAAAAAGGCGTGCGGTATCGAAAGCGCAAGTGCAACTCCCAACACCAATAAGGTTGCCAAGATTACTTCTGCTCAAATTGAAGAAATTGCAAAACTCAAGATGGTTGACCTTAACGCTGCTTCGCTGGAAACGGCTTGTAGCATGATTGCCGGTACTGCTCGCAGTATGGGTATCGTGGTAGAAGGCTAAGGAGGTTGCAATAATGGCTTACGGAAAAAGATATGTTGACAGTTTAAAGTCTTTTGACAAATACAAGACTTACGAAGTAGGCGAAGCAATCGACGTTGCTTTGAATACCGCAAGAGCAAAGTTTGACGAAACTTTGGAATTGCACGTAAAGTTGGGCGTAGACCCGCGTCACGCCGACCAACAAGTTCGTGGCGTTGTCGTTTTGCCAAACGGTACAGGTAAGACCGTTCGCGTTTTGGTTATTGCCAAGGGCGCAAAAGCAGACGAAGCAACCGCTGCAGGTGCTGACTACGTCGGCGCGGAAGAAATGATCACCAAAATTCAAGGCGGATGGTTTGACTTTGACGTATGTATTACCACTCCTGATATGATGGGCTTGGTTGGTCGTATAGGTAAGTTGTTGGGACCGAAAGGCTTGATGCCAAACCCCAAGAGCGGTACCGTTACTATGGATATTGCAAAAGCAATCAGCGACGTAAAAGCAGGTAAGGTTGAGTATAGAGTTGACAAAACGGCTATTTGTCACGTTATTTTCGGCAAAAAGTCCTTTGGCAAAGAAAAATTGCAAGAAAACCTTATGGTTATTATGGACGCTATCATCAAAGCAAAGCCGGCAGCGGCAAAGGGTACTTATTTAAAGAGCGTTACAATCGCATCTACAATGGGCCCCGGTGTAAAAGTCAATTACAAACAAAATTAATTTGACTTAACTACAAATTAAAAACAATTACTCTTGACCAAAGACAGCAAGTACAAAGTAAATCTTGCCGAGGTGCAAGCGAAAACGTTTTATTAAACGACTTTTTTCCCTTGTACTGCGGTACAAGGGTTTTTTGTAGGAAGGAATACCTTCCGCAAATATAAAAAGGAGGTAAAAAAATGAGACCTAATCAAGAAGCAAAAAGAGTTGTTATTGATCAACTTAAGGACAAAATTTCAAGAGCAAAAGCTTTTGTTTTGGTAGAGTACAAAGGTATCACGGTTGCTGCAGATACGTTGCTCCGTAAGGCTTATAGAGAAGCCAACGTTGACTACAGCGTTCAAAAAAATACCTTGATGCGCATTGCTCTCAACGAGTTGGGATACACTCAATTTGACAACGACCTCAACGGAACGACGGCTATTGCCTTTTCTTACGAGGACGAAATCACGCCTGCAAAAATCACGAAGGAAAATATTGACAAAAACCCCGTGATGAAAATTAAGTGCGGATTTATGGACGGCAACTATATGGACGCAAAAATGGTGGAAAATCTTGCAAAGATTCCTTCCAAACCCGTTTTGCTCGGTATGTTGGCAAACGTGCTCAATGCACCTATTCAAGGCTTGGCAATCGCGCTCAAAGCAATTGCAGACAAGCAAGAGGCTTAATTTAGCCACAAAAACAAAAAATAAAATTTACGATAGGGCAAAATAGTAGCCCAAAAATTAATAAGGAGAATAAAAAAATGGCAGACATTCAAAAATTTATTGAAGAAATCAAAACCATGAGCGTTTTGGAATTGAACGAATTGGTAAAAGCAATCGAAAACGAATTTGGCGTATCCGCAGCAGCAACCGCAGTAGTAGCAGGTCCCGCAGCGGCAGCAGCAGCTCCCGTAGAAGAAAAGACGGAATTTGACGTTGTATTGAAGGAAATCGGCGCAAACAAAATCGCAGTTATCAAGGCTATCCGTGAACTTACCGGTCTTGGCTTGGTCGAAGCTAAAAACCTTGTTGAAGGCGTACCAGCAACCGTTAAGGAAGCTCAACCTAAAGAAATTGCAGAACAAATGGTTGCAAAAATTAAGGAAGCAGGCGCAGTTGCCGAACTTAAATAATAGCTTTAAATTAAATTTTTCAATTTTTAAAAAAGTGATGCTTTGGCATCACTTTTTTGTTGATTGTAGCAAAGTTTTTATTGTAAATATTAGTTGTCAAATATAGTTGAGTTATTTAAAAAAAAGTGCTAAAATATAATATTGGTAAGAGGTATTATGAAAATAGTTATCGTTGGTATGGGCAACGTCGGGCAAGAATTAGTGTCGCAACTTTCGCAGGAAGGGCACGATTTGATTGTGGTTGACTTGCACGAACCTGTTTTGGAAAAAATAGTAAATTCTTACGACTGTATGGGTATTTGTGGAAACGGCGCGAGTTACGACGTACTTGAAGAGGCGGGAGTTTCTACCGCAAACCTGCTTATCGCATGCACTCCACAGGACGAAGTCAATATACTTTGCTGTATGGTGGCAAAAAAATTGGGCGCAATGGATACGATAGCGCGTGTACGTAGTCCCGAGTACTTTACCTTGTTTGCCGATAAGGATTTGGGGTTGTCTATGATGGTAAATCCTGAATACGAAACAGCCTTGAGTATTTCGAGAATTTTAAGATATTCTTCGGCGCTCAAAATTGATACCTTTGCAAATGGAAAAGTTGATTTGATCGAAGTAAAAGTTACTCCTGACACAAAGCTCGGTGGGGTGGCTTTAAAAGATCTTAATCAACACTTTCGCGAAAAGTTTTTGGTATGCGCAGTAAATCGTAACGGCACGGTATGTATTCCTTCTGGTGACTTTGTGCTGGAAGAAGACGACAGGATACACGTGACTGCGTCGGAAAAAAGTATTTCGGAGTTTTTTAAGGAAATACGAGGCAACAAACAAACCCATACGTGTATAATAATAGGTGGCAATCGTATTGCTTTTTATCTCGCAAAGGAACTTAAAAAGGTTGGCACAAGGGTAAAAATTATTGAAAAAGACCCTCAAAAGTGCGCAAATTTGTCCGAAATGCTACAAAATACGGATATTATATTGGGAGACGGCACTGATCAGGACTTGTTGTTAGACGAGGGACTTTCTACTACGGACGCTTTAATTTCGCTAAGCGGTATTGACGAACAAAATATCTTGATATCTAACTTTGCAGACAGCGTGGGGGTGGAAAAAGTCGTTGCCCGTGTGGAAAAACGCTCTTATTACAAGATGCTTAAAGCAAGCGGTATAGATAGTGTTATTTCTGCAAAAACTACGACGGCGGAGCATATAGTTAGATATTCTCGCGGTAAGCAAGGCGCTATGGGTAGTTGTGTTACGAGATTGTACCGTATAGTAAACGATCAGGCGGAGATCCTTGAGTTTGTGGTGAATAAAAATTTCAAAGCTCTTGACAAACCGCTTAAAGACGTAAAATTCAAACCAAATACCCTTATTTGCGCCATAATAAGAAAGGAAGAAATAATCTTTCCTAGCGGAAACGACAGTATTAAGGAAAACGACATGGTCGTCGTGGTTTACGTCGGGCGTAGCGTTGACGACCTTAATCAATTTTTGGAGTAAGTTTTTATGAATTACAAAATGACCGTTTATATATTGGGGCAAATTGCTCTATTTATGGCGGTGTTTATGCTGATACCGTTTTTGATAGCTCTTTTTGGCACGGAAACGGCTACGCCTTTAGCTTTTGGTATAACTATTGCCATATTGGCGGTAGTAGGGCTTACATTGATTTCCTTTAAACCCAAAGATACTGCTTTTAATGCGCGCGGTGGATTTTTGATAGTAGCCTTTGCTTGGATAGGGTGCTCGTTATTCGGGTGTTTGCCTTTTTATATCAGTGGAGCAATTCCAAGTTTTGTGGATTGTCTTTTTGAAACTGTTTCTGGATTTACAACAACTGGTGCGTCTATATTGCAAAATATCGAGACTTTACCAAATAGTTTGTTATTTTGGCGCAGTTTTACGCATTGGATTGGCGGGATGGGAGTATTGCTTTTTGTAATTGCAATTTTACCTAAAGGCGACCCAAGTATCGTTCACGTATTAAAGGCGGAAGTCCCCGGTCCAAAGTTTGGGAAGATAGTTAGCAAAATACGCTTTACAGCTCGTATACTTTACGCAATATACGTTGTACTTACTTTGATAGAAGTTGTTTTGCTTGTTTGCGGTGGATTGAGTGTGTTTGATAGTTTTATTCATACTTTTGGTACTGCAGGTACGGGCGGATTTAGCAATTATAATGCAAGTGTAGGGCATTTTGATAGTTTATACGTTGAAATTGTTATAACTGTTTTTATGATAATTTTTTCTATGAACTTTAACTTGTTTTTTCTTATACTTATAGGTCACGCCAAGGAAGCTTTTAAAAGCGAAGAAATGTGGTGGCTTGTCAGTATTTTTGCAAGCGCAAGTTTGCTTATAGCTTTGTCATTGACGTTAAACAACGTGTATTCAACCTTTTGGCAGTCTTTAAGGTATGCCAGTTTTCAAGTGGCTTCAATCATATCGACAACAGGTTTTACAACGGCAAATTTTGCCGTATGGCCAATGTTTACTCAAATTGTATTGGTGTTGTTGATGTTTATAGGTGGTTGCGCAGGCAGTACGGCGGGTGGTCTTAAAGTGTCTAGAGTAATATTTTTATGCAAAAATGCTATGCGTACTATCAAAAAAGAAGTTTCGCCCCGTAGCGTTGTTGCAGTAAAAGTCGATAAACGCCCCGTAGCGGAGGAACTTGTAACAGGCGTTAAAAATTATTTTGTAATATATATGCTGGTGATGGCGGTTTCCTTATTGTTGGTTTCCTTTTTTGCGCCGTCGGAGTATGACTTTACAACAAACTTAACGGCGGTTGTCACTTGCATTAACAACGTTGGACCTGGACTTGGTAGTGTTGGCCCAACCTCTAACTTTGCAGGATTTGGCGGAGTTGCAAAAATTATTCTATCTTTGGATATGTTGATGGGTAGGTTGGAAATTATACCGATACTTATGTTGTTTTATCCAAAAGCGTGGAAGAAAGCAAAATAAATTTTAAGTAAAAATATAAAATAAACAAAAGCAAAACTTTTTGGAGGTTTTTATGGCAGTAAAAATTGTTGTCGGCGGTCAATGGGGCGACGAGGGAAAAGGCAAAATAGTGGACTATCTTTCGCAGGATATGGACCTTATCGTACGCTATCAGGGTGGAGACAACGCAGGTCACACCGTTGTAAACGAAAAAGGCAGTTTTAAACTTCATCTTATTCCATGCGGAATATTCGTGCCGAATTGTCAGGTTTTGGCAGGTACGGGTATGGTAATCAATCCCGACGAATTACTTAAAGAAATTAACGAACTTGAGTCAAAGGGTGTCGACACGGCGCGTTTGTACGTCAGTCAAAAAGCAATTATTCTTATGCCGTACCACGTTGCTTTGGACAACGCCTTCGAAAACACAAAAAGCGGTGTGGGTAGCACAAAAAGAGGTATAGCGTACGCTTATGCAGATAGAGCAAGACGTATTGCTTTGCGTATGGAAGATTTGCTTGACTTAGATTATTGCAAACAGCGTTTGGAAACGGTTTTGCCAATGGTCAATAAGGAATTGTCTGCTTTTGGCGCGCAACAGGTCACGTTGGAAGAAATTTTTGAAAAATGTCGTTATTGGGCGCAAAAGCTCGGTTTTCGTATCAAAGAGCCTATTTCCTTCTTGCATAATGCTTTGGCAAACAATCTCAATATTTTGTTTGAAGGTCAGCTCGGCGCAATGAAAGATCTTGATTTGGGAATTTATCCCTTTGTGACGAGTAGCAATCCTATTGCAAGTTACGCATGCGCGTCGTCGGGTATACCCATGTCAAAGGTAGATAATATCATAGGCGTAATAAAAGCTTTTTCCAGCGCGGTAGGAAGCGGTCCTTTCCCAACGGAAATAGACGACGAGGAAGCAGACTCTTTTAGAGGCACGGGCGAAAATATCGACGACGAATTTGGCGCAAGAACGGGTCGCGCAAGACGTCTCGGTTGGTTAGATTTGCCTGTCGTCAAATACGGCGCGCAAATAAACGGTTATACCGAAATAGCCGTTTGTAAAATAGACAAGTTGGACAACGTAGCAAAAATAAAGGTTTGCGTAGGATATACTTTGGACGGCAAAGCAATAGACTATATGCCAACTTCTAAGGATATTGAAAGAGTCAAACCAGTCTACGAAGAGTTTGACGGTTGGTTGACGGATACCACCGGTATAAGGGAAATTTCCAAACTTCCGCAAAACGCTCAAAAATATTTAAAAAAGATTGAAGAATTTTGCGGTGTAAAGGTTAAGTACGTCGGCGTTGGTCCTGATCGCGAAAGTATAGCGTTGTAATTTTTGTGCAGTTTAGATTAAACCGTTGCTTTTTTTTTGGCAACGGTTTTTAATTGCAAAAAATTGTCAAATATGTTAATATCTTTTTATTATGACAAACTATACACCTACAAAGACAAAAACCGTAACGTATTTGGTGGTTTTTGCAGTCGTCTTTATTACGCTTATGTCAATAGGCACTTTTTTTGATTTTGAAATATCAAAGGCGCTCACAAAATCGACTTTGCCAAAAGGCGAATATTTTAGCCAAAGCGCTTTTGCTCAAGCGGGAGAAATTTTCGGCAGTAGTCCGATATGGTTGGCTTTTTGCTTTGCTTTTGCGTTGTTGGTATGTGATTTTGCAAAAACGGAAAACAAAAAATGGCTCAAAGTTATCGTTTGCGTTGTTTTTGCTTGCCTTGCTTTGGTTGGTGCTTTTATGCTGATTAAGGATGTTTTTGCTTATCTATTGCAACAAAACGGGCAGGAAGAGCTTTGGCAAAAGGTTTCAATTAAGTGCACGGCTTGGTTTTTGGCTTTTTTGATTTGGGGATTTGTTATGCTTATTTGCAAGTACTGCAAGCCAAACCCAAAAATACGTGGTTTTATAATGGTTATATTATGTTCTTGCGCTTTGTATATTTTGATAAGCGTCATAAAAACTCCCGTAGGCAGAGTCCGTTTTAGGACGATAAACGTGCTTTACGACCAAACGCTTTATACTCCGTGGTACGTAGTCAACGGCAGTCGTACCTTTGAGGGGTTTGCGGAGGATTGTTGCAAGTCTTTTCCGTCGGGACATACTTTTTCGGCAGGTATGATTTGTTTGTTGCTTTGTTTGCCCGACGTATTTGAATTTGCACAAAAAAAGTACGCAAGAGTGTTGTTGTGGATATTTTGTATCGGTTATACTTGCCTTGTAGGTTTGTCGAGAATAGTCGCCGGCGCGCATTATCTTACGGACGTAACCTTTAGCGGAGCGTTGGCGTTAACCGGAGTAATGTTTTTTAGAGAAGTATTTTTGACGGATTTTGCTTGTTTTAAGGTTTTAAAATCCAAAACGAAGGAATCAGATGTATAAGTTGAGCGTAAACTGCGCTTCGGGCGTAGAAAATATTTTAAAAAGAGAATTGACGGCGCTCGGTTTTGGCGAGCAAAAAGCCGTAAACGGCAGTTTTGTATTTGATGGAGACGCGCAAGCCGTCGCTACGTGCAATATGTTTTTACATACGGCAGAACACGTTTATTTGCAATTGGGACAGTTTGTCGCAAAGGATTTTGACGCATTGTTTGACGGGGTTTTTGCCATTGATTGGGCGAGTTATATGACTGCGGACGCCAAAATAATTGTAAACGCAAAAAGCGTAAAAAGTACGTTGTTTGCATTGTCGGCTTTGCAAAGCGTTAGCAAAAAAGCAATATTAAAAAAGCTTTCGGAGCAAACGCGTGATACCGTTTTTTTGGAGACGGGCGCGCGCTACGGTGTAGTGGTGAGTATTTTTGAAGATTGTGTTTCCATTTTGCTGGATACGGGTGGCACAGGACTGCATAAGCGCGGATACAGGGATTTTGTATCGGTTGCGCCAATGAAGGAAACTTTGGCGTGCGCTTGTTTGTTGCTGTCCGATTTTGATGCAGAAAAACCTTTTTGTGATCCTTTTTGTGGTAGCGGAACAATTTTGACGGAAGCTACGCGCATGGCTCTACGCATTGCTCCTGGACGAGATAGGGATTTTGATTTTTGCCATTGGAAAAATTTTGACCAAAATGCCTACGTCCTTGCAAAGCAAAAAGCTCTTGACCTACAAAAATTAGACAAAAAATTGGATTTTTGCGGTAGTGATATTTCCGCCGACGCCATAAAATTGTCTTTGCGACACGCCAAAAGGGCGGGTATTTTAAACAAAGTTACAATATGCGTTAAGGACGTAGCTGATTTTTTGCCAAAACATACGGGCGGTACGATTGTTACCAATCCGCCTTACGGCGAACGCTTACTTGACGTTAAAGAGGCGCGCAACGTGATAGCCGTATTTGGTCGCAATTACAAAAAAACCTTTGATTGGTCGGCGTTTGTCATCAGTTCCGACGCGCAGTTTGAAAGGTATTTTGGTCGTAAGGCGGACAAAAAACGTAAGTTATACAACGCAAAAAAAGAGTGCAATCTTTACCAATATTTTAAACAAAGTAATCCGAAACAATATTTTTGCAAGATGAGCAATATTTTTGCATTTGATGAAAAATAATAAAAATTAACGCCAAAAGTAAAAAAATAGTCGTACGATTATTGAAAAAAACGATTTGTATGGTATAATAACCTTATGGTAAAAAAACAAAAAACTCAAAAGGAAAAAATATTAAAAAATAATCAGTCGAAAAAAACCGAGCAAAAACAATCGGTTGCTTTTTTGTGCCGAGCAAAAAAACGCCAGACAAAGGGCGAAAGGGGCAATAAACTAATTTTGGCAAAGGGCGAAAAGGGCGTCAAAAAATTGAATTCCGTAGGACGCAACAGGCTTACTTATGAAGAAGTTTTGCTCAAAAGAGAGATTGCTCTTATTGCTGAGCAACAGTCTCCCAACGCCGATTGGGTAAATCTTGACAACGCAGCAATGATATTTCCCGCGACGGATTCTGTTGATATGAACGGAATGTTTCGTCTTTCTGCCATACTTAATGAAAAAATAGATCCAAAACGCTTGCAAAAAGCGCTCAACAATACGGTAAGGCGCTTTCCTACTATAGGTTGCTCGATAAAAAAAGGATTTTTTTGGTATTATTTAGAGCCTTCAAACTTTCCGATAGCGGTAGAAAAGGAAACGCTTTTCCCTTGTACTCGTATACCCATGGACAGCCGTCACGCTTGCATAAGAGTGAGTTATTTCAACTGCCGTATTTCGGTGGATTTTTTCCACGCGGTCACCGACGGAAACGGCGGAATAGTTTTTTTAAATACCCTTGTAGGTGCGTATTTGCGTCAAGCGGGCGAAAAAATTACACCCGAAGGTAATTATCTCGACGACAGAGACAAACCGCAAAGAGAAGAATCGGTAGACAGCTTTATGCAAATGGCTGACTTAACAACGCCCAAAACCCACAAGGACGTAGTGAGTTATAAAATTGCCGGCGAAAGATTGCTTAATTATTCCGTCGTAGTGGTAAACGGCAGTATTGACTCCAACGCATTGCGTGCGGTTGCAAAAAAATACGGCGCAACGGTAGGGCAATATCTCGTGTCCGTCTTGTGCTACGCTATTGAAAAGGACAGACAATTTTTTGGGTATGACAAAAAGCACCCCGTGGTGATAAGCGTGCCTGCAAATTTGCGCAAAATGTATCCGTCGCCGACAGTACGTAATTTTATTTCCGTAATGTGTATTCACAGTACCGGCAATACGGATTTTGACAAAATACTTTCAAAGGTTAAATCTCAATTCGAAGCGCAAAACAACGAAAAGTTTTTTATGGGGGTAATAAACTTTAACGTAAAAAGTCAAAAAAACTTTTTTATCAAGATTTGCCCTTTGTTTTTAAAAAATATCGTATTGAAAATCGTCTATGAAAAACTCGGCGCAAAAGCCCGTACGAGTACCTTGAGTAATCTTGGCGAAATAAAAACTCCGCCAGAATTTAAAGATCACGTTTTGAGATACGAGTTTGTGCTCGGTCCGCAAACGAGAGAAATGGTGAGTTTATCTTGTTGCAGTTTTAACGGCAATACCGTTATTTCGGTGAGTAGAACAATCAAAGAGAAAAGCGTAGTCAAGCTGTTTTTCCAAAAACTTGCGGAAGACGGGCTTGACGTGGTACTGGATACCAATTGTGAGATTTAAAGTAAGGAGGGAGTTATGAAATTTTGTCGAACCTGCAAAGTCAAAGTAAACGACCAAAGTCAATACTGTCCTCTTTGTGGTACTTTTTTGGAGGAAAACGTCTCTGACGAAAAGAATCAACAAATTCAGCAATATATTCAACATCCGCCACTTAGTATTGAGGGCAAAACAAAAAATTACCTTCAAAAACGCCTTTTTTGGTTTGCTTTTTTGGTATTTGTCGTGTGCGTGGTGACCAACGTTTTGACCTTTGACGGAAGCTTTTGGTCAGGGTACGTTTTGTGCGGATTGTTGATGGGTTATTTTGTTATTTCTACTTCCGTTTATCGAGTGCGTAGATTGTATAGTCTCATAGGTATTTCTACGATTATCGTTTGTGTTTGCGCTTTGGGCGTGGATTTAACTTGCAGTTTGGGGAATGTCGGCAATCTTTCCGCCGTAGGTTTTTCGGTACAATACGTAATGCCTTGGGTGGTAATAGGCGCGTTGATACTTACCGACGTTATGATTATTTCCAACAAAAGCAAATACAAATATTATTTTATTTCGCTGATAGAAATTACTTTTGTAGGTGTATTGATTCAGGTTGTCGTATGGCTTGCAAAGTTGCAGTATGCAAACGCTTGGTTTATATTTGCATGTTTCTTTTTTTCTATCTTTAATTTCGTGCTGATGATAGTTATGTTTTGGAGAACTTTTAAGCAAGAAATGCTTAGGAAATTTAATATTTGACGAAAAAAACGTAAGTAAACCCGCAAGAGAGCCGAGGCAAGCTCACTTGC
>CABUZX010000012.1 GCA_902496185.1 uncultured Subdoligranulum sp. | reverse complement strand
GTCCGAATCCGGCCACTAGCTCCAAAACGACTCCGAAAGTTTCTTCGGAGTTGTTTTTTTGTACGAATATTTTTTTGGACTTAATAATTGCAATTTGTAATACTATATGTTAAAATAAATCAAAGGAAACGTTGTTATGAATATTAAAAAATCGTTTTTAATTAAAGCTATCGTAATGTTGCTTGTTTTCGGTAGTTTGTTTTCAGGATTGGTGGGTTGTATTTCTATAAACTACGATTGGGTAAACAAACTTAGTACGGAATGCATGCAAGCAAATTTCGGCGTTTATACAACTTACAAAAATTTCGATTTTTTTGGAAACCCTACGAGTAGCAAAATGGTATTCGGTAGTGGGGTGTTGTTTCTTGCTGAAGTAGTTGACGGAGGAGAGCCGGAATATTACTATTTGTTGACAAACAATCATACCGTTGCAAAAAACGACGAATTTGAGCAAATTGCTTATGAAGTTAAGGATTACAAAGGCAATACTTATCCTGCTGTTTTGATTGACGGTCTTGCAGAGTACGACCTTGCTGTGCTTAAATTTGAAGCTAATGATGAGATATCTTATACTCCGTTGCCTTTAGCGAGCAAAAACGTAATGAACAACGTAAGAGTTGCGGCGCTTGGGCAACCGCACGGTCAAGCAAATATGGTGACTATAGGCAGGGTTGTCGGTTACAACGAGATAATGTCAGGAGAAGACGTTACGGCTTTATCTAACGTTTTGTTTGACGTTATTTATCACGACGCCCCTATTGATACGGGCAGTAGCGGTGGGGCGTTGCTTAACGAAAATTGTCAGGTGGTAGGCATTAATTTTGCAATGACGGTAAGCAAAACGGATGATGACGTAGCTTACGGATGCGCTATTCCCATTGAAAAAGTTCGCGAGTTTTTGGAAAAAATTGAACTAATAGGATTTAAACGAAACTGAAAAGGAAAAAAATTATGATTATAAACCGTTCTATTTTAGACAAGCAAAAGTTTTTAAAGTTTAATAGGGATATGTTGAATCTTCGTGCCTTGTCAAGCAAGTGGCTTGGTATAATTGGTATCGTAATAGGTGTAGTATTGGTGGTTTGCGGAATTTGCATACCAAACATACTGATTTTGGGACTTTGTCTGGGTATTTTTATGATACTTTTGTTTACAATGGTGTTGTTTTTACCCAAAATGGTAGAGACAAATGCGGGCAAAGTATTTGACACAAACGCAAAAGGCGTTTCCGCGCAAATATTTGATTATTGCTTTGACGAGCAGGAGCTGACGGTAAAAAACGGCGCAGGGCACGTTTTGGCTCATGGCGAATATGAAAATATCGAACAAGTAGTGGAGACGGCTACGGCTTTTTATCTCGTGGTGGACGCGCGCTCTTGTTTTGGATTTGTGGTAGATAAAGACGGTTTTAGTCAAGGAGACGCAAATCAGCTGGCAAAAATCCTTAAAAAGAATATTGAAAAATACGTAGAAATAGTTTAATTTGAAACCAAAAAAGGACCTTTTAAAAGGTCCTTTTTTATAATATTTTGTGCGGTTTTTTTAAAAGTTTCTGTTGTAAATATAGGGTTCAAGATTAGTGTTGAGTGAGGACAAGGTTGCGATTACGTCCTTTTGTTTTTCGGTATTTGACAAATTTATACTTGCCACCATAAGATTTTGACCGACGGTTTCCAGTCCGCTAAGACCGATTCCGCGCATAAGATTTGACGCAATCGACCTAACGGCATCTACGCTACCGTTTAAACCTGCTTGAATATACCAGTAGAGCATAGTCATTTCGTCTGCACAAACGCCGTTTCCGTCACGGAAACAAAGCGCCAAGTTTATCATTGCTTTTGTGTTGTTGCCACACGCTGCCACCCAATACCAAAATGCAGATTCAAGCGCGTTGGGTTGACAACCTTCGCCACGAGACAGCGTCACGCCGTAATTGAATGCGCCGTCGACATTGCCTCCAAATGCAGAGCGTTTAAAATATTCACCCGCCTCGTCGTACGTTTTCGTTTTGATAAGCGCAACGCCTTTTTGATAGTCTAAAAGGGCTTGAGCAGAATTGAGTTTTGATTTTGCCTCTAAAATAACGGCGTTGTGTATTTCTTCGTCAAAAAAATATTCGTCGTATTGAAATCGTACGTCGGTATTTATTACAAAATACAACAACTCGTACGCTCTAAAAAGATATTTTTCAATTATCATCATTGCAGACAAACAATCTTGATATTCTTCATCTGTATATAGTTCTTTAAGCATACTCAAGATTTTTTGCGGGTCTTTTGTTTCAACTGCCGGCGGTATTTTGTCGATAAGGGTTTGTTCGATAGGGGTTACGTCGTACATTGGCATTGTTTTCATTGTTTTTACCTCTAGTATTATTATACTGTAAAGTCTTACTATAGTCAAGGCGTAAGCCTTATATCATCAATTTAGTAAAAATTGAAATATTATTATTGCGAAAAATAATATACGCTAAAGCATGACGATAATATACCATTGCTTTCGAAATGGATAAAAAAATACTGCAGAAAATGATACTTTCTGCAGTATTTTTTGGTGGAGATGAGGGGACTTGCACCCCTGTACCGCCAAAAGACCAAAAGGTTTTCTACGTGTGTAGTTTGTCTTTTAACGTCCTTGCTTTTGAGTCGGCAAACAGACCAAAAAGCAAGTAATGTCCTACGTGGCGACGTTGAGTCGGACAACGCTCAAAGTCCCTTTACCTCATAAATGACGCCACTTGCTTGTTATGAGGTATACAAGGGTGACGTGTCGCTAAACTTAAGCGGCAAGAGCCAAACGATAGTTGGCTACAGAATTGTTATTTTCTGCGTTTAATTTTTTTGCTCGTTTTTTACACAGCTCGGGCGACTGTGACACGCTTACCAATCCATCAAATTTGACGGGCGAATCTAAAACATCCCCAAAATTAAAATATTTTAACAAACTCATTGTTTGGATGAGTACAATATAGTATATACCAAAAATATGGTTTTGACAACGGTTTTTTTTATTTTGTATAATAAATTCACGTTGAAATTACGGTTTTTTTCTATTAATAGGGCGCAATTGCGCGTTTTTATTGTTGTAAATATGCGCATATGCGCATTTGAACAATTCGTCACCCGTTGATGCAATATTCTTTATAAAATTAAGGAAAAAAAGATGAAATTCAGGTGAAACCGCCTGAGTTTTTTGGATGTTTGTGAGACTTTTTGTTTAAAGATGAGACATAATATTATACGAACTTTTTTTTGTGATAGTCACGCATATTTCATCTTTTATTGGTATTATATCACTGTATAATATAGTATAGGTGGATAGTGACTAGTCATGTCTATTCGTGCTGTATTTGGTTTAAAACAATGCTAAATATGACTCTCCGTATTGGCGAAGGCAATGAGAGAGTACAAAAATGGAGGTATCACATGAAAAACAAAAAGCTACTTGTTGTGCTTATTGCTTTGGTAATGGTGTTTTCCGTCGTTTTGTCGGCGTACATACCAGTTATTGATGCAACGCTCGGCACATCAAACGCATCAGACGCTACGAAAGCAAATAAAAATTTTGTTGACGTAACGGACAGTTATACGAGAGCTTTTGACGAAAGTCTTTTTGCTGAAGGCGTGTTGACGTCTTCTGCTGAAATGGCTGAAGTTGCGAAAGAAGATCGTTTTGGTGCAAATGAAGAAGTTTGGGTTGTTATTGAGATGGAGGGAGATTCTCTCGTTTCCAAGTATAATAATTCCAAAGTCAACGATTTTGCATCTCTTACCGACTACGTTCTTTCCGACGACGCGTTGCAAGATTCAAGTATGATGTTGGTGCAACAAAACACTCTTATGAAGGCGTTGTCCAGGGCGGATATTGACGTAACGTACAAATACAGTTATACGTCGATGCTCAACGGTTTTGCTGCGAAAGTTAAATACGGTGACATTGCAAAGATCGAAGCTTATTCCGCAGTAAAAGACGTTATCGTTTCTGAGTTTTACAATATGCCCGAAGAAGCCGTAGTAAACGAAGTTGACGTTTACGACACGGGTATTTTTGATAGCTCCGACAGTCCTTACAAAGGTGAAGGTATGGTTGTTGCCGTATTGGATACAGGTATTGAATACGGTCACGAAGTTTTTAGCCAAACCATGGAAGGTATTGAAACAAGAATGGACGAGGCTTACGTTGCAGAAAAACTCGCAACGCTTAACGCTTATTCCATTATGGATGGAAATTTGTCTGTAGACGACGTTTATTACAGCGCAAAACTTCCATTCTCTTTTGACTATTCCGACAAAGATATAAACGCTGCTCCAACCAACAATCCTCACGGCGTACACGTTTCTGGTATTATCGGCGGTTTGTCAGACACTATTACGGGCGTTGCTCCAAACGCTCAAATACTCGGTATGAAGGTTTTCTCCGATTATCATTCAGGCGCATATACTATTGATATTTTGGCGGCGTTGGAAGACTGTATTCTTTTGAACGTTGACGTTATCAATATGTCTTTGGGTAGTGACGGTGGTTTCCAAACCGTACCCGAAGGAAACCGTATTGGTGAATTGTACGACCAATTGCGTACTGCAGGTATCACGATGATGGTTGCTGCAGGTAACAGCTACACGGGCGCAATGGGTAGCGCTTTTGGTAACACAGCTTTGACGAGCAATCCTGACTACGGTATCATGTCAAGTCCTGCAAGTTACAGCACGACTACTGCAGTTGCTTCTATCAACGGTCAAAAGGACGAATATATTTCTGCAAACAATGGCGAAACAATCGCTTTCTTTGACAATGCTTCAAACGCAGCAAGCCGTGAATATGACTTTTACGACATGTTGGAAAAGAAGTTGAAGGAAAATCCGCATTTGCCACAGTTTGAAAATGGTAGAGTAACTTTGGATTATATCACCATACCCGGTCTCGGTTATTTGTTTAACTATACCGGTATTGACGTAACGGACAAAGTAGTTTTGGTTGCCCGTGGCGTTTGTACTTTCCAAGAAAAAGCATTGGCGGCAAATACCGTCGGCGCTTTGGCGATTATTATTTATAATAACACGACGGGTGTAATCAGAATGTCTATCGGTAACGAATTGGATATTCCTGCTTGCTCCATCAATAAGGAATCCGGCGACGCGATGGCAAAACACGCAACCGGCACTATTACTCTTGACAGAAACAACCTTGCAGGTCCGTTTATGTCAGACTTCTCGTCATGGGGCGCATTGCCTAACTTGACGCTTGACCCTGATATTTCCGGCCACGGCGGAAACATCTTGTCGTCTATATCTGGTAATCAATACGCGTACTATTCTGGTACGAGTATGGCTACGCCAAACCTTGCAGGTGTTGCTGCGATAGTAAGACAATATTTGCAAGAAACACGTCCTGAGCTTACAAAGGCTGATATTACCGGTCTTTGCAACCAACTCTTGATGTCAACTTCTACTATAGCTAAAAACGAAAAAGACAAGCCCGTAAGCCCGCGTAAACAAGGCTCCGGTCTTGCATATCTCGAAGCCGCATTGAATACGCAAGCGTATTTGACGGTGGACGGTAGTGAATTTACAAAAATCAGTCTTTATGACGATCCGGAAAAAACGGGCGTTTATGAATTTAGCTTTAATCTTGTAAACTGGGGAACTTCTTCTCTCAGCTACAAAATTAGTGCTGACGTTATGAGCGAAACTTTCTCTTGGGTTAAGGACTATGAAAAGTGGGCTCTCGAAGAAGACGCTTATATGATTAATGACAGTACTATCGTAGTAAAAGTTTCCAACGGTACTTATGCAAACGATATCGTGACTGTAAGCGCAGGTCAAACTGCAGTTATTTCCGTTTCTATTACTTTGTCCGAAGAAACTAAGGCATATCTTAATCAATTGGACGAAGAAGGAAATATGATTTTTGAAAACGGTACTTACGTTGAAGGTTTTGTACGTCTTGACGCGCAAGAAGCAACTTCTTACGACCTTTCTATACCGTATATGGCTTTCTTTGGCGATTGGTTGGATGCTCCTTTGTTTGACCATGACTATTACGAAGTTAAAGCAAGCGAAAACGATCCTACTTTGACGGAAGAAGAATGGCTCAAGGCTACTACCTATAACACGACTCCGTTGTCAGCATATTACCTTGACACACGTTCTTACGTTGAAGAATCCGGAAAGAATACTTATTTGTTGCCGATGGGCGCTTATATTTACGGTATGTCTCCGGACGAAACTCCAATCAATCCTGATCCAGAATACGCTGCAATCAGTATGTATACTTACAAAACCTACGGTATTTATAACGTATACTTGGGACTTTTGCGTAGCGCAAAGACCTTAGACGTAACAATTAGCGATTATTATACAGGCAAGATTGTAAAGCAAGATACTTACAACAACGTTAGAAAGTCTATCGGACAAAGACCTTCCTTCGTTTACGACGCAACCGACTGGGAAGCAAACAGTGACGAATTGATTCTTGACAGTTTGTTCTTCTATCCGTATGGTGAAGGTTGCTTTAACAATAGCAAATATTTGGTAACAATCGAGGGCGCTATTGACTATGAAAACGGCGACCAAGTTTCAAACAACGTATTTGCATTTGAGTTTTACGTTGACTATGAAACACCTGTTGTTACTGAAGTTAACTACAGAATGAAGGAAAACAAAAACAACGTAGAAGAACCGTATACTTATTATGCGGATATTACCGTTTACGACAACCATTATGCTCAATGCGTAATGATTGGTTATATCCCCGAAGGTGGAGAACAAATCCATACTATTGGTTATCCGACACCTGTTCGTGGCGAAAGAAATTCTTCTACGACGGTCGAAGTCGATATTACTGACTATATCGACAAAGTTGACGAATATGATAGTTTCTTTATTATAGTAGGTGACTATGCAATGAACGAAGGCTACTACAGAGTAACTCTTCCACGTAACATTACTGACCTCACTATTAACGAAGAAGATAAAGAAATTACACTCAATCAATATCAATCTTATACCGTAACCCCCAACGTTACTCCTGCTGACCAATGGGCAAGCGGTCTCGTATGGACTTCCTCTGACGAAACAGTTGCTAAAGTTTCTGACGAAGGCGTTATTTACGCAGTAGGCGAGGGTGATTGCACGATTACCATTACCGACAAGTCTATGGAAACAATAGACAATTGGGAAGAATACGAAAATTATCAATATTATGATGAAATGGGTGCTCCGCAGTACTTTATTCTCTTTGGAGAAGAAGGCACTCCGTTATTCTCAAACGCTACTTTCTGGAACGGTTCGGTGACCATTAACGTTCACGTAGACGCTCCGGAAGGCAACCGCTATAAGGAAGTTAACCCCAAAGAATTGAAAATTGAAGGTTACAATTACGTAAGAGCCTTTGAACGTGACCTCTTTGGTGTAAACTTTAACCTTGACACGGTACGTACAATCGGTTCGATGGATATTTATCCTAACGAAGTCGTAAATATTAAGGTAGAGGCAGAACCTTGGAATCTTGACCTTAGCAAATATCAACTTGTTTGGGCTTCTTCCAACGAATCTATAGCTACCGTTGACCAAGAAGGCAACGTAACGGCAGTTAAAGAAGGTACTGTTACTATTTCTGTAAAACTTCAAAATATTGAAACGGGCAGAACTCCTGTTTCTACCAGCACTTTGTTGGAGGTTTCCGATCCGTTTGTTATTTCCAACTACATACTTACAAAATATTACGGTGTAGGTGATGAAAACGGCGTGGTAGAATTGCCCACGGATGAATATTATAACGCTATTGCGGAATTCGCTTTCTGTTACACAATGAAAGACAGAGAAGACGAATATGACGAAGAAACAAACTATCAATACTACGTAGGTAATAGCGAAATCAAAAAGGTTATTATCCCCGAAGGTATTGAATCAATCGGTGCGTATGCTTTCTACAATTGTACCTCGTTGGAAACGGTAGTATTGCCAAGCACTAGAACGGAAGGTACTTCAAACTATCTTTCAACTATTGACGTTGGTGCGTTTAGAGGATGTACTTCATTGAAAAACATCAATATCGGTAATCCGGAAGACGGTTGCGCGCCGGTAGCATACCTTGGCGCTTACGCTTTTGCTGATTGTACTTCTCTTATGTCAATCAACCTTACACCTGTAACTTGGATGGAAACGGGCGCGTTTATGGGTTGTACGAAACTTGCAAAAGTTGATTTGCCCTTGCTCAGAATTGCAGGACAAGGTTTGTTCTACGGTTGTTCAAACTTGACTGACGTTATTCTTTACGAAGATACCGTTATTGGGGCAATGTCTTTTGCTTATTGTACAAAGTTGACGACCATTTCTATACCAATGACGAGCGTGCCTTATGCAAGCTTTGTTGGATGCGAACGTTTGCGCACGGTTAAATTTACCGGAGCAATCGACGAAATCGGCGAACAAGCATTTGTTGGTTGTATAAACTTGACAAGTGTATCCTTCCCGAGAGAAGCAACTCTTACTAATGTTGGTCCAGCAGTATTTTATGGTTGCACAAGTTTGACTAAATTTGATTTAAATACAAATAACACGACCTTGGCAAGTGACAAAAACGGTGCTATAATACTTAATAGCGATGGTACGGAATTTGTTCTTATTGCTCCTTCTTACAATATGCAGGTCTACAATTGGGCAAATTCTTCCGTTACTACAATCGGTAAGGGCGTATTCTCCGCAAGAACAGATTATATTTCCGAATTGGATTTGTCTGCATCTAAGGTAGAAACGATTGAAGATTATGCTTTCTTTGCTTCAAGCATAACGATGGTTAAATTCCCGTCAACGTTAAAGACAATCGGTAACTACGCTTTCTATCAAAGTTCAAGATTGACAAGCGTGACGATACCTGATGGAGTTGTAGTAGGTGACTATGCTTTTGCTGGTTGCAGTGATACAAACAATTATGGTGGTCTCGTAGGTCTTGAAACGGCAACTATCGGCAAAAACGTAACTTTGGGCGAAGGAGCATTCTTCCAATGCCAAAACCTCAAAACCGTTAACTTGCCGACGGACAAGAGTGTTGATTTGGGATTTGGCGCATTTGCACAATGTATTTATCTCTCAAGTATCGACCTTACACAATTTGAAGTAATACCTGATTATGCTTTCAATATGTGCTTGTCTTTGTCCAATCTTGATTTCTCAGCAACCAAAAAGATTGGTGAAAATGCTTTCGCGACGCAAGGTTACGGCGCAAGCTATACTGAAATTGACCTTAGCAACGTTGAAGAAATCGGCGCTCGCGCTTTCTATGGTAACGTAACGTTGCAAAAAGTAACTCTTAGCGAAAATCTTAAGGTTATACCTGATTATACTTTTGCATTATGTATCAACCTTAGTGAAATTAATCTCAACAACGTCGAAGAAATCGGCGAAGGCGCATTTTATAACAATCTTGGCAACGTAGATACTTCTACGGGTTATATCTTCGTTAACGGAGAATATACCTACGGTATCAGAAGCTTGAGCCTTGACAACTGCAAAAAAATCGGTCTTGGTGCATTTGCATCTTGCCCGTGGTTGGAAACGGTTTATGCTCCTGTAGTGGAAGAAATAGGAGACTCTGCATTTGCACCCGTACAGTCTGTTGATGATCCTGTCAACCCGACAATGTACGTAATGATTACAAAACTCAACTCCGTTGATCTCGGTACGACGGAAAGAGATATCACTCTCGGCGCAGGCGCGTTTATCAATGCTGAAAACTTGGAAATAGTTAAAGGTCTTGAAAACGTCGTTACGATGGGTGACTCAGTATTTGCAAACTGCACCAAATTGACGGAAGTCAACATGCCAAAACTTACTACGGTAGGTAACACGGCGTTCTTCGGTTGCACGGCTTTGACAACGGCAAACGTTTCTGCTCTTGTAAATATCGGCGACTCTATGTTTGAAGGTTGCGAATTGCTCGCAAATCTTACAACTGCGGAAGAAGTTGTTTCTATCGGCGCTCGCGCATTTGCAATTACTGCAATTGATTCCTTTAAGCTCACTTCTGCTTTGACCTTTGTGGGCGAAGGCGCATTCTACAACACGCCAAATCTCAAGCCGTTTACGTCAATAGCTCAAAACAATCTCGGCAAAGACGTTGTCGTTGATACGTTTGTTATCAGTGAAAACTACTTTGTTGAAGAAGGTATGCTTTACAAAGTGACGGAAAGTGGTGGTTACGAATTGCTTTGCATTCCTGCGCAAAAGGATGCTCGCGACGTAGTCGTTAAAGAAGGTACTGTACGTATTGCATACGGCGCAGCATACGGCAATCAATATATGAGACAACTTGAATTGCCAATGTCCTTAAAGGCTATTGCTCCGTACGCATTTGACAATAATTCCTTGTCGGTAGTAATATTTAAATCCTACCGTATGCCAAACTTTGAGACGGAAGCTCAACGATACATTTATTCTTCCGTTCACTCAAATCCGGAATTTGTTCAAATCAACGACAATATCGTAAACTATTACGGTAGTTTGGGTATTCAATACTTCTATCCGTATTACAACTTTGCTTGGATGACCGTTGACACAGACAATCTCACAACAACTTTGTCAGATCACTTGACGGCAATCTATCCGACAAACGGTGTTTCTTACAACAGCTGGATATTCCAAAAGATGTTCAAATTCCGTACGGAAGGCGCAGCGACTTTGGACGATCCTGCAATCATTGCTCAAAAATTGATGAGTGAATTGCCGAGTTCTTCAGCGGTAAAACTCACTCACAAAGATCAAATCGAAGCTGCTCGTGCGGCATACGACCTTGTTTCAGACGCAACTCAAAGAAACTTGCTTTCATCTTTGTACAGCAACCTGAACGCAGCGGAAAAACGTCTTGCAATGTTGATGTCTGCTGGTGAAGGCCCGCAAGAACCTCCAGTAGATCCGGGCCCCGGCGGGGACGATCCTACAATTGAGCCAGACGATCCCAACTATCAAGACCTTTATCAACAAACCCTCAATGCAAACAAGTCATTGACAACGGTTGTTTGGGTATTGGCAGTAGTTGCAGTACTTCTTGCTGTAGGATTTGTACTTTACGTATTTGTTTTTTCCAAAAAGACAAAGTAAGTAAATAATAAAATCTCTAAAGAAGAGTAATCGAAACAAATTTGATCAATTCTGCCTGAGCAGATTGAAATAAACGAATTTCGTGGCTGTGGCGGTTGATTCCGCCACAGCCAAAGGAAAAAAAATGAAAAAGAAAGTTTTATTATTAGTTTGTTTAATGATTGTTTCTGTTTTGGTAATGACTGCGTGTACTCAAATTACGGACGACACAAACCTTCGCAGAGAGGGATATAATATTGTCGTACTTTTTGACTGCGGTAGATACACAAACGAAACGAGAACTTCAGATCAGGATGCTGCCGAAATTTTGTACGGTGACATATCTGTAGAAGAAAAAACCAATTATGTGGTTGCTACGATAGAAAACTATCAGGTTCGTAAATATTATTACAATAAGCAAGATGCTTATATTCCAGAACCTGGTACAGTCAACGGTATTCCAGAAACTTTACTCAAAGATAGAGTTTTTGAGGGTTGGTATCTTGCAAGCGTGCTTGAGTTTAAGCTTGACGAGAATGGCAATCCTATTAAAAACAACGTCGGTCAATATGAATACGGCGCAGTTGTCCCTCAAGATACTGACCAAAAATGGGACTTTAATACAACTTTGGGTACTTATGAAAATCACCCTGCAGTAGCAACAAAATACGTTTATGACTCAAGTAAACCTTTGGACGCTCAAGTGACGGTAAACGGCCAAACTGTTGCTAACTGCGTAGAAATGACGGATGAGCAATTAGGCTACAACGAAAAGAACGGTTTTAATATCCATTTGTATGCAAAATGGTCCGTTGAAGAACAATACGTAGTAAAAGCTCAAGACAACAACGGCAATTGGACGGAAGTTTATAGAACAAAACCGACGGCTACAGGTAAGATGCCTGATATTTCAAGTCAATCATCTATTAAAAAAGCTGGCAAAACCTTTTACGGCTTGTACGAAGATCAAGCGCTTACTCAAAAATGGGATTCAGAAAAGAAGTTTTCACAAGCTTTTACTGGCGGACAAGGCAGTCTTCGTCCTTACGTAATACTTTATGCAAAGTATCTTGAAGGTGATTGGTCCATTGTTCGTGCAAAAAATGAGCTTACTCTTGCTCTTTCTCAAAACAAAAATATATATCTCGACGCTGATTTGACGATTGATGGCGCGTGGACCTATATTGCGCAATATTCAAGCGAATTTACGGGTAATGGTCATACTATTACTTTTACAAACAATTTTGTAAACCCTGCGGATAGAAACGTCGCAAATTGTGGTTTGTTTGGTTCAATAAGTGGTAATATTCATGACGTAACCTTTGAAAACGTAGTGGTGGAAATCAAAAACATGGCTACTAATCCGCTTAGATGCGGTATTCTTGCAGGCGTAGTAGAAGAGAGCGCAACCTTTAGTAACGTAGTGGTAAAGGGCAAAATTATCTATTCAGAAGCATTGATATCTGCTGTTGAAAATGGCAATTGGACTGTTTATCACGGTGGAAATCAAGGCGCAAACAACGATTCTTGGTTTGGTGTTAATTATAGCAATACTATTTCAGGCGTTACTTTTGAAAACACAGCAAATATCGACGTTGCCGAATAGTCTTAGACGGTGCGTCAAAAAATAAAAAAAACAAAAATTTATGGAGGTAAAAAATGAAAATCAAAACAATTACCAGAGTACTTTGTTTCTTGATGGTTTTGGTAATGATGGCATCTATGATTGCCGCATGTACAAACCCCACTCCTGGCCCTAACCCTGGCCCTGGTCCCGATACGGTAACATACGACACGGAAAAACACCCGTTGGTTATGTCCATTTTGGAGCTTGACGGTAACTTTAACCCGTTTTACTCAACGTCTGGTACTGACAACTCGGTATGGGGTATGACGCAAGTATCTATGTTTGATACCGACCCACAAGGTAATGCAATATGGGGTGGCGACAGATCTTGCTTGGCATTGGACTTTTATCAAGACGTTCAATACGGTAATGATCAACAAATGGTTACAAACGCTACTTATACTGACTATACTTACGTATTAAAGCCCAACGCAAAGTTTAGCGACGGCACACGTATTAGCGTAAAAGACGTATTGTTTGGTTATTACGTAAACCTTGACCCTGTTTACACGGGCGCAAGCACAATGTATTCTACCGAAATTCTCGGTCTTAACGAATACCGCACACAAAATCCGTATATTCCGGGACAAGACTCCTCTCAATCAGAATCTGCTTTTAACAAGATGTTTGAAGATCAAGCAGAGCAAAGAGCAGACCAACTTATTCAAGCTGTGTACGATATCTTAGAGCGTGACCATCAGGCAAACACAACTCAAGACAGAATGAGTTATGACGCTGCAACGGATACTTATACCTTGACAAGTGAAATTTACAACAAATTGCCAACGCCAGAATTGAAGGCAGACTACAAATATATCGCAACGAATTTCTACAAGGAATTAGAGACTGACTACAACTCTGCTTTGTCTACTGACCTTGAACCAAGCGCAGCAGGCGTTATGCCTTATCCAAACATTACTGACGCAAGACAATACTTCCTCTATATGGAAGGATTGGTAGCAAGGGATAAAGACGGCAATGCAGAACCTGACGATGCAAACCTTAAGCTTGCTTTGACTTTGAATCGTGAGCAACTCATTCAATTGGTATTTAACTACAAAATGCCAGGTGCTTTCTTTGAAACAAAAGAGCAAACGAGTTTCTATCAAATCGTAAAATTCTGGGCAACCGGTTCTAAGGCGTTTACTGAATGGACGGCAGAAGCAAAGGGTGAATATCTCCTTGGCGAAAGCAACGTTGACCACATTTACGGTATCACTTGGAACAAACAATTCCAAGATACTGGCGTAGATTCCGTTACTAAGGAACCGTATATCAAGCCTGCTTGCTACGACGCAACCACAAATAGCGTAACGGTAAACGGCAACACTTATCCTTTGGCAACTTATGACAGCGAAGGAAACGTACAATCCGGTTTTGAAGTTATCAACATCAGAATAAAGAAGATTGACCCGAAAGCTGTTTGGAACTTTGCATCAAGCGTTGTTCCTATGCATTACTACTCAAGCCCAGCAGAAGTTGCGCAATGGGATGGTTATACTCACTTTGGCGTAAGCTATGCTAATACTTCCTTCTATACAAACTTTGTAAAAGAAAAAACAGTACCAATGGGCGCTGGTGTATATAAGGCAACTACAAGTAATGGACCGACCGGTTTGTCTTACACAACTTTCTATTCAAACAACGTTGTTCATTACGAACGCAACGAATATTTCTATACTTTGTTCTGTGACGCAAACGGAACGGTAGGTTCGACGGAAAAGAACGCAAAAATCAAATACTTCCGTTATCAAATTGTTAACGCGCAACAAATTTTAAACAACCTTATTACGGGCGCTATTGACTATGCTGACCCCAATGCAACTCAAGCAAATATTGACAAATTGAATAAAGAATCTAATTTGTCTTATACTCTTGTAGACAACCTCGGTTACGGTTACGTTGGCGTAAACGCAGGTAAACCAGGTTTGGAAAGCGTTTACGTACGTAGAGCAATTATGCGCGCTATGGATACGACTCTTGTACTCAACTACTATAGTGGTGGTTTGGCAAGCAATATTTGGTATCCAATGTCCAAAGTAAGCTGGGCTTATCCTGATGACGGTACGACGGCTACTTCTTTTAGATACGCATATGACAAATCAGGCGTAGAGATTAGATCATTGTTGGACGAAGCAGTAAACAACTCAATGCCTGGCGCAAACTATAGCTGGTCTGGCGACGGTAAGTTCTGCTACAACGGTAGCCAACTTAAACTTACGTTTACTATTGCAGGTTCTACAGACGACCACCCTGCATACAACACAATGAAGGGCGCTGCTGACCTTCTCAACACTTTGGGATTGAAGGTCGAAGTTAAAAACGACTCCAACACACTCAAAAAGCTCACCAATGGTGAATTGCAAGTATGGGCTGCTGCGTGGGGCTCCGGTATTGACCCTGATATGTATCAAGTTTACCACATTGACAGCACTGCAACGTCAGTAACCAACTGGGGTTATCGTGAAATAAAGAGAAACTCAAGCAAATATAGTTATGAAACTGCTCTTATCGAAACCTTGAGTGAAAAAATTGACAAAGCTCGTGAAACCTTAGTACAGGCTGAGCGTAAAGAAATTTATGCAGAATGTTTGGACCTCGTATTAGAATTGGCAGTAGAACTTCCGTTGTATCAACGTAAAAATATGTTTGTTTACAACAACAAAAAAATAGACGCAAGTACTTTAGTTCCGTCTTCACAATGTACGCCGTATCAAAGTCCTATGGCTTATTTGTGGGAAGTTGACTACGTTAAATAATTGTTTGCTTTGAGCAAATAATTAAGTTTTATTAATATTGAACAAGTAGGGTGGAGTTGTGGGGATACACAATTATCCACCTGCTTGTCCAAGGAGAAAATATGTGGAAATATATTACTAAAAGATTGTTGCTATGTTTAGTTATTTTGTTTGGCGTATCAATTATCGTTTATACCTTGGTAAGATTGATGCCAACTGACTACATAGACCAAAAATATTCTGCGCAACTTGCAAACGGCACGATGAACCAGTCGGACGTTGACAGAATTAAAAAGCTTTACGGCTTGTATTTGCCTAATGCAAGAGTCGTGTTGAAATTTGATGAAGATAGCAACGGCGAAAAGGTAAAAGATACTTTTGGCAAAAGCTCTTTTGAATTGGGCTTTAGTGCCGCAGGTTGGGAAGAAAAAACAGCTACTAACGTAGATGAAAAATGGTTTGTTAAAGACGAATATTCAAACGGCGACTATGGTATTGAGTTTTTTGAAGGAAACTACTATCGCGTTTACAATTACTTTGACGTTTATTCTACTCCTGACAGTCGTCATGAAATTTATGCCGACGAAGCGGGCGCATACGTATTGTATGATGATTTAGAAGGCAACATTCACAAAATATACGTTTCTGAATTTGGCGCTGGATACGAAAAGGATGCAGCTTTTAGATTGGAGCAAGGCACAAATTATATTTTTGTTACCGATACAAACGACGACGGCACAAAAACACAACGCACCTTAAATTCTACTATTTTGACGGGTGACGCTGGTTTTCTTACTCCTGCAAAGAAAAAGCAAATTACGGGATTTAACGGTTCTACTTGGTTTGAAAATAAAACGTCAAATCCAAACGTATTATCCTTTGGTAAATACAGCTATAGATATGATGCGGAGTCCGATTTACACTCTATGACTTTTGAAGAGTACGAAGTAGGTACAAACAATCCTACGGGCGTAGTTTACAAGACGTCTAAGCTCACAATGGGTGAGTGCAACGGTATTCAAAAGTTGGGGTATATTCTTGAAGGATATTTCACTTGGTTGGGCAACTTGTTGCAAGGCGACTTGGGTATGTCTTTCTTGGCAAATATGCCGGTTGCTGAAGTTATCAAAAAGAATATGTGGGTATCCTTTAGCATATCTTTGGTAGCTTTGATATTGCAGTTTGCAATTGCTATACCTTTGGGTATTACCTCTGCAACTCACCAATACGGCGCAATGGACTATACAGTAACTATTCTTGCAATGATGGGTATTTCCTTGCCGAGCTTCTTTATGGCGAGACTATTGATTTCGGTATTTGCGGTTAAGCTAAGGTGGCTACCCGCAAGTGGTCTTGGTTCAACAAACGAAACGTTTGACTCTGGTTGGGCGGCGTTTGTGGACAAGATACCGTACGTAATTCTGCCGATGGTGGTCTTGGTAGTATTGAGTATCGGTGGTCTTATGCGTCACACTCGTACAAATATGTTGGAGGTTTTGAATTCTGACTACATACGTACGGCGCGCGCAAAAGGATTATCGGAAAAGAAAGTTATTTATAAACACGCATTTAAAAACACTATGATACCTTTGGTCACAATGCTTGCAGGTACGTTGCCCGGTTTGTTTGGTGGCGCAATGATTACTGAACAAGTGTTCTCTTTGCCTGGTATAGGTAACCAAGCTTACAAGTCTTTGATAAACGGTGACGTTCCGTTTATTATGGGATACAATATGTTTTTGGCGGTATTGAGCGTCATTGGTATATTGCTGTCAGACTTTGCCTATATGTTGGTTGACCCGCGTGTCAAGATAAGTAAATAAGGAGGGGAAAAATGAACGAAGATATTAAAAAAGTTAATTACGATCAAATAGATTTCGATAGTTTGTCCCCACAAAAAAATCCAGAATGGTTTAATAAAGACGGCACGAGAAAAGCAGTTTGCGAAATGAAAGAGTCTCATACCGATTCTCTCAAAATTCTTTCGCCCGGCAGATTGGTTATGAAAAGATTTTTCAGATCAAGATTGTCTGTTATTGGTTTAATAACGCTTATCGTACTTTTCTTGTTTTCCTTTCTTGGTCCGGTGTTTAGTCCGTGGGGTGAAATACAACCAGATGATAACCCCGGTAAAATTGAAATCAGTCAAATAGGTGTTGAGGTTATTGACCCCAACGGCGAGTCTTATACGATATACGCTGTAACGGAAACGCAATTGACTCAAAATATTTATGGTCCGATAGACTCCAACCACTGGTTGGGTACGGACGACAAAGGTATGGATATTTTCACTCGTCTTATGTACGGTGGAAGAATATCTTTGACTTTGGGCTTTATCGTTGTTTTCCTTTCGGCCTTTATCGGTATAATAATGGGCGGTTTGGCAGGTTATTTCGGCGGATGGGTAGATATGCTCATAATGCGTATAGTCGACATCTTTATGTGCGTACCTACAATGCCGATAATGCTTATTGCATCTGCAATGATTGACTCATGGGACATCAATCAGGACTACAGAATTTATTTCTTGATGATTATCATGACGGTGTTCAGTTGGTCGGGTACGGCAAGACTTGTTCGTGGTCAGATTTTGGCTTTGAGAGAACAAGAATATATGGTCGCAGCCGAAGCAAGCGGATTGTCAGTAGGGAGAAAGATTTCTAAGCACCTTATACCAAACGTTATGCCACAGCTTATTGTTTCTATGACGTTGAGCTTGGGTGGTATAATTTTGACAGAATCCACAATGAGTTATCTCAACTTGGGCGTTCCGATGCCTAAAGCTGCTTGGGGTAGCATGATCAATCGTGCGAACGACGACAACATCATGGAAAATTATCCCAATATGTGGGTGCCTGCAGGTATTTGTATCATTTTGGCGGTTTTGGCCTTCAACTTTGTTGGCGACGGATTGCGTGACGCATTCGATCCTAAGATGAAGAGGTAATTGATATGAAAGACGAAAAAAATCAAGTGACCGCAACCACTACCGAAAATGAACAAACCGTTGCGGAAGAAACAACAACGGAAAAGGCAACTTCCAAATCAAAAAACAGTCACTACATATCAGCTAAGGAAGCTCGCCAAATAGCAAAAGCTAATATGGCTCAAATCAAAAAATTTGAGGCATTAAAAAAACGTAAAAACGTTCCCGAAAGCGAATATCTCACTACAATGAAAGACTCTAACAACGTAGTTGAGTTTGACGATTTGCATACTTATTTCTTTACCGACGCAGGTACGGTAAAGGCCGTTGACGGTGTTACCTTTAATATTCCTCACGGTTCAATCGTCGGTGTCGTAGGTGAGTCCGGTTGCGGAAAGTCCGTTACGAGTATGTCCTTGATGAGATTGGTTCAAGGTCCTACGGGGCAAATTGTTTCCGGTTCTATCCGTTTTAAGGGGATTGATTACAAAAAAGACGAAAAAGGCGAAAAAATACCCATCTTTACGGGTGAATTGGATAAGGACGGCAAGCCGATTCAGGCTAAAAACGAGTGGGGCGTACCTCAATTTGAAAGATGCGAGTACATTTACGATATTGCAAAAATGCCTATGTCGGAAATGCGCCGTATACGTGGTAGCCAAATTGCTATGATATTCCAAGAGCCTATGACTAGCCTTAATCCGGTATTTACTATCGGTCAACAGCTTGATGAAGTTACCTTGCTTCATATTGAGGGTTCTTCTCAGGAATATGCAAAACAACGTACTTATGAAATGTTGAGACTTGTCGGTATTATTCCGGAAAACGTTTATGAGCGTTATCCGCACGAATTGTCCGGCGGTATGCGTCAACGTGTAATGATTGCTATGGCGCTCATTTGCGATCCAGAATTGATTATCGCAGACGAACCTACAACAGCGTTGGACGTTACTATTCAAGCTCAAATTTTGGACTTGTTGCGTGAAGTCAAAAAGAAGATGAACGGCTCAATTATGTTGATTACTCACGACTTGGGCGTTATCGCAGAAATGGCTGACTACGTTGTTGTTATGTACGCCGGTCGTATTATCGAAATGGGCACAGCAAAGGAAATTTATGAAAATCCTTGCCATCCTTACACTATAGGTCTCCAAAAGAGTAAACCTGCCGTAAACAAAAAGGTGGAAAGATTGTATAATATTCCTGGGCAAGTTCCAAACCCGATAGATATGCCAAACTACTGTTACTTTAAAGAGCGTTGCAACAAATGTATTAACAAGTGTAACGGCGCTTATCCAGGCTTGTTAAAGGTCAGCCCGACACACAGTGTTTCTTGCTATTTGTATGAAGAAATGGCAGACAAATTTGCAAAAGAATCAAAGGGGGGAAACAATGGCTAAAAAGATTTTGGAGGTAAAACACCTCAAAAAGTATTTTCCTCTTCAGACAAACTTGTTAGGTAAGGTTCAAAGATGGCTTCGCGCGGTGGACGACGTTTCATTGTATATTGAAGAGGGCAAAACTCTAGGTATAGTTGGTGAGTCCGGTTGCGGAAAAACCACTCTCGGTCGTACGATTTTGAGATTGCACGAACCGACCGACGGTGAGGTATTGTATACTCCTGCAGGTACTGACGAACAAGTAGATATTACAAAACTCACTAAAAAAGAGTTGCGTAAGTTCCGTCCGCAAATGCAAATTATCTTCCAAGATCCTTACAGCAGTTTGTCACCCCGTATGCCCGTTGGTGAAATTATCGGCGAGGCAGTAAGAGTGCACGAAATTGTACCAAAGGAAGAATACAAAGATTACATTTATGACGTAATGCTCAAGTGCGGTTTGCAAACTCACTACTTTGAGCGTTATCCGCACGAATTTAGCGGTGGTCAACGTCAACGTATTTGTATTGCGCGCGCATTGGCGCTTAAGCCTCGTCTCGTTATTTGTGACGAGCCTGTCAGCGCTTTGGACGTATCTATTCAGGCGCAAATTATCAACCTTTTGAAGGATTTGCAAAACGACTTTGGTTTTACTTATATGTTTATTTCACACGACTTGTCGGTTGTAGAACATATCAGTGACAACGTCGGCGTTATGTATCTTGGCAGTATGGTGGAAATGGGTCCAAAGGAAAGCATTTATGCAAACCCAATGCACCCGTATACAAAGGCTTTGTTCTCCGCTGTACCGGTACCAGATCCCAACGTAAAGATGAATCGTATAATATTGAAGGGAGATATTCCTTCTCCAGCAAATCCGCCTAAGGGTTGCAAATTCCATACCCGTTGTAAGGAATGTATGGATATTTGTAAGGAAATTACGCCTTTCTTTAACGAGTACGAACCCGGTCACTTCTGCGCATGTCACTTGTATGCTCAAAATAAGGAAATTTTGGACGTTTATATGCAACTCAAAAAGAACCTTAACGGCTACAAGGCTACAGAAGACAAGATTGCGGAATTTGCTCAATATAAAGACAAGCAACTCAAAAATTATACCGGTTTGTCTATTGGTATGTTTATTGTTGAAAATACCGAAACTCAACAGCACGAAATTAAACTTTTTGTTGTAGGAAGCGCTCAAAAGGCGGAAGAACTTGCAACTAAATATCAAGGTCTTGAGATTACGTACGTCAAAAATAAACAGTTTGCAAAAATACCAGTAATGATTACCGTAAAAGATTCCAACCAACTTCAAACAGCTCAAAACGTTGTTGATGAATTGTTGAACGCAAACGGATTTAGCAAAAACGGCAATCAAGAAACAGAAACGGTATTTACTTCTTCAGATAATAGCGAGTTGAGGAGCGGTTGCATGATGTACCTAAAACCTCAAGCAGTTAAAGACGAGCTAAAGAGAAGAGAAGATCTTGCTTTGCAAACAAAGGCAGAAAAACAATCTAAAGAATAATTTTTATATCTATGCATTAAAAAAAGCGTTGCAACTTGCAACGCTTTTTTGTATGTATAGAATAAATAATACAAAATTTTATTATATTTTTATTTTTAAATTATTGACAAAAACAATCAATAGGTTGCACAATATAAATATATTTGAGTTTGGAGGGGCGAAAATGATTTACAAAAAATTTAAAGCGCTTGAGTTATCGGCGTTGGGTATAGGATGTATGCGTTTGCCGACTTTAGGCAAAAACGACCAAATAGATATGGGAGCAACAGCCCAAATGGTAAAGTATGCTTTTGACAATGGTATCAACTATTTTGATACGGCGTGGGGGTATCACGACGGAAATTCCGAAAAAGCAATGGGTGAAATACTTTCGCAATATAATAGAGAAACTTTTTATCTTGCGTCAAAATTCCCCGGATATGAACCGAAAAATATGAGTAGAGTAGAGGAAATTTTTAACCTTCAACTTAAAAGATGCAAGACGGAATATTTTGATTTTTATATGTTTCACAACGTTTGCGAGGCTAATATAGACGGATATTTAGACAAGAGATACGGTATTTTTGATTATTTGTGTGAACAAAAAAAACAAGGCAAAATCCGTCATCTCGGTTTTTCTACCCACGGAACGTTGGATACAATGCAACGGTTTATTGACGCGTATGGGAGCGAAATGGAGTTTTGTCAAATTCAGCTCAATTGGTTGGATTGGGATTTTCAAAACGCAAAAGCCAAGGTGGAGCTTTTAAACTCTTATAATATTCCTATATGGGTGATGGAGCCGTTGCGTGGCGGTAGTTTGACCAAGCTTGCTCCTAAATACGAACAACTACTTAAAGAAATAAATCCGTCGAAAACTCTTGTGCAATGGGCGTTTGAATTTTTGAAAGGCATACCAAACGTGGGAGTAATTTTGTCGGGAATGTCAAATTTTGAGCAACTCAAGCAAAACGTAGAAATTTTTAGGGTTGATAAACCTTTGACCGAGCAAGAAAGAAATGCTTTATTGAAAGTTGCAAACGATATGACGGCGGAAAAAACTTTGCCTTGTACGGCGTGTAGATATTGCACTACACATTGTCCTATGGGGTTGGATATACCGTGGCTTATTGAGTTGTTTAACGAACACGTTTATTCTGAAGGCGGGTTTATTGCGCCTTTTGCTATTAGGAGTTTGCCTGACGACAAAAAACCGTCGGCGTGTTTAGGGTGCAAAGCATGCGAGTCAGTGTGTCCGCAAAATATAGCAATAAGTAAGGCAATGGCTGATTTTGCCTCAAAAATGAAAAAATAAAATCGAGAATAATATTATGAAAATGCAATCAAAAACTCAAAAATTGACTACTTTAGGTTTGCTTTTGGCTTTGGGAATAATTTTGCCTTTTGCTACTGCTCACGGAATAGGTGTTTCGGGCGGAATATTATTGCCAATGCACATACCCGTTTTTATTTGCGGATTTTTGTGCGGACCGCTTTTTGGCGCTTTGTGCGGGGTTGTTTTGCCGATAATCAACAGTTTGCTTACTAATATGCCTCCGCTATACCCAATGATGCCAATAATGGTGTGCGAATTGACTGTTTATGGATTTGTGAGTGGACTTTTGTATCACAAAACTCCTTTGGGCAAGCACAAAATAGGTGTATATATTTCTTTACTTATTGCAATGGTATTTGGTAGGGTGGCTTACGGGTTGGCTTATCAAATTTTGTTGATTATCAGCAAGGAATTAACTGCTTCTACCGTTTGGGTTGCAATTGCTACGGGTGTGCCGGGGATTGTAGTGCAATTGTTGTTGGTGCCCACTGTAGTATTTGCAATAGAAGGGGCTTATTTAAAAGGGAGAAAAAATATGATAAATTCTGCAAAAAACTTGATCACAAAGGGCAAAGCTACCTGTGTGGTAATAAAAAACGGGCAGATAATCAATATAGAGTCGGGCAACGGAATAAAACCTGTAATAACTTTGTACGAACAATGTTTGTTTGAAGACGCTACGGTGGTGGACAAAATTATCGGTAAAGCAACGGCAATGATTTTGGTGCTTGGCAAAGTTAAATCTTGCTACGGAGTGACGATAAGCAAAAGCGCTTTAAAATATTTGACGGACCATAACGTTTCCGTCGGTTTTGATACGTGTGTTGACCACATAGTCAATCGCTCGGGTGACGGCGTATGTCCTATGGAGCAAACCGTTAAAGATATTGATTCTCCCGAAGAAGCGCTTGTCGCATTAAAAAGCAAGTTGCAAGAACTTTCGATAAATAAAAATATTTAATTATTAAAAACCACTATACGTCATTAATTGAAGTAGAGTGGTTTTTTATCTGCAAAATAAATTATAACTTAGTTAAGTTTTTTTGTATAAATCAGTTTTTTAAGGCTTCTTCCACCGCAACTGCGCAAGTGACGGTAGCGCCAACCATTGGATTGTTGCCCATACCTATAAAGCCCATCATATCTACGTGAGCAGGTACGGAAGAACTGCCTGCAAATTGCGCGTCAGAGTGCATACGTCCCATTGTATCCGTCATGCCGTAAGATGCAGGCCCTGCGGCAACGTTGTCGGGGTGAAGGGTACGTCCCGTGCCACCGCCAGAAGCAACGGAAAAATACTTTTTGCCGTTTTCCTGACACCATTTTTTATAAGTGCCCATTACGGGGTGTTGAAATCTCGTGGGATTGGTGCTGTTGCCCGTGATACCTGCGTCAACTTGCTCGGCAATCATAATGGCGACGCCTTCGCTGACGTCGTTTGCGCCGTAGCATCTGACCTTTGCTCTTTCGCCCTTGCTGAAAGCTATTTCTTCCACAACGTTAAGTTTGCCCGTTGCGTAATCATAATCGGTTTTTACGTAAGTAAAGCCGTTGATTCTGCTGATGATATAAGCGGCGTCCTTGCCCAAGCCGTTAAGAATTACGCGTAAGGGAGTTTTGCGCGCTTTATTTGCCGTTTTGCAAAGACCGATTGCGCCTTCTGCTGCGGCAAAGCTTTCGTGACCGGCAACAAAAGCAAAGCATTGCGTGGTGTCTTCTAAAAGCATAGAGGCAAGATTGCCGTGACCTACGCCAACTTGACGTTGGTCGGCAACGCTACCCGGTATACAAAACATTTGCAAGCCCAAGCCGATACATTTTGCGGCTTGAGAGGCTGTTTTAGCTTGTTTTTTGATTGCAATAGCAGTACCAACGGTGTAAGCCCATACGGCGTTTTCAAAAGCAATAGGTTGAATAGTCTTTATTTTTTCGTTTACGTCAATATTATATTGTTTGCAGATATTAAAAGCGTCTTGCAAGTCAACGATACCATATTTTGGTAATTGCTCGTTGATAACGCCTATTCTGCGGTCCATTCCTTCAAAAGTAATCGTCATAAAAAAGTTACCTCCTTATTGCTTGCGGGGGACGATATACTCGTCTGCCTCGTCGTATCTGCCATAGCGTCCCGTTGCTTTTTTTAGAGCCTCGTTAGCGTCCATTCCTTCGGTGATATATTGCATCATTTTTCCGAGGTGGACAAATTCATAACCTATAATTTCGCCTTTTTCCAGCGCAAGTTTGGTAACGTAGCCTTCTGCCATTTCGAGATAACGCGCGCCTTTTGCTTGGGTGGAGTACATAGTGGCAACCTGACTGCGCAGTCCCTTGCCGAGATCTTCAAGGCCGCTACCGATTGGCAATCCTGCGTCGGAAAAAGCCGATTGGGTGCGTCCGTAAACCATTTGCAAAAACAATTCGCGCATAGCAACGTTGATTGCGTCGCATACAAGGTCGGTATTGAGTGCTTCGAGCAGGGTTTTGCCCGGCAAAATTTCCGCAGCCATAGCGGCGGAGTGAGTCATACCGCTACAACCGATAGTTTCTACCAACGCTTCCTTAATGATACCGTCTTTTACGTTGAGTGTGAGTTTGCACGCGCCTTGTTGCGGAGCGCAAGCGCCAACGCCGTGCGACAAACCGCTGACGTCCTTAATTTCCTTCGCGCAAACCCACTTACCTTCTTGTGGGATAGGGGCGGGACCGTGATCACAGCCCTTTTTTACACAGCACATTTCCTGAATTTCCTTAGAGTATTGCATACTGAATTTTCTTTTTTGCTCCTTTTAAAATTTAACCAATACTAATTTTATCATAATTATGTAAAATTGCAAAGTCTTTTAATCGTGTTGACAAAAAAGTTTTTAATAAATATTGTTAATTATCTTTTAAATACTTTTGTTTTTTTGGGGTTTGTTGTATACTATTGGTGATGAAAGTAGATTTACACATACACAGTAAATATTCCGACGGGGAGTTGACTCCCGCAAAAATAGTGGATACTTGCGTCAGCGCCGGTTTGGATATTATTGCTTTGACCGACCACGACAACGTAAACGGTATTTTTGAAGCTCGTCAACAGGCAAAATCTCACGGTAAACTGAAAGTTATTTCGGGTATTGAATTGTCGGCGTTTGACAACGGGCAGGAAACGCATATTTTGGCTTACGGCATTGATTTTGAAAGCAATTTGCTTAGGGAAAAAATGTTAAAAATTCAAAAAATGCGCGAGGACCGAAACGTAAAAATGGTGCAAAAATTTAAGGAATTGGGCATTTTGATAGATTACGATACATTAAAGGAGCGTCACGCGGGTGAAGTAATAGGGCGTGGACACATTGCAAAGGAACTTATTGCGCAAGGCGTTTGTTCTTCCGTCCAGGAGGCTTTTGCGAAATATTTGTCGCCAAATGGGCTTGCTTACGTCGTAAGTCGTCGCCTTACCGTTGCGGAAGCCGTTGGTTTTGCAGGCAAGCATGGTGGCGTCGCTGTTTTGGCGCATCCCTCTAAAATTAAAAAAAATACGGCTCAAACAGAAAGGTTTGTAAGGGAACTCGTGCAACTCGGGCTAAGAGGAATAGAAGCCTGCTATTTTTCTCATACTAACGTTGAGCGTGATTTTTATCTTTATTTAGCGGAAAGGTACAATCTTGACGTCTTTGGCGGAAGTGACTTTCATAGCGATACTTACGGTGTTAAATTGGGTACGTATTTTGAACCGCCTCAAAAAACCCGTGAGTTATTGATTGAATTAGCGGACAAATAAGCTAAAATTTAAACAATATAGGGAATAGTTTATAAAAATGACAAAATTTAAAACGTTAATTTTTGCGCTCGTAGTTTTTGCGAGCGTTTTTTTGTTGGGTTTTGCAGGTAATCAACCCTTTGCTTTTGGTAATGTTTTGCCTTTTGTTAATTACCAAAGCGACGAATATTTAAACAAGGAAGATTACTTCAATTCTTCCTTTGACAAAACGCAAAAAAAACCGTGGGATACTGAAATAATCTTTAAATATACGGGCAAGCAAAAGGTTTATCGGCTGTCGCAAAATTTATCCGAGTTAGATAAAAAAGCTTTAGCCGAAAGAGTAGTGTTTTGTAATTCTAAATTGAAAGCGCGTTGGCTTAAAAAAAGACAAAGCGAGGGTATAGATCTTTATTTGGCGCTGTGCTATATTTATCCTGGGCTAAAAGATACGTTTGATGAGATTAAGGCAGAAACCGAGTATAAGCCCGTAGACGCTACGATAACTTTTTTGCCGAATAGCGCAAAAAAATTCAGTTATACGGCGGACGAAAAGGGTTGCAAAATTAACGTCGAAAGGACTTGCGATTTGCTTTTGGAATATCTTACGAGGGGCGATAACTGCTTGAGTTGCCAAATACCCGTCGAGACTGTTTTGCCCAGCCTAAGCCTATCTGACGCCTTAAAAGCCACGTCAAAACGTGGAGAGTTTGTAACGGACTGTTTTAATAGTTCTCAAAAGCGTCAAAATAACATAGCGTTGGCGCTAAAATTTTTTAACGGAGTCGTGCTTGAAAAGGGCGAAACAAAAAGCTTTAACGAGGTGGTTGGAAAGCGTACTGCCGATAGAGGTTTTTCTGTCGCAAAGGTTTTGCTCAACGGCAGTTACGTTGACGACGTGGGAGGCGGAGTATGTCAGGCAAGCACGACTTTGTTTAATGCTTTGGTGTTGTCGGATATTTCCATAAAGGCGGTTTGCCAGCACTCTGTAAAGAGTAGCTACGTATTACCAAGTTTTGACGCAATGGTAACCGACACGGGAGCAGACCTCGTATTTTGCAACAATACGGAAGGTAAAATTTATATTGCTACAAGTTGTATAAACGGCAAGGCAAAAGTGGAGATTTTTGGGTACCCAAAACAATACGAAATAAAAAGGCGTAGCGTCGTTATGCAAAAAATACCATTTAAAACAAATACTATTGTAGACGAGCAACAAAAATACGTCGACAAAGTGACGTACGTCGACGAACAATATATTTTAACGGCAGGCGTGGATGGGATTAAAAGTCAGGGTTGGTTGGATTATATTAAGGATGGAAAAATTGTTTTTTCAAAGCAGATAAGGACAAATTATTACAAACCTATAGATATGGTAGTGGTAAAAGGTTCAAAAACACGTCCACAAGAAATAACGTCGTAAATTTTTTATTTTTTATTTTTCAAAAAGGCAAAAGTACTTGAAAAAAAACTTGTATTGTTATATAATAAAATAATAAATTTGAGCAAATTAAACGAGCGACGTTTAAGATTGTTCAAACTATTAAGGCGTTTTTTTAGGGAGTTTTTATGGCAAACAAGTCCAAGTCTAAGGCGTTGTCCGACGTCAATATGAATTTCTTTAATCTTGAAGCCGAAAGGTCGTTGTTGGCGTGTACTCTTTTAGACGAAAACACGGTAGACGACATAGTGCTCAACCTGCAAGAAAGCGATTTTTACGCGCCTCAGCACAAAATTATTTTTTCCGCAATGAAGGAAGTAGTTAAAGCAAACAAAAATCTCGATTTCGTTTTGTTGGCTGACGAGTTGGAGCGTACTGCGCAGATTGACGCAATAGGCGGTATAGATTATTTGACTTTGCTTGCAAACTCCGTACCTACAGCGGCAAATTACGAAAACTATTTGGAAATAGTTGAGAGAGAAAGCGCAAAACGCAAAATTGCTCGCGCTTGCAACGATATATTGTCAAATTTAAAGCAAGCTGACGACAAAACCAAACTATTGGCTGATGCGGAAAAAGCTATATTTGACGTTGGTGAAACCAACCGCACGGGAGATTTGGAGCATATCGGCAATGCCGTTCAAGGTTTTATTCAGCGCTGTGACGACTTGTACAAAAATAAGGACGCATTTGGCGGACTTAAAACGGGATTTAAACGCTTTGACAAAATCACCAACGGTTTACAAAAGGGCGACCTTATAGTTTTGGCGGCGCGTCCCGGTTGCGGAAAGAGTAGTTTTGCTATGAACATAGTGGAAGAAACCGCAAAAAATGGTTACGTTTCGGCGATTTTTTCTTTGGAAATGCCAATGGCTCAGGTAGTACAGAGACTTATGAGTGGCGTAGCAAACGTCAGTATGGGTAAAATTTCTGGTAGTGAAAAACTTGTGCCGGACGATTTTCAAAAATTATTGTCGGCGGCAGACGTTGTTTCTAAGTTCAAGATTTTTATTGACGATAGCAGTTTGAATACTCCTGCAAAAATTATGTCAAAGAGCCGTTCGCTCAAAATGAAACACGGTCTTGACCTTGTGGTTGTAGACTATTTGCAGTTGATGAAAGGTGACGACAAGGCGGAAAACCGTCAGCAGGATATCAGCAGTATCACCCGTAATCTCAAAATTATGGCAAAAGAATTGCAAGTGCCTATAATTGCTCTTAGTCAGATGAACCGTCTTTTTGAAAGGGATAAGGACAGAAAGCCTATGTTGAGCGACTTGAGAGAATCGGGAGCCATAGAGCAGGACGCCGATATCGTTTTGTTTATAAATAAATCGACGGACACCGCAAACGAAAACGTTGTACCTACCGAGTTGATAATAGCCAAGCACCGCAACGGCGAAACGGCGGAGATCCCGCTCGTATGGGTGGGCAATCTCGTGCACTTTTTTGACGGCAATACTAATAATACTTACGAGACAGAAAGTAAAAAACAAGACGATATATCTTTAGAACAAAAAAATCCTGTAGAAGTTGGGGAGGAGCTTAAGAAGTTTGTTTCGGAGTTTGACGCTATTTCCGCCCTGCAGGAAGAAGAAAGCAATGAAGAAGTTCCGTTTTAAAGCTAAATTAAAGGATGTTTAAAAATGAAAAACGATATTACGACTACGGAGACAACTCCCGTTAACAGTAAAAATTTTATTGAAGAAATTATTGAAAACGATTTGGCAAAAGGCAAAATAAAAACCGTAATTACGAGGTTTCCTCCGGAGCCGAACGGTTACTTACATATAGGACATGCCAAGAGTTTGTGCATAAACTTTGGTATGAAGCAAAAATATCAAGGCAAATGCAATCTTCGTTTTGACGATACTAACCCAACCAAGGAAGACGAAGAATACGTTAATAGTATTAAGGAAGATATAAAGTGGCTGGGGTTTAAGTGGGACAAAATGTTTTTTGCCAGCAGTTATTTTGACAAGATGTATGAGTGCGCGTGCAATCTTATCAAAAAAGGTTTAGCGTACGTTTGCGACTTGTCGGCGGAAGAAATCAAAAATACGCGTGGCACGCTTATTCAGGCGGGTATAAACAGCCCGTATAGAGACCGTTCTGTTGAAGAAAATCTCCGTTTGTTTGACGAGATGAAAAGGGGTGTTTACGGCGATGGTGAAAAGGTTTTGCGCGCAAAAATAGATATGGCAAGCTCAAATCTCAATATGAGAGACCCCGTTATTTATCGTATAGTTCATGCAACGCATCACAATACGGGGGACAAATGGTGCATTTATCCAATGTACGATTTTGCTCATCCGTTGGAGGACGCAATCGAGGGTATTACTCACAGTCTTTGTACTTTGGAATTTGAAGACCACCGTCCCTTGTACGATTGGGTAGTTAATAATTGCGACTTGTCTGCAAAACCGCAACAAATAGAATTTGCAAGGCTTAATATTGCCGATACGGTTATGAGCAAGCGTTTTTTAAAGCGTTTAGTTGACGAAAAGTTTGTAGACGGTTGGGACGATCCTCGTATGCCTACTTTGTGCGGTATTCGTCGTCGCGGTTATCCTGCCGAAGCGGTAAGGGATTTTTGCGAAAGGGTAGGCGTTGCCAAATCAAACAGCGAGGTGGAGCAAAGTTATCTTGAAGCTTGCGTTAGAGAAAATCTCAACAATACGGCAGATAGAGTTATGGCGGTTTTTGATCCTCTAAAGGTTATCATTACAAATTATAATGGTAAGGAACTTTTACCGATAGAAAATAATCCAAACTCAACAAAACCGACCGTACGCAAGGTGAGTTTTAGCAACGAAATTTTTATTCAGCGTAGTGACTTTGAAGTAGAGCCACCGCCAAAATATCACAGACTTAAACCGGACGGTTACGTTAGACTTAAAGGCGGATATATAATTAAGTGCGACGGTTACGAAACGGACGCAGACGGCAAGGTTAGTTTGGTTAAGTGCAGTTACGTTGCCAACAGCAAAAGCGGTCATGACGAAAGCGGTATAAAGGTAAAGGGAGTTATTCAATGGGTAGACGCCAAAAACAACGTGACGGCAACCGTAAGAAAGTTTTCCAATTTACTTTTGCCTGCAACGTACGGTGTTACGGACTTTACGCAACGTTTAAATTACAACAGTATGCAAACTTTTAGTGTTGTTGCGGAAAAATCTTTGCAAAAAGCAAAGGTTGGACAAAGGTTTCAGTTTATGCGCGAAGGATATTTCGTAGTAGACAAAACCAGTACCAAGACGGAAAAAGTGTTTAACGAAATAGTAGGGCTTAAAGACAGTTACAACAAATCTTAAATTATTGGTGTGACGCCAAAGGAGAATTTATGAGTAACTCCACCAACGTAAATATTTGTGAAAAATGTGGCGCGACAAATCCCGTAACTGCAAAATTTTGTTTTCAGTGCGGTAACGTTTTGCGCGCGCCTAACCAACCCGTAATTTGCAAGAGTTGCAGTACGGCAAATAATGCGACGGCGAGATTTTGCAAGTTTTGTGGAAAACCGCTTTACGAAGGCGACGGACCGCAAAAATGTCCGCGGTGCAACAATACCGTTAGCGCAAACGCAGTAGTTTGCGATAAGTGTCACTTTAGAATGCCAATTAAGGAGCAACAGGAAGAGCAACAGCCTTTGCCCCCGTTGGTGGAAAAAGAGCCGTCTGAAGAAAAAGAAGTAGTTGATGTTTTACAACAAACCGACGTAGTAGAGCAGGAACAAAAAAAGCCACGAAAATCTTTCAAAAAAACAATAGGCAGTTTTGTTTTGAGTATTATGTTTTTTTTGCTAATATACCTTTTGTTGGGGTGGCAAGCAATTACGCCGTCAGGCTTGTTAAAAACGGGTATTTTTGATATGCGTATAGGTGGCAACGGCAATTTTGCAGGTATGCAAATTTTGTCAAGGCTTTTAAGTCAAACGTTTACGGTATTAGATATAATTCATCTCGTGGTAATAGTTCCGTCGCTTATTACGGCGATAATAGGATTTATTAGCAATTTGATAAAAGTGCTTATAGGCAAACAATCAAAAGGTTACGGCTGGTGGTACGTTTTGTCGTCGGTATGCATAGGATTTGTCAATATAATCGTATGGATATTGTGCAAATTTGATTTTATGTTCGAAACGTTTGGCATAACGAAAGAAACGGCGGGAAACGGCGCGTTGGCGTTTATCGTGCCTTCTGTATTTTTGATAGCGTTTGTATTGACGGTAGTGTTTGCTAAAAAGGAAGAAAAAATAAAGGAAATTCACCGTTAAAATAAAATAAAATTTAATTCATTACATAAAAAGAGGAATTTATGAAAGAAATCAATAGCAAAACTTTACGCAAAGCATTTTTGGACTTTTTTGCGGAAAGAGACCATGCAATAATAAAGAGCGCAAGCCTTATTCCGGAAAACGATCCGTCGGTACTGTTTACCACTGCGGGTATGCATCCGCTTATACCGTATCTTTTGGGACAAACGCATCCAAAAGGCAAGCGTTTAGCAGACGTTCAAAAATGTATTCGTACGGGCGATATTGACGAAGTAGGCGACGACTCTCACTGCACCTTTTTTGAAATGCTTGGAAACTGGTCATTGGGGGATTATTTCAAAAAGGATTCCATCAAATGGAGTTTTGAATTTTTGACTAGTCCAAAATATTTGGGATTGGACAAAAACCGTATTGCCGTTTCTGTATTTGCGGGGGACGACGATTGCGAAAGAGACGAGGAAAGCGCAAATCTTTGGAAAGAGTGCGGTATTGACGAAAAAAATATTTTTTATCTTCCCAAAAAGAACAATTGGTGGATAGCGGGCAATACGGGGCCGTGCGGTCCCGATACGGAAATTTTTTGGGATACGGGCAAACCCAAGTGTTGCGACGACTGCAGTCCT
>CABUZX010000011.1 GCA_902496185.1 uncultured Subdoligranulum sp. | reverse complement strand
CCGTAGCCGTATTCCGTAACCACTCCGTTACAGTCGGTATAAGAAGTAAGCCTACCTGTGTTTTCGTCATACGCGTAGCTCTCTTTTACGTACTCGTCGCCACTGCCGTATCTCTTTGTTTCTTTTATTAAGCCGTTGCCGTAGTAAGTATATTCCGTCCTGGATATCTGCTCTTCCTCACACGTCACGGTTTGTCTTGTAATTTTGTGATCGTTGTTGTACAAGTTTACTGTAGTATATATCTTTTGGTCTACAGGGTTGTAAGTACTACTTTGCGTTACGTTTTCCCAATCGTCGTATACCGTCTCTGGTATATCGTTTGGCGTAATATAAGGCATCTTGACAAGCCTTACTTCATCTACGTAGATATCTCCGGCTCCCAACACGTTCACTGTCACGTTATGCTGTGATTCAAAGTTGCCAAGACAAAACGCTACGTATTGCCAACAATCGGAAGTACAAGCTCCCACGTTGTGTGTAACAACATTATTCGCGCCGTAGTCCACCTCTATTTTTACGTCTTTTCCCATCACCCAGCAGGAAAAATATACAAGACCTTTAGGCGCTAAATACTTTCTGCTTAATTTATTGCTTGTTGTTGCACTTTTTGGATAACATAAGCATTGGCTTTTGCCTATTCCCCCATTTGCGCTTATTCCGCCGTTTTCCCACTCGCCTACTCCCTCTTCAAAATCTTCGTATACTATATCCAAAGTGTTGGAATAGCTATTTGATAAGGAATTGTACTCAAATCCGTTGCACGTTGCAGAATATACCTTGTTGGGTATAAATGCATTTGCAATATTTGCGTCTATATCACATGCATACTGTGATACCAAGCCCAATTTACTGAAGGAATATACCGTCATTATATTATCACGTTTTAAGATTGTTGTCAATACTATATCTGTCAACTCGACTGATTCATCTGTGGTACTTCCATAATAACTAATCTTAGTTGTTTCTTTTTTGCCATCATAACCTATATCAAACTTTGATACTTTATTATTAGATAGAGTATACGTTAAGGTTTTATTTTGATCACTTACGCTAAAACTGCTTGTGTCATCAGTATTGACATAACCAAACTCCGTGCTGTTTAATACAATTGAGTCTCCTGTAAGAACCGCTCTTTTGTTTATTTCTTTTAAATTTCCTAAATCGTCATACGTATAACTTGCAACTATATTTTCATCATCTTTTGCAAAATTATAATTTAACTTACTCAACAGTCCGTTATCACCATAAACAAACCTTATCGTCGGGTATTTGTCGTTGACAATTTCGCAAGATTTTATTTCTTCGATTTTTCCGTCATCTTTATACTTTATTTCTACCTGATTGATGGCTAAGCTTGTGGGGTATTGATACATATACCTCAATCGATATTTACTTCCTATTTTTTTAAACAGTAGTACGTTGCTTCCGCGGTCTATTAATCTAATGGTATCGTCATCATCAACAAAAAGGTCTAATCCGAGTTTTTCGTTGCGGATTTTACTTCTTTCATTTTTCTCTTCTAACGTTTCAAAACCGTGTTTTATTCCCTCTTTGTTGATATAAAACCATTTATTGCCCTCTTGTTTTAATTCTTGATGGACGTTAAGTCGCCAATTGTTGCCTACGCCATATTCGTTTCCATTATTGGAATACGGTGTATATACGTGAGTGATTGCCAAAGATATGTTTGTACCGCTTATTGCAAAGTCCGTATGCTTGTATCCAAATTCACCACTACTCAAATTAACAAATCCTTCTCCACCTGAGCCCATGTCTTGAAATATTTTTGCATCTGCTATTTCTATGCCTTGTTTTTTATAAACAGTCACGGTGGTTGTTTTTGTTATTTTACTTTCTGTGTAAGTTATATTTACGCTTGACTTATCTTTTCCTATTGCAAACTTAACTAAATAATCCGTACTAAACTGTGAAGCCGTCTTTATCTCGCTTGTCTCGTCAGTATATTTTGCTGATATACTCATCCCTGCCTTTTTAAAGGGTTCTCCGTGTTTATATACTTTTTGTTCGGGATAGGCATATACGCTTATACTTTGTAATTTTCTTCGTTTTTCTATTTTTGCACTCCAAGATTTTGATTGGGCACAATCTCTGGGGTAACTTATTGTAACTTCATATACTGGGATTCCTTCATTTGTGGTTGACGAGTAAGTAAGACTAAAATCATTTTCATTTAATACCAACGAAGGACCAACGCTAAAATATGCCGTTACCCTAAAGTCACTTGTTTTAGGATTTTCATCATTAAAATAAAAATCTCTTAACGGCTTTACTTCTATGCTTTGCAAACGCCTTTCCTTTATTGTAAACCCGTCGATAACCACACTATCCGTCACACCGCCACTACTGTAAAAAATTGTTACGCTTGTGTCTCTCTGGTTAAATACGTCAGGAGAAAAATTAGAAATAGTTACAATTTCGTCCGTTCCGTCGGTAAAATAAGCTCTTACTCTAATATCCGTAGGATCAAAACTTTCATATTCATAATATTCCATTATTGTTGGACCACTTTCTAATTCTATATGATCCAATATTTTTGGTATTATTTCAATTAATCTATAATACTCATCCTCTATTTCACAATAGGCGTCATTTGCTGTTTTGTTTCCATCAAGCACTTCCTGCATTTGAGTATTTAAAGCATCCGTCAGCTCCTGCGCATACTCGCCAAGATAAATTTCTGGCACAGCATTGGCTATTTCTAACAAATAACTTATTACTTGTTGCTCACCAAAACATTCATTATTGGTCAAGTCGTTTAAAAATCCCTTGGCTGAATATATTGCAGGAACTATATCCAAACTTTCCGCAGAATATCTCGTCAATTCTTCATATCCCTCATTTAGATTTTCATAGGCAAACAAGTTTCTTAAAAATTCATATACGTATGATTGGTCAAACAAATTTTCCTTGTTTATTACCATCCATGAATATCCGCCCAAATCTACTTCGTTTAAAAAATTATCGTCCTTGGGTATTTTTGTAATTCCCCAATTACCGCCCACGTGTTTTTTTATTATACTAAACCAACGTGGAGCTCCTATTACGGAATATATTTCTCCTGCCTGCATCTTTTGAATTATTTCTTGACGCGTATCTTCTTCTATACACGTATACAATAATCCCTCATCTGACAATCTTTGCACAAGTTCAATTACTTCTATACTGCCCTCTGCCGTAACGTTTTTTGGATCATCATAAAACAATCTGCCTTTTGAACGCATGAGTATTTCTGTAAGCATTTCATACGGTGGCAAAAGATATTTTCCTTCTTCCTTTACGCTTTTTCCTATTTCGATAAATTCCTCCCATGTCATTTCTTCGGGCAACTCTCCCAATATATCTCGCCTATAGTACAACGCAACAGGCTCGGTAGATATAGGACATCCGTACGTAGTATCGTTTTCACCTTTTACGTTTCTTAATGCATGAGTCATTAAATTAGTGATATCTATATGGTCTTCTATCCTAGCAAACTTTTCTTCAGAGTATGCTTTTAGATATTTTTTTATCTCGTTATTCTTTACCAATATTATATCCGGCAATGTTTCCACACTCCAATTAGCAAGTGCATCGTCTATTTCTTCTTTTAATTTTTCTTCTACTACAAAATCACCGTGTATTCCTTTATCTATTGCTACTTCTATAGCTCTTTGAGCTAATGCAACGTACTCTCCGTACGCCCATATTTTGATTGAGTTGTTTTCTGCAACAGATGCTTCTGTTCCTTGTGAATTCATTATTGTTCCTCCTAAATTCTTTATTTTTTTATTTTGCTGTTTCAAACTTATACTTTACTTGTCCATATTCGAACTCTTTACTTTTAATTTAGTACTCTTACCATTTTCGTGTTGACTGTTAGTATTTGTATGAATTACGGTTTTGCTTTTTAATTGTATCAATTTAATTACGACAACTGTTTGTCGTCTTTACCGTTTGCGTATGATCAAATTCCCTTTTTTGCATAAAAAAAGAGTGTAGCTATCTTGGCTGATAGCTACACCCTTAAAAATTGTGTTAATTAAATTTTCTTGCTTATTTATTAAAAACTAATTCTATTTGCAATTACAGTATATCAAAATAATGGTTTTGATACAACTAAATTAAACTACGTATATTCTCCAAATTAAAAAACAAGGCAAGCCTACGCCAAAGTAAACTTGCCTTGTTTTTATGTCTTAAAATTTAATGATTATTATTTGTTAAAGCTGTCTTTGTAGGATTTTCCCATTTTAAAAGCAGGTACTTTTGTTGCAGGAATATTTACCTTTGCGCCGGTACGCGGATTGATACCTTCTCTTGCGGGTTTTTCCTTAATTTCAAAACTACCAAAACCAACCAATACTACTTTTTCGCCGTTTTCCAAAGACTCCGTAACGGTCTCCACAAACGCCTTGTAAAAAGCATCTACTTTTTTGTCAGTTTCACCGATTTTTTTGGCAATCGCTTTTATAAATTCTCCTTTATTCATAAAGAGTCCTCCTTAAAATTAAAAAAATTATAACACACGCATAACGCCATTGTCAATAATATCAGTCAAATTCGCGTCAATCTAAGGAAATTTTATAACAGTTTTGACGAATTTTTAGTTTAATTATTCAAAAATAATGCTATTTTCGTCAAAATTCGTATTAGAAAGGTAAAAAGCTTTCAAGCCTTCAAGCAATACGTCAAGGTCGTCACTACCCATAGTTTCGCAAAAAGAGTGCATTGCAAGTTGAGCAAGGCCAATATCAACGGTATGCAAACTGACCTGTTTGTTGCTTATCGTGCCGAGCGTACTACCGCTCCTTACGTCGCTTCTATTATAAAAATCCTGATACGGAACGTTGGCCTTATCAAAAATATTTTTCAATACCGCAGACGACAAGCCGTCCGTCAAATAGCTTTGATTTGCGTGATGTTTTATTACGATACCCTTGTTCAAAAAACAACGGTTTGTTATATCGCACTTTTCCGCGTGGTTGGGGTGCAATGCGTGAGCGTTGTCCATACTCACTAAAAAACTGTTGGCAATAGCGTTGCGGGCAAGTTCTTCTACAGAGCAACCGTCTTTTACAGCGCACACTATTCCGCGTAAAACGTCGCGCAAAAAGGTACTGCCTGCGCCTTGTTTTGTGCCACTGCCTACTTCCTCATTGTCAAAACATGCGCAAACGGAAGCAGTTTTGCAATTGCTGTTTACAAGAGCCTGCATACCGCCAAAAACCCCCGTCAGGTCGTCAAGACGCGGAGCTGCAAAAAACTCGTTTTTTACACCAAAACGGTAAGGCTCTATCTCGGGTACTACAAACAGGTCGTAATCCACCACTTTTTTGCCCCCTGCTAAAGCTTGCAATATATCAAACTTTTCACCCATACCGACCAAAGGCAACAAGTCTATTTGCGGATTAAGACGCAACCCGTCGTTTGCCTCTCTATTTTGATGAATAGCAAGGCTTGGTATAACAACACAAAAATCACTTGCTACGTTTTCTACTGCAAGATTATCACCGTCGCTCACTACTAATCTACCCGCAATACGCAAAGGTCTGTCCAACATAGAATAATACAACGCTCCGCCATAAGTTTCTACGTTGAGTTTTGCATAAGTATCGCAATAAGTCATGCAGTTGTTTTTAAGGCGCAAACAAGGACTGTCCGTATGAGACGCCACGATATTAAAACCTTTTTTTACGTCCAAGTCTCCCGTTTTAAAGGCAATTATACTGCTACCGTTGCGAGTGACGTAATAACCGGTATTAGGCGTGAGTTGCCAACGCTGACCTTCCTTAAGGGCGTTAAACCCTGCTTTGTCCAACATTTCACACACGTTTTTTACCACGTGAAAAGGCGTATATCCCGTTTGTAAAAATTTTGCAAATTGATTTAACATAAAAACCTCTTATCTAATTTTTTATTTTTAATTATTATAAAACAATTTGCTACAAAAGTAAAGATTTTTTTTAAACAAAAACGCTCTCTCACATTGAGAAAGCGCTATAAAAACTTTTATTAAACTTTAACAATCTACTCTACCAAGCAAATAATCTATACTGGTATGCAAAATTTCAGCCAATGTAATCAACACGTCAAATGAGCACTCCCGTTGCCCGCTTTCCCAGTAAGAAACAAGGCGAACCGATACTGTGACTTTTTGAGCCAATTCCGCCCGCGTCAAGCCCTCTTCTAAACGCAATTCTTTTAATCTTTCATTAAATTTGCTCATAACATAATTAATATAGAACATTTTGTTCTAAAATACTTGCGTTGGAACATATTGTTCTGATATAATGGCATTTAGGAGAACATATTGTTCCAAAAACAAAGGAGAATAAAATATGACAGAAGCAAACGTAAGACAAGTTATGACTTTAGTTTCGGGCAAAGTACCAGAAGAAAAGATGTTGGTACTAAAAAGCAAATTAACAAATGCCAGCGACGACAAAATTGATGAAATTATGTGTTTAAAACTGCACAACCCCGTTTCCGTATTATTGTTTTCGCTCTTTTTGGGTGGATTTGGTATTGACCGCTTTATAATAGGTGACACAGGTCTTGGCGTGGCAAAACTATTAGTTGGCGGACTAACTTTGGGCATATGGCCGTTTATCGACATATTTATTAGTCACAATAAAGCAAAAGAAAAAAACTTTAACAACATTATGCAATTGCTTTAAAAAAATACCACTCGTTTTTTACGAGTGGTATTTTTTTAAAGTTAAGTTTTGTTATAGCTTTATTCGCGTAGAGTTAAGTACGGCAAGCAACATAACCCCAACGTCGGCAACGACGGCAAGCCACATAGGCAATACGCCAAGCAATCCGAACACCATAAATACAGCTTTTGCAATCAGCGAAAACACAAGATTTTCCACCACCCGCGCTCGAGTTTTTTTAGCAATGACTATTGCATTGGCAATTGCCTCGAGATTATCGGTTGCAAGTACCACGTCAGAGGCGTCCACCGTTGCAGAAGAACCCAACTTGCCCATAGACAATGCGCAATCGGCAACGGTCATTACAGGTACGTCGTTGATACCGTCCCCAACGTATGCCGTAACGTTTTGTTTTTTCAATTGCTTTATTATATCGGCTTTTTGATTGGGCAATACGTCCGAATAGATAGAGTCCATTTCGCCTAGCTCACAGGCAATTCTTTCCGCGCCATTAATGTTGTCGCCCGTCACTAGCGCAAGATTTTTAACTCCCGCTTTTTTAATTTGCGCCAAAGCTTTTTTTGCATTTGGCTTTAATTCGTCGTCAAGCTCGACAAAACCGATACACTCGTTTTCTTCCGCAACGTAAACCACGGTAGCTACGGATTGTTGCTTTTCATATTGTATTCCGTTGTCATCAAGCAACTTATAATTGCCTACCAGTACTTTTTTTCCGTTTATTATGCAAATCACGCCCTTACCTGCAACTTCCGTCGTTTCCGTTGCTTCAAACGGACTTGCCAACGCCTTAAAGGGCTTAGAAATCGGATGCGAAGAGCCTTTTTCCGCGCATACGGCGTAATCCAAAGTTTTGTCTCCTACCACTTTTTTTATGCTAAATTCGCCACGTGTCAAAGTACCCGTTTTATCAAAAGCCATGGTTTTTACCTTTGAAAGCACGTCAAGATAATTAGAACCTTTGACCAGCACTCCTTGCTTTGCCGAATACCCTATCGAACAAAAGTATGCAAGCGGTATTGATATTACTATTGCGCAAGGACAAGATATTACCAACAACACCAACGCACGCTTTGCCCATTGCGCCAAGGGGAAACTCCCCGTAAAAATATAAACAAACGTAGGCACGACAAAAGCAATCAAAACCGCCAACAAGCACACTATCGGCGTGTAATACCTTGCAAATACCGTAATGGTTTTTTCCGTCCTAGTCTTTTTATCCAAAGCGTTTTCCACCATTTCCAAAATCTTTGCAACGGTACTGTCAACGTACTTTTTGGACACCTTTAAGGTAAGATTTACTCCGCCTGCGTTTATACAGCCAGAAAGCACCTCGTCGCCTACCCCAACAGGACGAAGCAAAAACTCTCCCGTAATGGATTTTGTATCCAATTCGCTTTGCCCACTCAAAACAACTGCGTCAACGGGGATTTTTTCACCCGCGCGCACGAGTATAACGTCCCCAACGTTGAGTTTTTCCGGCGCTATTTCTATTTGATTGCCGTCTACCAACTTTGTCGCCACTTCGCTACGAATATTTACGAGATTTTTAATCGACCTACGCGAGTTTCCAACGGCTAAACTTTGCAAAAACTCACCAACCTGATACAACAATACTACGGCAACGCCTTCGACGTATTCTCCTAAAACCATTGCGCCGACGGAGGCTATAGTCATTAAAAAATTTTCGTTAAAAATATTTTTGGTAAAAAATCCTTTAAAGGTTTTTAAAAATATCGGATAGCCTACAACCAAATAAGCAATTCCGTACGCCACGTATTTGACGTAAACCCACGCGCCGTAGTCTACAAAACGCTCCAACAATATCCCAACGACAAAAAACACCGTCGATATCAAAATCAAAGTCAAATCACGCGCGCGCTCCTTTTTGAGCTCATGTACGTCGTTGTCCTTGTCAACGATTTTTACTTCCTCAAAAAAACCTACCGTTTTAACGACCTGTTCCATGACTTTTTGAGACTTGACGTCCAAAATAATTTTTTGAGTGGAAAAATTAACGGAACATTTTTCCACCCCGTCAATACCTTTAATGAGCGTTTCCAAAGTCATAGCGCAATGCGCGCAGTCCAAACCTTGTATATTAAGCGTCCTTTTCATACTCCTTCTTCCCTTAACTTTATTTTTCTAATTCGCAATGAGCGTGAACTTCAACTAACTTAATAATATCTACTACGTGCTCGTCTGCAATAGAATACAAAATATTTTTGCCTTCTCTACGACTTTTGACCAACTTGTTGTCTTTAAGTAATCTCAACTGTTGCGAAACGGCGCTTTGAGTGCCTTCTACAGCCTCCACTATGTGCAAAACACACATCTCACCGTTTAGCAACGAATAAATTATTTTCATACGCGTAGGATCTCCCAACAATTTGAGTATCTGACACATTATATTAACGTACCCTACCGCAGGAGTAATCTCCTTTGCCTTTTTTACCAACTGCTCGTGCGTCAATTTGTGCTCGCAACATTGCTCCGCTTTGACCATAATCCTATCCCTCCTCGACTAATTGCAATAATTAATAAAAATATCCATCAATATATAAACATATTAGAATATACTAATATATACCACCAAAAAAAAATTTTGTCAAACAAAAAACTAACAAAAAATTTTATATACGAAAAAACACACCTTTTAGGGTGTGTTTTTGAAACTTTATCATTATTTTGATTAATTATTTTATTATTTGGTAAGAGATTTTCCAAACAGCGCCAACACCGCATTGATAAGGAAAATCACGCCGGCAATAATGCACATTACGTCCATAAGCGCCCATTTTGCAATCACAAGCAAAATACCGATAACTACGGTGACGATTGGGGACAAAAGCGTATTGAAACCCGCGCTAGCGTTTTTAATAATTTCCATCAAGCCTTTAACGATAAGCAGTATGCCAAAAACGAGCAATACGATATCAACAATAAGCCAACCGCAAACGATAATAGCAACACCTATTACTGCTTCGACTATACCGTTTAAGAGTTTGCCCTTAAAAATATCCACCACGCCGAGGATAACAAACAAAGCGCCTATTATCGTCATAAGTATATTGAGCGAGCCACCCTTAAGTATCACAAGCAAAAGACCGATAACGGCGTAAAAAATACAAGTGATAATGTTGTTTGTAGACAAGTTTAGTTTTGGTTTTGACATAAATTTCTCCTTTATTTTCGTTTTTATTAACTATACTCTTTTTGTTTAGTAAAGTCAATAGTTAACTAAAAAATTTTGTTTTTTATTTACAAACTGTATATGCTACTACTCGCAAAAAGGTTACCACCACCGATAACCTTTTTAGTTTTTGATTTTTAATTGTTTCCGTGTACGGCGTTAAGTTTTTTTCCAAAAATACTTGCGTAAGAGACGCTTGGCGCAACGACGTAGTTTGCGCTGTCAGCGCCAACGAGAGTTACGCCCTTTATAAACACTATCTTGTCGTTACCTTTTTTTGCGTCTGAAAAACAAGCGTTTAAAAACCCTATTGACACCTTGTCGCAAGGCAAAACACCATTGAGTTTCCCGCCGTTTAAAAAGGTGACGGAAGTTGTCCCATCATAAACTTTGTCATTTGGCAACACGTCCAAAAGCGTGAGTGTCAACGGACTGATACTTCCAAAAAACTCTGTTTCAGAAAAATCCACAAAATAATTTTTGCTGTCAACTCCCGTCAAAACACAATCGACAATAATGACTTTTTTGTTGTTGCCTGCATTTTTGTCGCAATATTTTAAAATAGCATTTACCCCAACGTGATCCTTTTCAAGCGCGCCCAAAACGGAAAGTCCTTCGGCTTTGACGGATTCCGTACCGTCATACACCTTTGAAAAAACACAAGGGGCAAGCGTCAAACGTCTAGGTAATACCGTCAAACTCCCCGACTCCATAGTTACGTCGTACTTGTCGTTAAAATACCCTTGGTGACTTAAATTATAAACTCCAACGTCGAGATTTTTACCACTCTCAAAATTAACCGTATCGTCAAACCCTGCGCTTTCCGCCGTATCTCCGTCCACCCACCCCTCTGCGGTCGCGCAAATTTTTTGTATTTTTTCGCCGTATTCAACGGTAATATCTGGAACTCTTACAACAAGCGACGGCTTATTTATTAAAACCGTCTTTTTTGCCACTATTTCGTCGTCAATGCTTACCTGCAAGACGTGACTACCCACCGACAAACCACTCGTGTCAAGCTTTAAAGCGTCTTTTTCGCCATAAAAAGAAAGTTTTGCTTGCTTTGAGTCAACGTACCAAATTACTTGCTTGCCTTGGGCGACATAACCGTTTTTTAAACTCAATTCAGCAACGGAAGCGCTCCCGTATCTGCTGTCCTCAGCAAAAAGCGTGCCGTATGCCTTTTCTTCGTTCATATTGCAAAGCCATGCCACCAAAAGAGCAAAAGCCACGAGGATAATAAGCGTTACAACCCATACCGCAACGTCTCCTTTAACTGCAGACTTGCTTGAAAAGCTTTTTTGCCCGTCCTTATTTACGGATTTGTTTTTGTCATTATTCATACTTGACATAACCTAATTCCTCCGTTTAATATTTTACGTTAGTATGCATAAGTAACGGACTTTTATTCAGTATGTAAAAGCGTTGCAAGTTGCAACGCTTTTACACAAAATTTTAAAAAGCTTATTCAAATCGTAGGTCGATTTTTTCAAAAAAGAAGGTTATCAATTCTTTAACGTTGCGTTTTTGCGTCTCTCTGTCCATATCAGCAGTAACGGCAAAATTTAAAGCGTGCAAAAACCCACCTGCAACGGCCGTTGCAAAATGCGGATTTTTTATTTTTGACATAAGATTCGGATACCAACAAAAGATTTTTTCCAAAACCTTTGAACATACCTCCGTCAACAAAGTCTTAAACCCGTTGACGTAATATTTGTTTGCCTGCAAAATTATAATCATTTTATTTTGATTTAAATACAAATAATCTACAACGTCGTCGGCAAGGGATTGAGCGTCGCCAAAACTGAAAAATTTACTGTAAATGCTCTTTCCTATTTCGTCCACTATCGGTTGCAAAACCGCGCTGAACAACGCCTCCTTGTTTGAAAAATAACGGTAAACGTTGCCCAAAGATATACCCGCGTTTTCTGCAATAGTGCGAATAGACGCATTTAAGTACCCGTTTTGACGAAATTCCTCTTCGGCAGACTCCAATATACGGTTTCTCACGTCAGTTTTTAGATATTGCATAACTCCCCCCACAAAAAACGTCTTAGATTTTAAAATTATTATAACAAAAAAGTAGCAACAAATAAAGTCTTTTTGCGAAATTTATTAAATTTTTTCATTTTTGATTTATTAAAATTTGTCAAAAGAAAAAAAACACCAAAAAAACCGTTATCGTTTGACATATTACGCTTTTGAGAGTACAATTAATTTCGTGAGTTATTTTCACAAAATCGGAGGAAAAAAATGGAAAACAAATTTTTACCATTAGATATTAAAGGATATCAAACTCAATTGCCAATATTGCCACTACCAAGCGGAATCAATATCGCGTTTTTTAATCTTCACGGCGACACGCGACTTACTATACACTGCGCCAAAGAGCTAGCAAAACAACTTTGCGACGTTGACGTGCTTTTGACGGCAGAGTCCAAAGGGCTTCAACTCACTCACTGCATTGCAGAAGAATTAAATATGCCATACTATGCCGTTGCTCGCAAATCCAAAAAACTCTATATGCAAGACGGTATCGAAGTTGCCATAGAGTCTTCCATCACCACCGGTAAGGAACAATGCATGTATCTCTCCCGCCACGACGTAGAGCTTTTAAAAGGCAAAAAAGTCGGTATCGTTGACGACGTAGTGAGCACGGGCGCAAGTCTTTTGGGTTTGGAAAAACTCGTCCAACTTGCAGGCGGTATTATCGCAAAAAAAGCTTTCGTTCTTGCTGAAGGCGACGCGGCAAATCGCAAAGACGTTATTTACCTTGCGCCTATTCCCTTGCTCTAAAACTCACGCACAAATAAAAAAAGTATTAAAAAACCCTTGCAGTCGCAAGGGTTTTGTTTTTTGGTTGGTGATTAAATCGCAACAGGTACGAAGAAGTACACGCAGAACAACAAAGCAATAATAATGGTAACGATAGAAACGTTCCATACGGGTTTGTGTTCTTCTTTCTTCGTGCAAGCGTATTTGATTGCGTCAAATATAAAGCAAAAGATACTAATAACAACGTAAGACAAAATAGCCATACCGATACCAGTCGTGATAGAATATGCAAGTGGCATCAATGCAATTGCAAGGAAAGCAGGTACAGCAACTCTAATATCGCTGAAATCAATATTTTTGATATTCTTCATCATAAGTACGCCAACGTAAACGAGAGCGGATGCCGTAGCAGCGCTTGGGATCATTGCAAATACAGGCAAAGCAAATATAGCAAGGAAGAACATAATTGCCGTCGAAAGAGCCGTGAGACCCGTCTTTCCGCCTTCTGCAATACCAGAACCGGATTCTACAAATGTCGTAACGGTAGACGTACCGAATATAGCGCCCGTGCACGTTGCAATAGAGTCTGCATACATTATTTTGCCGTAGTTAATCGGCGTGCCGTTTTCGTCCAACAAACCTGCTGCAGAGCAACAACCTACGCAAGTACCCATAGTGTCAAACATGTCAATCATACTCATAGTAATAATAATCATGATTATAGTAAACAAGGAACCTTCGGGGAATTCCCAACCACCTTTAAAGGGAGCCAAAAATACTTCACTCGTAAAGAAGGTTTCAAAGTTTTCCCAAAACTTCCACGTAATACCGTCAACTTCGCCGGAAACAACGCCGAGATTGGTTACTCCAAGCGGAATACCGATAACAGTAGCAATCAAAATACCCAAAATAACGGCGCCCTTTACCTTTAAGTGTGAAAGAATTGCAATAGCTGCCAAACCAATCAAACAAACGACAGCAGATGCCATTTCCGGACCCCAGTGGGTAAGATTAACGAGAGCAACCTGTGTATATTGATTAGCAACTATAACTTTAGCATTTTGCATGCCGATATATGCAATAAACAAACCAATACCTACGGGGATTGCCGTTTTGATGCCCGCGGGGATACCTTCAAATATTTTTTGTCTCAAAGATACGCCATTGATAGTAATAACTGACAAAAGCAAAAATACGATACCAGAAATAAGTACCATCAACATTGCGTTTGCAAAGGTAAAATTAAACACATAGGTAGAAACTGCGCCTACGCCACCGCCGATAATAGTACCCACCATTGAGTTAAGTCCCATACCGGACGCTTGCGCCAAAGGCAATTTTGCCAAAAACGCCATAAGCAACGTACCGATAATAGCGCCAAACGCCGTTGCCATAAAGACCGAACTCCACAAAGGATTGTCCGTAGGTACAAACGTTGGACCATTGTCAGTCAATGCTCCTCCCCAAAAGAATTGGTTGGGGTTTACCGTCAAGATGTACGCCATTGCAAGAAAGGTTACTATACCTGCAACGATTTCCGTCCTAACGGTAGAGCCCGCCTTGGTCACTCCGAAAAACTTGTCCAACTTACCGACTTTCTTTTCCGAAGTTTGTTCAATTGCTTGAACGTTGTTTTCGTTTTCCATAAATTTTTCCTCCGTTTCAGATTTAAATTTGAAATCTCGCCAACAAAAAACTTAATGACGAGATAAAAAATTTCATTAATACCGACAACAAGACGCTGATTTTTGTATAAAAAACGTTATTTCAAACATTTTCAGCTTCATAAAAAAGATACAATTATTTTATCACAAAGCATTTTCTCCGTCAACATTTTAAATACAATATTTACAAATCAAAATCAAAAAAATCAAAATCAAGCATTTTTTGAACATATTTATATAAAAAACTTATATTTTTGGTACTTTTTTTACAATTAATGCTGTTATTATCCCCGTAATCGCCCCGCTTAGCACTCCGAGCAACGCAAGATACGGTAAATAACTCAAAACCAACACCGTTTGCGTCAAAAAGGCATAAATCAAATTTTGTACGATATTGTTTATTACCGCGCCTGCAACGGAAACGGCTGGTAAGCTGATTTTATTTTTTGCAAATTTCCAAAGTAAACAACACGCCAAAAAACTTGTCGCCCCTGCCAAAAAGGAAAAAAGCATACTGCTCAACGTACCCGACAAGAGGTTGCCCAAAATACATTTGACCAAAAACACGCAAAAAGCCTCGCCTACGCCAAAAGTATACAAAGCAAGCATCACAAAAATATTACCCAACCCCATTTTTGCGCCCGGCACAAAAAAGGAAGGTACAAGATTTTCCAACAAAAAAGTTATTAGAGCGAGAGCGCCGTACAGCGCCGTCAAAGAAAGCTTTTTTGTTCTGTTTTTCATCAGCGCACCCCCTTATTTCCTTCGCCCACGCCCACTATCATCAACTCGTGAGGCATACACAAAACAAATTGATTTGCCCTACTCACCGTACTTGCCGTTTTGACGCAATCTTTACCAACACAAGTAGATTTGACCATTTTTGCCTGATTTTTTAAAAACTCTACTACGTTGTATTCCGTTTTTTCGTCATTTAAAAAAATACTTACGGTAATTTTGTCTTTATCTACCGCAATTACCAACCTATCCTGCCAATCGGCGGATATTTTGTCTATTTTAAAAGCAGTACAATCAAACACAAATAGTAGGCTGTTTTGGCAAAAAACTTCTACCGTTTGTAAATCCTGCTTTTTAAACCCGATTTGCGCTACGACAAAGGTAGAAATTATTACTACAAACAAGGTAAGATAAACCAAAAGGTCTCCCTTGACAAAAAAGGCGGTATTGATTTGTTTTTTGTCGGTAGATTGATTTTGAACGTCATTTGCTTTCTTTTGTTTTTTCGCTAAAGCCCCAACAACAAAAAGGGCAATCACCACCAATACGACGACAGCCCACGCCCAGCGATAATCCGACACGGCTTTAAAGTCAACGCCCCCGTCCTCTGTCAGTGTAAATCCGTATCTTTTTGCGTCGTTGTCTTGCATAATTATGTCTCTTGCGTTTGTATAAACCGCAATCTCCTCTTGGCTCGCGCTTACGGCGACGACGGAAGTCACTCCCAACTCCTTAAAAGCCTCGCTTTGACTCAAACGCGCTATTTCTTCCTTTGGCAAAGTCATCAATGCGGTAGTGACTGCGTCGCACACAGCCGAGTCGTCACATACGGCAAAAACAGCGTTTACCCCTGCGTCTACAGGATAACCCGTCGACGCGTCGATAATATGACAATATTTTTTTGAATTTTCTTCAAAAAAACGCTGATAGTCACCACTGACGGAAATACTCTGATTTTTTACCTTTTGCTTTGTAAGTAAAACGCTATACGTATCTAAAGGATTTTCCAAATCCACGTTAAACCCCTTGCCGTCAACGGAATTTAAAAACTTTATACTGCTTTGTCCGACAGAAAAATATCCGCAATCAATACCGTAAGCTTTTGCAATTTGCTCCATCTTGTCGCTTGCATATCCCTTGCAAATTCCGCCAAAATCAATTTTGACGGTATATTTTACACCCCTTACGGTTTGCGTGTTTTTGGGTTTTGTAAGATAATATTTTCCGTCAAAGGTCTCGGTAACTACGATATCTTCAAAATTAGCAAGCTCCTTAAAGGCAGTAATATACTCTTTAGAAGGCACGCTCGGAGTGGCTCTATCATAATCAAAAACAACTTGGTTTTTTTTACTCAAAACACGCGACGAAAACCCCCACAAATCGACAAGATTATACACCGCGGGATTATAAGCCCCGTTTGTGGCGTCGTAAACAGTCTTGGCAAGGGCAAAACATTCTGCCGTAACTTTACTCACCTCTACCCTTTCGCCCTCTACTGCGTTGTTAAAACGCGCCACGTCGCTGTCATTTTTGTCCGCGTCAAGAGCGTTTTGTATTTTTTCCAACTCTGCCAACATTTCACCCTTCGCCTGATTTACGGCTTGGCGATTTGCTCCGGTATCAGATCTGCAAAAAAGCGCCACTTGCAAAAACGTACCAAAAAATGAAGAAGATGAAAAACCATCTTCAAACCCGTTGTCGGCACGGCATCCGCACAAACAAGCAACGCAAACCAAAAATATCAAAAAAGCGCTTAAAAATTTTTTCAATAGTTTACCCCTCAAAACTGCCAAAAGACAGCAATCAAAATAATCGTTAAACAAATTATACAACACCGTACGACTCAAGTCAATATCACAAAACAAAACTGTTTAATTAAGCGGTTTAAAATTCATTTTACTTTCACTTCAAAAACTTATAAACACTTACTTAATGTTGTATAATACCAAATTGAAAAAAATTTGCTTTAGGACAAATCAGTATGGAAGAAACACAATCGATACAAGGTCAACAAACACGTTCGCAACTCAATTCCGAAAAACTACGCAACGCGCCAATGGGCAAACTGTTGTTTTCTATGGCTTTGCCTGCAATTATATCAATGCTTATTGAGGCTTTGTATAATATAATAGATAGTATGTACGTTTCTTACCTTGGGCAGGAGGCAATTGATGCAATAGGTATCGGTAGACCGTTGATAATGATTGTCATCTCCGTAGGTATCGGTATAGGCGTCGGCTCAAACGTTTTTGTTGCAAGGCAACTCGGTTTTGGCGACGCAAAAAAGGCAAATCAGGTAGCAAAAACGGCTTTCGTGCTTGCAATAGTGGCGTGGGCGCTGTTTTTTGCTTTGGCATGGTTTTTGCCAGAACCTTTTGCAAGACTTTTTACCAAAAACGAAACGACAATAAAGTATCATCAGGAATACGTCCCCTATTATATGATGGCTTGCTTGTTTTCGCTTTTGAGTATGACAGGCTCAAAGATATTACAAGCAACGGGCAATATGCACGTCCCTATGGTCAGTCAAATTTTAGGATGCGTTGCAAATATCGTGCTCGACCCGTTTTTCATTTTTGACAAACAAACGCTCTTTGGTTTTTTAAATATCAACGGACTCGGCATGGGTATGAAAGGTGCCGTACTTGCAACCATTATAGGACAATTTTTGTCCTGCCTTTACGTTTTGGGCGCATTTTTACTCAAAAAGCAAGACGTACAGTTTTTTCCCGCGGGACTCAAATTTTCCTTCAAAAACGTAGGCGCGATATTCAATATTGGATTGCCTAACTTTGTATTAAACGCCGTAGGAAGTTTTACTACCATTATTTTAAACAGTATTCTAAAACAGTACGATAATGGAATAACAATTCTTACTGTTTACTTTGCTTGTCAATCTTTTGTATTTATGCCGACCTTTGGTCTCACTCAAGGCACTACGCCCATTTTGAGCTACAACTACGGCGCAAATCTCAAAAAACGCTTTGACGACTGCTTTAAAAAATCCTTAATAACAGCCGTTTGTTTTTTAGGTGTAGGATTTTTACTTTTTCAAACTTGTACGGGCTTTATTGCAAGCATTTACAACTTAAACGAAACGGCAACGACAGAGGCAATTAAGGTATTCCGTATTATAAGCTGGGCGTTTTTGCCTGCTGCTTTCAGTATTTTGACAATAACTTTATTGCAATCTCTCAACGTCGGCTTTTATGCAATGTTTATGTCTTTGCTCCGTCAGCTCGGCTTTGTAGTACCTTTGGCGCTTTTATTCAATACTTGGGGTATGAACGCCGTATTCTATTGCTACCCCGTTGCAGAAATACTTACACTTGCTATCTTTTTGCCAATTGCCTTTAAAAAATACAAAACTATTTTTGCAAAACGCGCCGAGCTTGCGCAAAAAAACATAAATCAAATTGATTAAAAAACCAAAATAAATTTACAAAAAGGCGCTGTTACGCCCAAAACAGTGCTTTTTTTATATTTTCGCCACTTTTTTTTAATAAACTATTGAATTATTTTGGCTATCAGTGTATAATAGTATAATAAATAAAAAACCACAAAAGAGAGGTAAAATTATGTTTCAACTTGGATTGATAAACAGCATCTTTTGGTGCGTCGGTTTAGCTTGCGCAATAATTATGATACTCTTGGCAATTAAAGGCAAAAAACCTTTTCTTACTATTCTTTCCGTGCTTTTTGGCGTGGTATTTATTTTCAATTTGTCTCTTGCCGTAGACGCCAAATGGATTAGCCTTGTTTTTAATTCTTCTGCAAAAGATTGGACCAAAACCCACGACTACATATTTTATTCGTTAGTTTTGGTTGACGTCCTTTGCGCAATTTGCTTGTTGTTTGCAAAAAGCAACAAAATCAACGACAAACTCTGGAAGTGCTTTGCCATTGTCAATATAGTCACCACTATCGCGTGTAACGTCTATAACTATTACACGGGTATAGTCAATTACAAATTTATTCAACCGCTCACCAATGACGTTCCCGCGCTTTTGGAAACAATCTCCAACGTTGTATTGTACGCAAGATTTATTTTGACCTTTGGTTTTGGCGTAGGATTGCTTTTTGCAAAAGTTAAGGCAAAACCGCAGGAAGAAGTTGCGCCCGAAACTGTACGCCCCGAGCTTGAACTCATTACGGAAGTAGACGTTAAACCCGCAACCGAACTTGCAACTGCAACCGATACTCAAGAGCAAGAAACAACGGAAGAAACGCTTGAACAACAACCCGAAATCGCAACGGAAGATGTTGTAGAAGAAACACTTGACGAGCAACAAGAAGTTGAACTCATTGACCAACAAGAAGAAATAACGGAAGCCCCCCACACCCAAGAAGAAGTTATTGAACAAGAAGTTATTGTTCAACCAACGGAAGAAGTTGTGGAAGAAGAAATAATTGAAGAAGTTATTGAAGAAACGGTTGAAGATCAACAAGAAGTCGTCAAACAAGAAACAAACGAGCAACAGCAAAAAACAGATCAGTCCACAACTGTTGTAACACCGGCAATCGCAAAAGACAAGCCCAAAAAGAAACTTTCCAAGTCCAAACGTAGAGTTCGCCCAACGAAAAAGTTTATCAACTATATCCGTCACTCAAAAGTGGAAATACAAATCCCCAATATGATTTGCAAAAACTGCGGTACAAAAACTCACTCCGAAAGTAAGATATGCCCGCGTTGCTTCCACAAGATGGTTCCGCTATACAAATGTCCGCAATGCGATACACTTAACGAAACGCGTGTTTGCTCAAACTGCGGTACAAAAATCGGCAAAAAATAATTAAATACACCAAAAAACCGTCGCTAAAACACGACGGTTTTTAATTTGTTTAAAACTATTTTAATACGCGTTTGGTTTAAGTATCGTGCTTTTTCAATTTCTTGACCACAAACTTCGTAAAGGCAGGACTTTTTAATACCAGCCAGCACAACAAAGTGTTTACAATAACCCAAAACCACTGTACCGCCGCGCGTCTTACGAAAGTCGCGGTAAACACGTCCATCCCCACAGCCGTTACAAGCATTGTCGTAGTAGGATAATACGCCTGCATACCCATATTGTATAGCAAGGCTTCCCCCACTGCCGTCAACCCTAAACTACACAACAAAAAGGAGCAAAGCGCGGTATAAATCAATTTTACGGCTACGCTTTTTGAGTCAAAATACTTAAAAAACAACCCCGCAATCAACGCCATAACTCCGTTACTCAAGGTGATAAGTGGCATCCATGGCCCTTCCGGAAAAAATATGGCAGGAATTAAATCCGCAAACATTGCAACTCCCGAACCAATCCAAGGACCAAGCAACGCTCCCGTCAAAAAACAAAAAGTATAGACGAGACTGATTCTGCCAAAGGTATCAATACGAGGCATAGCCGACGATAACAAATTGAGCGCAATACCAAGGGCGGAAAAACAAGCAACAAAAGTGATAATATACGTTCTTTTTGACATACAAAAAAGACCTCCCAAACGTTGTGGAAAGGTCCGTAGCAAATAACCGCCACCAAAAAACGGGTGCGGAAAAACAAGCAACGGACGCAAACAAGTACCGCAGAAAAATTGCTTTTTACAAAGTTCCTTTCGTGCAGGGGCAACTTCCCATCCCCTGCCACTTTACGCACTTGTTCTACTTTGCCAAACCAAATATAACATATTTTTGTTTGTTTGTAAACCGTTTTAATACTATTATTTTTTGAAACGAATATTTTTTTAAAGTATAAACACAATAAAAATATGCTTACAATTTTTTTTAGAGGATTAATAATATTCGGCGTGCTTTTGATAGTCATAAGACTTATGGGCAAACGCCAAATAGGCGAAATGGAACCTTTTGAGCTGGTAATAACTTTGGTTATTTCCGAAATAGCTTGCGTGCCTATGGGCGACAAAAACATACCGCTTATCTACGGCTTAGTATCAATATTGACGCTTTATATAGTGCATCAGTTTATCGTTTTGTTGTCAAAAAACACTAAAATGCAAACTCTTATTAGCGGAAAGCCCTTGTTAGTTATTGACAAAGGCGGAATAAACCTTTGCGCCGTCAAACAACTCAATATGCAACTCAACGATATTTTGCAATCCATAAGAAACTCGGGGTATTTTTCTATAGAAGAAATCGAATACGCTTTGATGGAAACAAACGGCCAACTGTCCGTAATCCCAAAAAAATCTATGGAAAACCGCCAAAAAAGCCTACCAATACCTTTAGTTCTCGAAGGCAAATGGTGCAACGATCAATTGGAAGAACACAACATAGATAAGGAAAAAATAAGCCGTATTCTTTTGCAAAAAAACATCAAATTCAAAAATTTGATTTTGTTGACGCTTGACCAAAACGACCATTTTGTTGCTCAAATCAAACAAAAAGGAATTATCAGCTGGGACAGCCCAAAGGAGAATATTCTCAAATGAAACACGTTATTATACCGATCGTTGCCCTTATCGTAGTTTTGGGCGTGGGAATTTTTGAAAGTATTTCCGTTTTTAAAACCTTTAAAAAGTTTGAAGACAACGTAGACGAACTGATAGAACTTTGCGATCAAAATGCTTTGACAATGGAGATCTATGATGATTTTTACGAAAAATGGCTAAAAGTCCGCGAAAAATCCGAATTCTTTTTGCCTCACAATGACGTATATGAAATCACCTTGCGTGTAGGCGAAATAAGAGCCTACGTCGAGCAACAAGATTTTGAGCTGTGTCAAGCAAATCTATTTGTGATAAAAGAGCTTGCCTCCTACGTCAGTCATCTCGCCATCCCCTCTTTGGGACACGTTTTTTGACAACGTTTCCCTCTTATATTTAATTGCCTTTTGCATTTTGCAAAAGGCTTTTTTATTATTAATCAATTTTTTCTATCTTAAAAACGTTTATCACGTCGCAATCGGGGCAACAAAAACAAATATCACCGTTTTTTGATTTTGGCGGCAGCCCGCCGTATCTTAATATATCTACGTAAGGAAACGCCACGTGCATTGCCATAGGACAAAGGTTGCCTCTTTCGGTATCAAAATCAAAACAATCGCCAATTTTGTGTCCGCGGTGACAAATTCCTTCGCCTTTTTTGTCTACTAACGTAATTTTGATTTTTGGTCTCATAACTTATCTCCTTTTTATTTAAAACGCGATAATTATAACAAAAGCATTTTGTTAAGTCAACGCATAACAAAAAAAGAAAAACGCTTTTGTGTTTAAAAGCGTTTTAAATCATTATATTAATTTCTCTTTTTTTCCTTAGGCAAAGCTTGTTCGCTATGCAAAATCTTTTCTTCAAGATCTTCTTCCGTATTGCGGAAACCGTTTCCTACAACTTCCTTTACGGTATAAACCGTTGCAAAGGCTTCGGGATCAACTTGTCGCACTATTTGTCTTGCCCTGTTGAGTTGACGTTTATAAATAATACACACAATCATTGTTTTTTCCTTGTGCGAATACATTCCCGTAACCTTTAGTCCCGTCAAGCCCCTGTGGAGATTTTCCGACAACGCCTGCGCAACTTCCTGAGGCTTATCCGTAATAATATCAAAGCCGTAAGCTGAAGAATAACCTTTATAAATCTGATTTTGTACGAGGTTTGCTACAAATTGAGACGCAACGGAATAAATCAAAACGTCCATACCGTCGCCAGCGCCCACAATCCAATGTGAAAAAATTGCCACCACTGCAATAGTCACAAAGTCAATATACAAAGTAACCCGTGAGTAATTACCTATGCCTCTTTGCTTTTGCAAAATCATAGTGACGATATCGCTACCGCCTGTAGACGCCTGAACACTCAACGTCAACGGCAGACTTATGCCACTCAACGCGCCGCCAAGTAAAGCAAACAACACTTTTGTTTCGTCCGTAACAGGCGCTGTTCCCAAAGATTGAGCCAAATTTGTCAAAGCAAACAATTCCATAAATCCTGCCATTAAAATAATACATACGGCAGTTTTTAATACAAAATTTTTGTCCGTTTTAAAAAACGCAACAATCAACAACGGAATATTTATTGCCAAAACGAACAGCCCCGCAAAATCGGACAAACCAAACAGCCACGTAAACAAACCTGCAATACCTACAGCGCCCCCAACTACGATTTTGTTTGGCAAAAGAAACATTTCCAACGCCACCGCGCGCAAAAAAGCCGCAATTACAATATTGAATACGGTTTTAAACCGACGCTTGACACTTACTACGGGCTTTGCGCTATCAACGACAACCGTAGTAGTTGCCTTTTGTTCTTCCTTTTTAACTTCCATTACTTATACCTCTTTTTAAAATCGGGACGGGTTACTACGTTATCTATTGTTTTGCAATATGCAAAACACTCGGGGTCAATATGCTTTACAAGATGCTTGAGTTTGGTGTTTTGTCTATATTGGATAACCACCACCAACATCTTTTTGTCTTTAAGCTGATTTCCCTCTCCGTCCACAAGGTCTACTTTAGAAACTCCCCGTTTAAAAGTTTTGTAAAGAGCCTGCGAAATTTCCTCGTCTTTGGTCGTTATGACGTAATACTTAAGTAGCGGATAAATTCCATTAGACAACAAGTCCACCACAAACGATACTGCGTAACTCATCAACACGGAATAAAGTATTCTTATCATACTTTCCATATTTATACCGTCGGTAGTAATAAAACAAACCAACGCTAATGCATAAACGACGTAATTAAAAATAACCAAAACGTTGCCGATTTTTGCGTCGGGATTCTTTTTTACCACTATACTGCTTACAATTTCGCTACCGCCGTTGCTACCGCCCGCGGCGTAAGCCAAATAAATACCCGTCGCGTCCACTACCGCGCCTACCAACAGCCACAATATTCTACTTGAAGGCATTGTATTGGGCACGTTGGGAAAAAACCTTTCAAACAAATACGCCCATCCGCTGTATACTATACAAGAAAAAACCGTTTTGACAGAAAAGCTTTTGGGCAACATAATTAACGCCATAATAAGCAAAGGTACTTGCAATATAATAGAAACGATACTTACCTTCCAGCCAAACCAATAAAATAAAATATTAGATAACCCGCCTACACCGCCTGCGACGATTTTGCTCGGCAACATAAAAAAGTACGTAGCCGCCGAAAGACAAAAAGCGCCCATTATTAGGTATACGTAATCTTTGATTATTTTCCATACGCTTTGTTTGGAAAGTTTGAGTTCCATTATTAGTTTCTCCGAATTCTTTTTTCGTTTCTTTTTATCAGTTTCAATCGTTAGGTTATTATACCAAAGCACGTCGTATTTATCAAATAAAATACGCTACTTTTTTTTAAAAAACGTATGGTTTTTAATGTTTTTTTTGTGAGAAAGGGAAAATAATTTCCCTTTCTCGTATACTTAGATTTGCTTTAAAGCTCCTTACAAAAAAGCAAAATAGTCTTCAAACGCTTTGTGTAAAGTTTCCGCTACCTTGTCCAAATCGTCTTGAGTCACCAACCCCGACAAAACCACTTTTAAACATTGCAATTTTTCTTGCCCGTCTATTGAGGTCGTTGTTTCGTCGGGGGTTTCTTTCTCTTTGTTAAGCGAATTATCATAAATGGCTTTTATGCCCCACTCTGCCTCTTGCAATTTCTCTAAAAATTCCACAAAGGAAATTTCGTTGTTAATCAATTGCTTTCTTACGTCCGTAACTATCAAAAGCTCGTTGTAAAGTATGGAAAAAACTCCGTCCTTGCACAAAGTTTTGACGTTGGTTTTGTCAAAAGAGGAAAACACGCGATAAATCATCATTGACGTTGCCCCTAGCGACAACACGTCTATCAAAATTTGTCCTAAAGAATTAATCCCATCAAAGGACTCCTTTTTTATAACAAAAAAGTTAACAAGCGCAAAAACCAACCCAAAACCAAACGGCAACAGCACCGTCGGGTCGAATTTATTTTTTAAATCTATTTGCAACTTGTTTAAACAAGTGTTTTTTATTACCTGAACCAATACGGTAATAATTGCGCTAAAGAGCAAAAAAACGCCACTTTCGGCGTTTGTAAAAAGCTTCAACAAATCTGCCAGAGTATTTTCGAACTGCATTATACTTCCCTCCTTTTGCGTCTCCTCCGCAAGAAACGCACGGAAACAAGTGATTGACAATCCCCAAAATCACTCCGATAGCATTTTAAACCTATATATCAATTTGTCAAGTAAAAAGTATAAACTTTTTTACAGCAATGCCTTATAGACTTCATTTTTGCTTACTCCCAAATCCTTTGCGGTGGCTTTTATGGCGTCCATTTTTGCCATACCGTTATTAACGTAAAACTCAACGTGTTTTTCAACAGGCAAAGAGTTGAGCGAATTTGCATTTGCGTCGGTTTTTTCCACCACTATCACGTATTCTCCTTTTGGCTCGTTTATTTCCGCCTGTCCCAAGGTGGTATGAATTATTTGTTCGTGTAGTTTTGTCAACTCCTTGGCAACGGCAACGCGTCTATTTTCGCCAAGTTTTGTTGCAAGATATGCAAGAGTTTCCTTTATGTCGTGTGGCGCGCAATAAAAAATAAGCGTACCTGACGAAATTACGTTGTCTACCAACTTGTCTCTTTCAGACTTTTTTTCCGGCAAAAACCCAACAAAAACAAAGGGCGTATCAAATCCGCTATAAACAAAAGCGTTGAGCCCTGCCGAAGGACCGCTTACCACGCAAAATTTTTCACCAGACTCAACGCAAGCGTTGACGAGAATTTTTCCCGGATCGCTAATACAAGGCATACCCGCATCGCTGATTATGCTAACCGTTTTGCCCTCCCTCGACAGTTGCAAAATATACTCACAACTTTTTGTTTCGTTAAATTTATGATAACTTTTTAACGGAACGCTTATTTCAAAATGTTTCAAAAGTATTGACGAGTGACGCGTATCTTCGCAAAAAATAACGTCGCTTTGTTTCAAAACGTTTATTGCCCGCAAGGTAATTTCTTCCAGATTGCCAATAGGCGTTGCTACAAAATAAATCATTTTTTCTCCTTTTGTCCGTCGGTTGACAAAAAGCTGTCTCCGTACAACTTTTTTACCGTTACGGAATAATTTCCGTCGGCATCAAATACTACTATCGGTTCAAGCCATTTTAAGCCCACCTTTCCGCCTTTGACAAATCGCGCTAAAAAAACGTTGGGATTACTCCCCTGACGCGCGCAAACAGGGCAAAGCTCTTTTGCTTCCAAACCGTATTTATGCCCCAACGCAAAAGCTTCTGCCATGCGTTCCGCCTGATGGACCATAAACATACTTCCGCCAAATTTAAGCAAGCGTTTTGCCGAAGCAAAAACTTCTTCAAGGGTTAACGTAACTTCGTGCCTACTCATACACAAAGTATCTTGACGTTGAGTCAATCCGCTACCTACCTTGCGATACGGCGGATTTACAACCACCACGTCAAAAACCTCGCCCATTTCAATAGACAACGCCCTTACGTCGGCGTTTTTTATTTCAATTTTGTCCGTTAGATTGTTGAGAGCAACGCTACGCTCTGCCATTTGAGCTACTTCCTGCTGAATTTCTATACCCAAAACGTATTTCGGTTGCTGTTTTTCCGCCACAAGAATAGCAATTATTCCGCTACCGCACCCCACGTCCGCAACCTTTTTGCCCTTTGTCCCCTTTACAAAATTGGCAAGCAAAACGGCGTCGGTAGTAAACCTGTAACCAGTCGTTTTTTGAATAATTTTTAACCCGTTGTATTGCAAATCCTCTATTCTTTCATCACTGCCAATCATAACAACATCTTAACACAACTCGTCAACCTTTGCAACTTTTTTTGTGATTTACAAAAAACAACAAAGCAAAAAGCCTTCTAAAAGAAGGCTTTTTGCTTAAATTGTGTTTTTTAATTAGTCTTGGCTGATTGCGTTTACCGGACAAGTTGATGCGCAAGCACCACAGTCGATACAAGTATTTGGATCGATTTGATATTTGTCGTCACCTTCAGCAATAGCGTTTACCGGGCAACCCGCAGCGCAAGCACCACATTTGATACATTCGTTACTGATTTTGTATGCCATGATTTTATCTCCTTTGTCTAAATGACAATAATATTTTAATACACAAAGTACGGTTTGTCAACAGCCTATGACAAAATTTATTCAATCAAATTCAATCAGGTTTTTTGTTCCACTCACGACGTTTATGTTTGTAATTGTTTTTACGTTTTTTTATTTTTTGAAATTTCGGTTGGACGTTTTGGTCAACGTCGTATTCCTCTGCGGTATCAATCTCTGCAGACTGCTCTTGCAAAACGTCGTCGGAAGCAAGGGGTTTTTTTGTGTTTAAAATCTTTTGTTTAGAATTTTTTTTCTTTACAAATTGTGTTTTTTCCTTTTTGTCAATATCCTTTCCGTCCATTTCGTTTAATTGTTTCAAATCTTGAAGAATTTTGGGTTTTGACGGTTGTTGGGCTTTGGCAGGCTGATCGGAAATTTCTTCCAAAACAAAGTCGTCAAAAGTATCTTCGTCCGCATTTAAATCGTCTTCGACTGCTGCAGTAGACAAGACGTCCAACTCCTTTACCTTAAAGGCTTTTAATGCAATCATACCGTTGTCGTCGGTATATTGAACCCTTACTTCTCTACGCAAAAGGTCTACGTACTCTACTTTACCTTCACCGTCGGGGGTTTTTACAATATCGTTAACTTTTGGCATAATTTTTGCCGTTTCGATGTAATGATCGTTTTCGTACTTAAGGCAACACATAAGTCTACCGCACAAACCGCTGATATTGACGGGGTTTAAAGACAATCCCTGTACTTTTGCCATTTTTATCGAAACTCTTTCAAAACCGTTTAAAAAACTGCTACAACAACACGGTCTACCGCAACTGCCTAATCCGCCCAACATTTTTGTTTCGTCGCGGATACCAATCTGTCTTAATTCTACTCTCGTACGCAAGGTTGACCCAAGATCCTTGACTAGTTCTCTAAAATCGACTCTATCGTCTGCGGAATAATAAAAAGTCATTTTGCTGTTGTCGTAAGAAAAATCCATGTCTTTAAGATGCATATCAAGACCGTGTTCAGCGATTTTTTCCCTTACCACTCGCATAATTTCCGCTTTGCGTTGTATGTTTTTTTCATAACGGTCGATATCCGCTTGCCTAGCCTTGTTTTTTACGGGTTTTAATTCTCCTACAATCTGACTGTCGGGAACGTCCTTATTGGCAATAGCAACCCACGCAAATTCCGTGCCACGAGCCGTTTCTACTATTGCTCCGTCGCCAACCTTAAACTGTATTCCACACGGATCAAAATAATAAGTCTTGCCCGTGGATTTAAATTTTACTCCAACTATTGTCGGCATAAATATCTGACCTCCAAAATATTAAGCAAAAGATTATCCGTCACGATATTGTATGACGCATAATTATCCAATTGTTTTTTTGCCTGCTCCACAAAACCGATTGCGCGCAACAAAGCGTCCGTCGTATAGTTGTCGGCGACTTTTATTATATCAGTTTTTTTAAATAAATTCAACGATTGTAAAGCATTTGTCTTAACTAATATGGCATCAAATAGCACGTTTTCCATAATTTCAAAAAAATCCTCGTACGAATCCTTATATTTTGCCACTATCGGCAAAAATTGCGCCATATTTTTTGTACTCGTCATATTGCCAAAAATATTCAAAACGTCCTCAACGCACGCCATATAGCTTGGGTTTGATGCAATATATTGCGCTTTTGCAACGCTCCCCAAAGCAAGACGGGCAATTTCCTCTGCTTTTGACGTTGCCACGTTTTTTGTTTTGTTTAAAAATTGAACTATAACTCCGTCGTTAAATTTGCCGGTTTTTATAACTTGACACCTGCTCCTTAAAGTCGGCAAAAGTTCTTCCGCGTTAGGTACGGCAATTAGTAAAAATACGTTTTGCGGAGGCTCTTCCAGCAGTTTTAAAAGCTTGTTTTGCCAAACTTCGCCACTCGACACGTTTACTGCCACGCAAAATACCTTTTTGTTTGACATTGTAGGTTTTGTATAAGCCGAATTTATTATTTTTTTCACGTCGTCTGCAGAGATACGCTTTTTGCTTTCAGTAGGAAAAATCTCCACGTCAGGATGAGTACGAGCAAAAACCAACGTTTCTTCCTGTCGGGTACAACCAAGTATTTTAACCGCGCAAGAAAGCAATAGGTCGTCGTACAATATTTTGTCGTTACAGTCCAAAATATATGCATGTCCACCCGTACCGCTTTCAAATTGTTGGCAAAACTCGCAAAATCCCTTGTCAAATTTAAGTATATTGCGAAAATTATCGGTTTTTTTCGTTTCTAAAATATCCGTCATCAAAAAACGTTCCTAAGTTTTAGTTGATTAATTATTTGAGCAAAAGTTTCGTCCTTGCTCCCCGACGCGTCTATAACAATAAATCTTTCCGATTGTTCCCTTGCAAGAAGACAATACCCCTCGTAAACCTTTTGATGAAATTCAAAATCAAGCAATTCCATTCTGTCTTTTTTGTCCGCGCCACCCTTGCGTTCAAACGCTCTTTTGGGATCAAGATTCAAAAACAACGTGTATTGAGGCATGTATTCTCCTACAGCCAACGCGTTGAGCGCCTTTACTTTATCCAAACCCAAACCACGAGCTATCCCCTGATAAGCATAAGTAGAATCCACAAATCTGTCGCAAAAAACGATTTTGCCTTGAGTCAAAGCAGGTATTACTATTTCTTCAAGATGCTGAACACGACTTGCGCAGTACAAAAATGCTTCGCACAAATCCGTCATTTTTTGATTTGCGGAGTCCAAAATAATATTTCGTATTTTTTCCGCTATTTCGCTACCGCCCGGCTCTCTTGTAAAAAGCGCGTTTATACTGTTGTCAATGCAATACTGCTTTAATCTACGGGTGTGATAGGTTTTGCCTACTCCTTCGCACCCCTCTATTGTCAAAAAGTTTTTCATATCTATTCTCCAAATTCAAACGGCCCGTCTCCGCGTTTTTGCTCAACTCCCGAAAAATCCTGCTTTACTAAAAACTTTAAAGCTTTTTGCAGTTTGTTTAAGTCGGCTTTTGTAGTAAATATTCCCAAATAAAACAAAACGCAATCGCCTTTGTACAATTCTGCAAATATCCCACGCTTTGCCAAAAATTTAAACGCAGTTTCGCCTGAAATACCTATTCTGCCAAAATCTAAACACAACTTGCAAAAATCGTCCGTAGGGAGGGCTTTTAGTCCGCTTGGAAGTTTTTGGCAAAAAGCCTTAACGTTTGCGTACAGCTCGTCCAATTTTTTTTCAGCAAAACGGTCGGCGTAATCTCGCGCATAATCTATACTCGCCATCAACACGTACGAAGGACTCGTAGTAGAGGTAAGGTTAATTGTTTTTTTCAATTGCTCGCCGATTTTTTCGTTTTGCGTCAAAATTACCGCTGTTTGCGTAAAAGCTCCCAACGTTTTGTGCGTACTTACGACGCAAGCGTCACAATATCCGACGGGATGATACGGCAAATATTTACTTAATCCAAAATGCGCGCCGTGAGCGCCGTCTACAAATAGCAATACGTTATTTTGTGATGTTTTTTGATAAATCCCTTTAAGGTCAACGATTTTGCCAAAATAGTCGGGAAACCGCACCAATACCCCTGAGATAAAGTGTTTTTCAATATTTTGCTCTACAACTTCTTTCGTAATAGTTTCAACAAAAAGCAGTTTTACGCCAAAAAGTTTTGCGCCTCTGTTTACGCTTACGTGCGCGTCTTTTTCTACAAGCAAAGTCTTTCCCGCCAACAGTCCCAAAAAGGCAAAAATACCTTGACTGCTACCGTTGGTTAAAAAATGCGCCTGCTTTGCGCCAAAAAGCTCCGCAAAAAGCCTTTGAGAATCGGCAATAACCCCGTCGGGAGAGTTGAGGTTGTCGTTAAACCCCAACTCCGTAACGTCCAACTGCTCGGCGTCGGGTAAAAATCCCAATCTTGCCTGATGACAAGGCATATGCATACGCAAATTTTTGCCCCTTGAATATTTTTTTAAGCAACAAACGAGAGGAGTGTTTTTTTTATTATTTTTCAAAATTTAACCTCCTTATTTTGCTCGTTTTTGAATACCACGAAATATCCTACTACTCCGTAACGGTTATTTTTTTGAGATTTCTCGGCGCGTCGGGATTTACACCACGCATTGACGACAAACTGTTAACCAGCAACTGTCCTGCAAAAACCTGCAAAAAGGGCGTTGAATAATAATCGCATTTTGGCAAAATCCTACCAAAATTCCCCGTTTCAACCAACCTGAAGTCCGGCGAAAATACGCACAATTTTGCATTTGTGGTTTTTATCCTTTTTGCCAACTTTAAGCAACTGTCAGCCGTCGTATCACCGTTGCCAAAAAGCAAAACACAAAACCTTTCGTCCAAAACGGCAAACGGACCGTGCTGAAACTCACTCAACTGATACGAAGTTGCATTGACGTAACAAGTCTCTTTAAATTTAAGTGAAATTTCCTCCGCGGAAACGTAACTCAAACCCCTACCTAACACAAAAACGTTGGTAGAAAAATCAACAAACTGTTGAGCAATTTTGTCTATTTTGTCTTGCTCTGCCAAAAGTTGCGCTATGCCAAAATCTATATCAGGAAAACTCGCTACCCCTTCTGCCAGCGCCGTTGCCAACATATAAAATACCGTCATTTGCGCCATAAAAGTTTTTGACGCAGCAACGGAAAGCTCCTGCCCCACGTCCAAAAACCAATGCTCCGTCGCCGTTGCCAAAGGACTTTCGGGCGTATTAGTCACAGCCACAGTCCTTGCCCCGCTTTGCTTTGCCATTTGCAAAACGTCCAAAATATCTTGCGCGTTTCCGCTTTGCGAAACCACCAAAAGCGCAAAATCTTTTAATTCAAGTTTTGCATTGTAAAGGGATACGACGGACGGATAAATAAACACAACGGGCAAACCCACGAGCGTTTCCATTAAGTACTTGAGATACCAACAGGCGTTTCGGCTACTACCTCGCGCCACAACCGCAATGCCCTTTAGCCCCTTGGACTTGATTTCACGGGCAAAACTCTCTATTTGGTCACGATTTGTTTCAAAAGTATTTTTAAGTACGTATTGTTGTTGTCTTATTTCTTGCTCAAAAAGCGACATATACTACCTCCTTTTCAGGTTAATATATGCGCAAAATTTGAGAGTTGACACAACTTCCGTCAGGCAATTAAATAATCAAAAATAAATTTTAATATTATCCCTTGATTTTGCGTGGCTTTTTCAAGATTATTTTCAAAAGCCGATATACCTCTTTCCTTGGGAGTATCCGTCACCGTACGCAAAGCCAAAAACTTTACTTCAAACGCCGTACAAGCTTGCGCTACTGCCGCCGTTTCCATATCTACGCCCAAGGGACAAACGGTGGACTTGATTTCTTCCCTACCGTCATCCTCAATAAACTGCTCGCCTGTTGCTATCCTACCGTAATAAAGCTCAAAATCAAATTTTTGTCCGTCAAGACCTTGCTTTATTTTTTGCAACAACTGCTTGTCCGCAAAAAAAGTTGCGGATTTAAAAAACGGTGGATTTTTTGTTAAAAACCTATCAAGCACGTCGTGATGCTTGACTTCGTCGCACAAAATTGCGTCGCCGACGTTAAGCCTATCGTCTATAGCTCCGCATACTCCGCCCACGATCACACAATCGGGAGCAAAAGTTTCTATCAGCAAAGTAGTTGCAACCGAAGCGTTTACTTTGCCGATACCGCAAAGCGCTCCCACTACTTTGTGCCCAAAAAAGTCACCTTCCGCAAAAAGATAACAGCCTTTTTGCCACTTTTTTACGTCTTTGAGCAAACTTAAAAAAGGTTGCATTTCTTCGTTTGAAGGCGCTATGAAACCGATTTTCATATCAAAAGTATCTCCAACAATAACTTTAAACTGATTTTAGCACAAACGCGTAATTTTTTCAAGCAAATACAAAAGCAAATCAGTCTACGTAGATTTTTTTTGAATTTTTTCCAAATCGACAAAAAATCTCATAATCAATTGTTTTCAGTTTTTGCGCAACTTCTTTCGGCAAAATATTCTTACCTATTATTTCCGCGGTAGAAAATACCGATACGTCCTCATCTACCGCCACAAAAGAATGATTCATACAAACGCTTCCCACAAAAGGATGGTATTTTCCGCCGACAAACGCCCGCAACCCCAAATCCGACGCGCGCCTTGGCAAGCCGTCGGCGTAACCAACGTCCAAAACGGCGATTTTTGTAGTTTTTTCTGCAACAAAACTGTCGTCGTAGCCCATACCTTGCCCTGTTTCCAAAGTGTTTACCTGCAATACGTTGGCAAAAAAACTCACAATTGGAATACTCCCCTCTGTCAAGCCGTACAACAAAGCTCCCGTCCGTACGATATCGAGACTTGGCAACCCCATAATTAAACCACCGCTGTTTAATAAACTTAACTTTGTGTTTTTTAAAGGAAAAAAACTTTTTGCGATTTTTGTCAACTTGCAAAACTCTTCAAACTGTTTTTTTGCGCGGTTTATAAGCGTAGTTTGGGTTGCTCCGCCATCACGCAAATGGGCAAATAAAACAGAAAACTCCATTTCCTTTTTTATTTCACACAACTCTAAAAAGACTCTCTCAAGCTCTAAACCACCAAACCCTACTCTGTTAAACCCACAATTAAGTTTAAGCCAAAGGTCTAATTTTTTACCGTCGAATTTTTGTTTTGCAAAATCCTTTACAAGTTTAAGATAATCCGCGTTAAAAATGCTTTGTGTCAAATTGTACTTTTTCAAAACTGACAAATCTTTTAAACAAGTATACCCCAAGACTGTTATTGGTTTTGTTATGCCTACCTGCCTTAACGTTACGCCTTCTGCAACGTCGGCAACGACAAATCCGCTTGCCCCTAAGTCTTGCAGGGTTTTTGCAATTTTTTCCATACCGCATCCGTATGCGTCCGACTTTACAACACAATAAACCTGCGCCCCAGACGCAAGATAATTAGCTTTAAAAAAATTACTTTTTAACACACCAAGGTCTACCCGCAAAAAACCCATAACAAAATATATTCTTTTGTCAAATTAAAGTTGACAAAAACGTTTTTTTCGTTTTTAATATAACTGACGTAAAAAAATTATTTAGGAGGGAAACGGCAATGAAAATAGGTCTTGTCGCTCACGACAAAAAAAAGACGGAAATTATCAATCTTGCAAAAAAATATAAACAAACTCTTGCAAAACACGATTTGTATGCAACTGGTACTACGGGTACTCTCATTATGGGCGAAACGGGGCTAACCATCAACCGTATGAAAAGCGGTCCGCTTGGTGGCGACCAACAAATAGGCAGTATGGTTGCCGACAACGGTCTTGATTTGCTCATCTTTTTAAGAGACCCCCTTACCGCGCAACCTCACGAACCGGATGTTTCCGCTTTGTTGCGCTTGTGCGACGTCCATAATATTCCTTTGGCAACCAACCGCAAAACTGCGGAAATTTTGCTCATTGCCCTCACAAATCAACCCGAAACTTTTGCGGATTAAACGAATTTTTTAAACAAAAATACAGCCCTTGACTTAATTAGCAACGGCTGTATTTTTTTGTAAATTTTTGCTTTATTTTGTTTGTTTTTGTCAAAATTTAGGACTTAATCCCAAGTTTTTTGCTATCTCGCGTGCAAAGTCAAACGCCGACTCCGGTCCGTCGGCGGTGATAAGATTGCCGTCTATTTGGACGTGTTTTGCCGTATAGATGCACTCTAATAGAGAGTTTACAAACACTTGAGCAGGATAACAAGTAACTTTTTTTCCGTCGATAAGATTGTTTTTTGCCAACACTACAGCAGGCGACGCGCAAATACTTGCTACCAATTTGCCCGTTTCAAAAGCCTTTTTAAGCGACTTTACTACAATTTCGTTTTGTGAAATATAGGTTGCGCCAGGCATACCTCCGGGGACAACTATCGCGTCGTACTGCTCAATATCAAAATCTTCTATCAGTTTGTCGGCTTTAACCACTATACCGTGCGAGCCTTGAGGAAACTCTCCGCAAATAGACACTATTTCGCAAACGGCGCCGTCGCATCTGCGCAACAAATCAACAGGTGTCAACGCCTCCAACTCTTCCGTACCGTTACTAAACAAAACTGCAATTTTTTTCATAACCGCCTCCTATACAAGGTCTTTTAAATACTTTTCAAAATTTATTCCATGTTTTGTGTCATATTTACCCTTCGTTGTGTCAAGTATGGCTTTTGTCAAAAATTTATCCGCCAAATTTACGGCGTCAAAAAGGCTTTTTCCCAACATTACTTCCGAAGTAATAATACTGCAAAGAATATCCCCTGCGCCACTCATATTTACCTTAAATGACGGAGAAGTAGTCACAAAATCTCCTTCGCGCGAGCAAACAAAGTTACACACGGAGTCTTTTTGCCTAATACCCGTCACTACAACTGCTTTGCAACCCCAACTTTGCAAAACTTTGCACTGATCTTTAAGCCAATCAAAAAAGTCCTTTCTTTCAGCTTTTTTCAAGGCTTCATCAGCGTCCACACCGCGCAACAAACACAACTCCGTTAAATTAGGCGTACAAATATCTGAAACGGCAATCAGGTTTTTCATTTCTTGCACCATTTTTTGCCCCATACCAGAGTAAAGCCGTCCATCGTCGCCCAAGACGGGGTCCACGGCAAACAAGGTGTCCTTTTTGCCAAATTCTTTTACAAATTCGGCAACCCGACGTATTTGATTTTCGTCGGTGAGATATCCGCTTTGAATTGCATCAAACGTCACGCCCATCTTTCGCCAACTTTCAAAATAACCATCCCAAACAAAGGTCATATCCTGCTTAAAATACTCTTCAAAAGCCGTTTGACAAGACAAAACCGCCGTTGGTAACGGACAAGCCTGAATCCCCATGCAGGAAAAAATCGGCAACGAGGCAGTGAGACTGCATTTGCCAAAACTGCTCAAGTCGTTTACTACCGCAACACGCTTGACTTCTTTATTTTTTAAATAATCTGATTTATTCATCTAATTATCCCTACGTTTGTTAAATACAGGACGCAAACCAAAATTATGACGTACGTAAGGAATATGACTCAATGCCACAAACAAAACCGTTGCAATAGCAACAGATATTCCCGCTTGAACCAAATCATTTACTACCGTCAAAAGAGCCGCCTCAAAAGAATAGAGTATGGTGTTTGTAATAAGATATCCAAATACCATCCACAACGCGCTTACGACAAACGCAAAAAACGTTCCTGCAAAATACAATTTGTCACGTTTCTTTAGCAAGTTAAATAGCAATCCACACAAAATACCTTCGACAAATTTAACCACCAACGTAAATGGCGCGTAAATTGCAAACCCCGAAGCAAGGTCAGCTATCGCCCCACCGAGCGCACCGCAAATACCTGCGCCCCAAGGTCCAACAAGCACTCCTGCCAAAAGCAAAAATGCGTCGCCAAAATTGATATACCCAATTTGTACGGGTATTGTCAAAAAATACGTTGCGACAAAGACAAGCGCGCTAAAAAGCGCAGTTACCACAATTTTTTGTGTCTTCATAAAAAAAACCTCCGTTTTAGGGCGCGGAGGGACAGATAGACGCTTGGTCACAAAAATTTGCAACACAAAAAAACGCCAAACCTTTCCCATTCGGACTTTGCGCCATTTTGACGCTCACCGGCGGTTGCAGAATCTCACTGCCTCGGCTGTTGGGGCTGTTGGACTAATCGGCTCAAAAAAGTTTTTTTGTCCGCATTACCATCGGTCAGGAATTTCACCTTGCCCAAAGTTTGTTAAGTAAAATATAACATCTACGAAAACCAAAGTCAAGCAATTAAAAAAAATTATACAAAATTTATATTTCTTTTATAGTATAATCGTTGTCCTTTTGTATTACTTCTAAAAATACTCTTTCAAAATCCAAACTAAGCGATAACGGTTGACCTTTTGAATATAACCCTAACTGAAGGCTGTAGGCGTATCGGTACAGCATCAAACTTTACGTATTATATTTTTCTTTTATATCCATTGTCAATAGGGTTTGAAACTTTTTCAGCAAACGTTCAATTATATACATAAAAAAAGTCCGCTAAAAAAATAGCGGACTTCAAACTTTTTATCTTATTTTTTGTATTCTTGAGCGAGTTTTTTGAAAGCAGGCAAACTACGTTGAATTTGTTCCGTAGTCACGCAATATGCAATACGTACGTATCCGGGAGCGCCAAAACTATCTGCAGGTACGAGCAATAACTCGTACTTTTTAGCTTGTTCATAAAACTCTTTTGCGTCGCCGTTGGGAGCTTTTACAAACAAATAGAAAGCGCCGTCGGGATAAATACAGTCAAAGCCGTATTCAGTAAGAGAATTGTAAAGCAAGTCTCTGTTTGTTTTGTAGATAGAAATATCCGCAACAGCGCCGATACATCTTTCTACAACAAACTGCATCAAACTCGGAGCGCATACAAAACCCAAGGATCTACCTGCTCCGCAAATAGCGGCATAAACGTCCGCGCTTGCTTTTGATTTGGGATTGACCGCAAGATAACCTATTCTGTCGCCGGGCATACTCATAGATTTGCTGAAAGAATAGCAAACGATAGTATTGTCATAAAAATTCATAACGTAAGGCACTTTTGTTGCTTTGTCGTAAACCAACTCACGGTAAGGTTCGTCACACAAAACAAAAATATCCGTGCCGTATTCTTTTTGCTTTTTGTCGAGAATTTCGCAAAGAGCCGTTATGGTTTTTTCAGGATAAATAACACCGCTTGGATTGTTGGGGCTGTTTACGATAACAACTTTTGTTTTTGGCGTAATTGCCTTTTCAAAATCGTTAAGGTCGGGCAAAAGTTTTTCATCAGGCTTTACTCTTACGAGCTTTGCTCCGCAGTTTTGCGAAAATACGGAATATTCGGGGAAAAACGGCGCAAAGGCAATGACTTCGTCGCCTACGTTACACAATGCTTTGAGACTAATAGTAAGACCTGCTGCCGCGCCAACAGTCATATATATATAAGTAGGCGGTACTTCTACACCAAAAATTGCCCTTATGTAGTCAGAAATTTTTGCGCGTACTCTTGCATCGCCTTGTGCTGAGGTATAACCGTGCAATTCAATACTGTCAAAATTTTTTGCGAGATCTATGATAGTGTCATTTACTATCTGAGGCGCTGGTACGCTCGGATTGCCGATAGAAAAATCAAATACGTTATCTTTGCCGATTTCCGCTTTGCGGACTTTGCTGTATTCAAAAATTTCTCTTATTACGGAACGAACGTTGCCGAGTTGTTTCATTTCTTGATTAACCATAACACTTTACTCCTTTGTGGTTTTTTTCCACTAAAAAATATTATATCATACTTTACCAAAAATACTACCGTTTTGTTGGTTTTTGTTTGAATTTTTGTTTTATTCAAGCAATTGCTCAATTACTTTGTAGGCTACCGTTAGCCCGGCAACCCCCGGCGCGTAAGAAATACTGCCCACCGTTTTGCTTTGGGTTGTTTTTAAGGGAAGTTCTTCGCTATAAACCACCGTCAATTTTTTTACGCCACGCTCTTTAAGTTTTTTTCTCATTACCCTTGCCAATGGACAGTTTGTTGTTTTGTAAAGGTCACCTACTTTAAAGTATGGCAATAACTTGTTGCCCGTACCCATACAACTAACTATTTTTTTTTTTTTGACTGCGCAATACACGCCAATTCTACCTTTGCCCAAACGTCGTCAACTGCGTCAACAATACAGTCGTAGTGATCAAAGTCAAACTCGTTGAAATTTTGCGCCGATAAATACTGTACGATTGCATTGACGGATACATTTGGATTTATTTCTTCCGCGCGTTGTTTTGCCACCAAGGCTTTTGGCTTGCCTATCGTTTTTTGAGTTGCAAATATTTGCCTGTTTAAGTTGCTCACGGCAAAACAATCGCCGTCCACCAAAGTCAGCTTTCCTACGCCCGCGCGGACAAGAGCCTCAACGGTATATCCGCCTACTCCGCCGAGACCAACCACTAAAACGTGAGTGTTTTTAAGTTTTTTTAAACCATCTTCACTGAGCAACAAACTTGTTCGCTCTTGCCAATTTTCTTGCGTCATCTTTTTCCTATTAGGGCAATTTTGCCTTTTTAAATGCCATTTAAGTATTTTTTTGCGGTGTTGCTATCAACTTGTTTATTTTAGTACCGCCCGAAACAAAACGTCTTTCGTATTCCGTTTGAATATTACCAACAAGGTTTTCCTTGTATAAATCGTAAGTCAAAAAATTTATTTGCCAATTTTGCTCATTAAAACTCTCTACGCTAAACTCAAAAAAAGGCAAATTGTCAGTTTTTTGCTCTACCACACCGCCCACTGCCAACAAATCAGAATAAATTTTTAAAAATTTTGGATGAGTAAGACGACGGTTGCGGTAATGATATTTAGGAAACGGACAGGAAAAATTCAAAAATATTTTGCTTACGCTTTTTGGAGACACAAAATGAGGTAAAAACTCTGCATTTTGCACCAAAAAACGTAAATTAGGCAAATTCAAATTTTGCGCCTGCTCCGCGCCCGAAACTATTACGTTGGATAATCTCTCGACTGCCAAAATATTTTGCTCGGGATACTTTAATGCGTATTCTATTGCAAATTTGCCCTTTCCGCAACCGATTTCCAAACAAACGGGATTATGATTGCCAAAGAGTTGAACAAAATCAACGTAATTTGGGTTTTGTATGGCAATCAAAGCATTGCCGTCACATGTACGGTCTAAAAAATAGTCCTTACAGGCAAACATCCTTTCGTCAAGATTTTTTTTGTATCTTAATCGCATAAATTTTTCTCCGAAGAACATTGTACCAGTTTTAAACCCAAAAGTCAACGTTATTTGCCGACGCAACAAAAAGGAAGGCGATCCGCCTTCCTTTTTGTTGTGCTAAGTCTCAACTAATACTCAACGGTTTTACATATCATCTCTTTTTTGAATAAAAACCTGTTGGGCGTTTGCCATCGTTTCAATAGAAAGAGTTATTTTTACCTCTACTTCTCCGGCTGACCATGTTTCCATATCATACAAATACATGGCAAGATAGTAAGTTTGTCCTTCTTCTACCATATAGCCGTTGCCGGACCATGTCGCTTCATACTGCCAATCAAATACCGGTTGGGTAAAAAGACAACAGTTGTAACCTATTTCTTCGGGTACGTTTACTTCAACGTTTACTATTCCGCTACTTGTCGCGGTAAATACGAACCAATGCACCGTATAACCTTTCAAATCCTGAGAACCGAAAATGCCTTGCGAAGTTTCCTTTTGCAACAACAAAGTCCGTGATGAATTTGCCTTTAAAATATACGGGGCGTAAGATTTACCCGTCTCCCAAGGAGTATCTTGCCACTTTGCGTACAGCGTAATCTGATACACTCCGGAATAGTTGGCAAAAGGCCCCACCACCAATTCTCCCCATTCGCCGGTTGTAGTACCGTTCTGAGTATACCAACCTGCAAAATACTTTCCGCTTTTTGTCGGCGTGGGCAATTGGCTTTGCTGTAAAATAATCGTTTTTACCTGCTGTACGCTACTGCCGCCGAGACTATCGAAGGTATAAGTGGTTTCTTGTACCGCTTCTCTTTGTTCCGGCGATAACATTTCTACGTACTCGGGGTTGTAAGAATACAAAGAGTTGTAAAAGTTTGTTGCGTACTTGTTGTCGAAAACCAATTTTGCTGTCATCGAATCAAACAACATATGGTCATTATAATCGTTACATATCGTCATTTCGGGAGCGTCACCCAAGAATATGACTTCCTCCAACAAAGAACATCCGGCAAAAGCATTGTCTCCGATATGCTCCAACGTGGCGGGGAAGGTAACCTTTTTCAAACCTTTTTCCGTCCCCTTAATAGGTACCCAGAAGCTGTCGTATTGCGCCGTATAGTTTTGCTCAAAAGCAAATACGTCAACAAATCTCAGCTTGCTCTGACTGAAGTCCATTTCTTCCAGACCGTAAATTCCGTACATTGCGTCGGGACCGACTTCTTCCAGCTCCGCAGGCGCCACAAACTTCGTATGCGTCTTGCCGTATCCGCGAGGGAAACAAACGATTTTTTTGCCGTCAATCGTGTACAAAATACCGTCAATCGCTTTAAAAAATTCGTTTTCGGGATGGACGGTGAGCGTTATTAAAGAATCGCCCCAAACGCCGACGCCTACGCTTTCTACGTATCTGGGTATTTCAAACTCTGTTATTGCCGTATTCAAAAACGTCATTGACTTTAATTCTTTCAGTCGGCTGTCACTGTGGATTACTACTTCTTTCAGGCTTCCGTTTGATATGAATGCGGCATACGAACCGAGCTTCAGACTGCCTCCCCATCTGTTGTCGGCAAAGCCGTTTTCAATAACCTTTAAGGTCGAAGGCAAAACGACTTTTTCTATAGACGAATCCACGAAATATTCAAAACCGTTGTTTCCGCTTGCAAACATAGCGGGAATCGTTTCTACGCCTTCGTTAACGGTCAAAACTTTCAGATGTTTTTGAGCGTGAAAAGCATAACTCCAAAATTCTCTAACCGTAGACGGCGTGGTATATTGGGTAGCGGTATTGCTTTGACAATACAACAACAAAACGTCACCGCGGGTCGTACCGTCACTCAGATACAATTTGGACGTACCTTTTTCTATCAACACCCCGTTCTCACAGGTATATTTGCCGTTTTGACTTGTCGTTCCGCCCGTCATTTCCAACTTTTCCATATACAGAAGGTCCGACGGAGCGATTGCGCCTTCTCCGATACTCTCTATCGTATTGGCAAAAGCAAAAGAACGCAAACCCCCGATAGACGCAAAAGCTCCTGTTCCTATCGTCTTGATACCGCGAGGCAGATCTACGCTCTCCAGGTAAGAACCCCAGAATGCGTGTTCCCCGACGTGCTCTACGTACGCACCTTCGCTAAAAGTAAGGGAAGTAATTTTAGACATACTAAACGCACTTTCCCCGATTTCCGTAAGTTGTCCCGTTATAACAACCGATTTCAGATATTCAGCATAGCTGAATACTCCTGCGCCGATGCTTTTTACCGTCGCGGGGATTGTCAATCTGCCGTCATTCAACTTGTTTTGCAACGCGTTGACCAGAACTTTTCCGTCGTCACTTACCAACGCGCCGTCAATGCATTGCAAATTTGCACCTGCCGCTATCTGCAAGTCGATAGTATAAGACGGTATAGCGCCTGCGCCCACGTATCTGACCGTACCCGGTATTTGTACTACCGAGAGTATGCTTATCTCATAATAGTCTCCGTTTTCGTCAAAACCGCTTTTCGTTTTTGCCACGTTCTCAAAGGCGTAATCGGAAATCGTTTCCAGCCCTTCTTCTATAATAATATCGGAAAACGCACAACCTCTGAAAGATTCAAAACCCAGTTCGCGATAGGTCGAAGGAATATACAAAGTGCCGTTGGCAGAATACAGCCGTACGATATCCACCGCGTAGCACGGCAACCCCTGATAATAATCCGGCAATGCAAGGTCGCCGACAAAACCATACATTAAGTCAAAGTCTCTTACGGACGTCGATACAATCCATGCATTTTTTTCCGTATCGAGTTCATAGATAAAATTGACCTCCTGAGTCGGTACGTATTCGTATTGAGCAAAAAATTCAGTATCCTGCGTCAGATTGGTAGTTTCTTTATCCCAACCGGAATGTTCGAAACACCAGTATTTGTGATATACTTCCGTCGGGGCAACGACGTCGCTGCCGTAAGGCAGGGTTTTCTCTTCGATAAGGTTGTTTCTATCGTCGAAAAATTTCGCACTTACGGTTTTATACTCCCAGATTGCCGTCAAAACAATATTGTCCGCTTCCGTCACGGTATAATTATCCTGAGCCTGATACAAGTTTTGACCGTCGCTCCAACCTAAAAACTTGTAGCCTATTCTTTTAGGTTCGTCGGCAACGGTAAAACTACCGTCCTTGTTTACGCCGTTCTGTACGGGCGCCGTGCCTGAATAACCCAATTGATAGGTTACGGTATACAACAAACTGTTAAGTTTTGCATACAGTACGGTGTCCTGCGTTATATTCGTTTTAAAATCAAAGGGCGTCGTGTATTGTTCGTCCGTGTACCAACCTACCAGTTCCACACCATCTGCCAGAGTCAATTCCGGGGCATAGACGAGCCCTCCTTCTTGTACCGTTGCGGAAATCGTTTCCGTGCCGTTTTTAAATACGACGGTGTACGTCTTTGCGCATCCCGCCATACAAAAAACCAGCGACAACGCCAACAGCAATACAAAGAATGCTTTCGTGAATTTTTTCATACTGTTTCTCCTTTTGTTTTGATTTAATAATTGTTATTTTTTAATAATAATTATCTTTTCATAAGTATAGTACCAGTTAATCAAACATTTGTCAACGGGTTTTATAAAATTTTTTTGATAAATTTTTGAAACAAAATCAATACAAAATCAAAATACTTTGGTATAATAAAAATAATATTTATGAAAGGATAATATTTATGAAAAAAATTATCGTAGAAAAAGACAAAGACGGATATTTGAGAGACACTAACGACAATCCGATTTATAAAATCTGGACGGGAAAACCTTACACCCTGTCCGACTTGATTGCCGGATGTATCGGCACGCAAGTTGACCATATAATCAGTAATCATCAGAAGAATTTACTGAAACCGCTAAAAGAAAGATGTCAGAAGTACAATTTTTCTAAATACCAATTACCGTCTGCCCAGCAAGCTATATTTGCAAGACTGTGGACGGCGGAAAAACCCATGACGGTGGGCGTTTTGGCAAAAACGTTGAGTATCGCCAACAGTAACCTAACTCCGGAACTCAACAAAATGGAAGAACAAGGCTATATCTATAGAGAAACGTCCAAAACAAACAGAAGATTTACTTACGTTTTTCTTGACAAAAAAGGCGTGGACGTAATGGTCGAATATCATACTGTGGCTGACGAAGAATGGGAAAACTTGTTAAAAGAAAAACTGACGGAAGAAGAATTGCTCGATATGTACAAAACGATGCTGAAATACAACAACTATCTCAATAAAATCGGCACGAGCGAAATAGTATATCAGGCACCGTCGGAAGAAAACCTTAAGGATAATCCAACTTCAAACGATTTTGAAGTACTGCTCCCGATAGTTGACAACGCTTCTATCTGTAACTCGCTGAAACAAGATTATAAATCGTCGTACCCGACCGAATACGGTGAAGATTTTGTTCTTAAACTAAAAGAAGACTGACCGCAATAACAAATGACTTCCTTTCGCAAAACAAAAAGCACTTGAAAAAGTGCTTTTTGTTTTATCCTCCACCGCTTTCGTTAATATTATTAAGTTCTGCGTCAAATACCGCCGTAACGTTAACCATCGCCGTAAAAAAAAGAATGACTATCGTAAGATAGTCATTCTTTTTTATGGATGCGGCAACGTCATCGTCTCCCGGGCCGTGTCCAGCCAAGTACATTCAGCGCTGAAGAGCTTAACTTCTGTGTTCGGTATGAGAACAGGTGGGACCTCTTCGCCATAGTCACCGCAATGGTATATAAACGGAAAAAATTTTCCGAAAATATCAAAGTTTTTTTCAAGGACATTGACAACTGCATAGGTATCAAACTTTTTTAAGAGTGGTTTGGTGAATGTAATCAAGCCTCTCACAGTTTTTTGTGATCAAGCCCTCGACCTATTAGTATCAATCAGCTGAATGCATTACTGCACTTACACCTTTGACCTATCAACCTTGTGGTCTACAAGGGGTCTTACTTCACTAAGAATGGGATATCTTATCTTTAGGTGGGTTTCACGCTTAGATGCTTTCAGCGTTTATCCCGTCCGTACTTCGCTACCCTGCCGTGCCGCTGGCGCGACAACAGGTGCACAATTGGTACGTCCATCCCGGTCCTCTCGTACTAGGGACAGATCCTATCAAATATCCTACGCCCACGATGGATAGGGACCGAACTGTCTCACGACGTTCTGAACCCAGCTCGCGTGCCACTTTAATCGGCGAACAGCCGAACCCTT
>CABUZX010000010.1 GCA_902496185.1 uncultured Subdoligranulum sp. | reverse complement strand
TGGACAACGGTTTACGGAGGAGACGTAGAGTATACTATGCAAGAAGTCGCAGACGGAGCGATAGATTATGGAACGGTACTTTACGCCGTATGGCAACGCGAGGTTTAAGAAATTAAAACAACAAAAAATACTTTACGATCAAAAACCCCCGACTTGGTGAGTCGGGGGTTTTAAATAAATTATTTGTTTACTTGGTCTATTACGCCACCGCCGAGGCAGTTGTCTTGGTCGTAAAAAACCACGTACTGACCTTCCGTCACAGCGCGTTGCGGTTGGGCAAATTCTACAAATACTTTTCCGTCGTCAAGGAGAGAAACAAGCACCTTTTGTTCGGGCTGTCTATAACGGAATTTTGCATAGCACTCAAAAGTTTTTTGTTTTGGTTGCGTCGGTATCCAATTGACGGCGTTGGAAACAAGGCTACGGCTCATAAGCACGCTTTGGTCGCCGTGGCTCACAACAAGACGGTTGTTTTTTAGATCTTTGCTGACGACAAACCAGCGTTGTTGATTGTCAGCCGTACCGCCTAGCCCGATACCTCGCCTTTGGCCTATGGTGTAGTACATCAATCCGTCGTGCCTGCCGACTTTGTTTCCTTCCGTGTCCACTATATCGCCCGGTTGGGAGGGTAGATAAGTTTTTAAAAAGTTTTTAAAGTTTCGCTCCCCGATAAAGCATATCCCCGTACTGTCCTTTTTGACGGCGGTAGCAAGGTCGTATTGCAAAGCAATTTTTCTTACTTCGCCTTTTGGCAAGCTTGATAGCGGAAACAGCACGTCTTGCAGTTGCGCTTGGCTCAATTGGTTTAAAAAATAAGTTTGGTCCTTGTCGGTATCAACGGCTTTTGTTAGATAATGCAATCCGTCAGCGTGTTTAATACCGCAATAATGCCCCGTTGCAATATAATCCGCGCCTAGGGCCTTTGCTTGTTGTAAAAAAGGGCCAAACTTGATTTCTCTATTGCACAAAACGTCGGGGTTTGGAGTGCGTCCTGCCTTGTATTCTCTCAAAAAGTAGGCAAAAACTCTATCCATATATTCCTTTGCAAAGTTGACGGTAAAGTAGGGTATGCCAATTTTGTCCGCAACACGACGGACGTCTGCAAAATCTTCTTCTGCAGTGCAACAACCGTTGGGGTCGGTTTCTTCCCAATTTTTCATAAACAGTCCTATTACTTCATAGCCCTGTTGCTTTAAGAGCAACGCCGCAACACTGCTGTCTACACCGCCACTCATACCTACTACTACTCTTTTTTTCATACCTAATAAATATTTAATACCTTAAATATCAAACCCTTGCAAAAAGTCCAAAAAGTCTTTTGCTTCGTCATTGCCTTGCATGGCAGAGCGCTTGCACCAATAAACGGATTTTTGATAATCCACTTCACAATGTACTCCGTCGCTATACCATAACGCTACTTCGTACTGCGCTTGGGCGTTGCCTGCGTTTGCTGACTGCAAAAACCACCAAAACGCCGTTTTTACGTCCTTGTCAATGCCCAAACCACCTTCATAAGCGCGGGCAACCTTTAGCATTGCTTCCGCATTGCCGTTTTTTGCAAGCGCAAGCAGTTCTTCAAATTTTGTAACCAAATTTTGTTCCATAAAAAAATATTAACATACTTTGTCTTTTTTTTCAAGTAAATAAATTTAATTGCAAAAACAACCCTTTTAAACGGCAAAATGTGTAATTAGATTGTAAATATTTTTAAAAATTGTCGATAAATTTAATAAACTTATTGACATAATTAAAAAATAATAGTATACTATTTGTGATGAATATGTTTCATTAAAAATAAAATTATTTTAAGGAGGTTATTTTATGACAAAAACAAGCAAAAGTATGGTGAGTATTTTTTTGGTAATGGTGATGTTTTTTGTGGGAGCAGTAGTAGCTTTGTCAAATCCACAAAAAGTTTATGCTAATGTGCCTATAAACGATTACACTGACACAATTTATTATTTTACGGATTTTTATCCGTCGCTTAATTATAATGACGTTTTAAATAACTGGGGCTCAAATTATACCCTTGTTTGTGATCGACAAGAGATTGATAGTGTAGAATTTGAAGAGCTGGTAACGTCGGATTATTTCGATTGTTTTGGGCAAAATTGCATAGTGATTATTGATATAAAAACCTTTAAACCGTCGGCAGATATTTTGCTTGAATTATTTGAGGATTTGAAAGAAGATCAAGATTGTATCACTCTATTTATTTCGCTATATGACGAAGACGATTATGTCAATAACGAGTTTTTAAATTACGTAGACGTTTTTTCGCAGACGGATTTTAACAAGTTGGAAAAATTTTGTGAAGCATCAATAGAGCACTTTACTGACAATAATCTTTCCTACTTGGTAAACAATTGTTATATATTGGACGAAAACCTTATTGACATAAGCAACTATTCTGGACCAAGTTTTATAGACGATTTGTGTGCAAATTCTATCTTTTTGACGCACATGTTGGATGCTTTAAAAACTATTTACGGCATACCGGAAAATACCTATGGGGGGATACTTACCGTTCTTAATAATTTTAATATTAAATTGTTTGTACCTACGGGTGACGGTCAATTACAGGAGCTTACCACAGGACAAATGTATCCAATGCTTTCGGTTGCATATTTGTTGAATGAAGAAAATAATTATAATATACAACGAGTTAGCGCCGTAGGTTTTTGGCACCTTAGTAGTGAGTTGTACAATTTTTTGTACGACAGTCAATATATAGACGGTCAACCCGCGTACGTTTACGTTATGGAAGTAGATAGAATCCATTACTCTCCTGACGGACTTGCTATATGTTCCGATACGGATTTGGAAGTAACGGATGATATAGCGGAAGATATTGCGACAGCAATGGCGGCAGAGCTTGGTCTTTAAGGAGGAAAAAGTTTATGAACAGAAAATTACTTCACTTTTTTGTGCCGTTGTTGTTTGTGTTGACGTGTGTGATTTTTGTTGCGTGTAAACCCTCTCTTAAAGAATTGCCTGCTCCGCAAAATCTTGAAATTTTTGAAAGAGTAATTACTTGGGACAAAGTTGACGGCGCAATAGGCTATACTGTTTTTGTAAACGAAGAAGAATATGAAGTGTCGGAAACTTCCTTTAGTTTGTTGTCTATAACGGAAGGTACTTATTATATAAACGTAATGGCGGTGGGCGACGGTGAAAAAAATACCAATTCTGTCGCTACAAGTTTAACCTTTAATTTGCATGCCCCTAAGCCGTTGTTGAAGGATGAAAAAGGTCTTTATTATTCTCTTTTGCCAGACGGCACGGGATACGAAGTAACCCGTGGTAAAAATAGCGTAAATTCCGAGTCTCTTAGCGGTACTATAGTTATACCGGATTTTGTTTATGATTATCCCGTCAAATCCATAGGGGATGAAGCTTTTTCCTTGCCATCAAAAGATAGCAATTGCTTTACGGAGGTAGGTTGCAACAAGGTCACTACTGGTTTGGTGTTGCCACGTCATCTTGAGACCATTAAAAACGGCGCGTTTAGATGTATGGTCAATCTCAAGGAGGTAGTCATACCCGAATCGGTAAAGGATATTGAAGGCGGTGCGTTTGACGGCTGTAAGAGATTAACGTCGGTTGTTCTCCCGTCTGGTTTAAAGGATATAAAAATGTATGCTTTTAGAAACACAGCTCTTAAAAGCTTGGATTTGCCTGACGGGCTCCAAAGGATAGAGCCTTTTGCTTTTGCCTGTCCGACTGATGAATATAAAGAAACATTTGGAGGTATTGTAATAGAACACATTAGTTCGGAATTGTCTTTTGTGGAAATACCCGCCTCCGTCAAGGAAATTCACTACTGCGCCTTTCAAGGGAGAGAAAATCTCAAGGATATTTCTATACTTTCGCACGACTTTGAGATATTTGATAATGCTGTTTTTGCAGATACTGCTTGGTACAAATCCCATCCGGAAGGGATAATGTATTTAGACCATATTCTCTACGGCTACAAGGGCGAAATGCCCGTTGACACTACCTTGACCGTGCCCGAAAACATTGAATTTGTTGCAGGAGAAGCCTTTTTTAATCAAGCTAATTTGGCAAAAGTGGTTTTGCCCGATGGGCTAAAACTTATTGGTAGGTATGCGTTTAATGGTTGCACGTCGTTGAAGGAAGTAATTTTTTCAAATAGTTTGACGGTAATAGGGGATTATGCTTTTGGTTACACTTCAAATTTGACGGAAATTAATTTGCCTTCGTCCCTTAAACAAATAGGTATGGGAGCTTTTTCTGGCAGTGGGTTAGTTAACCTTGTTTTTCCTAACGGGTTGGAAAAAATAGGAGTTGGCGCGTTTGCTATGTGTAATGCCTTGGAGAAAGTGACGTTGCCCGACGCGCTAAAAACGTTGGAAAGAAACGCGTTTTCAAATTGCAGTTCTTTAAAGAAGATTGTGATACCAAGTGGGATAGAAAGTATAGAAAGAGATACTATATTAAACTGTAAAGCTTTAGAAGTAGTATATTTTAAGGGTACGCAAACAGAGTGGAATACTGTTGTGGGCGCTGATAATTTTTTATACAACGACAAAATGTGTTTTTATTCTCAAACACAGCCGACGGAAGAGGGCAACTATTGGCACTACGTCAACGGTGAAATAGTGCTTTGGACTAAAGATAACTAATAGCGCGACAAACTTGTCGCTAAACAACAAAAAGCGTAGCAAAAATAGTTGCTACGCTTTTTTGTAATATTTTGATTTCAGTCAAATTTGACGATAATATTTTGTTTGGTAAATTTTTCTTCCTCAATGTTGGGCAAGGTTTCGTCAATGTTGGCAAAAGAGAGTTGTTCTGACTCAAAATCGTCAGCTTTGACGATATTTTTTGCCAAAAGATTTATAGCGGTGGGGAAGTTGCCGTAGCAATTTTCTACCGAGTTGACGGTAAGGTTGTTTTCTATCACGTAGCTCATTGGTAGATCAATTTTGTCATAATGCGAGCCGTAGACGGAAAAAATGCCGTTGGGCGAGCAATTTTCCAGCGCGAGAGAAACGGATATATCGTCGTCAGCAAGGTAAATAACCTTTTCGCACTTGCGTCCGCCCGTGATAGAAAAGATTTTTTGCGAAACGTCGTCAGTATCGAAACGGAAGGTATAAAAAACGTTTTTATTCTTTGCGGTCTTTACGGATTGGTCGTCGGTACATACCAAAATGGGCATTGCTTGATAATAGTTTGCTAAACACGCAAGAATAACCCCCAATATACCGCCACCGAATATTGCAACGTGTTCTCCTTTTTCCAGCTCGATTTTGTCCAAAAGATTTAAAGCAAGGCTTAACGTCGGGATTAGAATAGCGTCGTTTGTACTGACAACTTCCGGTATGGTATAAAGACAGGTGTGTGGTAGGGAAATAAAGTCTCTCAACAAGCCGTCGGAATTGATGCCCAAATTTTGCTTGTTTAGGCAAAAAGTTTGTTTGGACTGTTTACAAAAACGACAATCGTTGCACGGTATAAAGGGTTCGATAACCACTCTGTCCATACGAGAAAAACGAGAGCTTGCCGTAGCAAATACTTCGCTAACAATACCTATACCGATATTGCCTAAAATCATTTGATGGTCAAAAGCGTTGTTCATCAAATAATGGTCGTTTCGGGTGAGCAAAACTCTATTCATTTTGATTTTGACGTCGTTTTGTTCGTTCATTTCCGAAAGGTCTCGGGTAATCAACTCAAATTTATTTTTTTCAATAAGTTTCCAAGCTTTCATAACGTCTCCGATAAAACACTTTAATACATTATATCAAAACAATTTAAAATTGTCTACTTTTTGATGCAAAACTCTTTATTTGATACAAAAAATCCCGATTTTTGAGATAAAAACCACAAAAAAACAGCAAAAAACTAAAAAATTCGGTTTAAAAAAACAATTTTTTTGAGGTGGTTGAGTTTTTAAAAAAAATATATTACAAACAAATAAAAAAATGCTTAAAATCCCTTGACTTAATGCAAGATGTGGGGTATAATAGCAAGGCTAAAAAAAATAGAGAGGTGAGCACCCATGAAGGAAAAAATTCATCCGGATTATCATCAAGTCACCGTCAAATGCGCCTGTGGCGAAACTTTTGTAACGGGCAGCACCCAAAGAGGCGACGTCATTAAGGTGGAAATTTGCAATAAATGTCACCCGTATTTTACGGGCAAGCAAAAACTGGTTGATGCCGGCGGTAGAGTTGATAGATTTAAAAAACGCTACGGTATGTAAACAGCGCAAACAATCAATGAGCGCAGAAAATTCTTTCTGTGCTTTTTTGTTGCAAAAAAAAAGATTATTTGCTATAATTGTCTTAAGGAAAAAATTATGGCAAAAACAAAAATCGGCGGTCAAGCAGTGATGGAAGGCGTAATGATGCGCGGAGAGAGTAGTATGGCTCTTGCCGTGCGTGACGAAGCCGGGGTTATTAGAGTAGAAGCAACGCGTATTCCGCCAAAAAAAGCAATAAATAAAATTCCATTTTTGAGAGGAATAGCAAATCTTATCAACAGCTTGGTTAGCGGTACGAGCACTCTTATGCGCTCGGCGGAAGTAGCAGGCGAGGCAGAAGTGACGGAAAGCGACGACAAATCTTTGAAAGGCGCGCTCGTTTTTTCGGTATTTTTGGGGGTTGCTTTGGCGTTGGCGCTGTTTGTGATATTGCCAACGTATATTCCAGAATGGATAAACGGTATTTTTTCAACCACTCTCCCGCCGTTTGCAAAAATAGCAGTGCAGGAAGTAGCAAAAATAATTATCATAGTGGTTTACTTTGTGTCCGTTTCAAAGATGGAAGATATAAAAAGAGTATTTATGTATCACGGCGCGGAGCACAAAACCATATCTTGCTTTGAAAACGAGTTGGAACTTACCGTAGAAAACGTAATGAAAAGCGACAAGCATCACGATAGGTGCGGTACTTCCTTTATCGTTTACGTATTTGTACTCTCGCTTATAGTCATAATGGGAGCGTCCTTCGTGTTTCAGGCAGTGGGGTTTACGGCTTATTTTGACAAGGGTTGGATAAGGATGCTGATTAACCTTGCGTTTATTCCTGTGGTGGCTTCTATTAGTTACGAAATGCTTATGGGATTGGCAAAATCAAGTTGCAAGATTTTTAATCCGCTTAAAAATCTTGGCAAGCTTATGCAAAGGATTACGACGGCAGAGCCGGACGAAAAAATGTGTGAAGTTGCCATTACCGCCTTTAAAAAGGTTTTGGAAATGGATTTAGACAAAAATATTCCAGAAGAACGCTTTCCCGAGCCTGTGCCTTACGAGGAGTTTTTGGCTTTTGTAAAGCAAAAACTTGCGGAAAATTCTTTGGACGTGGCAAACGCCGAGTGGATGGCAAGAGGATTGTTGCAACTTAAACTCAACGCCGACCTTAAAAAGGTTATGGTAAGCGTTTGTTATTTTGCTAAGGTTGAAAAAGCAATTAGCAATATTTTGGAGGGTATGCCTTTTGCGTACGCTTGTTCTTCAGCGCCGTTTTTTGAGTACTATTTTTACGTTGACGACAAAGTGCTTATTCCTCGTATGGAGACTGAACTGTTGGCGGAGCAGGTCATAAAAGCCAATTCTAAAAAAGTCTTGGATTTATGTTGCGGTAGCGGTTGCATAGGTTTGACGGTAGCAAAAAAGACTTCTGCAAGGGTTGTTTTGGCGGATATTTCAAAAGATGCTTTAAAAAGGGCAAAATTTAACGCTAATAGGTTGGGAGTAAAAGGCGCAAAGTACGTGCGGAGCAATATGTTTGAAAAAATAGGCGGAAAATATGATATGATTGTTTGCAATCCGCCGTATATTGCAACGGACGTCATACAAACCCTTGACAAAAGCGTAAAAGATTATGAACCGCACGTCGCTTTGGATGGAGGTATGGACGGCTTGGATTTTTATCGAGTGTTGGCAAAATACGCTCACAAGCATCTTAAAGCGGGCGGAAAACTGTATATGGAAATAGGCTTTGACCAAGGCGAAACGGCAAAAGCTTATTTTGTAGATAAATATGACGTAGAAGTAAAGCAGGATTATTCGGGTAACGACAGAATGATTCTTGCAATAAAAAGGAAATAAATTAAATGTTTAATAAACTGGAAAAGGCAAAACAAAGGTACGAATACTTGACGGAAGAAATAGCAAAGCCCGAAGTCATTGCCAACAATCAGGAGTGGAAAAAGTTGGTTAAGGAACATAGCGGGCTTTTGCCTGTTGTAGAAAAATACGACGAGTGGCGCAAAAACAACGACGCGCTGACGGAAAGTTTAAAAACGATTGATTTCGAAACGGATGAGGAAATGAAGCTTTTGTTGCACGACGAAATCAAATTTCTTAAGGAAAACCGCGAAAAGCTGGAAGAAGAGTTGAAAGTTTTGCTTTTGCCCGTTGATCCCAACGACGAAAAAAACGTTATTGTGGAAATCCGCGCGGGCGCAGGCGGGGAGGAAGCCGCCTTGTTTGCGGGAGAAATTCGCCGTATGTACTTTATGTACGCCGAAAAAATGCGCTGGAAGGTGGAAGATATTGACCTAAATGAAAACGAATTGGGCGGAGTAAAGGAAGCCTCCTTTAAAGTCGTTGGTAACGGCGCGTACAGTCGTTTTAAGTTTGAGGGCGGAGTACACAGGGTTCAGCGTGTGCCGGAGACGGAGTCGCAAGGGCGTATTCATACCAGCACCATTACGGTAGCGGTTTTGCCCGAAACTACCGACGTGGAAATAGAAATAAACGAAAAAGACCTTAAAGTAGACACGTATCGTAGTAGCGGAGCAGGCGGACAGCACGTTAACAAAACGGAAAGCGCAATAAGGATCACGCACTTGCCGACGGGGATTATAGTTGCGTGTCAGACGCAACGCAGTCAAATTCAAAACCGCGAGTACGCAATGCAAATGCTTAAAAGCAAGTTGTATGACCTGTATCAGACGCAAGCAGATAAGGAATACGCTTCGGCGCGTAAAACGCAGGTGGGTACGGGGGATAGGAGCGAAAGAATACGTACTTACAACTTTCCACAGGGTAGAGTTACCGATCACCGTATAAATTTTACTTTGTATGATTTGGAAAACTTTTTAAACGGCGATATTGCCCAAATGATTGAAGCGTTGCGTATTGCTGACCAAACGGCAAAATTACAAAACAACCAACAGGATTGATTTAAATACAAAATAACCCCTACAGTGGGTTTTTGGAGGAAATAAAAATTATGTTAACTATCACAAAAAGAGCAAAAAACGTATCACCGAGTCTTACGCTTGCCATTACGGCAAAGGCAAACAAAATGAAAGCCGAAGGCGTTGACCTTATCAGCTTTGCTGCGGGCGAACCGGATTTTAATACGCCTGATTTTATTATTCAGGCTGCAAAGGTCGCTCTTGATAAGGGTTTTACAAAGTATACTGCGGCAAGCGGTATGCCTGCTTTGAAAGACGCCGTATGCAACAAGCTTGCAAGAGACAACGGTTTGAATTATACTCAAGAACAAATCGTAGTAAGTAGCGGTGCAAAACAAAGTTTGTACAACGCTATTCAAGCTACGGTGGAAGAAGGTGACGAAGTTATTATCGTTGCTCCGTATTGGTTGACTTATCCAGAATTGGTAAAAATTTGCGGTGGTACACCCGTAGTTGTTACAATGAAGGCGGAAAACGGCTTTGCTTTGGACGTTGACGTGGTAAAAAGCGCCATTACTCCAAAAACTAAGGCAATCATACTTAACACGCCGAACAACCCGACGGGTACTTTGTATTCTGAAGAAACCGTACGCGCTTTTGCAAAAATGCTTAAGGAATATCCAGATATATACGTTATTTCCGACGAAATTTACGAGGCTCTTGCTTATGACGGCAAAAAGCATTTTTCCGTCGCTCAGGTTGACGAAGAAATGAAGGAACGCACTATCGTTATCAACGGTATGAGCAAAGCCTACGCTATGACCGGTTGGAGAATTGGTTATACGGCAAGTTCTACCATACTTGCAAAGCGTATGGGCGCATTGCAAAGTCACGAAAGTAGCAACCCCAACACTATTGCTCAACACGCTTCAGTATGCGCTCTTAATAACGGCGAAGAATTTATTTCGTCAATGCGTAAGATTTTTGAAGAAAGAAGAAACGCCCTTTTGGCTTGCTTTGAAAATTACGATAAAGTCAAGTGTGTAAAGGGTAGCGGCGCTTTTTACGTTATGGTAGACGTATCGGGATTGCTCGGCAAATCTTTTGAAGGCAAGCAAATCAATACTCCGTTGGAGTTTAGTGAAACCTTGTTGGAAAAAGCCCACGTTGCGGTTATTCCCTGCGAAAGTTTCGGCGCAGACAAGTACGTGAGACTTACTTATACTCTTGATATCCCCGTAATTGAAGAGGGCGCAAGACGTATTAAAAAATTTATTGACGAAATTTGCTAAAAACAATTGTAATTTTTTGTATCTTTGATACAATATTAGTAACAATCAGGAGGTAATAATGGACAATATCAAACTTATTTACGGCCCGAAGGGATGCGGAAAAACCAAAAAGCTTGTTGACCTTGCAAACCAAAGCGTAAGCACAGCCAAAGGAGATTTGGTTTATATAGATAAAGACAATTCGCGTATGCACGACTTGGAACACGCAATCAAATTGGTGGATTCGAGCGAATACGACGTACGTTGCGAAAAGACTTTTCCCGCTTTTGTAAAGGGTATTTTGGCAGGCAACTACGATATTGAAAAAATATACTTTGACGGTATTATCAAAATAGTCAAAAAACCGCTTGAAGAATTGGAGGATATGTTTGCTTGTTTTGCCGATTTGTCAAAAAAGTTTGACGTTGAATTCATTTTTACTTTTAGTGTTGCGGACGAATTGCCCGAATATTTAAAAAAGTATACTACTTTGTATAAATTTTAATTTTTACAAGCTAATAAAAAATTTAAAAAAGACTACGTAAAATGCTTGCGTGGTCTTTTTTTAGTTGCATTTTGGTTTAAAGTTTGCTACAATAAAGAATGGTAAGGTTTATTATGGACAATAATACGTTTGAAAAAAATCAGCAAGCAGAAGAAATGCAACCCAAAAAAAAGGTATTGTTTAGCGGGATACAACCCAGCGGAAAAATCACCATAGGCAACTATATCGGCGCAATCAAAAATTGGCTTACTTTGCAAGACGCTTACGACAGTATTTTTTGCGTAGTGGATTTGCACGCTATTACAGTATCGCAAGTCCCTGCGGAACTTCGTAAACAAACTTGGGAGTTGCTTGCGCTTTATTTGGCTTGCGGTTTAAATCCGGAAAAAAGCACGATTTTTATTCAATCACACGTGCCTTGTCATGCCGAACTCGCTTGGGCGCTCAACACCGTCACTTACGTGGGTGAACTCAACCGCATGACGCAGTTTAAGGACAAATGCGCTCGCCATGCGGAAAATATAAATATGGGACTTATGGATTATCCCGTGCTTATGGCAAGTGATATTTTGCTTTATCAGACGGATCTTGTTCCTGTCGGCGTTGACCAAAAGCAACATCTTGAACTGACGCGCGACCTTGCGCAACGCTTTAATGCACGTTTTGGCGATACCTTCGTTGTGCCCGAGCCGTATATAGCAAAACACGGTTCAAAAATAATGAGTTTACAAAACGCGCAGGCAAAAATGAGCAAAAGCGACGAAAATGAAAATGCTTTCGTTTCGCTGACGGATACTCCCGACGAAATCCGCCGTAAGTTTAAACGCGCCGTGACGGATAGCGACACGGCAATAAGGTTTGGGGACGACAAGCCGGAAATCAGCAATTTATTGACTATTTATTCTGCCTTTGCAGGTGTTTCTATTAGTGATGCGGAAAAAGAGTTTGAGGGAGTAGGCTACGGCGTATTTAAACCACGTATAGCAGACGCCGTTATTTCGGTACTTGAGCCTATACAAAAGGAACAAAAAAGACTGCTTGCCGACAAAGCTTATCTCAATACCGTTTTGGCGGAAGGCGCGCAAAAAGCTTATCTTAGAGCAAGAAGAACTCTTGCAAAGGTGTACAAGCGCATAGGGTTTGTACCAAAAATTTAAAGAAAAAACAAATGTTTGGTTATATCAATATCAATAAGGAAACGTTGGAAAAAGGGCAGTTTGGATTGTGGCACACTTTTTTGTGTGGGATATGTATGTCTTTAAAGGATACGTATTCAAATAGAGCAAGGTTGACTGCAGGGTGGGATATTAATTTTTACAATATGCTTTTTCATGCAGTTACGGAAACTCCCGCAAACATAACTATGTCAACTTGCGCTTCGTCGCCGTTTAAAAAACGTAGTATAATGCAACGCGATTTTTTAACGGACAAACTTGCAACGGCAAACTTGTTACTTTTTTATTTCAATGCCGTGGACGACGGTATAGACGCCGAAAAAAGCAAAAAACGCCGTATTGCGTTGACTTTATTAAAAAAACCCTTCAAAACGGCAAGGCAAAACGCGCCAACCTTGTTTGATCAATTGCAGTCTTTGTACGACGGTTTGCTCAAAAAGGAAAAAGAAAACAGCGACAGCATTGACGCAGTTTGTGATTATTCCGCCCGTATGGCAACTGCTGTAGCGGAGTATGTTTTGGGCGAAATACCAGATACTAATAAATATCTTTACAATTTGTGTTACAACGTCGGCAAATGGGTATATATTATAGACGCGTTAGACGACTTAAAGAAGGACGCAAAAAGCAAAAATTACAACGTTTTGTTTGCTTGGCTCGGCAAAACCGACGACGTGGAAAGCTTTGTGGAGACAAACAAAGAGCAGTTGGAGTTTTTATTCTATTCTACTCTCAACAAAATAGCTGAAAGTTTCAACGATTTAGAGTTAAAGTCGTATACTTGCGTATTAAAAAACATAATTTACGAGGGTATGCGCAAAAAAACTTCTGAAATTTTTGACAAATATAATAGGAGCAACAAAAAATGACGTTAAGAAAAGCATGTGAAATCTTAAAAATTAAGGAAGACGCCACTCGGGAAGAAGCTTTAAAAAGCTATGAAGAGCAAAAAGAGGCGCTTCGCGCACAACGTATGGAGCCGGGCGCGGTAGGCAATGCGGCGGCAAAAAAACTTGACATGTTGGACGAGGCCTATAATGAGTTTATTTCTAAAACCGCGAGTGAAATACACGAGCCGGAGCAAGGTGAACAAGACTATTCTGGCGGTTCGCAAACTTATTTTGAAAAGATTGAGCAACTTATCAAATCCAACGATATTGAAACGGCGCAAGCTATGTTGGACGATCTCAACGATAGAAGCGCAGAGTGGCATTATTTGCAGTCGATAATTTATTACAAAAAAAGTTGGTTTGTCGAGTCCAAAAAACAGTTGGAAATGTGTATAAATATGGATCCAGACAATATCAGATACAAGGATAGCCTTGATAAGCTCAACAAAATAATGGCAAACAAAAAAGTTTCGCCGGAAAAAATGTCCAGCCACAATACTTCCGCACCCGTGTACGACGACGCAGGACCGCACGGCAACGGAACGTGTACGGGCAGTTGTTGCGGTGACGTTTGTCTTGCAAATATGTGTTGCGACTGCTGTCAATGTATGTGTCGGTAGGTATTAGACGGTGAAAAATTCCCAAAAAATTGCATATTGCGCTGTTTTTTCGGCATTGGCAACCGTGTTTTTGATAATAGGGGCTTACGCTGGATTTGGATTTACGGCGGGGTTATTAGCGTCGGTTTGCGTCGTGGCAAACGCCATTGCTTTTCCTAAGGGCGTAGTCAGGAGTATTGTTTGTTTTGCTGTCTCAACGGTAGTGGCAGGTTTTGTTGCGCCCGTTTATTTGCAAATTTTGCCTTACGCGCTGTTGTTTGCGCCCTTGTGTCTTACAAAATTGTGGGTTGATAAAAGCAATATCAACAGTGTAATCAAATGGATTATCAAGATAGCGGTTTTTGAAATATTTTTTACCGCGTATATGCTTATTTACCGCTTTTTGTTTTTTGACGCATGGCAAGCCTTGTTTAGGCGTGAGTGGGTGGTTGTAGCAGTTGTGGTATTGGGACAAATTGCTTTTGTGATTTATCAATTTGTTTTTGACTACATATTTAAGTGGCTACACGGTATTGTATCAAAATATTTGAATCCTAAAAATTAAAAATATACGAGAAAAAGCGTAACAATTTTTGAGTTGTTGCGCTTATTTTTGTTTAGGTATGTAGTTATTCTTGTTTATCAAAACAGAGAGTTGCTAAAGGCAAAATTGTTATTAAACGCGCCGAAAGGATTAAAGTTGTTGCCGAAACTTTGTCGTTGACAACAGCAGGAGTTGTTATTGTTATTGTTGTTGCAATAGTTGGTGGCTACGATTATGCCGAGCGCTAACAAGAGTCCTGTCGAAACACTGAGTTTTCCGTCCTTGTCAAGTACGGCGTAAAGTAGCAAAAGATAAAGTAAATTGCTTGTAATACCCATAGATTATTCCTCCCAAAAAAACAAAAATCGCTTTTGTACTACAATATGCGTGATATTTTGCAAACGTTACTATGTTATTATATTTTTGATGAATATTATTTCGGCAAAAACAAAAAAAGAGATATTGTATTATCTGCCAAACGTAGAGACGGCGGAAATTTTGTCGCGTTTTTTTTCTACCTTTGCCGACGTAACGCGGTTGAGAGTGTTGAGCGCCGTATCCATCAAAAAGATGTGCGTTTCGGATATTGCTGACGTATGCGGATTAAATCAAACTACAGTATCTCATCAACTAAAAATTTTAAAAAACGAAAAAATAGTCAAGAGTGAAAGACAGGGTAAAGTTGTTTTTTACAGCATAAGAGATCCAAAGATAAATCAGGTTTTGTTGTTGGGCGTCGAGTATTGCGGTTGAGCAATACCCGACGTTTTTAATTATAAATTTGTCAAAACTTAAATTGTTTTTATTTTGTTTTGTTTTTGGCATAGGTGTGCTATAATAAAAATATGGAGCTTTCTCAAAAATTAAAACAATTGCCAGTAAGTAGCGGAGTATATATTTATTACGACGCATCGGGCAAGGTTTTGTACGTCGGTAAGGCAAAAAATCTCAAAAACAGAATAAAACAGTATTTTAATGCTTCTTCTAAGGCTTACAAAGTGGAAGTAATGCTTAAACACGTCGCCGATTTGGAATATATTTTGACGGAGAGTGAAACGGACGCTTTTGCGTTGGAAAACAACCTGATAAAAAAATATTCTCCGCCCTTTAATATTTTGTTGAAGGATGACAAACAATATCCCTTTGTAAAAATCAATCTAAAGGAGCGTTATCCTAAAGTTGCTTTTACTCGCAAAGTTACAAAAGACGGCGCAAAATATTTCGGGCCTATAATGCACAGCGTCAAGGAGTTGCTTGAGTTGTTGGGTGAGTTATACCCAACCCGTACCTGCAATCTCAATTTTGAAAAATTGCCAAAAAACTTCCGTCCGTGTCTTAATTATCACATAGGCAAGTGTAGCGCGCCGTGTATCGGCAATATTTCGGAAGAGGATTACGCAAAATTAATAGAAAATTGTTGCGATTTTTTGCGAGGAAATACTTTTGCAACTACAAAATTACTTAAACAAAAAATGGCTCAAGCGAGCGACGCTATGCTTTACGAGCAGGCGCTTAAATATCGCCATCAGCTTGAGTTGGTGGAAAAAATTTCCGAAACAAAGGTGGCGACGCTCGGCAAGCTTGTGGACTACGACGTTTTTGCCGTTTGTTGCAACGGCAACCAAAGCGCAATAAATACTACTTTGGTTAGGCAAGGCAAAATCATTTTTTCCAAAAGTCAAACTTTTGCAGATGCAGGTATAGACGAAGAACAAACGCTGGCGGATTTTTTAAACGCTTATTATCAAACTACTAACGACGTCGCAAAGGAAATTCTAATCAACAAAAACATAGAAAGTCTTGACGGCTTTCAACAGTTTTTATCCGAAACTTTCGGCAAAAAAATAGTGGTAAACGTAGCTCAAAAAGGGCAAAAGAAGCGTCTTGTGGAGATGAGTTTGGATAACGCGAGGGAAAGTCTGGAAAAAAGTTTCGCCCAAGAGGAGCGAAAATACGCCTCCACGACGGGCGCAGTGATACAACTTAAGCAATTGTTGGGACTCAAGCGCTTGCCAAACCGTATAGAATGTTTTGATATTTCCAACGTTTCGGGTGTGGACAAGGTATCAAGTATGGTGGTAGCAATAGATGGGCAAAAATCACCCAAAGATTACCGTCGGTTTAAGATAAAAACAGTTGAGGGGGCAAATGATTTTGAGAGTATGAAGGAAACTTTACTCCGTCGTTTTGAAAGGCTCAAACAAAACGATTTGCGTTTTGGCAATCCTCCCGACCTTGTAGTGGTGGACGGCGGTCTCGGGCAACTCAAATACGCTTTGCAAGCCCGTGAAGAAAAACAGGTGGACGTAGAGATTATTGCCCTTGCCGAAAAGGAAGAACTTGTGTACGTCGAGAGCGACAACAAACCGCGACGCTTGCCAATGGACAGTTACGCTTTGCGTTTGCTTATTAATACGCGTGACGAAGCGCACCGCTTTGCGGTAACGTATTTCCGCGCGCTTCACTCTAAAAACGCCTTTGTCTCGGAGTTGGAAAAAATCCCCGGAGTAGGCAAAAGTAGGTTGCTTGCTTTGCAAAAACGTTTTAAAGGAGTGGACGCAATAAAAAACGCTACGGTGGACGAAATTGCGCAAACGGATGGGATTTCAAAGTCGCTTGCTCAAGTCATATCGGATTTTTTGCATAATGAATAGTTAAAAAGACACAAGCCTACTGCGCTTTGCCAAAAAGGTAAAGGCGGTAGGTTTTTTGATGCAAAAAGGGTTTTTTCGCCGTTTTGGTTAATAGAATAAATTATGAACGTTTTTAAAAAAGTAATCAGTTTAGCGCTTTTAGTGGTATTTGCGCTGTTTTGTTTTGTATTTGTGTTTCCTGCGTTGCCAAGAAACGTTACCCCCGAGAGAACGGTGGCAACGCCTGTTATTCTTACCCTTTGGCACGTTGAGAGTTTTGAGGGTGGAGTGGGTAGCAGGGCGGATTGGCTCAAGCGGAGAGCGATAGAGTTTGAAAAAAACAATCAAGGTATTTTTGTGGACGTCGTTAAACTAACTCCCGAGCAGTTGAGTCAAAAGCTTTCGGAAGGTCAATGTTTTGATTTGGTGAGTTTTGGATTTGGGGTGGGCGAGTTGGTGGCAAACCGAATTGCGGAAATTTCCGCCACCACGCCCGTGTTTGACAATCTTTTGAGCGCGGGGCAAATGGACGGAAAGCAATATGCAATTCCTTACTTGTCGGGCGGATATTTGTTGGCAGGCAAAAGCGCGGATTTGCAAAAAATACAAAATTACGTAGATTTAAAAAATAGTGTTTTTGATTGCTCTATTCAAAAAACAGTGGGCAAAAAGGAAAAAAAATTATATTCTGTTTTGCTTGGATACAGCAAATATTGTAGCCCCATGACTAGTCTTGCTACGTTGGCAGACAAAGCGCAAAATTTTTCCGTTATTTTTGCAGAAAAAACGCTTACTCAGTACGGCGCGTATGAAAAATTTTTGCAAGGTGACGTAGCTACGGTTTTGTTGGGTAGCCAAAGGGATTATTGGAGGCTTTCAAATAGACAAAAAAATGGAAAAATAGGCGAAATTGTTTATTCCGTCGTGGGCAATTATACTGATTTGACTCAGTACGTTGCGATTGCTCAAAGCGGTGAGCGCGAAAAAATGAAATTAAGTAATGATTTTGCAAATTTTTTGTTGATTAAAAGCGTTCAGGCAAAGGCGAGTGACGTAGGTATGCTGTCGGTTTGGTTAGATGATATTTACGACGACGGAGTAATGGCTCAATTACAAACAGGGCTAAAGGAAGTTTCTCTTCCTAACGTATTTGCCACGCAAAGCGTAATACGACAAATGTACGAGGAGAGTGTGCAGGTCATTAAAACGGGAGAAAAAAACCTTTTGAAAAAATATATCCGTTTATATTGAAATGTATTGAAAAAACTCAAAAAATAGTGTAAAATAAAAGGAGTAAAATTTATGCGTGCAAGCCATTTAAAAGCGATTTTTCCTTCGTGTGAAACGGACGTAGATTTAAAAAATCTTACTACCGTCAAAACGGGTGGCAGGGCGGAGATTGTGTTTCGCCCACAGACGGAAGAAGAACTGATAAAATCAATTGTTTTTGCAAAACAAAACGATTTAAATTATTTTATATTGGGTGAAGGTAGCAATTGTCTTGCTTCTGACGAAGGGTATTCTGGGATAATTATCAAGTTGACTCCGTATTTTTGTCAAATAGGCTTTGACGGCGAATACGTAGTTGCCGACGCTGGCGCAAAAACTGCAATGTTGTCTTCTTTTTGTTTAAAGTATCAGTTTTCCGGCGCGGAATTTTTAGCAAGTTTGCCTGCGTCGGTAGGCGGAGCAACGGTAATGAACGCAGGTTGCTTTGGGCAAAGTATGTCTGATATAGTGGTGGCGGTAGACGCTGTCAATCAGGACGGAAAAAAGCATTTTGAAAAGGAACAACTTTGTTTTGATTATCGGCAAAGTATGTTTTTGAACGCGGATTACGCGGTGACAAAGGTATATTTCCGTTTTGAAACCAAACCCAAGGAATATATTTTGCAAAAAACGAGAGATATTATATTGGCAAAAAAGTCAAGTCAACCACTCAACAAGCCTTCTTTTGGGAGCGTTTTTAAACGTTGCAAGTTGGGGAGCGTTGCAAAACTGATTGACGACTTGGGTTTTAAGGGTTTTTCCTTTAACGGCGCAAAAGTTAGCGAAAAGCACGCAGGTTTTTTTATAAATGATAAAAATGCGACAACAAACGATTTTTTGATGCTTATTGACATTGTCGGGCAAAAAGTTTTGGACGAGTATGGGATATTGCTCGTGCCGGAAGTACGGTACATAGGAGACAAGGATGATTTGGGGAGATTATCATATACACACAATTTATAGCGGAAACAACGGTCACGCAAGCAATACGCCGGAGGGAATTTTGGCGGTGGCAAAGCAAAAAGGTTTAAAACAGGTGGGTATTTGCGATCACGGTTTAAACCATATGTTGTATCCTACCACCGTCAACCGCTTAAAAAAACTTAAAGACAAAATAGATTTGCTTAACGCCGAGCAGAGCGACGTAAAACTTTTGATGGGTATCGAAGCAAATATTTTTTCTTCCGACGGCGAAATTGACTTAATCAACGTTGACAGAAAGATGTTTGATTTGGTGGTGGCGGGGTTTCACAAAATGGTGTGGACAAAAAAGCTCAAGGACGGCTTTGGTTTTTCACAGTTGTTTGCAAATGTTGAACAAGCCAAAAAAAAGTTTACTTCAATAGTAATATCTACGATAAAAACGCAAAAAATAGATATTTTAGCGCATCCGGGGTACGGATTTCCCGTTGATATAGTAAAAATTGCTAAAGTTGCATCTGACTATGGTGTAAAAATTGAGTTAAACGGTAAAAGAATTAATCTTTCCGACGAAGAAGTGCTTGCTCTTGCGGAAAGCTCCGTTAAAATAGTTGCAAACAGCGACGCTCACGACGACAATAGAATAGGCGACGTAAGTTTGCCGATAAACACTTTAAACAGGCTGGGAATACCGCTTGAAAGATTGTCAAATTTTAACGGCGTGTTGTTTTGAATATTAAACGAAAGAAAAGTATGACTACGACAAAAACCATCAAAAACGAAATTTTATCTAATCTTGCAGAAATACAACCTTGTTGTAAGGTTGCCTTTTTGTCTGCTCTTTTTCGCTCGGCAGGTAGTATAGTAATAAATAATCTCGGTTTGAGCGTAAGCGTTGCAAGCGAAAACTTAAAACTTGTTAATTTACTTAGTGATATAGTGGAAGAAATGTACGGCGTAAAGTGTACTGTCTCCAACACTCCAAATCCTATAAAAAACACAAAAATATATACTGTTGCGGTTAGAGATAAAAATATCCTTAAGGAAACGGGTATTTTGGCGGAAGTAGACGGGCTGACGGAAATAATAGCAGATATAGATCCTTATATCGTGTCAGAGGAATGTTGCGCAAAAAGTTATATTACTGGGCTTTTTATTGGGTGCGGAGTAGTTACTTTGCCAAGTTTAAAGGAAGAAAGCAAAAAGATAAACGCAGGGTATCACTTTGAGTTTTTTCTTTCTTCGATTTCCGTTGCTGAGGACTTGGTTGCGCTTCTTGCTTCAAAGGGTTTTAAATTTAAAACGTCGTCACGCTCCGAAGGAACGGTAGTGTACGTAAAGGACAGCGCCACTATAAGCGACGTTTTGGCATATATGGGCGCAAACAAAGCTGTTTTGGGGTTACAAAATTTACTTATCGAAAAGGATTGTCGCAACAATGCAAATCGTCAGTCAAACTGCATAACGGCAAATATAGGCAAATCAATTAATGCGTCGGAAAAACAGCTTGCCGATATCGATTACGTTGTCAGTCAAAAAGGTTGGGAGTATTTTTCAGACCAACTTAAAGCCGTTGCTCTTGCTCGACGGCAAAATCCTTCGGCAAATCTCAGCGAGCTGGCTTCTATTTGCGGAGGAGACCTTACCAAAAGCGGTGTTGCGCACAGGTTGCGCAAAATTGCCCAGATGGCAAAAAAACTTGGAAAAACAGATTGAAAATCACGAAAAATATTTTTGTGGGAGAAAATTATGGAAGAAAAAGCAAAACAACAATTCGTGCATTTGCATTTGCATACCGAATACAGTTTGTTGGACGGCGCAACGCGTATCAACGTAATGACGCCGGGCGACAAGGAAAAAAAGATAGAGCCAAAGAGCAAATTTTTTGAACTCTGCAAGCAAAAAAATATGCCTGCGGTGGCTATTACTGACCACGGAAATATGTACGGCGCGTACCAATTTTACAAGTTAGCAAAGTTATCGGGGGTTAAACCCATCATTGGTTGTGAGTTTTATATGACGGAAGATTTGCGAGTAAAGTCTGGCGACGGAAAAAGAGAATTTTTTCATCTTGTATTGCTTGCAAAAAATAATCAAGGCTACAAAAACCTCGTTAAATTAAATTCTATTGCTTTCGTGGACGGCTTTTATTACAAACCGCGTATAGATTTTGAAACCTTATCAAAATATCACGACGGGCTTATTTGTTTGTCGGCTTGTATCGCAGGGCAATTGCCGAGACTGCTCCGTGACGGCAATTGGGAGGAGGCTCGCAAAGTCGTCAAGCAGTACAAAGATTTGTTTGGCGAAGATTATTACATAGAGTTGCAGGATCACGGTATTACCGACGAAATTTACGTCATGCCAAAGCTTGCAAAAATTGCCGAAGAATTCGGCGTAGAGTTGGTTGCAACCAACGACGTACATTATATTAGCGAAGAAGACGCCGAAATGCACGACATTTTGCTTTGTATTCAAACGGGCAAATTTGTTGACGACCCAAACCGTATGCGCTTTGAGGGCACACAGTTTTATCTCAAAGACTACGACGAGATGTATAAGCTTTTTAAACAATATCCGCGCGCTTTGTCAAATACGTTGGTTATTGCCGACAAATGCAACGTAACAATAGACAAAAAACCGCTTTTGCCACCTTACGTACCGGAGACGGGGCAAACCTCGTACGAGTATTTAAAGCAACTTATGGACGAAGGCTTAGTGCGCCGTTACGGAACCGTTACGGAGGAAATTAGAGCAAGGGCGGATTACGAGTTGGAGATAGTAAGTAGCAAAGGTTTTGTAGAGTACTATCTTATCGTTTGGGATTTTATCAACTATGCTCGCAAAAACGGTATTCCCGTCGGACCTGGTAGAGGTAGTGGCGCAGGCAGTATTATTGCTTACGCGATAGGTATTACTGAAGTAGAGCCGTTGAGATACGATTTGTACTTTGAAAGATTTTTAAACCCAGAGCGCAAAAGTATGCCTGACTTTGATATTGACTTTTGTATGGATAGACGTGGTGAAGTCATTGACTACGTTATCAACAAGTACGGAAAGGAAAGAGTTTCGCAAATAATTACCTTTGGCACTATGGCGGCAAAAAACGCCGTAAAGGACGTTGCGCGTACTTTGCGCGTGCCTTACGACGAAGTTAACAAAATAACAAAACTCATGCCAAACGGCAAAACGCAATTAAAAAACCTTTTGGGGCTTGAGCCTAAAAAAAAGGACGAAGCTATTCCAGAGTTGGTAGATTTATACAACAACGACTATTCGCTCAAAAAGGTTTTTGACCTTGCTATTTCCGTCGAAGGTATGCCAAGACAAACGGGTATGCACGCTGCGGGTGTAGTTATTTGTAGCGAAGATATTTCCGACAATATTCCTTTGCAACGTAACGGCGAAGATATTACCACTCAATTCGACAAAAACGAAGTAGAAGAGTTGGGTATGCTAAAAATGGACTTTTTGGGGCTAAGGACGTTGACGGATATAGACAAAACCATAAAAAACGTCAAACGCAATACGGGCGAAGTTATAGATTTTTCTAAATGTACTTACGACGATCCAAAAATATTCAATCTAATAGCTTCGGGGGACACCAACGCCGTATTTCAGTTGGAAAGTAGCGGTATGCAAAAGATGATGAAGCAACTCCGTCCCGACTGTATGGAAGATATTTTGGCAGGTATTGCATTGTACCGTCCCGGTCCTATGCAGTTTATCGACGACTATATCGAGGGCAAACACAACGCAGATAAGGTTGTTTATCCTACTCCGTTGTTGGAGCCTATACTCAAGCCCACATACGGCTGTATGGTGTATCAAGAGCAAATTATGGCGATATTCCGTGAGCTTGCAGGGTATTCCTTCGGGCAAGCAGATATAGTGCGACGCGCAATGGGCAAAAAGGATATGGAAAAGATGATAAAGCAGAGGGAAATCTTTATCAAGGGTGATCCTAACGATCCCGTTCATCCTATAGAAGGCGCGCTCAAACGTGGCGTGACGGAAGAAGTCGCCAACGCTCTTTTTGACCAAATGCTTAAGTTTGCTGAGTATTGTTTCAACAAGGCGCATTCGGCTGCGTACGCCTACGTTACTTATCAAACTGCGTATCTCAAGCTTTATCATCCGGTTGAGTATTTCGCCGCCGTTTTGGACAATCGTATAACCAATATTGACGACATCAAAAAGCATATGGGCTTTTGTATGGAAAAAAATATTAATATTTTGCCTCCCGACGTCAATAAGAGTGGCGTGGGATTTGTTACGGAAAACGGCCAAATTCGTTTTGCTTTGGCGGGTATTAAAGGTATCGGCGCGTCAAGTATTGAAAAAATTATCGAAGAAAGAGAACAAAACGGTGAGTTTAAGAGCCTTAAAGATTTTATCGATCGTGTAGACGGTAGCGCATTAAACAAAAAACTGGTGGAAAATCTTATTAAGTCGGGCGCGTTTGATTGCTTTGGCGACACAAGGTTGGGGCTTATGAAGGCGTACGAACAAATGATGGACGCCTCTCAAAACGACAAAAAGAAGAAAAAAAGCGGACAGTTTAGCTTTTTTGATTTGGGGCTTGACGGAATAAAGGACTACGAAGTAATAAAAATAGACAACAGCGAAGAATATTCCACAAAAATTAAGTTGTTGTTCGAAAAGGAAGTAGTCGGTATGTACATTACCGGCAATCCTTTGGCAGAGTACAAGGATGCGTTGGAAAAATTTGATTTTAACACGAGCAAAATTAGTATGACTGACGAAGAAGGTGAGCTTGACGAAAAGGACAAGCCCAATGAGGAAGGTTCCTTCAAAGACCAGTCAAGGGTAAAGCTTGCGGGAATGCTTACTAACGTAATCAAAAAAGTCACAAAGCATAATCAAACTATGGTTGTTGCCAAGATTGAAGATTTATACGGCACTTTGGATATTACCGTGTTTCCGCGGGCGTATTCTATGGCAAAGGATATTATCGAAGAAGACGCAGTAGTAGTGGCGGAGGGCAAATTATCCCTTTCGGAGGAACGTCCCAAGCTGTTGGTGGAAAAAATTACTCCGTGGGAAGTGGCGCAAAACGCATGCAAAGAGGAAACGGTAAAACAAAAGAAGGTCGAGACGGTTGCCGAGTGCAAGCTTTATATCAAGATGACAAGCGAGCAGTATTTTGCCGTATGTGATATTTTGGAGGCGTATCAAGGCGACAATCCCGTGGTTTTGGTAATTAACGGTAGCAGAAAATACGCTCCTTTAAAGGTTAGGCGCGCCAACGGCTTGGTTTATGAGTTGACGTCGCTTGTTGGCGAAGGCAACGCCGTGTTTGTTGACAAAAATAAAGAATAACGTCAACGGAGCGTGGGTAGTGATATAATAAATAATACTAAACAAAAATCAAAGGAAAGTTATTTTGAAACAGGGAGATTTGATTAAATTTTTTGTGCAAGACTTGGGTAGCAACGGCGAAGGAGTTGCAAGAGTGGGCGAAAATTACGTTTATACTTCTTTTGTGTTGCCGAAAGAATACGTTTCCGCGCGGGTGACTTACGCCAAACGCAACACAGTTTTTGCTACGGCAAAGGAAATTTTAAAACCCTCTAAAGAAAGGGTAACTCCGCGTTGCGAAAAATTCAGCAAGTGTGGAGGATGTCAACTTCAGCACGCGGATTACGTAAGACAGTTGGAGTTTAAGAGCAACTGCGTAAAACAAAATTTGTTAAAAATAGGCGGATTGGATTTGGACGTGCCTATAACCACTCCAAGTCCCAAACAGTGGAAATATCGCAATAAAGTTCAGTTTCCCGTGGGGGAAAGGGACGGCAAGACGGTAGTCGGCTTTTTTAAAAACGATACGCATACGCTCGTGCCGGTTTTGAGTTGTCCGTTGCAAGACGAGTGGGCGGACAAAATGGTGGACGCCTTTTTGACTTACGCTCAAAAACGCAAAATAAAGGCTTATGACGAAAAAAGCCACAAGGGAGTATTGAGGCATCTCGTAGGTAGATATATTGACGGACAACTGCTGGTGACTGTGGTGGTAAACGACGAAACTTTGCCCGATTGGGAGTTTTTTGCGGAAGAATTAAAAAAACGCTTTGACGACTTTGGATTGTTTAAAAATATAAATACTGCAAAAACCAACGTTATTTTGGGCAAACGCACTGATTGGCTGTATGGGCGAAAGGTGATTGAAAGCAAAGTGGACGGAATAGATTTTTTCGTGCGTCCTGATAGCTTTTTCCAAGTTAATTTTGACGTTATGCAATTGATTTATCAACGTGTAAAACAAGCGTTGAGACAAAAACAAATAGAAGTACTTGTTGACTGCTTTAGCGGTAGCGGGGTGCTGTCGGCGGGGCTTTATCAGGCGGAGGTTAAGGAATACGCGATAGAAATCACCCCTTCGTCGGTAGAGGACGCAAACCAACTTAAACAAAAAAACCGATTGGAAAACCTTGTTAATATTTGTGGTGACGTTGCGGTAGAATTGCCTAAAATTATGGACGCCAACAAGGATAAAAAAACGGCAATAGTGTTAGATCCGCCTCGCAAAGGTATTGACAAGAGTACTGCGCAACTGTTGCTTGATACAAAACCTGACGTAATCGTGTATATTTCTTGCGATAGCGCAACTTTGTCAAGAGACCTTAAACTTTTGACACAAACAAATGAGTATAATATAGACTTTGTTCAACCGTACGATATGTTCCCACAAACAAAACACGTTGAAACTGTCGTTTGTCTGACGAGAAAATGAGCGATTTTGACTCTAAAATGGGCATTTTACAGCCTTTTTGATCGATTTGGAGATAACAATTCAAAAAATTGGTGTTCCAAATCAAAAATCGTCCTGATTTTACACAGGGACAAAGAAACAGGGGCAGATGACTTCGCTGTAGAGTTTTTGGGTTGTGGTATTGTGGCAGAAGGATTAAAACAACTAAAAGAGATTATTATTTTGCTTGGGGATGATGATATTTGCATAAGGGGAGCAGTGCAAGAAATAGATTTAAGAATAGATAGGATATTATTGCGGTGATTGTCTAGATGATTGTCTATACAAATAAAGTTGAGAGCAAAAGGTACTGATATGAATTTTTATACGAGTGATTTACATTTTGGGCATGAAAACGTTATTAGATTGTGCAAGAGGCCGTTTTCTTGCGTGGAAGAAATGGATGAGTACCTCATCCAAGAGTGGAATAAAGTCGTCCATAGGGACGATAGAGTTTATATTGTGGGAGATTTAATATTTAGGTCAAAAAATCCCCCTGAATTTTATTTGAATAGATTAAAAGGCAAAAAACATCTTATCGTTGGCAATCACGACGCCTCGTGGATGAGTAAGGCGGATTTTTCAAAATATTTTGAAACCGTCGAAAAAATGACGTCGGTCAATACCGGCAAAGGAAAAGCTCTGTTGTGTCACTTCCCCCTGTTGGATTTTGATGAAAAGTTTTTGATACACGGGCATATTCACGCCAAAGCTGAAAAGTTGGATTATTGGAATTTTTTAAAAAACGCCGACAACGTATTAAATGCAGGCGTAGATATCAACGGCTACAGCCCCGTGTTGTTTGAGCAATTATTTGAAAACAATATCCGTTTTAAAAACGAGCATTGATGTTTTTTTGATATATAAAAACTAATATTTAAATGTGATTTTGGAGATTTGTCAATGATTATTGAATATTCAAAAATTTTACAATCAATTGATGATTTAACAAAAACCGCAGGGCCGAAAAAGTTTGGAGTTTTAAGGGAAATTTTTTCAAATCTTTACGTACTTAATGATGAAAACGTACTGCCGAAGAATTGATTGCTATATATTTATGTCAACAAAACTATATTAAATTTTTCTAAAAAACTTCAAATTCATAAGCTGGACAGATTTGATTTGGGTTAATGTTTTTAAAGGAGAAGAGATATGGCTATATTGCGAAAAGATCCAAATGATTTTTGGGGGTATAGAAGGTGGTGCAACAACGGAATTTATTACGATATATGGTTTAAGAGCAGTGACGTAATCATTGTCGGTTGGAATTATCACAACGACAACTTGCCCCAAGAGATTTGTCGGTTTTTGGACAAATGGAATAAGATTATGGCGGAGCGCAAAAAAAATTTTAGAGAGATGTATCCCGTAAAAAACGCCAAAATAGAGTTTATATTTAAGGAAGAAGTATATCGTTTGTTGCCTTGTAGCGTAGGCGCGGAGGAAGAGTCTTTTTTTGAAGATAACCAACGTGATATTCGTGACGACCTTGAAAAGACGCTCGGAATAGATTATTCCAGATATTTTGGAATGCTTGACTAAACAAGAAAAAAGAGTTATACTTAAAAATCAAAACTAACTTTCGGTAAGTTGGTTTTATGGTAGAGATATTTTTGTATGGCGAAAAAAGAGAAAGTATTAAAAAAAGTATTTACTAAAGAGCAGATCCTTACAATACCTAATTTATTGACCTTGGTGAGATTTTTGCTGATACCACTTATAGTATGCTTGTATTGTATTGCAAAGGACTATTATTCTGCGGCGCTTATAATAATAGTGTCTGGGCTTACTGACGTTGCCGACGGAATAATTGCGCGCAAGTTTAATATGGTTTCGGATTTTGGCAAGATAATGGATCCCGTTGCTGACAAATGCACGCAAGGTTCAATTGTGTTGTGTCTTGCGTCAAGATATCCTTTGATGTGGATGATGCTCGGCTTTTTTGTATTGAAAGAGATAATCATGGCAACGCTCGGATATTTGGTAATGAAGCGAGGGTTGGTAAACAGCGCAAAATGGTACGGAAAACTCAATACCGTAGTGTTGTATTGCAGTATGATGGTGCTGGTATTGCTTCCCGACATTGAAAAAATAGTAGTAAATTTGTTGATAAGCGTTTGTATGGTAATGATGTTTATCAGTCTCGTGTTGTACGTTGTTTTTTACGCCAAGATATTAAAAAATCCAAAAATCGAAACGCGTGCGGAGAAAGAATTAAACGCGACTAATTAAACTTTTTGCTTAAATCGGCAAAAGTTTCAAGTTTATAAAAATAATTGCACATACGCTGTTTTTTTGATATAATTAAACAAATAAAAACTTTAAAAGTTAAGGAGAGATTTTTATGAGTCAAATGTGGAAAGTCGTCGATTGGAAAGACGATTCTGACAATACTCTCGTTCACCGTTTTGAAATGCCACACCCAAAGTGGGAAATCATGACGGGTAGCAAACTGACGGTAAGAGAAAGTCAGCTTGCTGTTTTTGTCAACAAAGGACAAATAGCAGATATATTTACTCCTGGACAATATACTTTATCTACGGGCAATTTGCCGATTTTGTCGGGATTACGCAGTTTGTTGTATCAAGGTAGGGAAGTAGTCGTCAAAAGCGACGTTTATTTCGTCAATACAAAACAGTTTACAAACCAAAAGTGGGGCACTCAAAACCCCGTTATTATGCGTGATGCCGATTTTGGAATGGTACGTATCAAGGCTTTTGGTACGTTCGCTTTTAGGGTGGTGGACGCAGGCAAATTGCTTAAGGAACTTTTTGGTACAAACAGTTCCTTTACGACGGAAGATATCAACAACCATTTAAGGAGCATTATCGTCAGTCAAATGTCTGATAGCGTTGCGGAGAGCAATTTGGGCGTATTGGATATGACTGCCAACCTGCAAGAATTTGCTCAAACGGTAAAAACCAACGTCACCAACAAATTTGACGAACTGGGTTTGGAAATGACTACCTTTGTGGTGGAAAATATAAGCCTCCCCGAAAACGTCGAAAAAGCTCTTGACGAAAGAACTCAACTCGGTATTCTGGGCGACAAAATGGGCACCTATACTCAAAAGAAAGCGGCGGACGCGCTTGGCGACGCGGCAAAAAATCCCGGTATGGTGGGCGCGTTTATGGGGATTGGAATGGGGCAATCCTTTGGCAACTCATCTATGCAAACTTTTACGGGAGCAATAGCTAAGGCGGAGGACAAACCGTCGCAACCCAATCAAGGTAAAAAATTTTGCTCGGAATGTGGCGCGCAAATTACTCCAAGCGCAAAGTTTTGTTCGGAGTGTGGCGCAAAGCAGGCTGTGCTTGACAACAAATGCCCCAACTGCGGTGCTGAAACGGGTGAAGGCAAAAAGTTTTGTCACAATTGCGGGCAAAAACTTTAATGAATTTTTGTTGACAACGCCTAATATTTAAGGTTTAATATGAGTAACGAATTTTTTAATCAAGATCAACAACCGCAAACTCTTTCACTCAAAGTTGACGGTGGATTTAAATGTAGTAGTTGTGGCGCAAATATGAGCTATGACGCAGATACTCAAAAGTTGACGTGCGCGTATTGCGGTGTTGTTAAGGAAATAGAAAAAGACACAAACGTTACGGAGAGAGATTTTGCCGAGCTTGAATTGCACAAATTCGATACTACCGACAACATAAAAACCATCACTTGTCAAAACTGTGGCGCAACGGAAATTTTAAAGCAGGACGCTGTTGCTGCTAAATGTCCGTTTTGCGACAGTCCGTTGGTTGTAGATACGCAAGATATAGATCTTGTTAAACCAGACAGTATGATTCCTTTTGCATTTGGACAGGACAAAGCCAAGGAATATTGCTCAAAATGGCTAAAAAAACGTTGGTTTGCAACGAGAGAATTTAAAAGAATATTTAAGTTGCACGTTCCGCAAGGGATGTATTATCCGATATGGACCTTTGATTCGCAAACGCTTACGCATTATTACGGGAGGTTGGGCAAAACTTATACCACGCACCGTAGAGACAGCAAAGGAAACACCCATACGGAAACGCATATAAGGTGGTTTAACGTAAACGGATCGAGGCAAGACTCTTTTGACGACGTGATAATAAACGCAAGTACTTTTATTGAAGATAAAACGATTTTTGACTTGCAACCTTTTCCACGGCAGAGCTACGTTGTGTACAGCAACGAATATTTGGCGGGCTATCTTGCAAACCGATATACCGTCGACCCGTTTAGCGCGTTTGGTTCTGCGCAGGAAAAAATGCGTAATTTTATAAAAACTCGTATAGTAAACTCTTATAATGCCGACCACGTCGATTATTTAAACCTTGACGTAAATCATTTGTCAAAGTCGTTTAAATCAACCTACGTGCCGGTTTATATGAGCAAAACCAAGTATAAAGAGAAGTTGTATCATCAGTTTATCAACGGCGCAACGGGCAAAATAGTGGGCAAATATCCCAAATCCGTTGTAAAAATTTTGTCGGTTGTGTTGGTGGCTCTTGGTATAGTGGGGGCTTTAGTATACTTGTTTTTAAAATACGGCAATTGACGAATAAATTTCGCAAAAACTAAAAACAATAAAATCAAAAGATAAAAAAATCACAAAAAAAGGAGATATTATTATGATAACAAAAGATATGACAATTATGGAAGTTTTGCAAACCAACCGCAATACTGCAAACGTTTTTGCATCCTACAATATGGGTTGTATTGGTTGCCTTGCCGCTCACGGTGAAACTGTGGCAGAAGCAGCGGTTCATCACGGTATTGACGTTGACGAAATGATTGAAAAACTTAATGAAGCTTGCAAAGCTTAATTTTTAGACTGCAAATCAAAAGTACCTTTTGGATTTTCCAAAAGGTACTTTTTTTGCTGTTTTGTCATACTGAGCTAAACGAAGTATCTCATCTTTGTAAAATAAAAATAAGCTCAGTTGTTGCTTATTGCAAGATATAAAACGTTTTTGGTTGTGTCCGTTATTTTGGCTTTTTGGCTTATTTCCTGTCCAAACACGGCGTACACGGTATTGTCGTAGGCAACGATAGGTATCAAGTCTCGTACGTGTTGTGGAACTTTTGCGTCAATCAAATAATCTTTTAGCTTTTTTTCGCCCGAGCCGAATTTTGCAAAACGGTCTCCTGCTTTGCGTGTTCTTATGACGGCGCCTTTAGGAATTTTGTCTGCATCTACCATTAAGTAGGGTAGATTGTCGGGTGGCGCGGTAAAAACGCCTATCGTAAATTTGTCAAATTCAAATTCGCCGACAACAAAAGGCAATTGCAAGTTTAATAATTTTTGTTCTTGCTGTGTTTGCGGGCAAATAGTCAGAAAATTATAGGTACGTCTTGCAATCAATCCAAAAGGTAAATTTATTTGAGTTTCACCGTTGGTGGTTTTTGTAAGATTGATTACGTTGACAAGGTGGCGTTGTTCTACGTCTTTGTAGTAGTTTAGCGCGCGCATTGTTTTGCGCAATACCCTTGCCTTTAAAACAGTATGAAGATTATTGAATTTGTCAAGGTCAATAGTGGCAGTCATGTTGTTTTGCTGGAAACTTACGCAGGTCATATCTGCTAAGCCGTCCAAAAAGTCATCTTCCTGTTGCGCAAGAGTGGCAAAAGAATTTATTGATTGTATGACGCTTGGGTTAATTTCCTTTAATCTTGGCAAAACTTCGTGTCGCACAAGGTTACGTTTGTAAATTATGTCGGCGTTGGTCTGGTCTACGACGTAAGGGAGATTGTGTGAATGGGCGTATTGTAAAATTTCTTCTTTGGTTAGTTTAAGTAGTGGACGGAAAAATCTGCCTTGACGACGGCGTATGCCGGAAACACCCCTCAATCCGCCACCTCGCGCAAGGTGGAGTAAAACCGTTTCGGCGTTGTCCTCGGCGTGGTGAGCAAGGCAAATAGTATCGTAGCCGTAAGTATCGGCAACTTCTTCTATCGCTTGATAGCGCAACTGTCTTGCAGAAGTTTCGATACTGAGTTTGTTTTGCAAGGCGTGTTCCGTCACGTTTACGTTTTTGGCAAAAAAGACCACGTTGTTTTCTTGACAGTATTGTTTAACAAAGTTGCAATCAAAAGCTCCCTCGGGACGAAGATTGTGGTTGACGGAAACAACGGCAAAACTTTGCGTCGGCAAAGAATTTAAAAACATATGGAGCATAACCATACTGTCCACGCCTCCCGAAACCGCCAAAAGATATTTTTTTTGAGAATTTTTATCCATAGTATTTGTCCATTTTTTTATATTTTTTACGCGTTATATTTAAAAAATTGCGTCGTTTGATTTTTGTTGTGTTGTTTGACGCCCTTACTTGCCTATTGTTGGGGATTTTTGTTTAAGTCGAGCAAATACTCATAAGCCGAAAAAGCCGCCACAAGACCTTCGCCTGCGCTCTTTTGGTACTTGTAAGGCGCGCCCGTAATGTCACCCGCAACGAAAAGTCCGTCTATATTTGTTTTGCCTTTTTTGTCGGCTTTGACGTGGTTTCCGTCGGCAGTCAGCCCCGGCGCAAGAGTGGTGGCGGACAGGGGTTTTAATACGAAAAATCCGTCTGCTAAAATTTCACCTTTGTCGGTAGTGAGTGTTTTTGCTCTGCCGTCGGCGTCGCCTTCAAATGAAACGGGTTTATTTTGCAAAACTTCTATTGTGCCGTTAAGGCTGGTTTTTAAATCCTTCATAGGCAAAAAATAAACTTTTTTGCAAATTTCCGAAATATAGTTTGCTTCTACGATACTTTCCTCGTCGTAGCCTATCACGCAAGCCGTTTTGTCTTTGAGTAAAGGCGCGTCGCAAGTCGCGCAATAACTGACGCCCTTGCCCAAAAACTTTTCTTCATTTTGGATAGAGGGGATGGAAGAAACGCCCGTTGATAGTATTACGCTGTCGGCGTACAAAAAGTCACCGCCCACGTCCACCATAAATTGTTTTCCGTTTTTGTAGACGCCGTGAACCTTTTTTTGCAAAAATTCTACTTGCAGTTGTTTGGCGTGTTGGACAAACGCTTGATTTAAGGTTTTGCCGTCAACGTCGGGTATTCCGAGATAATTTAAAACTTTTGGGGCAATTTCCGTTTTTTGAGAGCCAAAAGTATCACCGACAAGCAATACGTTTTGTCGGAGTATTTTTGCGTTTATTGCTGCGGAAAGCCCTGCAGGGCCTGCGCCTATTACGATAATTTGATATTTCATAATTTTAGTCGGGATAAATAGTCAACGCTCGCTTGTGGCGAGTGTTTTTTGTTGCGTTGTCAACGCGTTGCTTTAATTGTGGCGTACCGTTGCCGTTTAAGAGATATTCGTCCACTTCGTCATAAGTCAAGCCCAGTTCCTGCTCGTCGGTTTGTCCTTCCCACAGCCCTGCGGAAGGTTTTTTTGTGCGAATTGAGATGGGAGCGTTTAAAAATTCCAAAAATTCGTAAACTTCCCTTACGGTAAGGTCACCTATGGGGTTGGCGTCGTATCCGCCGTCTCCCCATTTGGTAAAGTATCCCAAGGCAATTTCGCTTCTGTTGCCCGTGCCTATGACCAAACAGTTTTCCGTTTGAGCTATGGTGTATAGGGTAGTCATTCTGAGTCTCGGATTTATATTTGCAAAAGCGCCTTTTGCGGTATAATCGGGATTGGTTTGTCCCGATAAAGCCGACAGTAGGGTTTGTTTTGTTTCTGTCAAATCCACTCGACGTACTTCTATATCAAATTGTTTGGAAACAAGCAAGGCGTCTTGGGTATCCGTAGTATAGTTTTGCTTGCTTTGGCAAGGCATAATGACGCCTATGGTTTTTTTGCACGCTATTTTGCATAATATTCCTACCAGCGCGCAGTCCTTGCCGCCGCTGTTGCCAAAAACAAAACCGCTTGCATTTGCTTGAGTCATTTTTTGTTTTAGCCACTCAACTCGCAGTTGAGTTTCTTTTGCGTAATCTCTCATTGTGTATTTTTCCTTTTTTGGTACGAATGGTAGGCTATAATTTTTAATATTTAGTCTATCTTGACTTTTATTATATACCAATTTATTCAAAAAGTAAACAAACCGTAAAACTTTACTCAACAAACCGCATATATTATACGGAAAAAAATAAAAAACAAAAAAGGGGTGCAAAAATGACGGAAGAATTTTTTCAAAAACTTACTAATAATGGGATAAAAATTTTGCAAAGGGAAACGGTCTATATTGACGAATCGGTAAGGATAGGAGGCGATACGATAATAGAACCGTTTTGTGTTTTGCTTGGAGACACCGTAATAGGTGGCAATTGTACGATAGGTAGTTTCAGCTATCTAAAAAACGCAGTAATCAAAGACGGCGTGGAAGTACGTTCAAGCAGAATAACAGATAGCATTGTGGGACAAAATACTACGGTTGGACCATTTGCGCATTTAAGACAAAACGCTTTTGTCGAGGATGATTGCAGAGTTGGTAACTTTGTAGAACTCAAAAACAGTACTTTATCAAAAGGTTCGAAAGCAAGTCATCTTGCTTACGTGGGAGACGCTACGGTAGGCAAAAATTGTAATATCGGTTGTGGTGTGATTTTTGTCAATTACGACGGAAAGGTCAAGCACAAAACTAACGTTGGCGATAACGTATTCGTAGGGTGCAATTGCAATCTCGTAGCGCCTTTAAATATTGCAGACAACTGTTTTATTGCCTGTGGAACGACCGTTACAAAGGACACGAAACAGGACGATTTTGTAATAGGTCGCACGCGTGAAACAATCAAACCCAACACGGCAAACCGTTATATAGGAGGTAAATAATATGCAAAAAGCCGTAATACTTACTGCGGGATTAGGTAAAAGGATGTTGCCCCTTACAAGATGTATTCCCAAAGCCTTGTTGCCTTTGGGGATGAAGACGGCGGCGCAGGTTGTAGCTCAAGAGTGTATAGAGTCCGGAGCAACAAAGCTTTGTTTTGTCGTCGCTCCCGATTCACCTTTGCCGGATTATTTTGATTATTGTTCAAAAAACGACGATACCTTTAAAAACGTTGAGTTTACTTTCGTTTGTCAACAAAAACCCATAGGTAGTGGCAACGCTTTACTTTGCGCGGAAGAGTTTTGCAAAAAGGACAGGTTCTTTTTGGCTAATTGCGACGAAGTTTTTTCACAAAATGCGTTTTTACAGCTTTCAAAACTTAACGGAATTTCCGTAGGGGTGAAAAAAGTAAAGCCCAAAAACGCGTGTATGTACGGAATTTTACAAACGGCAAATGGAGTGGCGCAAGTAATAGAAGAAAAACCGCAAAATCGTGATTTTGCATCTGCGCCTTTGGCGTTGGTGGGAAGGTTTTTGTTGGACGGCAGAATTTTTGATTGCCTTAAACAAATTTCTTTCGTTGGTGGCGAATTGCGTTTGACGGACGCCTTAAACGTACTTTTTGCCAAAAATCAGGTATACGCTCGTATGCTTAACGGCAAACGTTTTGACGTTGGCAGTCCCGAAGGATATAAAAATGCTTTTAATTATTTTTCATTTTGAAAAAAGGGTTGACACAATCGTAATAAAGTACTAAAATAAAAAAAAATTGCTTTTTGCAATTTTTGGGAGAGAACCATGCAAAACATTACCATGAACACTCACGTACTCAAATTTGTTGACGAGGCAATTGCTCTTTGCAAGCCCGACAAAACCGTTTGGATTGACGGAAGCGAAAAACTTTACGACGAGTTGCTTCAAGAAGCGCTTAAAACGGGCGAGTTTATTAAACTCAATCAGCAATTATTGCCGGGTTGTTATCTTCATCGCTCGGCGTTAAACGACGTAGCGCGCGTAGAAGGTCGTACTTTTATTTGTTGCCCCGAGCAAAAAGACGCAGGTCCAACCAACAATTGGATGGCCCCGCAGGAAGCTTACAAAAAGTTGGAGAATATTTTTGACGGTAGTATGAAGGGACGCACAATGTACGTTATACCTTACAGTATGGGCAAGGTTGGTACGCCGTTTGCAAAAATCGGTATAGAAATCACCGATAGTATTTACGTCGTGCTTAGTATGCGTATTATGACGAGAGTGGGCAAGGATATTTTAGATAATCTTGCAGACAAAAGCGACTTTATACGCGGTTTGCACAGCAAAGCGCAACTTGATGAAGAACTTAGATATATTTGTCATTTTCCGCAGGACAACGCAATATGGTCGGTCAATAGCGGATACGGCGGAAACGTTCTTTTGGGTAAAAAATGTTTTGCCTTGCGTATTGCAAGTTGCCTTGCGAGAGACGAAGGCTGGCTTGCAGAACATATGTTGATATTGGGACTTACCAAACCTGACGGAAAAACGCGCTATATTTGTGCCGCTTTCCCTTCCGCTTGCGGAAAGACAAATCTTGCAATGCTTATTCCTCCGGAGGGTTATCAACGTAAAGGCTACAAGATTGAAACGGTTGGCGACGATATAGCTTGGATTCGTAAAGGGGACGACGGCGCGTTGTACGCAGTCAATCCGGAAAACGGCTTTTTCGGCGTTGCTCCCGGCACAAACAGCAAGAGCAATCCCAACGCTTTAGAAACAACGAGAAAAAATACTATATTTACCAACGTAGTGCTTAATACCGACGACAACACCGTATGGTGGGAAGGTCTCGGCGAAGCTCCAAAACACGCAATCAACTGGAAGGGACAACCGTGGACTGCAGATAGTGGCGAAAAGGGCGCTCATCCCAACAGTCGTTTTACTGCTCCGACACAAAATTGTCCGTGTTTGAGTGATAAATTTAATACGGGCGAAGGCGTAAAAATTTCCGCATTTATTTTCGGTGGCAGACGCGCAAAAACCGTTCCGCTGGTTTATCAATCACGTAACTGGCAACACGGCGTATTTGTAGGTAGCGTAATGGCGAGCGAAACAACGGCAGCGGCAACGGGCGCTGTAGGCGTTTTGAGAAGAGACCCTATGGCAATGTTGCCTTTCTGCGGATATAATATGAGTGACTATTTTCAACATTGGTTGAATATGGGCAAACAAGTCAAAGACGCTCCAAAAATCTTTAACGTAAACTGGTTCCGCTTGGACGAAAACGGCAAGTTTATGTGGCCGGGATTCGGTGACAATTTGCGTGTTCTCGATTGGATTATCGATAGATGCGAAGAAACTGTGGACGCAAAGGAAACGCCTATAGGATACGTTCCTTATGCAAAGGATATAGATTTGACGGGCACAAACGTCACTCAAGAAACTTTGGAAAAATTGCTTGACGTAGACCAACAACAATGGCAGGCGGAGGCAGAGTCTATTGAAGAACATTACAAAAAGTTTGGAGACAAACTCCCCAAGGCATTAAGAGAAGAGTTGGACGCCTTAAAACAAAGATTAAGTAGATAAAAAAATAAACTAACAAAAAAAACAGCAAATTAATTTGCTGTTTTTTTTGTTGGCTGTTTATAATGCGCAAACGGTAAGCAAGCCTATAAGTATTCCAAAAAGTACAAACAATATCGAATTTCGCTCCGTTGATAGGTAATAAGCCTGCGGTAAGATTTCCACAAAGGTTACGTACAACATTGCACCGCTTGCAAGGCTTAAACATGCCGAAATTGCAACGGTGGAGATATTGCCTAAAACAAAGCCCAAAACAGCGCCTATTACGGTTACTGCGCCACTTACAAAGGATAAAAAACAAGCAAGCCAGCTTTTTATCCCGCCTTTTGCAAGTGGTAAAGATATTGCCATACCTTCGGGGATATTATGTAACGCCAACAACACGACGAGTGGCAGTGCTTTTTTAATGTCCGTTGCGCCACTACTGCCAAGCGCTATACCTTCGGGAAGGTCATGCAAAGCAATGGCAATCATCATGATTATTCCACTATATAGCAATTTGTTTTTACTAGTAGGGGTTTGGATATGATTTTTGTTTTTATCAATAAAAAAATCAACGATAAAAATTGTGGTCATACCTATTGCAATACCGAGAATAACGACCAAACTACCGTATTTTGTGTCAAGTATAGATAGGGCTTCGGGGAGTAGTTCAAAAAACACTACGGAAAGCATTATTCCTGCAGAAAAATTAAGTACATAACTTGTCACTACGTTGTCCTTGTTTTTAAATAATAGCCCTATCAGTCCTCCTACGCCTGTTCCGATAATTCCTGCAATTACGGAAAAAACGGTAACGTCTTTCATAACGAATTGCTCCTTGTGCTTGTGTTTGATAAAAAATTATATGCGATTAAGACGCTTTGCTTGCAAAAATACGGATTTTTATTTATAATAAAAAATAAAGGAGTAAAAATATTGGATAGTATCGAAAAGGTTAAAAAATCGACTTTAGAGCAATCAAAAAAACACGGTATCAGCAATTGGGAGCTTATGATGCTTGCAGAGGAGCAAGATTGCGAGGCGTTTGAGGCGCAGGATTTTGATTTGCCTAATGAAGATTACAAAAAACGTTATAAGGAGTTTTACGACGACGTAAAACATTCAGCGGATTATATAAAGGAAGATTGGTAAAAATACGCTTTTGGTTGACAAACTTAAAAGTATTTGGTAAAATTGACGGTATGGTAGATATTGAAAGAATAAATTTTCTTGCAAGAAAGAAAAAGACAGAGGGGCTCACTCCCGAGGAAACAATGGAGCAGGCAAAACTCCGTAGGGAATATATAGATAGTATCAAAGGTCAAATAGTTAGTCATCTCGACAATATGTATATAGTGGACGAAAAAACGGGCGAAAAACGACCTGTTGGTCAAAAAGGAGATTCTGCCGACGAAAAAACCGTGCATTAACGTCAACAAATACCGCATTTTGCGGTTTTTTTGTTTTTTTATATGGGGTAATAGATTATGATAGGTATCGATATTTTGGAAATAGAGGAAATATCCAAACTAAAAAACCCGCGAGCTTTTTTGGAAAAATATTTTAGCGAGAGAGAAAGAGCGTATATTGATTCAAAGTCAAAAAAAGAGCAAACCATCGCGGGGATTTTTTGCGCCAAGGAAGCCGTTTTAAAAGCTTTTAAAATCGGTATAGGCGCAGGCGTTTCGCTAAAAGATATTGAAATTTTGCACGAAGAATCGGGCAGTCCTTATCTTTTTGTTAACAGTTGCGTTTTAGATCTTTTAAAAAAGCACGGGCGCACCGAAGCGGAAATTTCCATCAGTCATAGCAATAATTACGCCGTAGCGGTTTGTAATATAAATTAATTAAAACAAAGTATAGCAATATAAAAAAATCGACAAGTCAATATAAACTTGTCGATTAATGGAGCTGATAACCAGATTCGAACTGGTGACCTCGTCCTTACCAAGGACGTGCTCTACCTCCTGAGCCATATCAGCATGATTTTTCGTACTTATTTATAATACTCAAATTATTTAAATTAGTCAAGTGTTTGGCTAAAACAAATAAAAAAAGTTTGTTTTTTTATTTGTTTGGATAGTTTAAATAGTATTTGTTTGGAGTTGCAATGTAGAAATTATCGATTTTTGTTGTGTTAATCTACAGTTTTATAAAAATGTTGTAAAATTTTAAAAAGCACGCAAAAACATTTTGCAAATATGCGAAAAAGGATTATAATATATAAATAAACTTACATAAGTGAGGTGAAAGTATGAGCGTATTATTTTGTGACAGTGATTGCGAACTTTGGTATGACGAGATAGAAAAATACAATCTTCAATATTTTAAAATGCCCTATACGCTTGATGGTGTAGAGACCTTTTACGATATGGGTAAAACAGTTGACATCAAGCATTTTTACGATAGAGTAAGGGCTGGGGCAATGCCTATTACTTCGGCGCTTAATCCCGAGATTTATGAAAGTATCATAGAACCTATATTTAAAGCAGGCGAAGATATTTTGTACATAGCATTCGGGCGTAATTTTTCTGCAACGTTTGATTATCTTGACGTTGCATTAAACAACCTTAAGAAAAAATATCCCGAACGCAAAATGACGATATTTGATACAAAGATGATATCCGTACCGACTGGTATTCAAGTCAAATACGCAGCAAAGCTCAAGAGTCAAGGTGCTTCCGACGAGGAAATTATTGCCTTTTTAAACGACTTTACAAACCATATCGCGTGTTATTTTGCCGTTAGCAGTCTCAAACACTTACACCGTGGCGGAAGATTGAGCAAAACGAGCATGATTTTGGGTAGCGCGTTAAGAATCAAACCTATTATTACTTTTGATGAAAACGGCAAACTCAACGTTTACAAAAAACTCAAAGGTCAAAAGAAGGTCGCGCGCTTTTTGGCGGAAGAAGTTATCAAAAATGCAAGGGAGTTGGATAAATACGATATTTACGTTTTGGATGCCGATAATCCCGAAGATGCAAAAATTATTGTTGATACAATTAAAGATGCTCTTCCCAATGCAAACGTTATCAGTCAACCTGTCGGACCGGTAATAGGTTCTCACTGCGGTCCTGATACTTTGGCGGTAATTTATTACGCTGACAATAGGGTTATTCCTTTGAAAAAATGATTTGAATTGTCTCCTACTTGGAGACAATTTTTATAAAAATTTACAACGTATTTAAGGAGAAAAAAATGGTCAAACACGTAGTTTGTTTTAAATTGGCAGACAATTCGGAAAAAAGCAAGCAAGAGGCAAAATCCGTTCTTTTGGGTATGATAGGTAACGTTCCTTCGGCAAAGAAAGTAGAGGTGGGTACGGATTTTTTGATGAGTCAACGCAGTTTTGACGTTATTTTGCAGGTAACGTTGGAGGATAGAGCCTCTTTGGACGTTTATCAAAATGATACTTATCATTGCGAAGTGGTAAAAAAATATATGCACGCGCATACGGTACAGTCTGTCACCGTGGATTACGATTTTTAACCTTGTACGAAGGAGACCATCGTGGGAGAATACAGCAAATTTATTAGTGAAAAAAGACGTAGCGTGCCTACTCCGCATAGTATTGTTAGAGATGACGGTATTTGTGAGTTTGGTACTTTTGACAAAGAGTTTATCAACCTTGATTTATTGAGGGCAAAAAAACCGACAAGTTCTCCGCAAAGGAACAACAAAAAGAGATTGACGCTTTGGCAAGCGATAGAAATTCATTTTGAACAAGGTATACTTTTTGTGGCAATAAGCGATATGAGTTTGTTTGGTACAAACCTTAATTTGTTTTTTGACAAAAGGACAAAAAAGGTTACTCAATGGATGACCAATCTTAAAAGTAAAGATACCGTCATTGCCCCCAATTTGTTGGACGGAAATTTTGCCGAGGCAAAGCACAAAAGGGGTTTTGCCAAAATAATCAACGACTTGCAAAAAGACGAATTGAGGGTTTTTGGTTGTCATATCAACAAACAAGGAGTCAAGCTTGAATACGACTTTAAGCTTTTGCGAGTGTCAAAGCCCAGCGTTGTAAGTATTCCTTTTGGGGTAAACCGCCCGATGTATACTCAAAAAGATTTGTTTGCGGTAGAGGGCAAAATGATATTTGACGGAGAAGAAATACGCGCAACCGACGATACGACGGCAATAATGGATGATCATAGAGGATATTACCCACGAAAAATGCATTACGACTGGTTGTCTACTATGTGCAAATCATTAAACGGCGAAGAAAAGTACTTTGCTTTTAATTTGACTCGCAATCAAAGCATTTCTCAAAAAGATTTTAACGAAAATTTAATATGGTTTAAAGATGAAACAAGCTTGTTGCCACCGGTTACCTTTAAACAAAATATTCCTACGAAAAAATTTTTAAATGGCGCGGTATGGACAGTAAAGGACGATTACGATATGGTAAACCTTACCTTTAAAATTCAAGATATTTTTAAGATGGAAGTACACGCGTTGGTGGTGGATATTCGCTATTATATAGTTTTTGGCGTTTTGGAGGGGTATCTTCGCGACGAAGACGGAAATAAAATTTGCCTTGACGGACTAACCGCTATGGGCGAAGATAAAACGATGTTTTTTTAAAATGAAAAGTTTTAAGCCAAAAAAGACGACTTGCCGTCGTCTTTTTTAATTGTAAATCAAGGTGTTTTTATTTAATTTTGTCGAAATTTGCAAAAGAATAAAGTCGTTTAGAGAGCAAAATTGCAAAGGTGATAAAATATGCGACAACACACTTATTCGGCAAAAAGGGGCAAAAGAAAGCCTAAAATCGCTATGCTTAAAAAAATATAGTAAAAATATTAGAAAAATGCTTTATTTTTGAATGTTTTTATGGTATAATAAATCAAATAATAAATCATTATTTTTTTTGTAATTTTTTGATGCAAATTTATTTGACGGAGGATAGCGTATGGTAAACAAACCGACTAATTACGGTGAAGAAAATATTCAGGTATTGGAAGGTCTTGATCCTGTTCGTAAACGTCCAGGTATGTATATAGGTAGTACGGACGAGCGCGGGCTTCATCACCTTGCGGTGGAAATTATAGACAACTCAATTGACGAAGCGTTGCAAGGTTTTTGCACTAATATAGATATTATTATCAACGCCGACGGCAGTTTGACGATTAGCGACAATGGACGCGGTATTCCCTGCGGTATACACAAAACTGAGGGTATAAGCGCGGTAGAAGTATGTCTTACCAAATTGCACGCAGGCGGTAAGTTCGGCGGTGGCGGTTATGCAATCAGCGGTGGCTTGCACGGCGTAGGTTTGTCTTGCGTAAATGCTTTGTCCGAGTGGTTAAAGGTAGACGTTTATCAAAACGGCAATCATTATTATCAAAAATATAATCGTGGCGTACCTGAAGCGCGTCTTGCAATAATAGACAAAGCGGACAAAACGGGTACGGATATTACTTTTTATCCCGATGTCGAAATTTTTGATACTATTGTTTGGGATTACGATAGAATAAAAGTCAGGACGAGAGAAGTCGCCTATCTTAATAAAGGTCTTAGACTTAATCTTTGCGACAAACGACTAGGTAATGAACGGGCAGAATCCTTTTGTTACGAGGGTGGCGTAGCGGAGTTTGTAGAGCATCTTAATAGAGGCAAGGAAACGCTTTTTAGCAAAATTATTTATATTGACAAACAAATTAAGGAAGGCGAAGTGGAAATAGCCTTGCAGTTTAACGACAGCTACAACGAAATTATTTACGCTTATGCAAACAATATCAATACGGAAGAAGGCGGAGCGCATCTCGACGGGTTTAAAAACGCCATTACAAAAGTGGTCAACGATTATGCAAAGCGTGTCGGTATGCTAAAAGATGAGGAAAAACTCTCTGGCGACGACGTAAGAGAGGGTTTGACTGCCGTTATTTCCGTCAAGCTGGAAGATCCGCAGTTTGAGGGGCAAACCAAAACAAAATTGGGCAACAGCAGTATGCGTACTGCCGTTACTCGCGTTTTGACGGAAGAACTCAGTACTTATTTTGAAGAAAATCCCAAAGAAGCAAAAGACCTCGTATTAAAATGCATAGCGGCGCAACGCGCGAGAGAAGCCGCCCGCAACGCAAGAGAACTAACTCGTCGCAAGGGCGTGTTGGAAAGCAACGCTTTGCCCGGCAAATTGAGCGACTGTACTGAAAGAGATCCTAAATACAGCGAAATCTTTTTGGTAGAGGGGGACTCCGCAGGCGGTACTGCAAAGTCAGGCAGAGACAGACGCTTTCAAGCCATATTACCTTTGAGAGGAAAAATTCTCAACGTTGAAAAAACCCGTCTTGGCAAAGTGTTGGAAAATGAAGAAATTAAAGCAATGATTACTGCTTTTGGTTGCGGTATTCACGACGACTTTAATGAAGAAAAGCTACGTTACGACCGTATTATTTGTATGACGGACGCAGACGTTGACGGCAGTCACATACGTATACTTTTGCTTACTTTCCTTTTCCGTTTTATGCGTCCGCTGATAGAAAAGGGGCACGTATATATCGCTCAACCGCCATTGTACAAAATCAGTAAAAACAAACAGGACTATTACGTTTATACCGACGAGGAACTTGCAGAAAAACAAGCTGCAATAGGTAGGGGCGGTACGGTTCAGCGTTATAAAGGTCTTGGCGAAATGAACAGTGACCAACTGTGGATGACTACAATGAATCCCGAAACACGCAAAATGATGAAAGTTACTATGGACGACGCGTACGAGGCAGACGCTATCTTTACTACTCTCATGGGAGACGATCCAGAACTTAGACGTCAGTTTATCGTAGAAAACGCGACGCTGGTTTCCGAACTGGATATTTAGAGGTGAGTTATGGCAAAAAAAGTTGAATCACACGACAATATAGAATATCAAAGAGCGTTGGAGCGCACCAACGATACAAAAATCAAAATAGTTGACGAAGTAAAAAAATCATTTATTGCTTACGCTATGGCTGTAAACGTCAGTCGCGCCATACCTGACGTCCGTGACGGTTTAAAGCCCGTTCACCGTCGTATTTTGTACGCAATGAACGATATGGGCAATACTTACGACAAACCGACTAAAAAATGCGCGCGTATCGTAGGTGAAGTACTCGGCAAGTACCATCCGCACGGTGACTCGGCGGTTTACGACGCGTTGGTTCGTTTGGCGCAGGACTTTACTATACGTTGCCCGTTGATTGACGGTCAGGGAAACTTTGGTAGCGTTGACGGCGACCCCGCGGCAGCTCAAAGATATACCGAGGCGCGTTTGAGTAAAATAGCTGGAGAGCTTTTGAGAGATATTGACAAGGAGACGGTTGATTTTGGTCCAAACTTTGACGATACGTTAAAGCAACCGTTGGTTTTGCCGGCGCGTTATCCAAACTTGTTGGTAAACGGAGCTGACGGTATTGCCGTAGGTATGGCAACCAATATACCACCGCATAATCTTGGTGAAGTTATAGACGCAACCCTTGCGCAGTTGCACAACCCCGATATATCGCTGGAAGAACTTATGAAGTTTCTTCCGTCGCCGGACTTTCCTACCGGTGGCGTACTTATGGGTATGGGCGGTGTCAAGCTTGCTTACAAGACGGGACGCGGTAGCATCATAATAAGAGCAAAAACGGAGATAGAAGAGTACAACGAAGGCACTCGCAGTCGTATTGTCGTAACGGAACTTCCTTATCAGGTAAACAAAGCCAACCTTGTAAAAAATATCGTTGCGCAAGTACACGAAAAGAAGTTGGAGGGTATTTCTGACGTAAAGGAAGAAAGCGATAGACACGGTATGCGTATCGTTATCGAGGTCAAAAAGGACGCCAACGCGCAAGTGGTACTCAACGCTTTGTTTAAGCAAACGCAACTGCAAATCAGTTACGGTATAATAATGCTTGCATTGTCTCACGGTGAGCCAAAAATAATGGGACTTAAAGACGTTTTGGGCAATTATATCGAGCACCAAAAGGAAGTTATACTCCGTCGTACGCGCTACGATTTGGAAAAAGCCGAAGAACGTCATCATATAGTTACGGGTTTAGTTATAGCGTTGGATAATATTGATAGAGTCGTAGAGATTATCAAAAAATCCGCCGACAGAGTGGACGCTATGGAACAGTTGATTGCCAACTTCTTTTTGACGGAAAGGCAAGCGGGCGCAATACTTGATATGCGTTTAGTACGCCTTACTAGTCTCGAAGTTGAAAGTTTGCGTGAAGAACTCCGCCGTCTCGAGCAGGAAATTGCCGAACTCAAGAGCATACTCAATACGCCCTCCAAGGTTGTGGATATTATCAGCAACGAAATGGGCGAAATTAAGGAAAAATTTAATGAACCGCGCCGTACGGAAGTTTCTTAC
>CABUZX010000009.1 GCA_902496185.1 uncultured Subdoligranulum sp. | reverse complement strand
TGGCGGGCAATATTACCGATATATTATTGCTCTTTCAGTCTCTTACGGACGCGGGCAAAAACGTCGTTTCGTTAGCTCGTGATTTGAGCACGGTTTTTAGAAATATTCTTGTTTGTAAGACCGTACCTACGGCAAAACAGTTACTTGCATTGCCTGACTACCGCTTTGACAATTTACAAAAATCTGCAAACGACACTTCCGTTAAAAAGATTATTTATGCTTTAAATACTTTTGCAAAAGCGGAAAACGATTTGCGTTTTGCCCTTAATCCAAAAGTCTTTTTAGAAACTATAGCTTTGCGCGTTGCTACAAGTACGGGTGAGGTAGACGTTGACGGCTTGGAGGCGCGTTTGACGAGACTTGAACGAAAAATTGAGGAATTATTAAAAAATCCCGTAGGTTTTTCCTCCGTTGCGCCAAGCACGTCCACTGTTGGAGTAGCGCAACAAACTTTGCAACCAAAGGCAGAGCAACGGCAAAATCTGCAAATAGACACCGTTTTGCAAAAATCTCAATCATCAAACTTGCAATCGGGTATGGAGACGTGGGGTAAAGTTCTTACAGTTTTGCGATCGCGCGGTGATGACTTTTTATTTCCTATATGCGAGAGCGTAGACAAGGTTTTTGTTGAAGAAAATTCTTCGTTAGTAGTTATGGCAAAAAGCGGAACTTTTGCAATACTCAGTAAATCAGACAATTTCAATAATATACAAAACGTATTAAGTGAATTTTGTAATTTGAGATTGTCCGTCCGTATGTATGAAGATAAAGATACGTGGGAGCAATCTCTTCAACAGTTTAAAAATCTGGCAGGAGACGTTCCGTTGTTTATTGACGGAAAAAAAATAAATTAAAAAAATTAAAAGAAATAAACAAAAAAGGAGAATAATATGGCAGGATTTAACAAAGGTGGTTTCGGTGGCGGAAATATGCAAGCCATGTTGAGACAAGCGCAACAAATGCAACAAAAATTGAAGGAGGCGCAGGAAGAACTCGAAGAGTTGGAGATAGAGGGTTCTGCGAGTGGCGGACTTGTCAAAGTTGTAGTTAACGGAAAAAAAGAAATATCTTCCGTAACGATAGATCCCAAGGCGGTTGATCCAGACGACGTGGAGATGTTGGAGGATTTGATTGTTGCTGCAATCAACGACGCATACACTCAAGCCGACGAAGAATACGAAAGACTTATGGGGCCGTTTCAAGCTCTCGGAGGAATGATTTAAGTGAGGGAATTTATCGACCCGATAGCAAGGTTGGTCAATCAGTTTACTAAGCTACCCGGAGTAGGTCAAAAAACCGCGCAAAGGTATGCTTACAAAATATTGGATATGTCGGCTTCGCAGGTTAAGGAATTTGCCGACACGTTGGTGGCAACAAAAAATACGGTGCATTTTTGCAAAATTTGCGGTAATTTTACAGAAAATGAAATTTGTAAAATTTGCGACAATACCAATAGAGACAAAAGTATTATTTGCGTAGTTAAGGAGGCAAAGGAAATTCTTGCGGTAGAAAAGATAAACGAATTTAAAGGCGTTTATCACGTTTTGGGCGGTTTGCTCAACCCGATAGAGAATATCGGCCCAAACGATTTGCGCGTGAGAGAGCTACTTGCAAGACTTGACTCTTCCGTAAAGGAAGTAATTGTTGCTACAAGTCCGACGGTAGAAGGCGAAGCTACCGCTATGTATCTTGCCCGTTTAATTAAACCTATGGGAATAAAAACTACGCGTTTGGCGCAAGGCGTCAGCGCAGGGAGCGAGTTGGAGTACACCGACAACGCAACCCTTACTCACGCGTTGGAAAACCGCAAGGAAATTTAATTTTAACAAAAAGCAAAGTTTGTTTATGACTTTGCTTTTTTGTTATTAAAGCAAACTTTACAACAAAATTCTCCTGATTGCGTCTGAAGAAGGAATTTCGACGTAAGCGCAATAAGGCAAAGTTCCGTCGTCCGTCAAAAGCATTATTTCGGCGTTTCTTGGTTGATTGTACTGTAAAACAAAATTGAAAATAACTATGGGGACATATCCGTCGGCTTTTAGTGTGACCATTACGCCAAACCAATTTTCCTCTGCTTTCCAAGGCTTTTTTGTGGGTACGGATAGAATTGGAGTATGTCCGTCGGCTAAAGTAGTGGCGGTGAGATTGGATTCGTTAAAAGTAACGACTACGTCTTGTACGGGTAAACCGTTTTGGTCGGTAACAAAAAAGGAAACTTCACAAAAATTTTCGTGGCTTGATGTTGAACACCCTCCGAATAACAAGCAAAAAATAATAAAAGTTGTTGAAACAAAAACAATAAAAACTTTTTTCATAAGATATTTGTACTTGATTTTTATTTAAAAAAGAACTGGCATATCAAAAATATTTGTTTTAAAATTGTTTGTTTAATGGGAGTTACTTTGATTGCTTTTTGGCTTGATATGTGTTAAAATTTAACGTTGTAGGAGTATAAATATGTTTGCAAAAACACCGCCGAAAGGCATGAGAGATATTTTACCGCAAGATTTATTGTTGAGAGAAAGTGTTCTTGATACAATTAAATCGACTTATCGTAGTTTTGGATTTTTGGGTATAGAAACACCCTGCGTCGAGGACCTTGCTTTGCTTACAGGCAAACAGGGTGGCGACAACGAAAAACTTATATTCAAAATTTTAAAAAGGGGCGAAAAGCTTGATTTAAACGCGCCGTTAAAGACGGAAACCGACTTGTGCGACTTGGGTTTGCGTTACGACCTTACAGTGCCGTTATCACGTTATTACGCTTGCAACCAAGGCAAATTGCCTTCGGTTTTTAAAGCAATGCAAATAGGCAACGTTTGGCGCGCGGAAAGACCTCAAAAAGGCAGATTTCGTCAGTTTGTTCAATGCGATATAGATATTATCGGCGAAGAGACTTTTCTTGCGGAAGTGGAGCTTATTACAGCTACGAGCAAAGCCCTTTCGGAGCTTGGTTTAACAAATTTTGAAGTAAGGATAAACGACAGAAAAATGTTGACTTCCTTTGCGGAGTTTTGCGGATTTGACCAAGCGCAACACGAAGCGTTTTTTATCGCTTTGGATAAACTTGACAAAATAGGTATGGACGGAGTCCGCGCGGAACTTTTGCAACACGAAATGTCCGAACAAAATATCGACAAGTTTGAAAAGCTCGTGTCTACTCTTGTTTCAAGCGACGACGCATTGACAAAAGCAGGCGAAATAAATAGTGAAGTAACAAAAAATCTTCAAAAAATTATAGACGTTACTTCAAAAACTGCTCATCAATGCAAAATAGTTTTTGATCCTACTCTCGTAAGGGGTATGAATTACTATACGGGTACTATTTTTGAAGTATCTTACGGAGACTTTGGTATATCCATTGCCGGAGGCGGACGTTACGACAAAATGTTGGGTATGTTTTTAGGTACAAGCGTGCCTGCGTGCGGTTTTTCTATCGGTTTTGAGAGGATTTGTGCCATATTGGAGCAATTAAAGGTTAATCGTCAGCCAAAACAAAACAAAATTGCTTTCGTCGTAGACAAAGACGTTAGCGCGGAACATTTACAACAGGTACTTTACGAGTGCGAAGAACAACGTAAACAAGGCAATATTTGTTTGCTTGCAAAAAAGATTAAAAACTTCGGATTTTTGCTCAAACAACTTCAGGAGCAAGGCTATTCAACAATATATATGTGGGATAAGGATTCGTTGAGAAAGGTTGACTGAAATGACACGACAAGTCGAAACAAAAATAAAGGTAAGCAAAAAAACAAAAAAAAATATTCAATGGGACAAAATCAATCGTTTTGTCCCTGATTTACAAAATGGCTTAACCCAAAGTCAGGTAAACGAGCGTTTTCGTTTGGCGCTAATCAATCAACTTACAGAAAAACGCGGTAAATCTATATTTGAGATATTTACAAGTAATATCTTTACTTTTTTCAATTTGATTTATATCGTGCTTGCAATTATACTCATTATTTACGGACAGTGGACTCAGATAAACTTTTTGTTGGTTGCATTTTGCAATACTTCCATTGCAATAATACAGGAAATCCGCTCAAAAAAATCTCTTGACAAACTGAGATTAGTAAATTCTCCAAAAGCAACGGTAATCCGTGACGGCGTTACAAAAAAAATCAACGCCAACGAAGTTGTTTTGGACGATATATTGCTTTTTTCGACGGGAGGGAGCATTTGCGTTGACAGTATAGTCTTAGAGGGCTACGTCGAAGTAAACGAAAGTATGTTGACGGGTGAGTCTGACAGCGTAGTCAAAAACGTAGGAGATACGCTGTTTGCAGGCAGTTACGTTACCGCGGGCAGTTGTATCGCTCGCGCAGATAAGGTTGCGGAATACAATTATATTGAAAATCTTACGCAAAAAGTCACAAAATATCAAAAACCACGTAGTGAAATGCTTAAATCTCTCAAATGGTTGCTCAAAGCGATTGCATTTATAATGGTTCCTATAGCAATTATAATGTGGTTTACAAATTACGATTCGGCAATGGCGCAATACGAGTTAGGCAATCTTACAAAGCATCAAGCGTTTATAGACGCGCTCAACAAAACGGCAGGTAGTATTATCGGTATGATACCTGCGGGTGCGTTTTTGTTGACCACAATCGCGCTTGCTGTTTCTGTTTTAAAACTTGCTCAAAAACGTACTATGGTACAAGAGCTTTATTGTATAGAAATGCTTGCTCGGGTTGACGTGTTATGTTTAGACAAAACAGGTACGTTGACTGACGGCACTATGAACGTTGTGGATTTTGTTGAATTTGACAAAACCGTATCTATTCAAGACGTAATTGGTAGTATAAATTTTGCTTTAAACGACCAAAACCTTACGAGTATTGCATTAAAAAACCATTTCGGCTCAAAAGCAGTTTTTGACGAAAGTACGGTAGTCCCATTTAGTAGCAAACGTAAATTTTCCGCTGTTTCTTTTGATGGACGGGGAACTTACTTTTTGGGCGCTCCAGAATTTGTATTGCAAACTAAAGACCAAAAAGTAGGGCAATTGGTGCAACAATACGCAGGACAAGGTTACCGTGTTTTGTTGCTTGCTCACTCGCCAAATATGATTGGCGTCAATAAGGAAGAGTACGTTTTGCCCGTTGACCGTTTGCCGATTGCTCTTATTGCTATAGAGGACGGAATTCGCCCTGATGCAAAAGACACAATAAAGTGGTTTGGCGACAACGACGTTGATATAAAAATCATTACGGGTGATAATCCGTTGACGGCAAGTTTTATTGCTCAAAAAGTTGGAGTACCCAATAGTGACAAATACGTCACTCTCGAAGGTATGACAGATGAAGAAATTTCAAGTATCGTTTCCGAATACTCAATATTCGGTAGGGTTACGCCGGAGCAAAAAGCCGTGATTGTCAAAGCTTTACGCGATAATGGCAAAACCGTAGCAATGACAGGTGACGGCGTAAACGATATTCTTGCAATGAGAGAATCCGATTGTTCTATTGCAATGGGTAGCGGTAGCGACGCGGCGCTTAACGCTTCACACCTTGTTTTATTGGACAACAATTTTTCTAATATGCCTAACGTAGTGACGGAAGGCAGGCAGGTTGTTAACAATATTCAATCTGCGTCGAGTATGTATTTTATGAAAACGGTATTTACCATTTTGCTTAATTTTATTGTGCTTATGGCAAATTACCTTTTTGGAATGACTGTCAGTTATCCTTTTACGGCGGCAAATATTATGTTGCTGGAGCTTGCCGTAATAGGTTTGCCTACAGTAATACTTGCTTTGCAACCCAACAAGGATATAATAAGGGGCGAATTTTTAAAAAACGCGCTAAAAAGGTCTCTTCCTCCCGGATTGACTTATGTGATTTCTGTTGTGGCGCTGTATTTTATTTGTCAAAATGCTCAATCTTTGTTTGGCGTTGAAATTTCTTCTTCCGCCTATTCGACTATTTCGGCTTTGGTTGTTACTTTTTCGGCGTTGTTTGCTTTGTATTTTGCCTGCAGACCTTTAAACAAACTAAGGGTTTGCGTATTGGTGGTTTCCTTTTTGGCGGTGTGTATAGGTACGTTTGTGCCGTTTATGTCAAAATTTTTTGGGTACGAAAATCTCGTAGGAGTGGAAATTATTTTGGTGTTTGCAGGTATTGCAATATCTTGTCCGATAATGTTCGGGTTAATACAAGTTTTTAATAGGAGCAAAAGATGCAAAAAACAGTCCTTATAACTGGAGCAAGCAGAGGTATAGGCGCGCAGTGCGCAAAAACCTTTGCAAAAGACGGATTTAACGTTGCAATCAACTATTTCAAAAGTCAATCTCACGCTCAAAAACTGAAGGAAGAAATTTTGCTCGGCGGTGGCGTGGCGGAGATTTTTTGCGCCGACATAAGCGACGGAAATGCTGTGGAAAGTATGGTTAAAGACGTTTTAAAAGTATTTGGCAAAATTGACGTCTTGATTTGCAACGCAGGTATAGCTCACTCGGGATTGATAGTTGACGCAACCGTCGAAGATTTTGACAGAATAATAAACGTCAATTTTAAAGGCGTTTTTAATGCGACTAAATCTGTTTTGCCTTTTATGCTGTCTTCCGCAACTGGAAATATTATTTGTATTTCTAGCGTATGGGGGCAAACGGGCGGTAGTTGCGAAGTGCTTTACAGCGCTTCAAAATCGGCAGTTATCGGCTTTTCAAAGGCTTTAGCAAAGGAAGTCGGGCTTATGGGGGTTAGAGTAAACTGTGTTTGTCCAGGGGTTGTGGATACCGATATGTTAAGCAACCTTACGAAAGAAGATAAACTACAGTTGGTGGAACAAACACCTTTAAACAGGCTTGGTACGCCTCAAGACATAGCAAACGCAGTTTTATTTTTGGCAAAAGAGCAATCTTCCTTTATTACCGGGCAGGTATTGGGCGTAAACGGCGGATTTTTTATTTAATAAAAAGGAGTTTATATTATGAAAGTTTCTCAATTGGAATATAAACGTGTAGATATTGATAAAGCGTGCGAACAAATTGATAAATTTATAGAAGAATTTAACGCTTCTCAAACAATAGAGGAGCAGTTAGCGGTAGACGCAAAAATTTGCGACCTTATGGACGAGATGGAGACTGCAATGACTTTGTCATTTATACGCTTTACTCAAAATACTCAGGATGAATTTTATCAAAAGGAAAAGGACTATTACGACGAAAAGTCGCCCTTATTAGAAATCAAGCAAAGACAACTTGACCAATGCTATTTGCACAGTAAGTTTATCGACGAATTAAAAAAACATATTCCCGAAACTTATTTTGTAAACGCCCGTATGGCAAGCGAAACTTTGGATAACAAAATAATTGATGAGTTACGTAAGGAAAATAAACTGTCTACGGAATATACAAAGCTTGTTTCTTCCGTTGTGGTTAAGTTTGAGGGAAAAAAGTATACGTTGTCGCAGATGACTCGTTTTTCACATTCACCCGACAGAAAAATACGTCGTTTGGCGTGTATTGCAACGGGTAAAGCAATGAATAAAATAGGCAAAAAGATAGACGATATTTACGCTCAAATGGTGGAAGTACGTACTACTATTGCAAAGAAACTTGGCTTTAAAAACTTTTCCGAAGTAGGTTATCGCCGTATGGGACGAAACTGCTACACACAGGAAGATATTGCAAAATTTCGCCAAAACGTAAAGCAGTATATCGTTCCGTTGGTTACTCAAATCAAGCAGAAAGTTGCAACGGAAAACGGTATAAAAGATTTTAAGCTTTACGACGACGGTATTTATTCTATCGGTGACGTAAGTCCTGTAGGCGACGCAAATCAAATTTTTGACAACGGCAAAAAAATGTATGCAGAAATGAATACAGACACGGCAAGGTTGTTTGAGCTTATGGAGGAATCGGACGCTTTTGATTTGCTGTCGAGAGAAAATAAATGGGGTGGCGGTTATTGTACGGGATTGCCCGTATACAAAATGCCGTTTATTATGTCAAATTTCAATGGTAGTCTCGGCGACGTCGATGTATTGACGCACGAATTCGGTCACGCTTTGCAAACGTACTATTGTTATCAAAACACGCCTTCGTCAAAGCGTGGTAGTATAACTTACGATTCTTGCGAAGTACATTCTATGAGTATGGAATTTTTTGCATACAAATGGATGGAGTTGTTTTTCGGCGACAAGAAGGACGAATACGTGTACAATCATGTAGCGGGAGCAATATCTTTTATTCCTTACGGCACTATAGTAGACTTTTTTCAACAAACGGCTTATGACTATTATTCGCTTTCTAAATCGGATAGAAACGAATTTTGGCGTCAGGCAGAAATGGAGTATTTGCCGTATATGAATTCAAAGGGTTTACCTTTTTATAAGACGGGTAGGCGCTGGCAGTTAAAAGCTCATATTTTTGAAAATCCATTTTATTATATCGACTATTGTTTGGCGCAAATGACGGCATTTCAGTTTTTGGCGCTGATGCAGGAAGATTACGACAATGCTTTTGAAAAATACTTGCAGTTCGTCAAAATCGGTGGTACTAAAACCTTTTTGGAAACAGTAGAAGCGGTGGGTTTAATTTCACCTTTTGAGGAAGAAGCTTTTAAAAAAGTTACAGATACGGTAAGAAAAATTCTTAAGTTGAGCTAAGGAGCAAATGAAATATGATAGATCAATCAGCAGAATTAAAAAGTAAATTTTCATTTAAAAAACTTTGTTCAAGATGGTTTATAGACGCTTTTGGTGGTATGGCGTTAGGGTTGTTTGCTACTTTGATAGCGGGTACTATTTTTGCACAAATAGCAAATCTTATAGGGCTTAATACTGTCGTTGGCAAACTTATCAACCAAGTGGCAACTGCAGCTAAAATTCTTATGGGCGCAGGTATAGGCGTAGGTATTGCTTATGCTCTTAAAGTCGATAAACTAACAATATTTTGTTGTGCTGTAGCGGGTTTTGTAGGTGCAAATGCTACGGGGTGGGCGTGGCAAGATAGTTTTATTATTGCCCACTCTGTTGGTAATCCCATAGGCGCTTACGTATGCGCTTTGATATCTGCGGAAATTTGTAGTCTTTTTAGCGGAAAGACAAAATTAGATATATTAATTGTTCCGCTGTGTACGTTAATTATATCAACGTTGGTTGCTACTACGCTTTGCCCTCCGATTACTTGGCTTATTAAACAAATAGGCAACGGTATTGCAATTGCCACGCAATGGAGTCCATTTTTGATGGGTGTCGTTATATCTGTGGTAATGGGGGTATTATTGACTATGCCTACGAGTAGCGCCGCAATATGGGTGGCTCTTGCAACTCCTGTATTAGATGCAGGTGGACAAAATGCCGAAGCAATGCTGTTGGCAGGTGGTGCTGCCGTAGTGGGTTGCGCTTGTCATATGATGGGGTTTGCTTCAATGAGTTTTAAGGAAAACGGAGTAAGCGGTTTTATTGCTCAAGGTATAGGTACGAGTATGTTGCAAATTCCTAATATAATGAAAAATGGAAAATTATTGTTACCTCCTATTATTTCTTCTGCTGTGCTCGGACCGATTGCAACGTGTATATTTAAACTCCGTTGTGACGCTTCTGGTGGCGGTATGGGCACGAGTGGACTTGTTGGCGTCATTCAAACCATCTCCGCAAGTACGGCTTCTGGGGTTGCGCCTTGGGTAATTGCCGTCGGTGTGATATTATTATTGTTTGTTTTACCGGCTGTTTTGACTTGGGCAGTAAGTTTATTTTTCCGCAAAATCGGTTGGATAAAGGATGGTGACCTTGCTTTGGAATTGCAATCAAAAAAACAGCCTGCTCCTTTTGTCGCCACGCAAAAACAAGTTGAAACAATTGCGGATTCTACGAACATAGATTAAAAAAGGAAAATTATGGATCAAATTTCAATAGGTATTTTTAGCGATACGCACGGCAATATACTTGCTTTACAAACTATACTTAATTATTTCAAAAAGATCAAAGTAGATTCGATATTTCATCTTGGCGATATAGTTTGTATGGGCCCGCGTCCGAAAGAGTGTTTTGATTTGATGCTTTCCACACCAAACCTTAATTGTATTTTGGGCAATCACGACAACGATTATTTAAACGACAATGCTGTTCCGCCAGAGCTTTCGCACGTGACTAAAGAGCACAAAACTTTTATGTTTGGTATTCTTGGGGAAGAATATAAAAAACACGTTGCAAGATTTCCTTTGATAGTAGTCAACAATTATTTTGGTGTAAAAGTTGCTTATATGCATTATGGGCTTGCACGCGAAGAAGATAAAAGAAAAAACAAAAAAGCAGTATTTAGACCTATAGACGACAATCTAACGCCACAAGCGTTTGACTCTATGTTTGAGGCAATACCTGCTGATATAGTTTTTTTTGGGCATAAACACAGTCCTATAGACGTGGTTGGAAAAAAAGTTTATTGTGACGTGGGTAGCTTGGGATGCTTTAAAAAAAGTTTTGCAAGGGGAGTAGTTTTTACCGTAAAAAGCGACGGTACTTTCAATATTGAAAGGGTGCATATACCTTATGATCGTAACGCCGTGTTAAAAGATATGGATGAAAGGCAAATTCCTGCTTCAAAATTTATTCAGGAATATTATTTTCAATGCGATTGAGATAACAAAAAACTCAAAGGCAATCCCTTTGAGTTTTTTGTTTGCTAATTAAATTGCTTCTTCAAATTTATTGACGGCTTTGCCTTCTTCTACTTGCCATTCGTAAAGATTTGTAAAGGTATTGGAGCTTTCTACACTTGTTTTTCCGCCCGTTACGCTCCCCGCTGTATAAGCGTAAATTCCGTTATCAACGTTGTCAAACGTGTTGCCTGTAATATCCACGCTGTTTGCGCCCGTTGATTGAATGAGTATTGCGTAACTTCCATGAGCCCATTCGTTTTCGGAATTATATTTATAATTTTTAATAGTGTTATTTTTGATTTCTGCGGGACATGCAATTTGTAGTCCGTTTTCGGCAATAATGTTTTGTTCGCCGTTTCCGATAAAGCTATTGTCGGCTATAGTTGCTTTTGAAAGGTTGTTTCTGACGATAAGACTGCATTTATTTGCCATTAATACAGTAGAATTTTTTATGGTAATGGTTTTGTTGGCGTCGGTTGCAACACAATAAATACCAAAACCGTTTTGCATACCTCTAAGACTTTCGGTATATTTAATATTTGAGACGGTGATTTTGTCTAAAATAGTGGTGGAATTAATTGACGCAATACCTATATATCTGTTTGTATGCGTAAGATTTGTAACGTTGTTTGTTTTTTCAGGAATACCTTCTACGGCGATATTTTTTAAAGTAACGTTGGAGTCAACGATACTTACAATTGCTGAATAATTGACGGATTCTTCAGCAATGGCGTTTATCGTACCTATGTCATTGTAATCTTCTGGTCCGCAAATTTTTGTTTCGTCGCCACCCGTGATGGTAATATTTTTGTTGTTTATGGTGATTGACTGGTTGTACGTTCCATTTGATACGTATATTACGTCACCGTTTTGCGCGCTGTCTATGGCGTTTTGAATATTTCCGTTGCTTTCTACTATTGCGTTTACTATGCAAATATCGGCTGAAACGGTTTTGTCGCCGAGAGTTGCTGTAATTGTCGTGTTTCCGCTGGCAAGAGCCGTAATTTTGCCCGTTTGGTCTACTGTTGCAATAGCGTTGTCTGAAGAAGTCCATTCAATTTGGTAGTCTTCTGCGTTTTCTACGTCAGCGGTTGCTTCAAGTTGAAAAGTAGTGCCAACCTTTATTACTGCTTGGTTTTTGTCAAGTGAAAGACTATTTACTACCATTTCTTTTTTACATCCGGTAAAAAAAACAAAACAAATGCTCAAAACGAGTAGCGCAAAGGTTAATTTAAATTTATTTTTCATTTTTTCCCTCCATTGTATTTTTATTATTGACGTAAAAAAAAATTTTACACAAAAAAGTAAATTGATTTTACGACAAAACGAAAATAGTTGTGGGGGATATAAAAATTAAAAAAGCCGATTTAATCGGCTTTTTGAAAACACACAAAAAAACAAAGGTAATTGACCTTTGTTTTTTGTAAATCAAAGTTTAATTGGCAAAAGATAAAAATTATCTTTCTTCCTTATTGAGAGTCCTTTGGCAACGGGTGCAAATATAAACTCTTTCGGGCTTGCCGTCAATTTCCACTTCCACCTTGTGCAAATTGGCATTGTAGGTTCTCGGTGTTTTGATATTGGAGTGGCTAACCTTATTGCCGGACATTTTTGCCTTACCGCAAATAGCACATTGTTTGGACATATTTTACCTCCTTGGGTATCGTTTTTAGTCAACTATAATATATTATCATTAAAGAGTATTTTTGGCAAGTATTTAACGCAAAAAAAATAAATGATTTTTTTAATCTTTTAAATAATTAAAAATCCGTACGTTGTGTGTACATATATTGACAATATAATGGCAAAAAGAAAACAGCTATAAAAAATCACAAATTTAATACAAAAATAATTGATTTTTGCGTTATTTTGCTTGAAAAAAAGTAAAAAATAATGTAGAATATTATAATAAATCTTTAGGAGGTAAACAATGTCTCTACATACGTCCAATAGCTACGGAAAAATTACAATTACCGATGACGCAGTTGCTTGTGTTGCCGGTCGTTTGGCGTTGGACTGTTATGGCGTGGTAGACAAAGTACCTCGCAATTTTTCCAATGCCTGCGCTGATTTGTTTAAGAAAAACAGCTTGGGGCGTGGAGTAAAAGTTGTTACAAAAGATAACCGTATTTTTGTTGACCTATATGTTGTTTTAAGTTTTGGACTTAATATAACTGCAGTAGCAAATAGTCTTAAAGCAACTATTAAATTTGGTCTTGAAAGTTTTACTGGTATGATTGTTGATACGGTTGACGTCCACGTAGTGGGTATAAAGTTGTAACAATCCAAACTTTTTTGTCTTTAGGAGAAAAAATGTCTGCGGCTATTATTAATAGTGATAAGGTAATCTCAACCTTAATCCTTAAAAAAATGTTTATCGCCGGCTATAAAATGCTGGATACAAATAAAGAAACAGTAAATGCACTTAACGTTTTTCCTGTGCCGGACGGCGATACGGGTATAAATATGTCTTTGACGATGCAATCTGCCATTAAGGAAATTTCTGCAACGCCTTCGATATCAATGGATGCTTTTACGACAGGGTTGTCAAAAGGCGCTTTGCGTGGCGCTCGTGGGAACAGCGGCGTAATCTTGTCGCAAATTTTAAAAGGGTTTGCATCGGGTATCACTAAGGAAGAAGTGGATATAAAACTTTTTGCAAAGGCGATGAAAAACGGGGTTGAGATGGCGTACAACGCCGTTTCAAAGCCTAAGGAAGGCACAATGTTGACCGTTATACGTGTTATGACAGAGCATGCGTTGGAAATTTCTAAAAAAATCAGCCTTACATACCCGGATTTTTTGCAAGAATTAATAGATAAAGGCGAAGAGATTCTTGCGGATACTCCCAATATGTTGGACGTACTTAAAAAAGCAGGCGTAGTTGATAGCGGTGGCTTTGGTTTGTTGCTTATTTTTAAGGGTATGCTCAAAGGCTTTTTGGGGGAAGAAGTGGACGGCGCGGCTGATATCGTTGCTCCTGCCGACGTAGGACCGAAACTTGCCGTCAGCGGTGACAAAATAGTTGAAGATCTTGTAATTGATTATGATGCGCTGGATGATATAGAATTTGGTTATTGTACGGAATTTTTTATTATCAATATTCACAAAAAGACAACCGTTTCAGATATTGATAAATTGAGAGAAAAGCTCAACGCTATAGGTGATAGCACGCTAGTTATTGGGGACTTGACTTTGGTTAAAGTGCACGTTCACACTAATAACCCAGGTAAGGCTTTGACTGAGGCTCTTAAACTTGGTGAAGTAGACCACATCAAGATAGAAAATATGTTGGAGCAAAATCGTCAGCTCAAGGCAAAATATGAGGCGGAGCGCAAAGAAATCGGTTTGCTTTCTATTTGCGCAGGAGATGGATTTGCTACTATATTTAAAGATCTTGGCGTTGACAGAATAGTAGAGGGTGGTCAGACAATGAATCCTTCTGCTGATGATATTGCAGGAGCAATTTCAAAAATCAATGCGGAAAACGTTATCGTATTACCCAACAACAAAAATATTATCCTTGCGGCTGAGCAATCTCGTACTCTTATCAATAACAAACGTATTTTTGTTGTGCCTACAACAACAATGGCGCAAGGTATTTCTTCTGCATTGGCGTTCAGCACGGAAATCAACGTTACTGAAAACCTTAAAAATATGAACGATGCATTACATTCGGTAAGGACGGGGAGCGTTACTTATGCTGTTCGTACTTCTTCCGTTGACGGGTTGGAACTTACAAAAGGCGATATTATTGGTCTCGACGAAAGAAAGATTTTGACTAAGGGTACTGACGTTGATACTGTTACGGAAAAACTTATTGCAAAAATCATTAAAAAAGACAATGAAACAATTACTTTGTTTTATGGTGAAGACGTAACGGAAGAACAAGCAACGGCGCTTTGTGACCATCTTTCTGAAGTTTATCCAGATAAAGACGTTGACGTACATAGAGGTGGTCAACCTTTGTATCATTATATTATTAGTATTGAATAATAAAACAAAGAAAAAAGTTTTTGAAACTTCTTCAAAAACTTTTTTTTAAAATAGCAAAACCTTCGGTTAATAAATTTACTTTACAAAGGAGTTGTGCGCAAAATGAAAAAACTTAACAAACTTTTGATTTTATGTTTTTGCTTTCTTGTTTGTCTTGTGGCTTTTGTTGCTTGTATTCGTCCGGTACCGCCTATACGTAAACCAAGAGCAACCAAAAACTGCTTGTCCATAGATTTTGTTTCAAGCGTGTATTTAGAATTTAATTCCGACGGAAAGATTATAGAAAAAAAATCTTTTGACGTACCCGACAGCCTCGTTTTGTCTCAAATAGAAATTGGTAATGATGTTGACGATGCTATTTTAACGTTATTTAACTTTTTTAAGGACAATCAGTATTTTGTCGATGCCAATACGACCATTTTGTTTGCAAGTAGTAATGCATATTTTTCACAAAAAGTCTTGTCGCAGGTAAGCGTAAGATTTGAAGAGTTTGTTTTAGCTAACGATTTGTCCACAACTGCCGTGTATCAAGTAATGTCTTTTGATGATGAGGAAATCAATACGGCAGTAAACGTTGACTATGTTTCTCCGGGCAAGTTAAGTCTTGCAGAGGCTTCTTACGACGATAAGAAAAATTCCGAACACGTTGAAATTGCAAAGCAAACGGCAGTAGACGAGCTGTTAAGTACCGCAAAAAACGTTGATATTCAAACGGGTTATTTTGTGTTGAATTTTGGGGTGGAAGGTTTTTTGACCAAAAAAGAAGCCAGAAATATCGTTGTACAAAAACTTAAGGATGAAGGAATTGACGTAAACTTTATTGTAGATGATTTTTCAATGGATATTTTTGACCAAAAAGTTGCATGGAAAATAGATTTATCTTACTTAAACGATTCATACCGTTTTTATATTGATGCAATTAATTCGGACGTTTTATATTCCGAATATCGTATTCACAGCAAAGGTGAAAACTTTTCCGTTAGCGTATTGCCTAAAGATGCCTTGCAAACGGCGTTAAACAATGCTCAACTGTCGGAAGATAAATTATATTATTATAATATAACTTTAGAAAAAAGAGATACTACGCCTTACTACGCAGTAAAGTTTTTTACAGAATATTCATCATTTGAATATGAGATAAATGCCAATACAAATAGTATTATTAACTATGACTTAAAGTCTTTATCGATAAGAGACGTTGAATCTAAATATGGCTTACTTTCTTATGACGAAGCAATAGAAATAGCAATGGAAAGAACACCCTCATCTAATATTTCGGAGTTGACAGTAGAGCTTGATTATTACGGAGGTTGGGTTTATTGTATCGAATTTTTTGTTGGTGAAACGTATTGCTTTACCGAAATAAATGCTTTTAGCGGGTCTATATTGACTTATGAATTTGACGATTCGGACTCTTTTGAGGAAAGTGATTATATTTCTATTAAGGAAGCCAAACAAATCGTATATGAAATAGCAGGAATGGGTACTTTGATTACGGATGATGATGTTTCTGACTTGTACGTTTCAAATAAAGAAATTGAAATAGAAGGTGTTGATACCTATGTTTATATTATAGAATTTTATTACAATGAATATTCTTTTGAGTATACGGTAGATGCTTCGGATGGAATAATTTTATTTGAAAATAAAGACTATAAAGGCAATGAAACCGTAAAGATTAATATTACAGAGCAACAAGCAATACAGATAATTTTGAACAAATTAGGTATTTCGCAAAATCAAGTATTTGTAGATTGTAACTTAAAAAACGCAAAAGGTCGGGATTTTGCAAGGTACTACGTAGAGTTTATATACGAAAAAAATTATTATTTTTATGAAATTGACGCTGATACTGGAGCAATACTGAAATTTGAAAAAATATTTATATAATATATCTTAAAATTTTGTTACAACAAAAAACTACCAAAACCGCTTTGGTAGTTTTTTGTTGTAAAATCGTTTAATTTTTGTTGATTTTGGTTTCGCAATATAGACAGCGTACTATGCCTTCTTCATTGTTTAGGATACGGAATTTTTGCGGTAGTTCGCGTTCGATGGAAGTAATACAATGCGGATTTGTGCATTTTACGTCCTTTAAAATAACAGCGTCATTGTCTTTTATTGTTTCTGAGTTGTGTGTTTTGGCGTCTGCAAGCAATTTTAAAATAAGCGCCATTCTTATATATTTTCCATTTTTTGCTTGTTGGAAGTAACGTGCTCTTTGATCGTCGTCAACATCTACTGCAATTTCGTTTACTCGTGGTAGTGGGTGTAAAACGGAAAGTGTTTTTTTTGCGTTTTTAAGTTTGTCCATTGTCAAGACGTAGCTATCTTTAAGTTTTTCGTATTGAGCCTTGTCTAAAAATCTTTCTTGTTGAATTCTTGTCATATACAAAATATCAAGTTCGTGCATATATTTTTCCAACGAAGTTGTTTCGATATATTGCATGCCTTTTTTTTCTATAATCTCACGCTTGACGTAATCGGGTAAGGCAAGTTCTTCAGGAGAAATAAGTACGATTTTTATTCCTTCATAACGAGACAAAGCGGAAATAAGAGAGTGTACGGTACGACCGTATTTTAAATCACCGCACATACCAATTGTCAAATTTGACAGTCTTCCGTGCTCTCTTTTTATTGTAAACAAGTCCGTCAAAGTCTGGGTGGGGTGATTATGTCCACCGTCACCTGCGTTTATCAAGGGAATAGTGGCTTTAAGGGAGGCAACGTAAGGCGCGCCTTCTTTTGGGTGGCGCATGGCAATTATATCAGCGTAACCACTAATTATTCGCGCTGTATCCGACACGGATTCGCCTTTTGCAACGGAAGAAGAGGATGCTTCAGAAAAACCTATTACGTTTCCGCCAAGCTCATACATGGCGGCTTCAAAGCTTAATCTCGTTCTTGTAGATGGTTCAAAAAATAAGGTTGCTAATTTTTTGCCTTTGCACGATTCGGCATATTTGTTAGGATTTTCTATTATATCCAAAGCAGTTGTTATAAGGTCGTCTATTTCGTTGGTAGTCAAATCTAAAATGTCGCACAAATTACGCATATAATTGTCTCCTGTAAATATTTTAGCCGTTAATCCAGCTTTCGTCGGATGGATTATTGCGGAATTTAATGAGCTTTTCTACGTCAGAATGCGCTATATATCCCGTTTCAGCAGCAACGTTGGCTATTACGTCAAAATTTGTAAGAGAAACGTTTTTGACGTTTGCTTCGGCAAGTCTTTCTAAACCTTTTTTCATGCCGTAAGTAAATATAGATACAACACCCAACACGTCAGCGCCTGCCTCGCGGAGGACGTTTACTACTTCGATAACAGAACCGCCTGTAGAAATAAGGTCTTCGACTACGACTACTTTTTGTCCTTTTTCTAGCTTACCTTCGATTTGATTTTGTCTACCGTGGTCTTTTGCTCCTGAGCGAACGTATCCCATTGGTAAATTCATTATATGTCCGCAAATTGCAGCGTGCGCAATACCGGCAGTAGAAGTACCCATCAAAACTTCAACGGTGGGATAATTTTCTTTAATAAGTTGTACAAGACCTTCTTCAACCTGCGTTCTTGCTTCTGGTGCAGTCAATGTTAGTCTATTGTCGCAATAAACGGGGGATTTTATTCCACTTGCCCACGTAAAAGGTTCGTTTGGGCGAAAAAATACTGCTTTAATTTTTAAAAGTTGATTTGCTATGGTTTTTTCCAACATATTTATTTCTCCTTTAATCTATAAATTCGTCAACGCATCTTTGGTACGCTTTAAGAGGTGAAGTTGCTTGAGTGATAGGGCGACCGACTACTATGTAGTCCGAGCCAATTATTTTTGCTTGATTAGGAGTCATTATACGCTTTTGATCTCCAACGTCACCGTCGGCAAATCTTACGCCGGGAGTGACCGTTAAAAACTCTTTTCCGCAAATAGTGCGGACTATTTCCGCTTCGAGCGGTGAGCAAACTACGCCGTCAAGTCCTGCAGATTTTGCATTTTGAGCGTAATGCATGACTACTTCTTGCATAGAACCTACAATTTTAAGTTCTTGGTGCATTCTTTCTTCGTCTGTAGAGGTAAGTTGCGTTACCGCAATGAGTAGAGGGCGCGTACCGTCTTGCCTTGTAAGACCCTCAATTGCGGCCTCCATCATAGCGCGCGTACCTGCTGCATGAAGATTTACCATATCTACGTCTAATTTAGAAAGCACTTTCATTGCTTTTTTTACAGTGGTTGGTATATCGTGAAGTTTTAAATCGAGAAAAATTTTGTGACCTCTTTCCTTTATTTTTTTTACGATAGAAGGTCCTTCTGCATAAAAAAGTTCCATCCCTATTTTAATAAAGGGTTTTACCGGATTAAACTTATCCAAAAAATTAAAGATTTCTTCCGAAGAAGCAAAATCACATGCAATAATAACGTCTTTTCCCATTAGTGTCCAGCTCCTATAATTTCTTTTAATGTATTTATTTTGTATTTTTCCATTATTTTTGGTAAATCATTTATGACGTCGAGACAAACGTAAGGATTGACCAAATTTGACGCGCCTATTTGTACGGCGGTTGCTCCTGCAAGCATCATTTCAATAACGTCTTCAGCGGAGGAAATGCCTCCCATACCTACTATAGGAATTTTTACGGCTTCGTACACCTGATAAACCATTCTCAAAGCAATAGGCAGTATTGCAGGGCCTGAAAATCCGCCCATTTTGTTTGCAATAACGGGCTTTTTTGTTTTTAAGTTGAAACGCATGCCCAAAAGAGTGTTTATAAGTGAAATTCCATCAGCGCCATTGTCTTCACAAGCTTTTGCAATACTTGTAATATCGGTAACGTTAGGGGAGAGTTTTATTATAATAGGTTTTTTCGTAACTTTTCGAACCGATTGTGTAACTAAGCCTGCATTTTCTGGTGAAGTACCAAAACTCAATCCGCCACCATGTACGTTAGGGCAACTAATGTTTATTTCATACCAGCCTATTACGTCGTTGCAAGGAGAATTGTCGAGTAGTTGCACTACTTTTGTATATTCCTCAACAGAAAAACCGCCCACGTTTGCCATAACTTTCTTTTTGTAAAACTCTTTTAATTTTGGTAATTCTTCCGATATTACAGCATTAACTCCGGGATTTTGCAATCCGACGGAGTTTATTAATCCAGCGCTACATTCCGCTATCCTTGGGGTAGGATTTCCAAAGCGCGGTTCTAAAGTAGTACCTTTAAAGGAAAAACTTCCTAACAGGTTTATATCAAACAATTGATTAAATTCTCGACCGTATCCAAAGGTTCCACTTGCAGGTATTATTGGATTATCAAGTTCTATGCCACACAAAGTAGTTTTTAATTTATCTTTTTTATTGACTTCTGTCGCGTTTTTGAGCATATTTATCTCCAACAAATTTCATTTTTGGGTATTACAGGACCTTCTTTGCAAATTCGTTTATAGCCCGTAATGGTTTTGCAGGAGCAACCCATGCAAGCGCCGAATCCGCATCCCATACGTTCTTCAAAGCTAAACTCTCCATCAACGTCTACGAGTAGAGGGGCGCTATAAATAGCTTTTAGCATAGGTTCGGGTCCGCAGGTGTAAAAATAGGTGTATTGTTTTTCGTTTTGCTGTTTAAGTTTTAATTCATCCGTAACAAAGCCTTTTGTGCCGATAGTGCCGTCAACCGTAGTAACGGTAACGTCGGTGCAAAGGTCGAAAAATTCTTTCAGATAAAAAACTTCTTCGGCGGTATTAAATCCCAAAATAACGGTAGGCTTAGCGCCGTTAGCTACAAGTTGTTTACAAAGCAAATACAAGGGTGGTATACCGACACCACCGCCTATGAGTAAGGGTTTTTTTCCACTTTTAGTTAGGTCGTAACCGTTACCTAAATCAAGTAGTACGTCCACCATAGTCCTAACAGGCATTTTGCTCATTTTTTCGGTGCCTTTTCCGACGACTTTATAAACTAAAGTAAGCAATCCATCGTTGTAATCGCATACGGAAATAGGGCGTCTTAAATACAACCCGTCTATTAAAATATTTACAAATTGCCCTGCGCGGACGTCGGATAAGTTTTTATTTTCGATAGTTCTATACAACTTCATTTCAAAAACGTCTGCAGTCAATTGTTTGTTTGAAATAATTTTTAATTTTTCTTGTTTCATAAATATTTTTTAAAACCTATCAGGAATCAATCGTGGATATGCAAAGTGTGGTTTCTTCCAAAACGTCAAGTAAGACTCTTACCGTGTCGAGAGAAGTAAACATAGAAATATTATTCTCCGTTGCGATACAGCGTATTTTGTAGCCGTCGCTGGCTTGGTTTATTTCGCTCGGGCTACGCGTGTTGATTACGTAAGCAATATAACCACGGCGGAGAGAGTCTTCGATTTCGTTACTGCCCTCGCTTATTTTGCCGAGAACGTGAGTTCTTATGCCATGCTCCTTTAAAAACTTTGCGGTGCCGTGGGTTGCTTCAATATTAAATCCGAGATTATAAAAACGACGGATTAACGGTAATGCTTCTTCCTTGTCCGAGTCGGCAATAGTGGCAAAAACCGTACCGTAATTTTGCAAGTGCATTCCCGACGCCTGAAGCGCTTTATATAAAGCGCGGTTAAGTTTGTCGTCATAGCCGATTGCTTCACCCGTGGATTTCATCTCCGGAGAAAGGTAATTGTCCAAGCCTTGTATTTTGTTGGAAGAAAAGACGGGAACTTTTACGTACCAACGTTTCTTTTCTTCGGGGTAGATTGTAAATATACCTTGTTCTTTAAGAGTTGAGCCGAGTATAATTTCCGTTGCAATATCGGCAAGGCTGTAACCCGTTGCTTTTGACAAAAACGGAACTGTACGAGAAGAACGTGGGTTTACTTCAATTACAAAAATATTTTCGTCCTTGTCAACGATAAATTGTATATTATAAAGTCCTTTTATGCCCGTGCCGAGACCGAGTTTTTTTGCATAATGCAAAATAGTGCCTTTTACTTTGTCGCTTATTGAAAAAGTCGGATATACGCTTATCGAGTCACCGCTGTGTACGCCGGTACGTTCGACAAGCTCCATAATGCCAGGGACGAATACGTCGTGTCCGTCGCATATTGCGTCAACCTCAACTTCTTTTCCAGAAATATAGCGGTCAACCAATACCGGCTTGTCTTCGTCAATTTCTACTGCAGTGCGCAAATATTCTTTAAGTTGTTGTTCGTTTGATACAATTTGCATTGCTCTTCCGCCAAGAACAAAACTTGGTCGTACGAGTACGGGATAACCGATTTCCGAGGCTGCTTTAATGCCGTCGTTTATGTTTGTAACGGCTTTTCCTTTTGGTTGCGGAATATCTAATTCACGCAACATTTTTTCAAATAAATCGCGATTTTCGGCTTTGTCTATAGCCTTGCAATCAGTGCCTATAATTTTTACTCCGCGACTGTCGAGTGGGGTTGCAAGGTTAATTGCAGTTTGTCCGCCGAGAGAAGCAATAACTCCTTCAGGGGATTCAAACTGAATTATGTTCATAATATCTTCTGTAGTTAAAGGTTCAAAGTAAAGCTTGTCTGCCGTAGTGTAATCGGTAGAAACCGTCTCGGGGTTGTTGTTTACTATAATTGCTTCGTAACCAGATTTTTTTATCGTAGAAACGGCGTGTACGGTAGAGTAGTCAAATTCTACGCCCTGACCGATTCTTATTGGTCCGGCGCCGAGTGTAAGAATTTTTTTCTTGTTGGACAAAATAGACTTGTTTTCGCCCGTATAGCTTGAATAAAAATACGGTATGTACGCGCCAGTATGAAGTGTATCTGCCATTTTGTACACGGGGAAGAGTTTGCGTTCTTTTCGGATATTGAAAATTTCTATTTCCGTCATATCCCAAAGTTGAGCGATATATTTGTCTGAAAAGCCCATTTTTTTTGCTTCGTGCAATGCTTTAAATTCTCCTTTGTTTTGCAGAAGCTTGTTTTCCATATTTACAATCTTTTTAAGAGATTCAAGGAAATACGGAGTTATCATTGTAATACGGTGGAGAGTATCAACGTCAACGCCACGCCTTAATGCTTCCGTCACTGCAAAAATGGTATCGTCACGGAATTTTGAGACGTAGTTCAAAAGTTGCTCAACGGAATAATTGTCAAATTTGTGCAGTCTAAAGTGGCAAACGCCTATTTCCAAAGACCTTACTGATTTTAGCAAACATTCTTCAAGGTTAGAGCCTATGCCCATGACTTCGCCCGTAGCTTTCATTTGCGTTCCCAAAAAGTTTGACGCAGAAGAAAATTTGTCAAACGGAAAGCGTGGAAGTTTTGCTACGCAGTAATCAAGTACGGGTTCTGTTGCTGCCGTAGTGTTGGCTATACCTATTTCTTCCAACGTCATACCAACAGCGATTTTTGCGGTCACTCTTGCAATAGGGTATCCGCTCGCTTTTGAAGCTAGCGCGGAAGAACGCGAAACGCGCGGATTTACTTCTATAAGGAAGTATTCGCTGGTAGTTGGGTTGAGCGCAAATTGTACGTTACAACCGCCTTCAATTCCGAGTTCCTTAATAATTTTTATTGCGCTGTCGTTGAGCATCTTTAAGTCGTGATCCGAAAGCGTCATAATGGGCGCAACGACTATGGAGTCACCCGTGTGTACGCCTACGGGGTCAACGTTTTCCATACCGCATATCGTAATGGCGTGGTCGGTGGAGTCACGCATAACTTCAAATTCGATTTCTTTATAGCCCTTTACGCTTTTTTCGATTAAAACCTGATGTACGGGCGAAAGCTTAAAAGCGCCTTCAGAAATTTTTATTAATTCTTCTTCGTTGTCGGCAAATCCTCCGCCTGTGCCCCCCAAAGTAAAAGCAGGGCGAAGTACTACGGGGTAGCCTATTGTTTTTGCCGCTTGTATGGCTTCTTCGGTAGAGTAGGTGATTTGCGAAGGGATAGTGGGTTCGCCTATTGATTGGCATAATTCCTTAAAGAGTTCGCGATCTTCAGCTCTTTCAATGCTTTTGGACGAAGTTCCCAAAAGCTTTACTCTACATTCTCTCAAAACGCCTTTTTCTTCCAACTGCATTGCAAGGTTGAGCCCTGTTTGACCGCCTATTCCGGGGAGAATAGCGTCAGGTCTTTCGTAACGCAAAATTTTTGCAATATATTCAAGAGTAAGCGGTTCCATATATACTTTGTCTGCAATAGTAGTGTCGGTCATTATGGTTGCGGGGTTAGAATTGCACAAAACAACCTCATAACCTTCTTCTTTTAAGGCAAGACAAGCTTGTGTGCCAGCATAGTCAAATTCCGCTGCTTGTCCGATAACGATAGGTCCTGAACCGATAATCAATATTTTTTTAATGTCTTTGCGTTTCATAAAAAACCTCCTGATGTATAAAACTTATAATAAATATTGTATTTTTTGATGTGGATTTTTTTGTTTTTAGGCTTGCGTAAACAAATTTTTTCCGTATACTTTTATTCCGTCAAACGGGGTTGCTTTGCCTTTTGATATAAACTCACGAGAGTCTATCGTGTATGATTGCTCAAGATCCCATACGCTATATCCGCTAAAAGGTATTCCAAAACGCGTTCGCGGGTTTATTGTCAAAAGCTCTAAAAGTTTGTTTAGGGTGATTATTTTTTTTCTTACCAAATAGGTATACAAAACGGGGAAGGCCGTTTCCAAACCTACGATACCAAAGGCGCTTTTTTGCAGTCCGCGAGATTTTTCCTCATCGGAGTGAGGGGCGTGGTCTGTGGCAATAATATCGATTGTTCCGTCGCAAATACCTTCTATTAGCGCTATGCGGTCTTGCGAGGAACGTAACGGCGGATTCATTTTAAACCTTCCGTCTTCCTTAACGTCGTTTTCGTCAAGCACAAGATAGTGTGGGGCGGTTTCGCAGGTTACGTCAATTCCGGATTTTTTTGCCTGTCTTATGATTTCTACCGACTCTTTGGTGGAAATATGGCAGACGTGATACGCGCACCCTGTTTCTTCGACAAGTTTTAAATCTCTTTCGATTTGTTTCCATTCGCTTTCGGAGCAAATTCCGCGGTGACCGTGAGTTTTTGCGTATTGTCCGTCGTGAATATATCCGTCAAAGAGTAAAGTATTGTCTTCGCAATGCGCTACAATCATTTTGCCGAGGCTTTTTGCTTTTTGCATAGCGTTACGCATTACTTCGGTTGATTGAACTCCGCGTCCGTCGTCCGAAAAAGCAATAACGTCTTTTGCTAAGCCGTCCATATCGCTGAGTTTTTTGCCTGCTTGAGCCATCGTAATTGAGCCGTAAGGATACACGGCAATTTTTGCGTCTTTTTTTATTGTATCGAGTTGAATTTGTAGATTTTTGGGGCAATCGGGTACGGGGTTAAGGTTGGGCATAGAGCAAACGGCGGTATATCCGCCTTTTAGCCCTGCTAAAGTGCCCGTCAAAATTGTCTCCTTATAGGAAAAACCCGGTTCGCGTAGATGCACGTGTACATCACAAAAACCGGGTAAAATAGTATATTTGTCTAAATTAAAAATTTCGGGAAGTGTTTTTGCAATTTCGGTTTCCAAAAAAAGCGGTGGGGTAATTTCAACGTTAAAAATTTTGGCATTGATTTTGTCCATACGGTCTTCCTCCGAAATCACGTTTTTCATTAGTTAAAACAGTCTAACCCAAAGCAAAACTTTGATTTAAATTTTTCAATCTACTATAACATATTAGTAGCAAATAAGTCAAGTAAATAACCTTAACAAGTTGATTGAAATTTATTACTCTACGTATGAAACAAGCTTGTCCATATCTTTTCTGCTTTTTGTGCGTAACGTATTTTCTTGAGGGTAGCCCAACGTGATTACAAGCCTTATTGTGTCGTTTATACCGCAAATTGCTTTAATCTCCTTTTCGTTAAACCAACCCAAAATGCAAGAACCTATACCTTGCGCCGTTGCTTCTGCTGTAAGATAAGCAACCGCTATACCTATATCTATCGAACGGTAGTCGTTTCCTTTAAGTTTTGCGCCTAATTTTGCCGTTGTGTTGTAGGGGCTTTCGGAAACGACTATCAATACGGGAGCATCTTGGGTAAATTTATTTATGCCTATACCCATCGTGGCTTTTGCAACTTTTTTTGCCGTTTCGCCTTTACATACGGTCAAGTGGTAGGGTTGAGCGTTGCAGGCAGAAGGAGCAAGCTGTGTTGCTTGCAAAATGGCGTATAGTTTTTCGTCCTCTATGGTTTTTTGTGGGTTATAACTTCTGCAAGATTGTCTGTTGTTGGCAATTTCCAAAAAATTCATAATATCTCCTTAAAAAACGTTATTATTTATTATATCATATTTGCTATATTTTTCAATCCATAAAAACCATAAATTTGCCCGTAAAATTAAATAATGAAAAATATTTTACCGAAAAAGATAATTATCTATAATATTTTGTCGAAATTACTTTATAAATACCAAAATTATTTATTATTATTTAAGACATAGCAAAATTAATTATTTGGGTTTTCTCTTACGTTTTTAGTTGGTTACGACTACGGCTCGTTGGGAAGTATATTTGCGCTTGACGTATCTGCTTTTATGTGTTATATCATGTTAAGGAGAGAGTATGTATCTTTTTATATAATGGATAATTAATACTTACACCAAATAGACCAAGACATCCTATTACATACCTAATCTCATCATTAATGGAGTGCCACTCTATAATAAGTGATGAAATTATACCAAAGGAAAAACTGAAAATATTGGCTTGATTTTTTGCCTTTGCGTCTAATCTTTTTAAGGCTCTTACTTTTGGGGTTTGTTTTGGGGCATATTCGTTAGCGATATGTTCAGCATAAATTTTATTAGTATTCATAATAAATCTCCTAAAAAAATTTGTTTTTCACTCGAGCAAGAATATTATAATAAATTAAAACACATATTGCTACAACAAGCAAACGACAAATTGTCTATTTAAGAAAAGTCTCAAAATTTATTATTTAGCACTATAGTGTGTGTTTGCCTTGATAAAATCGCAATCAGCGAAGTATAAAAATAAGTCCTTCGCGAAAAAAGCAAAGGACTTACGACTGGCGGAGAGAGAGGGATTCGAACCCTCGGTACAAGGTTAATCGCACACACGATTTCCAATCGTGCTCATTCGGCCTCTCTGACATCTCTCCAAAAGATATTTAATTTTTAATGCCAAAATATTATAGCGTATTTTTTTTGTTTTGGCAAGAATTTTGACGCAGATTTTAATTATTGTTTATTATGTTTTTTTGTAATAGCGTACTTGTATTGTTAAAAACCTATTGCAAACTTTTTTTGATTGTGATAAAATAATTTTATATGGAAAAACAAGACTTTAGCAAACAAAAGTTATTTGAGCAGAATACTGCTTTGCCGCCTTTGGCGGAGCGTATGCGTCCCATGGTGTTGAGTGAATTTATCGGTCAGCGACATTTGATTTCTGCCGATAGTTTGTTGTCTCGCGCAATACGGGCGGACAAATTGGGTAGTTGTATTTTTTGGGGACCTCCCGGTTGTGGAAAAACCACTCTTGCAAACGTTATTGCCAACAGTACGGAGGCCGTTTTTGAAAAACTCAACGCCGTTACGAGTGGTGTTTCCGACGCAAAAAAAGTTATCGAACAGGCATCTAAGCGAAAAATGGCGTACGGCGCGAGGACTTATTTGATGTTGGACGAATGTCATCGTTGGAGCAAGGCTCAAAGCGACTGTGTTTTAAAGGCGATAGAAGACGGTACTGTGATTTTTATAGGTTCTACTACGGAAAATCCGTATTACAGCATGACTCCAGCTATTGTTTCGAGATGTCGAGTTTTTGAGTTTTTGCCGATAGAACCGCAAGACGTAAGGGCGGGTATATTAAAAGCAATATCAAGTCCAAAGGGTTTTGCCGATCTAAAAATAAATTTAGAGGAAGATGCGCTTGAGTACTTGTCGTCATTTTGTGGCGGAGATTTAAGAAACGCTTACAATGCTTTAGAGCTTGCTGTTTTGACAAACAAACCTGATGATGACGGAGTTATTTGCATTTCTCAAAACGACGTTGTTCAATCAATGCAAACAAAACCGTTGAGTGTTGATAGGCAACATTATTATGATATGATTTCCGCTTTTATCAAAAGTATGCGCGGAAGTGATCCTGACGCCGCAATGTTTTGGTTTTGCAGGCTTATTGAAAGTGGTTGCGACCCTGTGCTTTTGGCTCGGAGAATAGTTATTTGCGCGTCAGAAGACGTTGGTTTGGCTGATCCGATGGCATTGGTGGTGGCGACTTCGGCGCTGACGGGGTTTTTAAACGTAGGATTACCTGAGGGGCGTTTGCTTTTGACTCAAGCAATACTTTATATTGCTAATGCTTCAAAATCAAATAGTTGTGAAGAAACTCTCGGCAAGGCAACGGCTTCGGCAAAAGCGCATGCAACGGCAAGAGTTCCCTCGCACTTGATGGATCAGACTTTTGACCGAAGTACCGACGCAAAGTATTCGCAATATAAATATCCGCATGCTTACGGTGGTTGGGTGGGGCAACAATATTTGCCTGACGAAGTGTTGGGCGAAACGTTTTATTTGCCCACGGGCAACGGGCAGGATACAGGTTGTAAAAATCCCTTAAAGCCCAATAAAAATAATTAATAAGATTTTTAAGGCAAATACAAATATGGTTTTTTTAGGGAAAGCCTTAATAATGTCAAGCTTTTGCAAAAAATCTTATACTATATTTGACATAGTATATTTAAATACTATTAATAAAAAATAAAAGCTTTTATTAGAGTAAGAAATACTTGACTGAAACAAAAGAAAATTTTAAAATAAACTAAAAATATTGGAGAGAATTATGGCAACAAAAAACGTAATGGATACCTTAAGAGACCGTGGTTTTGTTAAGCAAGTAGTTTTTGAGGAAGATTTGTACAAGCTACTTGGAGAAAAATCCGTCACTTTTTATATAGGATTTGATCCGACTGCAGACAGTTTGCACGTCGGTCACTTTGTTCAACTGATGGCAATGGCGCATATGCAAAGAGCGGGGCACAAACCTATTGCTCTAATAGGCGGAGGTACCGCAATGGTGGGCGATCCGTCTGGTAGAACGGATATGCGCAGTATGATGACTAAGGAAACTATTGCTCACAATTGCGAATGTTTTAAAAAACAAATGCAAAAGTTTGTTGATTTTTCCGACGGGCAGGCAGTTATGGTAAACAACGCCGATTGGTTGTTAAATTTAAATTACGTTGATTTTTTGCGTGACGTAGGTATGCATTTTTCCGTTAACAAAATGTTGACTGCAGAGTGTTTTAAAAAGCGTTTGGAAAAAGGTTTGTCCTTTTTGGAATTTAACTATATGTTGATGCAAAGTTACGACTTTTTGGTTTTGGCTCAAAAGCACGATTGTTTATTGCAATTGGGTGGAGACGATCAATGGAGTAATATGTTGTTTGGCGCAGATTTAATAAGGCGCAAGGAACGTAAAGACGCTTTTGCTATGACTTTTTCTTTGCTTACTACGAGTGAGGGAGCAAAGATGGGCAAGACGGCAAAGGGCGCAGTATGGCTTGATCCTGACAAAACGTCGCCGTACGACTTTTTCCAATATTGGCGTAACGTCGCCGACGCAGACGTAGAAAAATGTCTTAAGCTTTTGACTTTTGTTGATTTGGAAGAAATAGCGGAGCTTTGCAAATATAGGGACGAGCGTATCAATCAAGCGAAAGTTCGTTTGGCGTATGAATTGACTTCTTTAGTGCACGGTCAAGAGACGGCAGAAAAAGTCAAACAACAAGTTTCAGCGGCTTTTTCAAATAATCAGGAAAATATGTTGACTAAAGAAGTTTTGGCGGACAACGTTATTGATTGTTTGGTCGAAGTCGGCTTTGCAAAGAGTAAAGGCGAAGCCCGTCGCCTTATAGAGGGCGGTGGCGTTTCGGTAGACGATACAAAAGTGAGTGCTTTTGATTTTGTGCTTCCCAAGCAATTTGTGTTGCACAAAGGCAAAAAAGCTCACGTTAAGGTAGTTTTGAAATGAGCGAAAAGCCTTGCTTAACTCCGCCGAAAGAAATATTTTTTTCTGAAACCGTGGTAAACAAATCACGGTTTTTGGCTTTTGCTACAAACGTGGAAGATTATACTCAGGCGGTAGAATTTTTAAACTCGATAAAGAAAAAGCACTACGACGCTACGCACAATTGTTATGCGTACGTGGTGGGTAATTCTGCAAAATTTAGTGACGACGGCGAACCGAGTGGAACTGCTGGCAAACCGATATTAAACGCATTAATGCAAAAAGGTTTTTGCGATACGATAGTAGTGGTTACGAGATATTTCGGAGGGATAAAGTTGGGCGCAGGAGGTCTTGTTAGGGCGTATGGCGGAGTGGCAAACGATTTGCTTTCAAAAATACCTGCATTGAAGTCTGTCAAATGTGTTGACGTTAGTGTAAGCATTACTTACAACGCTTTAAACGCGATAGTAAGCCTTGCAACCAAATCCGCTATAAAATATACTACGGATTTTGATTGTGGTGTTAAGGTTGTCGCCACTGTTTTGACGGAAAACGTAAAACAGTTTATTAAAGACGTAGAAAATGCTTCAAATGGAAAAGCCGAAATAAAAACGGGCAATGAATACGTTGCAAAAATATAGAGTATTATGGGTGATTTTGTAGTTACGGCGTTGGAGCCAAAAAAAAATAATAAAAAAAGATACAATCTTTATCTTGACGGGCAATTTAAATGTGGTCTTACTGTCGATAGTGTTGCTATTTTTCGTATAAAAGTAGGACAAACTCTTTCGGAAGAAGAATTGCAAAATATACTTGATACTACCGAGACTCAAATAGCGTTTGACAAATGCTTAAATTTGCTTTCAAAAAGTATGAAAACAAAGCAACAAATAAAGGATTATTTACAACAAAAAGGTTTTGGATTAAGGGCGGTAGAAAACGTTTTGCAAAAGTTGGAGAATTACGGTTACGTTGACGACATTAATTATGCAAAAGTGTTTGTTGCGCAAAACAAAAAAACAAAAGGCGTATATCGCATCAAGCAAGAGTTGTTTTTAAAGGGAATACCCAAACAAATAATAGAAGAAGCTCTTTTGGATTTGGATACCGACGAAACGTTGGAGAGCGCGCTTGTTGTTGCAAAAAAGTTTATAAAGGACAAGCCGATTGATCAAAAGGAACTGCAACGCTTAAACCGTCATTTGTTGTCGAGAGGATTTGATTTTGAAACTACTTCAAAAGTTATTTTCACCATTAAAAACGAGATGGTAGATTGTGGGGATGGAGAAGATTTTGAGTAGATAAAATAAACAGGCGTTAAACACGCCTGTTTTTCTCAAAAGTAGTTAATTGCAACATAATATTTCTCTCATAGTATATTATCTTCTCTGCTTTTGTGAAATTTGCCCGAGTGGTAACGGTTTTTGATGGTTTAAATCAATGAAAAAAGCCGAGGCTTATCAATAGTGCATTATTAATTTCTTGCATAATATCGGGGGAGAGTTCTCCGATTTTTTCTTTTAAACGACTTTTATCTATTGTGCGTATTTGTTCGAGTAGAACGACGCTGTCTTTAGGAAGGCAAGAAGTATTACTTGGCAACAAAATGTGAGTCGGTAATTTTGCTTTGTTGAGTTTTGAGGTAGTGGCCGCCGCTATGATGGTTGGACTGTATTTGTTGCCAATATCGTTTTGTAAGACAAGCACTGGTCGAATACCACCTTGCTCGCTACCTACGACGGGACTGAGGTCTGCATAGTAAATTTCTCCCCGTTTTATCACTGTTACACATCCTTTGACGGAAACATCCTCATAAATACTTTATTCCTTTTTAAAAAAAATAGTGTATGTATTTTTTCCGTCGCTAAAAATTTTGGACAAATTATTTTGATTTTATACGCTTGTTTTAAAAAAGCTTAAAAAACTTAAATAATATTACGTATTAAATTTGCGTCTTGCCTTGACTAAATTTTTTGTTTGTTTTATAATATACAAAACATATAAAAAATTAGCAAGGGGGTTTTTGATGCTGACGTTATTAAACGCACCTTTTATTAACTTCAACGGCAACGTAGGCGCCAGCCCTGCGGTGGAAATTTTTGGTTTTGGTATAGCGTATTATGCGTTGATTATTGTTACGGGTATTGTCGTTGCGATGCTTATGTTTGCGCATTTGTTAGACAAAAGCGGTTTGAGCTCCGAAGATTCGCTTGACTACGCCGTATTTGTTTTGCCTTTGGCTGTGCTTGCTTGTAGAATATACTTTTTTATGTTTCCTTACGTACCGTCAACGGTTCAATATCAGATTGAGAATAATCTTATAGACGTACAGCCTTTCGTATCAAGATTTAACGTTTCATACGGTTGGTCGGAGTTTTGGAATTTCCGTGACGGCGGTATGGGTATTTACGGCGGAGTAATAATGGGCTATATAGTAGTGCGTTGTGTGGCGTTTGCCAAGATACAACAATTTTCGCGTATTGCGGATATGATTGCTCCTTGTTTGCTGATAGCTCAAAGTATAGGACGTTGGGGTAACTTCGTCAATCAGGAAGCTTACGGAAATTTGATTGAAAATCCTGCATGGCAATGGTTTCCTATTGCTGTAAAAGTAGGTTCTAATTACTATCAGGCAACGTTTTTTTACGAATCTTTTTTTACTTGTTTGGGCGGTTTGTTTACCTTTTTCTTTATCAAAAAATCAAAATATTACCGAAGAGGGTTTAACGTTGCGTTTTATGGAGTATATTACGGCGTCGTAAGACTAATCGTTGAAAGTTTCCGTTCTGACAGCTTGTACCTGTGGATAAGATTAAGCGATAACCAAGCCTTGTATACTGGTATAAAAATCAGTCAACTCGTATCTTGGATTGCTATTGTTATGGGTGTAATACAATTTGTTTTAATTTTTACGAAGTGGGATTTAAAAGTGGACGCCTGGTGGGCAAAAAAGACAAAGGCTTTGGAGCGTTACGACAAACGTATAATTACCGCGCAAAAAAAATCAGACGAGTTAAAAGCCGAAGCTGAAGCAATCGCGCAAAAACTACCTAAAGACGACCGTGTAGTTGTTTCTGCAAAAAGAAAAGCAGATTATGCTTTTTTGGAATTTCGCGATATAGTTAAACGTAAAAAAGATTATATTGACGATTTTTTATCGAGAGGTATAATTTTGGAAGAGCAATCGATTGCTCGTGAGGCTAACTCCGTCGACAATTAAAAACGAGGGATAAATAATGAACAAAAGAAATTTGACTTTACTTACTGATTATTATGAACTTACAATGATGAACGGTTATTTTTGTAAAGGTATAGAAAACAAAACCGCAGTTTTTGACTTGTTTTTTAGGACAAATGCAGAAAGCAATTATTGCATTACGGCAGGTCTTGGTCAAGCATTGGATTATATAAAAAACTTACATTTTGGCGAGGAAGAAATAGAATATCTTCGCAAAACTGGAGATTTTAATGAAAAATTTTTAGAATATCTCAAAAGTTTTAAATTTTCCGGCGATATTTACGCAATAGAAGAAGGTACAGTAGTTTTTCCGTACGAGCCTTTGATGATAATAAAAGCGCCGATAATGGAGGCTCAACTCGTAGAGTCTGCTTTGCTTAATATTATTAATTTTGAAACTTTGATAGCAACCAAGGCAAGTAGAATATGCGGAGCAGCTGCGCCTGGAGCTGTTATAGAATTTGGTTTGCGTAGGGCGCAAGCGCCTGATGCTGCGATTTATGGGGCAAGGGCCGCAATTATCGGAGGTTGCGCAAGTACGAGTAACGTTTTGGCGGCGCAAATGTTTGGTTATCCACCGAAAGGCACGCACGCCCACAGTTGGATTATGTCTTTTGACAGTGAATTAGAGGCGTTTCGCGCTTATGCGGAAATTTATCCAAAAAGTTGTTTGTTGTTGGTGGATACTTACGATACGCTCAACAGTGGTATTCCAAACGCAATTACCGTATTTAAGGAAATGCGCGAAAAAGGATTAAAACCAACAGGGATACGTCTTGATAGCGGAGATTTGGCTTATTTAAGCAAAAAAGCAAGGCAAATGCTTGATGACGAAGGCTTTACAGACGTAAAAATCTTTGCGGGTGGTGATTTGGACGAATATACCGTTACGAGTTTAAAGTTGCAAGGAGCAAAAATAGATTTGTACGGTATAGGTACAAAATTGATTACAAGTTTTACCAATCCGGCTCTTGGCGGGGTTTATAAACTCAGCGCAATAGAGGATGAAACGGGTGTTCATCCCAAAATGAAAGTTAGCGACAATAGAGCAAAAGTAACAAATCCGGGTGAAAAACGCATATATAGACTTGTCAGCAAAACTTCAGGCAAAGCTTTAGCAGATGTGATTTGCCTTGCTGATGAAATCATTGACGAATCAAAGCCTTATACTTTGGTTCATCAAGTTGACAGGTGGAAAACAAAGGTAGTAAAAAATTTTAAGGCCGTTCCTTTGTATAAAAAGGTAGTAGAAAAGGGCAAACAAATTTATGATTGTCCATCTCTTGAAGAAATAAGCAAACATACGAAAAACAGCCTTGAAGAATTTTGGGAAGAATATAAGCGTATTGAAAAACCGCAGTTGTACAAAGTTAATTTATCAGACAAATTGTATGAATTAAAACAATCAATGCTTTCATCAAAAGTAAAGCATTTTGAATAATAAAAAAAAGGAGAAATATTATGGATTTATTCAAAAGAGAAGCAGAAGGCTATAGCGTAAAAGAAGTTGATCAATTTGTAAGAAAGGCTCAACAAAAGATTTATGATCTTCAACAAAGTCTTGATTTTTATACAAATCCGACAAATGGAAACGAACTCAAGGTAAAGGAAAGAGATCTTCTTCGTCGAACCGTTATTCTTGATAAGATTTTCAACAAGTTGTTTTTATTGGTAAAAAATAAATTAGGTAAAGAAGAAACGGAAGAGTTTTTGGAGCTATGCAGAGAGCTTGACAAGCTGACAAAGGAGTCTAATACCGAAGAGGAAATAATGGAAAGTCTTGACGCTATAATTGAGGAAAACAACCCGACGGGTGAGCCTTTAATTGATTTAGACAAAGTATATTTTCCAGACGAAAATCTTGACGAAATGTGTAAAGAATTAAATCTTTCTCAAAATAATAAAAAATAAGATCTTTTGCAAGGTTTACGAGGTAAAAAATGATTTGTATAAAGCAGGTGGATAGGGACGTAATACTTCCTTTAGTTTCATCTCTTTGCCCAAAAGACAATCCCTCCTTTTACTACTTAAAAGAGGGTGGAGATTTTATTGGGACTATTCACGTAGCGTATTTTTCAGACGACAACCAAGTGGTTGGATGTTTATCAATGTCTATTTCCGCAAAAAGGCATTTTGACGTTATTCCGCAATACAAAATAGACGGAATAGCCGTAAAGGAAAATTTTAGAGGGCAGGGAATAGGTTTTGCATTGGTTAAAATGGCAGAATTCGTTGCATTGAACAACGATGTGCGGTGTGTTTGGCTTTACAAAACTCCGCAATCGGAAAAATATTTTTTGAAACAAGGCTTTAAAATATTTAAACCATCTACTGATGAGTCTCAAATTTTGGTAAAATATCCTGAAGAGCATTGTTGTTCTTCTTGTGAAAGTTGCAAACAAAATTCTGTTTGTAACAAAAAGCATTAAAAATCAGTCTAAATCAAGATTTTTTGCTAAAAAAGATTGATCGTCAATAAATTCACTTGGCGTTATATTAAGACCGTTTGCAAGCAAAATAACGGTTTTAAGACTTATGCCTTTTGTTCGTCTTTGCATTATACTTTTTATCGTTGCAAAAGGTACGCCCGAAATTTGGGCAAGTTTGTATTGTGTCATATCGTCTTTCATAAATTTATACAGTCTTTCTACGACAACGTCATTGAGTGTTTTCATTGTTTTCTCCTCACACTCAACATTTTGTCCAATGCAAGCAAAAATTATTCTTATCTTTAAAAAAAACCGTCGCTTACACGACGGTTTTTCCATTATTTTAAGTTTAATTATTTTATAATATTGCAGTTCATATAGGGAATCAATGCATCGGGTACAGTTACGCTCCCGTCTGCGTTTTGATAATTTTCAATGATTGCGGCAACCGTTCTGCCTATGGCAAGACCGCTTCCGTTTAAGGTGTGTACGTATTTGGGTTTTCCGTCTACGTCTCTAAAGCGTATATTTCCACGACGCGCTTGATAGGATTCAAAGTTGGAGCAGGAAGAAATTTCCATATATTTGTTGTAGCTTGGTAGCCATACTTCGAGGTCGTACGTTTTTGCAGAAGAAAAACCGATATCGCCGGTAGAAAGCATTGATACGCGATAGGGCAGTTTGAGAATTTTTAATATATCTTCGGCGTCGGCAGTCAATTTTTCCAACTCTTCGTAGCTGTTTTCGGGGTTGACAAACTTTACGAGCTCTACTTTGTTGAATTGGTGTTGTCTGATAAGACCCCTTGTGTCTCTGCCTGCGCTACCGGCTTCTGCTCTAAAACAAGCGGTATAAGAACAATATTTAATAGGCAAGTCGGTTGCAGATAAAATTTCGTCTCTATGAAGGTTTGTAACCGGTATTTCTGCTGTAGAAATTAAAAAATAATCGGAATTTTTGATGGAAAAAGCATCTTCTTCAAATTTTGGGAGTTGTCCCGTTGCAGTCATACTTGCTCTATTAACAATATAGGGAGGCATTATTTCTTCGTAGCCTTTTGCAATATGAGTGTCCAGCATAAAAGCAATCAAGGCGCGTTCTAACTTTGCTCCCAACCCACGATAAACAGTAAAACGCGCGCCACTAATTTTAGCCGAGCGATTCCAATCGAATATTTTCATATTTTCGCCTATTGTCCAGTGTGGCAAAGGTTCAAAATCGAATTTTGTCGGCTCGCCCCAATATTTTATTACGACGTTGTCTTCGTCGGATAATCCAAGAGGACAACTTTCGTGTGGGATATTAGGTATTGCCAAAAGTGCTGTTCTTATATTATTTTCCACTTCTGAAAGTTGAGCGTCAAGAGATTTTATTTCTACGCCGATTTTTTGCATGGACGCAATAAGTTGGCTTGCATCTTTTTTTTCTTTTTTAAGTTTTGCAATATTGTCGCTCTCGGTATTGCGAGTGGCTTTTAAAGTTTCAACTTGCGCGATAATTTGTTTGCGTTTTAATTCGTTTTCTATAGCGCTGTCAATATAATTTTCAAAATTTCCATTTCGGTGTGACAAAGCTTCCTTAACTTTTTCTTTATTTTCGACAAGATATTTTATGTCCAGCATATTGTGCCTCCAATTAATTTTATTTTAGACTAAAAAGATTTTTTTGACAATTGTTTTTGTTTACTTTATTGAGAATTTTAACTTTGTATTGTTAAAAAACTTTATATTACTTTTTATAAATATAAATATTGTTTTTTTTATTCTTTAAAAGTTGTCAAAAAATTAAAAATTGTTTATAATGTAATAGTTGATTTAAAATTCGACAAAGTGTAGGGTTTTTATGAGTATAAAGTTTTTTAATACGCTTTCGCGCAAAAAAGAAGAATTTGTTCCAATTGATTCAAAAACGGTACGTATGTATTCCTGCGGACCGACGGTTTACAACTACGCGCATATAGGAAATATGCGTGCTTACGTTTTTATGGATACGCTACGTAGAGTTTTGACGTATAACAACTACAAGGTCAAATCGGTAATGAATATTACCGACGTAGGGCATTTACTTTCTGACGCTGACGACGGTGAAGATAAAATGGAAAAATCAGCAAGAGAGCAAAAAAGAACGCCCAAGGAGATTGCCGACACAATTTCCGGACAATTTTTTGAAGATTTAAAGGAGCTCAATATTGCTCGTCCGACGGTTACGCCAAAGGCAACGGATAATATCCCTGAAATGATAGAAATTGTTCAATCGCTTTTAGAAAAGGGCTATGCTTACGAAACTGACGACGGTATTTATTTTTCCGTTGAAAAATTTCCTTCCTACGGTCAACTCAGCGGAATAAATCTTGAAGAACAAAAAAGCGGGGCAAGGGTGGAAGTAAACGAACAAAAACGTCATCCTGCAGATTTTGCGCTGTGGAAAAAAGCTCAACCAAATCATATTCAGCAATGGCAAAGTCCTTGGGGTATGGGATTTCCGGGATGGCATATAGAATGTACCGCTATGAGTAATAAATTTTTGGGTAGTCCGTTTGATATTCATACCGGCGGTATTGACCATATTCCGATTCATCACGAAAATGAAATTGCTCAATCGGAGTGTTGGCTGGATAAAAAATGCGTAAATTATTGGATGCACGGCGAATTTATGCTTTTTGACGGTGGAAAAATGAGCAAATCTTTAGGCAATTGTTATCTTTTGAAACAACTAAAAGAAATGGGCTATTCTCCGATGGATTTCCGTTATTTTTGCTTAAATACTCATTACCGTCAAAAATTGAATTTTACTTTTGATACGTTGTCGGCTTCTAAAACGGCTTATAGCAGGCTTTTGTCTTTGTTGCGTCAACACTTTGACAGTCCTCAAAAAACGGAAGAAAGCGTATTGCAAGCCTTTGATAAGGATTTTGTCGAGGCCATAAACGACGATTTAAACGTTCCGATGGCGTTGGGGGTTTTGTGGAAAATGCTCAAATTGCCAAAAAGTAAGGACGTTTGCTTGCTTGCTCAAAAATGGGACGCAGTCTTTGGTTTGAGCCTTAATAAACTTCCCGTTGCGGAAAAACCGCAGGAAATACAAGTTCCTAAAGAGGTGTTGGAGCTTGCGGAGGAAAGATTGCTTGTTAGAAAGGACAAAAATTGGGCAAAAAGTGATGAATTGCGCGCCAAAATAAAGCAACTTGGTTTTGATATTAAGGATACGGCGTCGGGTTACGAGCTTATTAAAAATTAATTAAAAATATTTAAACAGATGCAGGGCTTTGTCTTGCATCTGTTTTTTGTCTATATTTTTGATTTTTGCGCGTTGTGTTGCATATATTTTTAATGGAGGTAAAAATGGAAACAACAAAAAAAAGACATACTATATGTATTGACAACAATCAAAAAGCAACATTGACGGGCTTGACTGCGGTTGTAAGCATTTTTGATAAGGAAATCGAAGTGACTTCGCAAGACAGCAGGATAATAATAAGAGGTAATAATCTAACGGCAAGTAAACTCAACGTAGAAGACGGCACTCTAACTATAGAAGGGAATTATATTTCTTCCGTAGTTTATACTCTTAAACGGCAAAAATTAAGTTTAAAAGGTATGTTTAAATGATTGCAGGCACATCAGGGCAGTTGTTAGAATTTTGCGCGTTTTTTTTCAGCGGAGTAATGATTGCCGTATTATATTCGATATTTTTTTTCAAAAAAATAAAAAACAAAATATTAAATATAGTTTTTAATATTTTGTTTGGTGTGATAGGTGGGGCGTTTATTTTGCTTTCTTGTTGGATGTTTGTATGTTTTGACGTAAAGTTTTTTGACGTTTTGGGTATTATTTTGGGAGGAATTGTTTGTAGGCTTTTGTGCGGAAAGACGCTTGACAGTATTTTTGATGGGTTGTATAATATAATCGTTAGATTAGTAAAAGGAGTGACAAACAAATATGCAGATGAGCGAAAAAACAATAAAGTTTCTCACCGTTTTGGCAGTCGTTTTGGTTTTTGTGTTGGCGCTTGTGATGATTACCCTTATTTCGCAAAAAGTCCAATTGAACGCCAAGGAAAAACAATTGGAGGAGCAATTGAATCAGTTACAACAATTAAAAGAAGAGCTCGGCGAGGAAGTAGACGGTGAATATCGTATGACGCAGGAAAAAATTGAAGAATATCTGCGTGAAAACATGGGTATGATTGATGCTAACGATACTATTTGGAAACCAGCGGAATAATTTTAAATTTTAATTAAAAACTAAATTACTAATGAAATTAGGTTATTATTCGGTACTTTTTTATAAACGTACTCCTTATGGGATTGCACAAAAGTACGTGCTTTTTTTGATTATATCGACATTTATTTCAGCAACGGTAAAGTTGGCTACCGTTGCTTTTGCTATATGCACTTTCTTTAGGGAAGATTTAAAAATTTCATGGTACTTCGTTGCATTGGCCGTTATTTTGGCAGAAACCATTATATATCTTGCTATATATAAAAAATTGAAAAAAATATCGACAAAGCAAAGTATTCATTACAAAAATCAACAGATTTACGAATCTTTTGCGGGTTTGCATATACGCCACGTTTTTGTTGCGCAATCAAGGTTGTTTACAAGTATTTTTATAATTATTATGGCAATTATTATTATGATTGCGGCCTTGTTTTTTAGCAATCTTGGAGAAGTTTATGCTTATTTAAATAACTTTTCTTCAATTATATTGATTATATTGATTTTCTTTGACAGTGTTTACTTCGTACGCCATATGGCATTGGAAAGAAGATTTAAAATCAACTTTCAACTTGAAATAAACAAATTGTACTGGAAACAATACAAAGAATCCTTTGCGGGTTTTTCAATGAATAAGGATATAAATTATTCGGAAGTTAAAGGCAATGGGGCTGTTTCGCTTAAATCCAACCTAACTTATAGCAAATTGAAAAAAATTCGTTTTTTTAACCTAAAAGATTTTGAAACGTCATTAAAAAAACTCGGCAAAAAAATTAATGGTTTTGAAAATATTTTATATTTTTGTCCACATTGTAATTGTGATACAAAAATGTTTACGAGAGGGGATAGGCTTTTATGCGGGCATTGTGGAAAACAATGGAAGTTGCAGTCTAAGGGGGTAATAGAGGCTGTATCGGGCGTTACGGAGTTTGATGTCGTTTATAATTGGTATAATTGGCAAAAAGTTACGACGGAAAAAGCGGTACAAAATAATACCTATGGTTTTAGTTCAAGATGTTATTTGGAGTTTTTGCCGTTTAACGATAAGCCTATATTGTTGGGCGAGGGGACTTTATTGCAGGAGAAAACGCTTTTTACCTTTTTGTCTGACGACGGGATTAAGGTAGATTTTGATACTTCCCGATTGGATAATATTTCCTTTAAATTAAACGACGGATTATATTTAAACGACGGGCAATTCAATTATTTAATTATTTTATTAAACAAGCATGATAGTTTAAAAGTCAATTTTTCCCTTAAAGCATATCAGGAAATTATCAATCAATAAATTATTATGTTACACATATTAGTGTATTATGGTGGATTTAAATAAAAAATCAATTCGTTAGGTTTGATATTTAAAGAGCTTGATTAAAAAACAAAAACGGCAAAATATTTTGCCGTTTTTGTTTTTTTTGAATTAAATAGTTTTAGTTCAATTTTTTAAAAGGTAAAAATTCGGTATTTTCTATAGGGGATTTATCTGTCATTACGTTGTTGTAGAGCATTATTCCTTTTTTCATTGTTTCGTAGCCATATTTTTTTCTTATTTTGTCTATCGTGAAGTTTAAGTTGTTGTTTTTGTCCGTATGGTTATCGAACAAAGTTTCCTGAGTGTTTTGCGCTACTTCTACAAGATCAAAAGCATTGACTCCGATAAGGCGTAAAGGAATATCCATGGGTCCTTTCCATATTTCTTTTAAAAGTCTAAATGCAAGTTTTGCAATTTCTCCGCCGTCAAAAGAATTATATGGTAGTTTGGTTTGTTTTGAGGTGTAAGAAAGGTCGTTATATCTTATGCTGAGCGAAACTCCTCTTGCTAAAAGTCCATTTTGACGTAATCTTGCTGCAACCATGTCGCTCAAAAACCATATTACTTGCTTTGCGGCTGAAAACTCTTTTACGTCTACTACGGTTGTCGTGCTATGGCCTATAGATTTGATTGGTAGGATAATTTCTGTTTTGTTTACGGATGTTTCATCTTGACCGTTTGCCCAGCGTTTCATTTGTATGCCGTTTATCCCGAAGATGTATTTCAGTAAGTTTTCGTCAGCGTTTGCTAAGTCGCCGAGTGTAAATATTTTATATTTTTTGAGTTTTTCCGTTGTTTTTTTGCCGATCATCAACATATCACTTACGGGCAACTTCCAGACTATTTGTTTGAAATTGTCTTTAGAAATAACGCTTGTTGCGTTCGGTTTTTTTAAATCACTACCGAGTTTTGCAAATACTTTGCAAAAAGATACGCCTACGGAGATTGTCAATCCTGTGTTTTGCCTGACTTCTTCTCTGAGTTTGTCTGCTACGGTTTTGCCGTTTCCAAACAAATTTTGACTGTCGGTTATGTCAAGCCAACATTCGTCCAGTCCAAAACTTTCTATTTTGTCAGTGTACTGCTTGTATATTTTGTGGACTTTTTTTGCATAATTAACATATTCTTCATAGTGTGGTGGTACTACTATTAGGTTTGGGCATTTTTTTTGAGCTTCGATTATTGTGTCGCCTGTTGCCACGCCGGCTGTTTTTGCAAGTTGATTTTTTGCCAAAACGATACCGTGTCTATGTTCCTGATTGCCACAAACTGCAACAAACTTGCCCTCTAAGGAAGGATCAAGCGCGCATTCTACAGAGGCGTAAAAATTATTTAAATCACAATGCAAAATAGTACGACTGTTCATATTTATATATTAATACAATTATTCAATCAGGTCAAGTAAAAAGGAGAAAAAATATATGTTGTTAGAAAAAATAAAGAATGACGAAGAAATAAAGAATTTGCTTGCAAAAGCCGAGGCTCAATTAGAAGCAATGGGATATACCGAACATAGTTATCGTCATATAAACATAGTGTGTCAGCGGTTGACAAAAATTCTTGAGGCGTTGGGGGCGACTCCTCACGAAATAGAAATAGGCAACGTTGCTGGGTTTTTGCATGACATAGGAAACAGCATAAATCGAAAAAATCATTCTCATTCGGGGGCAATTTTAGCATATTTTTTGTTGATAAATAGAGGGGTTTCTTATCTTGATGCGGGAGAAATAATGCAAGCAATAGGCAATCATGATGAAGAGACTGGTCAAGTTTCTTCTATTTTGTCTGCTGCTTTAATATTAGCTGATAAATCTGACGTCCATAGGAGTAGAGTACGTAAATTAAAAATCGATTCAGAGGGCTTGGTGGACAAAGACGATATACATGACAGAGTAAATTATGCTGTGGTTAAAAGTGATTTAGTAATAGATAAGGAAAAGAAAAAAATAAAATTTATTTTTGAGATAGACAAAACTATTTGTTCGCCTATGGATTATTTTGAGATATTTTTAGACAGGATGAAGATGTGTAAAGTTGCGTCGGGGTATTTGGGGTATGAATTTCAGTTGCTTATAAATAGTTTTGAATTATTGTAAATAAAAAATAAAAAATCTTCCGTTTTGGAAGATTTTTTTTAAGATATAGTCGGGTAAAGATTGCCCAAAATTGTAATTGCTAAAGCGCAATAGATAGATAACGAAAGTGCGTCGATAATAGTGGTAATAAATGGACTTGCAACAACTGCAGGATCTAATTTTAAGCATTTTGCAATAATTGGGAGTGTACATCCGATAATTTTTGCTAACAGTATTGTAAAAAACATTGTTATACAGATTACTATGGCAACCATATATCCGTTTTCTACTTTAAAAAGTTGATCTACAAGCATCAATTTTGCAAAGCATGCAACGACAAGAGTAAGTCCCAAAAGAATAGAAACTCTAAATTCTTTCCACATGACTTTAAATATATCTTTAATCTTTACGTCGCCGATGGCGAGGCTTCGGATAATAGTAACAGAGGCTTGACTGCCTGCATTTCCGCCAGTATCCATAAGTAATGGAATACAGCCAGTCAAAATTATACCTATTACAGGGAGATTAAGAGTTTCTTCGTTTTTGTTTATTATCAATCCTGTAAAAGTTGCTGAAATCATCAATAGCAACAACCAAGGGACTCTGTTTAACCATATTCGCCAAACTGAAGTTTTTAGATAGGGCGTATCGGTAGGTGTGATAGCTGCCATTTTTTGAATATCTTCGGTTGTTTCATCTACGATTACGTCAATTATATCGTCAATTGTGATAATGCCCACCATGCGTTCTTCTTCATCAACGACGGGGATAGATAATAGGTCGTATTTTTTTATCAAAAGGGAAACTTCTTCTCTGTCGGTGTGGGTGGTGGTAAATATTACGTTTGTGTTAATAATTTCATCAATTACCGTTTCAGGATTTGCAAGCAATAATTCTTTGATAGATAAAACTCCTATTAGGTGCTTTGTAGCGTCTAAAACGTAGCAAGAGTTTACGGTTTCTTTGTAGTCGCCGATTTTTCGTATTCGTTCCAGCGATTGGGTTGTGGTCATTCCTAAACGTAAGTCAAGATATTCTGGAGTCATTATACTGCCGGCGCTGTTTTCGGGATAAGCTAAAAATTTGTTTATTTCCGCTCTTTTTTCGGGCTTTGCCGATTTTAAAATCTTTTTTACTACGTTTGCGGGCATCGCCTCAATAAGGTCTACCGTATCGTCTAAAAATAATTCTTCAATAATATTATTTATTTCTTTTTCTGAAATAATTTCAATAATATCTTGTTGCTTTTCGGGGGAAAGGTAAGAAAACACCTCGGCAGCGTCGTCGGTTTTTAATAGCCTAAAAATTTTTATAGCGTCAGATTGTTCTATGGTTTCTAAGATGGAGGCGATATCAACGTTGTTGGTGTCATCAAGTAAATCCGTAATTTTTCCAAATTGTTTATTTTGTAATAATTCTGATATTTCCACAATAACCTCCTTTTTGTTATACTCATTGTATGTAAGTTTTTGAATTGCCTATGAATTTATAATGTAATATTATACTATTTATTGTAAAAAAGTCAATTGTAAAATTTATTATAATATATAAATATGATTTTATAGAATATTATTTTAAAAATAATATATCAAATAAGTTTAATTTCAAAAAAATATATATAAAAATGCTAATATATAAAAAAATCGCTTGAAAAAGTAAATATTTTATAGTAAAATAAAATAAACTAATATAAAAATTGTCATACGTGTTCCTGCTCGGTGCGTCAGGTAAATTTGCAGTGCGTCAACCACAGTTATTAAAAGGGAACTTCAGTCTTTGTATTATTATGTCAGGCCTCAATGCTCTAACGGGTTAAAAAACTTTCAGTTTCGGACGGAAGACAGAAAATATGAAGCTTGGTACCCACCTGAATGTAAATTCAGGTTGACTAAGCAATACCAACGGCTGTAGCGGGAACATTTTTTTGTTTTTTAGTCGGATACAAAAGATGAATAATATTGAAAAACGTATTTTTTATAGTTTAATAGCCTTTATAATATTTTTAATAAATTTTTTATTTGCGGTTTTTAACGTCGGTACGACTTTATTTTCATTTGACAAAAAATATTCTTTTAAAAAATTTACTTTGGATACCACGCGTGAAGTATATTCTGTGTTTGTTTGTGGGGCTGTACAAAATTCAGGTTACTATACTTTTGAATTGGGCGATACTTATTACGACGTTTTAAATCGCGCGGGGCTTCTTGACGTTTCTTATTTTCAAAATCTGGATAATATAATTTCTGCCGACGTGTCGGAGATATTGTGCAATTTTTACGAAGATGAGAAGGAAATTTATCCTATTAACGTAAACAGTGATTTGTTTGCTACTTTATACGCTGAGGCAAATATTCAAACCGATATAGCAAACAAAATTATAGATTATATAAAAGTAAACGGCAAATTAAAAAATAAAGAACAGTTGCTTGAAGTTTTGACGCAAGAAGAGTGGTCAAAGGTTTTTTACCGAATTTACATAGGCGGGGATTTATGAGTAAAAGATTTATAAATTTCAGACCTATTGTTTTGATTGCATTGGCTTTTATTTGCGGGATATTATGTGGTTACGCCTATTTAAGGGGTTATGCTTGGCTGTTGTGGACTACGCTTGCTCTTTGTATATCGGGAGGGGTTATAGTTGCTTTTTTTAAGAAAACCACTGCTTTGATAAGTATTGCTATAGTGGCTGTTGTTCTTTTGGCTGGTTATTTTGATTTTAATATTATCTTTAAAAAATTTACAGCTGATATTTACGCAGATACTTATTGTGATATATCGGGTAAGTTGACGGATTATTATGCTGATTACGGTGACTCGGCTTTTGTGATAGTAAAAAACCCTACGGTTTATTTTGACGGTAAAGTAAAAACTTTTAAGGACAAGGACGTAGGAGTATGGATATATTTTACGGAGGAAATAACAAGCGAAACAATAAAGAATAAAGTCGGAAGTTATATTGATTTTTCTTGTTTGCTTAATAATGCTCCTGTATTTGCCGACGGAATAAATACTTTTTACGTTAAAAACAATATCGGTTTTGTAGCGACAAACATTTCAGATATAGAAATAACCGAAGGTCGAGCGTCTTTTGACGAGACTGTTAGATTGTATATAAAAAATACCTTAAACGAGAATATGACGACGGATACTGCTTCGGTTGGTATTGCATTATTGTTGGGCGATAAAAGCGCATTAAGTAACGACTTGCAAAATGGCTATAGAACGATGGGAATATCACACGTTTTTGCGGTAAGTGGTTTACATATAGGTTTTATTTACAGCGTAATAGGATTTTTTATTTTTAAATTGCGTATTGCAAAATGGAAGGCTGTACCGTTGACTTTTATACCAATGTTATTTTATGCTTGGTTGTGCGGATTTTCTTCTTCGGTAATAAGAGCATTGGTAATGACTACTTGTTCGTTGTTCTTTCAGGCTATTGGAGGAAGAAACGATACTTTAAATTCTATAGCTGTTTCGGCTTTGATAATTTTAACAATTTGTCCTTTGTATTTATTTGATGCTGGATTTTTGATGTCTTTTTCGGCGGTAATTGGGATAAACTGTGTTTCTCGTATATTGTTGCGTTATTTGAGTAGTGAAAATAAGATTTTAAATTTTTTTGGAAATACTTTTGCGATTTCTTTTGGTGCGTCGATAGGCGTGATAGGCGTTTCGGCGCATTTTTTTGGAGAAATTACTCTATGGGGATTTTTGTTTAATATAATAATAACTCCACTTATCAGCGTAGTATTTGTAACTTTGTTGATAGGCTTGATTCCGTTTTTAAATTTTGTTTTGATATTGCCAAAATACTTTTTTACTTTTACCAATACGTTGGCAATGAAGTTTTCTTTGGTTGAATTTGGCTCATTTGAGGTAAAAAGTTTCGGTTTAGCGTTGTTGATTTTGTTTGTCGCAATGTTTGTATTTGGCGGGTATTTTAATTTGACTAAAAAATTAAAATTAATCGTTTTGTCGGTTTTGAGTGGATTATTTTTAGTCGTGGGGATTTTAAAAGTTGCTCCCAAAGAAACGAGTTTTGCGGTAGAGTGCTTTGATGCAATGACTGATTATTGTTATGCCGTTACGGATACTCAAAATATTGCATACGTTGTTTCCGATTTTGAAAACAAATATGAAACGACGCAAATAGTGGATTTTTGTCTTGATAAGAATATAAAGAAGATGTACGTATTTATGTTTGATTATGACAACTTGCGTCTCGACAATATTGCTCTTTTGTTGGAGTATGATCTTGAAGTAGTGGGGATTTATATGCCACTTGATAACGCAGACAACGAAAAAGATTTATTTTTACAACAAAACGATATTGATAAATTTGTTTTGATAAACGGCGATAAGCTTGAGTTTGAAAAATTCAATATAATATGTTTGGTTGACGGTGAAAATACCGTATGGTATTTAAAATCGCAAGAGGTGGATATGTTGTTTTGTTCAAAAATGACAACAACAGCTTTTGACAAAATTTGCAGAAACTTTGTCAATAAAGTAGATATAGTGTTTTCTTCCTACAATGAACAGTACATTTTAAAAAACAGCAATTGTCTTGCCGTTGTGACAAAAAATTATTTCGATGCCGAAAATATATTTAGTTCAAAATATTTGGGAAAGTTGACAATTAAGTTTGTTGATGATAAGATTACAATAATTCCATAGTTAATTATGCAACATACGCAATTTGTAAATCAAATCAAATCACAATTTTTTCCCGTGGTCATTATTGAGGGTGACGACGCTTTTTTGCGTGAGGATGCTTTGGCTCAAACGAAGGATGCTCTTGACGTTAAATTGCCGGAACTTAATACGTCAATTTTGATCGGTGAGGAAACGTCGGTAAACGAAATTATTGCTTTAGCAAATTCTTTTCCGGTAATGAGCGAAAAGCGCCTTGTTATTGTAAAAGATTTTTTGGCGGAAAAAAAGTCCGTTTCAAAATCAGATAAGAGTTTACAAAAACTTTTAGATTATTGCAATGATCCTAACTATTCGACTTGTTTGGTGTTTTTTTATAATCAAACAAAATGTCCTTTGTTATTAAATGCAACGGTAGTGGATTGTAACAAAAAAGAGTTGCCCGCTGTTTCGTTGTGGATAAAAGAAACCTTTGAAAAATCAAAAAAAACTATTAAAAAGCTTTTAGCGGACAGAATAGCGGAATATTCAAATTGCGATATGTATAAAGTTTCGTTGTCAGTCAGCAAGTTGATTGCTTTTTGCCAAGAGGAAATTACCGACGAAGCAATAGAGTTGCTTGTTCCAAAAGATTTGGAAGTGGTTGTTTTTGATTTGTCCAATGCTATATGCGCAAAAAAGCCTCAAACGGCTTTAGAAATCTGCAAAAAACTTTTGATAGAAGATGATTCAAAAAAAATATTGGGCAGTTTATATTCTACTTTTAGGCGAATGTTTTTTACGACGACAAGTAATCTTTCAGACGACTTATTGGCAGAAAAATTGAGTGTCAACGCTTATGCTCTTTCAAAAATTAAACAACAAGCGACAAAGTTCGGTTCAAAAAAACTTAAACATGCAATGCATTTGTGCGCAAACAGCGACCTTGCAATTAAAGTTTTTTTCGCTAACGATAAGGACGTTTTAAGCGATTTGGTTTTGGAATTATGTAATTTATAAAAGAGAGTTATATGAAAAATCTATTTAAAAAAATAACTAAAAATTATGCTTTGAGTATGACGCTTGCTTGCGCTATATTTGCTTTGACGTATGCTTTTGCAAGTATTTATCAGGCAAAAAGTTTTTTGAGTCTGCTTGGGCAGTATTCCATTGTTTTGCCAAGGAACGTTATGTTGATGTTACTGTGTAGCTTGTTTATTGGTGGAGTGATGCTTGCCGTATATGCAGTTATTGTTAAATTGTTTTTAACAATATTTAAAATTTATACAATTCCTTATAGCGAAGCGCTTTTTGTGACGTTATTAGTTTTTTCTGCGAGAAATTTGCTTTTGGGATGTTTAAACCTTGTCATTCTTTTTTCTCCCGTTGCGTTTACTTGGGGAAGTGGATTGTTTTTTATTTTGTCAACTTTGCCTTTTGTTGTGATTTTGTACTATATATTTGACAAATATTATATTCATATTTCTGCGTCTCCTTTGATTTTTAAAACCTATTGCATTTTTTGGGTAATCGTTTTGGTTTTGCGTTTATTTGTAAGTTTTGGTTTTGGGTTTTAAAGGAGGCTGGCATGAAAAAAAATATTTTAGTTTCAATAGGTTTAATATTTGCTTGCTGTATATTATGTTGTTGCTTTGGGGTGCAACAAGTACAGGCTTTTGATGGAGTCGATTTTTGGGAAGAATTTTCTACGTCTTTTCCTGTACGTGATAGTTATTCCGATGGCGAAAAATCTGCCGGTGATTATATTGCAGGTAAATTTGGCGATTTTGGATTGCAGGGTTTTTTTGATAACGGATTTGTTCAAACAATTGAATACTACGAGGGTGTTTCTACTCAAAATATTGTTGCCATAAAAAAGGGTAATGGGACTGGCGCAAAATCCGTCGTAATTGGAGCGCATTACGACAACGTTAAAATAAACGGATCGATGGGGGCAAACGATAATGCTTCTGGGGTGGCTGTTTTGTTAAATCTTGCAAGCCGTTTTGCCGAAATCAATTTTGAGTTTGATATAATTTTTGTGGCTTTTGGAGCGGAAGAAGTTGGTTTTTTGGGGAGCAATTATTTTGTAAATCAATTGACGGCAAATCAGCTTGAAAATATATTGCTTTATATAAATCTTGATTGTATTGCAAACGGTGACAACTTGTATGCGTATGCAGAAGATATACCAACTGATTTTTGCAATTATTTTTTGGAAACTTATGCAACGAGCGACTCCTACGTAAAAGAAATTAAGTTACCGCCAAGAGACCTTGGGGTTACTTATGTGAGTTCGTATTTAACTCAAAAACCTTACAGCGCGGCTTATTTTAATACCGACTCGATTTCTTTCAGGACTTTGGGAGTGCCTACTATTTCTTTTTTTGCGGGTAATTTGGAATATTCTTATGGTTACGTAGAAAGTAATGACAAAACAAAGCGTGTTATGCATACTTCTCAAGATAATATAGACGATATTAAAAGTTTTGGCAACGACTATGAACAAAATATGCAGTCTGTTTTTAATTGTATTTATACGACTCTTAAAAGTCCCGATTTTTATTTGGAAATAGTGGATGCAAGAAATCAACTTGTTGCGGATATATGGTATCAGTCTTGGTTGCCGAATATCATAATTGTAGTGATTTTTGTGGTTTTTACTATTGTTTGCGTATCAATTTTCAAAAAATTGCAAAAAAGGGCAATTATGAACGAACAGCCTGTAAAAAATTTCAGAATTTTTTTACAACCAAATGATGAAGAAGTATTTACTTTTTTGAAATAATGTGCTATAATACTAAAGTTGGTAGCAACAAGTGATAAATAGATCTGGGTGTAGCGCAGTTTGGTAGCGTGCTTGAATGGGGTTCAAGAGGTCGCAAGTTCGATTCTTGTCACCCAGACCAAAAATCGACAAGTTCTTTAAAGGCTTGTCGATTTTTATTTTTTAATCCTGTTGACCAATACGCCTTGTGGATATTGATAATATCTTTAGTTGACTTTTTTATGTTTTGGTGTTATAATGATAAAAAATTATAATCTTAATTAATAACGTGCAATTTAAATTAATCGAAATGAAAGAACAAATATTAAAAAAAAATAATGACGTCAAAAATTTACTTTGGATAATAGGTTTTTTTGTCGTCATTTTTGTTTTGTTGTGTTTGCTAAAGACTAACGTTGCTATTTGTGAATGGTGGAGCAGGACTGTTTCGCGTGGGATTATTTGGTTTTTTGGGCATATAACAAATTGGTTAGGTGTCAGTTTTTTTGAAATTTTCGTGATTGTGGCTATACCGATTATTATTTCGGTTATAGTGCTTATTGCTATTAATTTCTTCAAAAAAAATAACGTTAGAGGGCTAAAATTATTTTTGTCTCTTCTTTGTTTTGCTTTGGTTTTTGTGACTTTTTATACTGCTTGCGCGAGTTTTGCTTACAATAGGGATGAGTTGCCTTTTGAGTTTAATGATGAAGAAATTACTCAAGAGGAAGTTTATCAAGTGGCAAAGGATTACGTTGCAAAATTAAACGAAGTTTCGATGCGTTTGCCAAAGGATGCAAACGGCGCTATCGTGTGTCCGTATACAACAAAGGAATTGTCGGGTTTGTTGGCGAAAGAGTACGAGTTATTAAATGATGAACAGTTTGACGGTTATTTTAATTCTTATACTCCGAGAGCCAAAAGTTCGTTGTTTGGCGTTATGATGACTGAAATGCATATTGTGGGTTTGTTTTTTGCGCCAACGGCAGAGGCTCACGTCAATACTTTTTGTCCATCATACGATATTGCAAGTACTATGGCTCACGAAATGGCTCACGGAAAGGGAGTAATGCGTGAAGATGATGCTAATTTTATATCTTATTATATTACCCTGAGTAGCAAAGACGATTATATTCTTTTTAGTGGTTTGTATACTTTGGTGGGGCAAATACTTGAGGCTGTTTTGTATTTTCCTAACAGTCAACCTGTATATGAAGAACTTGTACAAAGTATTTCCAATGACGTAAAAACAACCAGCGCCGTTTCAAGAGTATTTTGGGAAGAGCATGATTTATTGAGAGATATTGAGGAGTTTTTTAACGACCAATATTTAAAAGCAAACGGAGTGCAAAACGGCACGGATAGTTATCATGGAAATAATAATGCCGATTTAAACGTGGATTATGACGATCTTGATGATTTTGGTCGGCCTATCGTTGAGGTGCTGAGTTTTTCTAAGGCGCAAAAATTGATATTTTTACTTGCGCAAGAGGGGATATTTATATAAATAAATATGCTAAAATATGTTTGTAATATATATATAATTATGCTAAAATATATAATAATTAGGATGTGTTATGATTTTTGATGACTTTAAAAATACTATGTGTCAAATAGAGCAAAAAATTCTTCAAAATAAAATTTGTGAGAAAGTTGTTTTGGTGGGCGCAACCAAGACAAGGGATATTCAAACTATTGAAACCGCAGTAAAAGCAGGATTGACCGTGGCGGGTGAAAATAGAGTTCAGGAGTTTTTGTCTAAATACAAGCCAATAGAAGGGCTTAGTTGGCACTTTATTGGCGCATTGCAAACTAATAAAGTAAAATATATAGTAGACAAAGTTGATATGATACACTCGGTTGATAGGCTTGAACTTGCGCAGGAGATAAATCGTCGGTGTCAAAAGTTGAATAAGGTAATGCCGATTCTTATTGAAGTAAACGTTGGGGGTGAGTCTTCAAAAAGCGGAATAAGTCCCGATAATTTGTTTGAATTTGTGGGACAACTTAAAAATTTTCCTTTTTTGAAAATTAACGGCTTGATGACGGTTTTACCTAAATTTGCGGAGGAGAGTCTTTATAGGCAAACTCGTGATCTTTTTGACCAAATTAAAGAAAAATTTCCTAATTTGCCTATTGAATGGTTGAGTATGGGGATGAGTGGCGACTATGAAATTGCTCTTAAAAACGGAGCTAATATGATAAGGTTGGGCACTCTTTTGTTTGGAGAAAGATTGTATCTCTAATATTGAGTTAGTTGAGGAAAAAATGAAATTTAAATTTGATAAAAGTTCGTTAAAAAAAATATTAATATCCTTTGTTATTATTGTTATTGGTATTGTATTAGATCAAATAACAAAGATTATCTTTCAAAACTTGGCGCAAAAAGGAGAGTTGCCGATAACTGTTTTGCCAGGTATAGTTGATTTTAATTTTGCTTTAAATACGGGCGCGGCTTGGGGTAGTTTTAATGGTAACAACGTGTTGTTTTTTGTTTTAACTATTATTGCTTTGCCGATTTTTGCTTTTGTTTTGCTTTTTAGGCTTGACAAAGGCATGGTT
>CABUZX010000008.1 GCA_902496185.1 uncultured Subdoligranulum sp. | reverse complement strand
TAACTTAAACGGCGGCAGCGTGCAGGGTTGGACGCCGGGCTACTTCGTGGCAACCTACGGCGAGTCTTATATGCTTGTTCCAAGCACGACTCCCACCCGTCCGGGATATACATTTGGGGGTTGGAGGCTTTCGTATGACAATGGAACAGAAACGATAATACTTCCCGACAAATATATCGGCGCGAAGATACCGTTTGATATCACGTTGAGCAATAGTTACATGATATGGGCTGTTTGGACGGAACGCACGGTTTCCTCTATCAAGATTACTTACAGAGAAAATACATTGCAAAGCTATTTTGTGGACGATGCACTAAAGTCGTTTACGATTACAGTAACCTACGATAATAGCGAAACCGCAAAGGTGACCGTAACCGAAAGTATGGTCTCGAACTTCTCAACGGCAACTACGACGGGTGCAAAGACGGCTACCATTACCTACGGTGGCAAGACAGCAACCTTTACTTACACGGTATCCGCAGGCTACGCATACAAGGTTGAGCATTACCAAGAGAATGCGGATGACGACGAATACACCCTCGTTTCTGCCGATACGCAGACGCTCTACGGCGTAGGCACGACGGAAGCTACGGCAAAGACCTATGAAGGCTTTACCGCACAGAGCTTTAGTCAGGTATCCATAAACGAGAACGGCACAACCGTTGTGAAGATATATTATGACCGTAACGTTTACACGATAACCTTCAATATGCAAGGCGGTAACGGCGGCACGACGGAAGTAACCGTTAAACACGGACAGACGAGCTTTAGCGGTCTCGTTCCCCCGACAAAAGCGGGTTATACCTTTAACGGCTATTATACTCAAATGAACGGTGGCGGCAAGCGTTGGTTTGATGAGGATATGGCGGAAGAAGTTCCCGATACCACCGCCAACGCTACGGTTTACGCTTATTGGACGGAAAGAATGGTCGAGAGGATCGAAATTCCTGCCGCTTCTCAAAATCAGAGCTACGTGGCAGGCGATGCGTTCGTACCGTTCAATATCACGGTGACCTACGACAACGGTGAAACTGAAACCGTACAAGTTACGACAAGTATGCTTGATAATTTCTCCACCGAAAGCGCGGTGGCAAGCGCAACGGCAACCGTAAGCTACGGTGGAAAAGAAGCAACCTTTACCTATACGGTAGCGGCAAAAAAATACAACCTTACCTATAACGTAAACGGTGCAACGGGAACCGGTCCTCTAAATCAAGAAGTAGCGGAAGGCGCAAGCGTAACGCTTCCTTTCGCTGACGGACTCACCAAAGCGGGTTACACCTTTGGCGGTTGGTCTGACGGCACGAACACCTATGAGGCAGGCGCTAACTACACGATATCCTCCGCAGACGTTTCCTTCACGGCAATTTGGAAGCTCAAAGCTCCGACGATAACAATCGAAGGTGTTGAGCCGTTAGAGGGTGATAACAAAGCGGAATATAAACTTGCATTCACTTATGATGGCAATGCGCATAACGTCACATTACACGCTTCTCACGAGCTTGGTGATGCGGTGACGTACACATATTATATGATTATGGATGGCGATGCGCAGGTGAATTTAAATCCCGATAATTTACGGATACCTCCGTGGCATATGATTGAAAGCGATACATATGGTTTCGTTGATGCTGATGAATCCGCTTACTATTCATTTACAGTTACCGTCACGGATGGTAATGATACGGCAGTTGCATATTTCAGAATTAAAGTGGCTATCGGTAAAGCCGACCAAACCATCACTCTTTCCGAGAATGAATTTACCTACTCGGAGGGCTTGACGATTGACTTCGCTGACTACGTGGACGGCACAGGCGATGGAACGCTCTCCTTTGAGGTATCGGATAAGAACGGCGTAGCGTTTGACTTTGCAAACGGCGTTATATCCAATATCACAAAGGCAGGCGGCACCTTTACCTTGACGGTGAATAAGGCGGCAAGCGATAACTACAATGTGGCGACCGAAACCTTTACGGTGACCTTAAACAAGGGTGCGCAAACCCTGTCCGTATCGGGAACTCCGAGCGCACCGACTTGGAAGCAAAACTTCACGGTCAGCGTTAGCGGCAACAAGGGCGCACTTTCCTATGCAATCACAAGCGGTAACGCAACGATCAACAGTAGCGGTGTCATTACCGCAAACGGCGCAGGTCAGGTACGCTACTCCGTAACGGCGGCGGCAACCGATCTCTACGAAGCAAAGACACAGGAGTTCTCTGTGACCTTCTCCAAGGCGGCAGGTAACCTTGCTCCCGATTATGAGTTGCCGACAGGCATCACCATCTGCATAGGACATACGTCCGATGATATCACGCTTCCTACGGGATGGAGATTCCAAAGCAAGACCACGCTCGGACAGGTGGGCAACGTTACGCTGACGGCGGTATTCACACCTTCCGACACGGCAAACTATAGCGCTTATACCGAAAATTTCACTATCGCGGTGACCAACCACACGGGCGGTACGGCGGCAAGCTGTACGACTGCTCAGGTTTGTACCGAGTGCGGTGATGTGTTGGTAGAAGCTCTCGGACACAACTACAACGAGCAGGTGGATAACACCGTAAGAACGACGGCGGCGAACTGTCAGGAATGCAATACCTATTGGTACGATTGCTCCCGTTGCGGACAGAGCGCAAAGAACGATGCAAATGCAACCGATAAGTGGTACACGAGCAACGAGGCAGGCGAACACAATATGTCCTCCGACTGGACGAGCGAGAACGGTCAGCACTTCCATAAGTGTACCGTTAACGGCTGTACGCACACCGAGGATACCGAGGATTGCGACGGCGGTCGCGCAACCTGTCAGACAAAGGCAACCTGCGACACCTGCGGAGCATCCTACGGCTCGCTTGGCGACCACAGCTACAATTACGGCTCTTGGGGCTACTCGGATGCTGACGGACACGCATACAAATGCATATACTGCGACGCCCACACCGCGCTTGAGGAACACGACCCTAACGCAGAGGCAGCGACCGAACACGAGGCAAAATATTGTACCTACTGCGGTTACGTGATTGAACAGAAGCTCAACCACGTTCACAGCGAGGGAACTGCTTGGGAATACGATTCCGAATACCATTGGCACGATTGCGTAGGCAACGACGATCAGGTATACAGCAAGGCTGAGCATACCTATGATAACGCTTGCGATACGACCTGTAACGTATGTAACGCAATGAGAACGATTACTCACGATTACAGCAAGCTCGAAAAGAACGATACCGAACACTGGTACGTATGTAGCGTATGCGGAAGCGAAAAGGCAAACAGCCGAGTATCTCACAGTGGCGGTGTGGCAACCTGTCAGGAGCTTGCAAGTTGCTTGACTTGCACTCAGGCTTACGGTGAGCTTGGCACTCATAGCTTTGATACGAGTGCATGGGGCTATAAGGATTCAAACGGACACGCATACGTTTGTACGGTAAACGGATGTACTGCACACGATACTATAACAGAGCATATATCCGATATTGCTGAGGCAACTGTACTGCGACCGAAAAAATGTGTTGCCTGCGATTACGTGATAAATTCCGCATTAGGATTTGCCTCCGATAACATTATTTATAAGATCGTGACAAATGAAATCGGCAATTATACCGTTGAGGTTTACGACAACAACTTGACCAAGGCGACCGATGTCACGATTCCCGCAACAGTGATAAGCGAGGGCATCGAATACCTGGTAGTATCCATTGGTGAGAACGCGTTCCGTAACAACGGCTATATAACCGGCGTATATATTTCCGATGGTGTTATCTCGATCGCCAAGAGTGCATTCGAGAGCTGCTCCGAGCTTAAATACGCAAATTTGCCTGAGAGTATAGAAACGCTTGGAATTGGTGTGTTCTGTAATTGTGCACGGCTTTCATATGTCAATATTCCGAGCAACGTTAAGGTGATCGAGGAGTGGACCTTTAACGGATGCCATGTGCTTGAGGGCATTACCATTCCCGACGGTGTTACTCATATAGGCTATCGAGCATTCTATAATTGCTACACGCTCCCGAGCGTCGTAATCCCTTATAGCGTTGAAACTCTCGGCAAGAACGCGTTTTACGGTTGTACGGGACTTGAAAAAATGAGAATTTATTCAATGAAGGTGGCAATCGGCGAAAACGCTATTCCAACGGATATTCCGGTGGTATATTGCGAGGGTGCGGAAAGCACAGCGGCTAAATACTGTGCAGAAAACGGAATAAGCTTCCAAACGCACGAAGGTGAGCACGTAGATAAAGATAAGAATCATATTTGTGATTACGGATGCAGCGAAGCGTTAGGCGTATGTGAGGATAACAACTTTGATCATAATTGTGATTACGGATGTGAAAAGACTTACAGCGAGCATTCGGACGGAGATGATAACAACCACCTTTGCGATTACGGATGTCAAAAGATCGCTGACGACGGCTGCTACGATACGGTAGTGGACGGAAAATGCGATGAATGTGGCGAGAATATTATTCACGATTGCAAGGATGATAATAAAAATCACGAGTGCGATATTTGTGGCACAGCTATAGGTAATCACTCTGACAGTATAACGGATAAGGATCACCTTTGCGATTACGGTTGCGGCGCGGTAATGGAAAACTGTGTTCCTAATGCCGACGACGGAGATTGCACGACTGATATAATCTGTTCGATTTGCGGAGCTATTACTACCGAAGGCGCGGCTTCTCATATAGGAGGCAACGCTACCTGCACCGAAAAGGCAGTTTGCTCCACTTGCCATCAGGCATACGGTAACATTGGCGACCACAGCTACGATATGAGTGCTTGGGGCTACAAGGGTACGGACGGACACGCTCACGTATGTACCGTGAAGGGCTGTAACGAACACGATGAGATCAAGGCTCACACGCCGAACATCCCTGCCGCAACCGAAGAATCCGCACAGTATTGCACGACTTGTCAGTATCAGATGGCGGCACAGCTTAACCACACTCATAGCCCTGCAACTGAATGGACGTCTAACGCAACGCATCACTGGAAGGCTTGCGGAGGATGCGACGAGCATCTCGAAGAAGCTCCTCACAGCTACGATCCAAACAATGCTTGTGACACCACTTGCGAGGTTTGTAACGCAGTAAGAGAGGTTTCTCACGACTTCACCGGCGAATGGGAAAAGGATGCAAGCGGACATTGGCACGTATGTACGAAGAACGGATGCTCCGTAACCGATACCAAGCAGAATCACGTATCGGCAGGCGCGGCTACAGAAACCGATCCCGAGGTATGTAGCATCTGCGGATGGCAGATCGCACCGGCTCTCGGACATACCACGCATACTCCCGAAGCAGAGTGGCAGAAGAACGAAACTCATCACTGGCACGAATGCGCAGGCTGTGACGGTCAGGAGCTTGATAAGGCTGCTCACAACGACGGCAATAACGACGGCGCTTGCGACACTTGCGGATACGCTATGAGCGTAACGCCTCCTCCGCATACTCACGCACACGGCTCGACTTGGGTAACCGATGCAAACGAGCATTGGAACGAGTGCGAATGCGGTGACAAGGCAAACAAGGCAGCTCACGTTGACGACAACGGTGACAACAAGTGTGATACCTGTGATTACACAATGCCTGCACACGATCCCGATCCTCAGCCTCACGTTGACAATCCTCCTACGGACGATAACGACGGTCTTGGAACGGGTGCTATTATCGGCATTGTAGTAGCGGCAGTTGCAGTCGTAGGCGGCGGTGGATTTGCAATCTTCTGGTTTGTTATCAGAAAGAAAAGAAGATAAAACACAATAAAGAGCCTGCGATTTAGCACAGACCCTTTGAACAACAAAGAATGGCGGTGGGCTTCGGCTCACCGCTTGTTATGTTTAATTTGAAAAAAAGTAAAACGAAAGATGTGTAAATTGATGACACTAGCCTGATAAAAATTTAAACTCTCAAAATGAAAGTTAGGCGTGCGCTTGGATATATACAAGTGGCGTCGCTACGCTCCGCCAATCCAAGCGCACGCCAAAACCAAACAAACACAAAAAAAATAAAGCACCGACGAAAGGCGAAGTTTGCCGCTGAACCGCTTGGCAAATCTTTCGCCTTTTTTTCGTCGGCGCTGTGCTTTATTTTAACACTTTTTATATATTCGTTAATTGCTTTTTGGCATTTGCGCTAACACTTCTGGCGTATTTTGCCCCATATAGCAACCCTCATCCCAACAGCCAAAGTCATCAAATAGTATTATTTTCCGTTCTTCTTCGTCGAGATAGCAAACTATATCTTCATCCATAATATCCGATATTATATACTGTGGTAAACCACGTGAGTAAACAAGTTTTTCGCCTGTTTTCTCTATGTATTTAACCATATACATAACGCTTTCGTCTATTAAAGATTTATGCTCTATGGCTTCAAAGTCTGCTCTGCCGAACTTAGTTCCAAAGAAAGTGTTTTGAAAGGTTATTTGCATTTTCTTATGCCGTGTATCAAAATCTTTCTTTTCCACTAGTTCGCCGAGCATTTCAGGTATATACATTATAGCGTGAAAATGTAGCCTGTTTGTATCTGCGCCACGTTCTCATACGCCTATGTATTTCCATTGTAAACTCTGGGTGGGGTTTACAATCTTGTTTTTTATAAAAGTCCTTGAAATTCCTAGGACTTTGAAGACAAAAGAGTCAAGATTGTAAGGCTGCAATGTGTCTGCGCGCATACGCTACTTTTCGTGCAAAGGTTATAAAAAATTACTTATCGTTCGATGGTTAGGCTATTTATAGGTAAGATAACAAGGTAAGAGAAAGCGACAGCCGTATTGCATTAAAAAGAAAAAGGGGGTATAAAAACCCCTTAAAACGAATAAAAGACAAAGAAAAAGACACTCACGGCAAACGTTTTAACGCTCCTTTCGTGTGTGTCTTGTTGGTGCACCGCTTGAAAACAAGATTGAACTTTCGAGTTCTTCAAGCGATACGGTTTCTTCTTTACCGTTTGCATTGTAGACGATTTTCATATGGTCGTCGTACAGATAAATCGAATTGATAAATGCGTCTATTATCTTTCTCTTTCCGTCCTGCGTGGATATATCTATCTTTTGGAAATTATTGAGAGCCATTCTGAAATGGTCTTGCGTGAATATCGGGGCTTTTAACTGCTCTTTGGCGATTGCGTCGTTGAGTTCGTTCTGTTCTTTTTCCAGCTCTGCAAGCCGCTTTAAGAGAATTTCCGTCGCATAGCCTTTCTGTACGGCCTTGACGATATTCTCAATCTCTTTTTCTTTTTGCTTTAACTGCTCCTGTAATTTGGGTAGCAAGGTACTTTCCGTGTATTGCAACTCATACAGCTTTGCCGATAACCTCTCTATCACGCCGTCGTCACGGAGAAATTCCATTGTCTTGTGGACGATAAAATCTTCTAATTTGGTCTTGCTTACAGGCTTTTTGCCGCATTCGTGCTTCTTCTGCCGAACGCAAGCATAATACCGATAAACAACGCCTTTCGTTCCGCTCGTCCCTGCCTGCGCAACCATCATTGCGCCGCAACGCCCACAAAAGAGTTTGGTCGTCAAAAGATAATCGTCATCCGCCGTGTGTCTTGCCGGCGCTTTCGAGTTCTTGGCAAGTTCTAACTGTACGGCGTTGAAAAGTTCTTCCGATACAATCGGCGGTACGCTGTTTTTGATTACCACACCCATATGACTGTATTCGCCTATGTAAACTCTGTTGGAAAGCATATACCGAATGGCGTTATACCGCAAGGGCTTGCCGTTGGAACGGGTAACTTTACGCTCGGACATTATATTGAATATCTCTTTTACCGTCTTTCCGTCGTTGCTCATTTTGAATATTTCGGCAACGATAGGAGCGGCTTTCGAATCTATATCGAGCTTGCGTTCCGTATTGACCACATACCCGAAAGGAGTATTTCCGCCGTTCCAAAGACCTTTTAAGGCGTTTTCTTTCATACCACGTGTAACCTTTTCGGCTAGTTCTGCGGAATAGAACTCCGCCATGCCTTCCAAAACACTTTCTAAAAGTATGCCTTCCGAGCCTTCGGCTATCGTTTCCTTTGCAGACACGACCTTTACTCCGTTTTTACGGAGCAAAGCCTTATAGTGTGCGCTGTCGTATCGGTTACGGGAGAACCTATCCAACTTCCACACGATTATACAATCGAAAGCGTGCTTGTAGCTGTCCTTTATCATTCGCTGAAATTCAGGGCGGTTGTCTGTTTTTGCAGAATAGGCGCGGTCTATGTAATTGCCGATGACCTGAATATCGTTATAGGTGGCGTATTCCATACACTCTCTAAGCTGACCTTCAATCGAGGCTTCCGTTTGGTTATCTGACGAATAACGTGCATAAATTACGGCTCTCATTTGTTCTGTTCCTCCATAAGGCGTAAAAGCGTTTGCTTCAATTTCGCATTTGCGGGAGAGTTGGGATCAAAACACATTTCAATAAGCTCCTGCATTTGCTTATTGTCTTTCAAGACCTTTGGCTGATAGTCGTATAACTTCCCCTGCGGATTGTCGCATCTGCCGAAAATATAATCGAGAGAAACGTCAAAATAATCGGCGTACCACAATAAAATAGCATTCGGAACATCGCTTTGACCACTTTCATAACGAAAAATTGCTGGCTGTGCTACTGTTCCAATCTCTTTTGCAATAAATGATTGTGACTTTCCGATGCTCTCGCGCAATGTCTTTAATCTGTTTCCAATTGTATTATTCATTATTGATATCCTCGAGTATTTATTATATACTTTTTCTAAATTAAAATCAATATGAAAATAGAATTATTTTCTAAAACTTCTCTAATAAATGCTTGACTAAATTGAATTGTTATGGTATACTGTGGCATAGAAAATGTTTGAGGTGAACGGAGTGATTAAATTTTCTTGCTAAATCATTATATTGCAAATTTCGAAAGTAGTTATGCTTTTGTGATTTGCGTTATTGCAAGAAAGTGAAATCTGTCTATATCTCAAATATAAGTATAAAATTATTTTGAGCATTTACCGAACTATGAGAGATTACTTTCTCATAGTTCTTTTTTACTTTTAAGGAGGTTTTTTATCCATGTCAGTCATAAAAATTGAAAATCTTACTTTTGCCTACCCATCGAGCTTCGATAATATATTTGAAAATGTCAGTTTTCAGATAGATACGAATTGGAAACTCGGTTTTATTGGCAGAAATGGCAGAGGAAAAACAACTTTTTTGAATATCTTGCAAGGTAAATATGAATATCAAGGAAAAATAACATCTTCCGTTCAATTTGATTATTTTCCATACAGTGTACCAGATAGAAGCAAAATAACAAATTCTATTTTACAGGGAATTTGTCCTATAGCCGAAGAATGGCAAATTATGCGTGAATTATCCTATTTGGAAGTGGATGAAAATTGTTTATACAGACCATTTGATACTTTATCAAATGGAGAACAGACAAAGGTTTTACTTGCAGCACTGTTCTTGAATGAAGGGCATTTCTTGCTTATAGACGAGCCTACCAATCATTTGGATATGCGAGCAAGAGAGTTAGTTTCAGCATATTTGCGCAAGAAAAAAAGTTTTATATTAGTATCCCACGACAGATGTTTTTTGGATGGTTGTATCGACCATGTGCTTTCCATCAATCGTTCCAATATTGAAGTTCAAAGCGGAAACTATTCTTCTTATATGGAAAATTTTGAACGTCAGCAAGATTTTGAACGCAGACAAAACAGTCGATTACAAAGCGATATTCAACGGCTGCAAGAAACGACAAAACGCACCGCAAATTGGGCAAATAAGGTAGAAAAAACAAAAAATGGCATTTTAGATTCCGGATTAAAACCAGATAAGGGATATATAGGCCATAAGTCAGCCAAGATGATGAAAAGAGCGAAGGATGTAGAAGCAAGGCAGCAAAAAGAAATTGAGCAAAAATCAACATTGCTCAAAAATGTTGAAATTGAAAGCGGTCTCAAAATCTCACCATTGACATACCGTTCTGAACGGTTAATTTCTCTCTCTGACGTTGTACCGTTTTATGGCAATAACAAGGTATGTAAGCCTGTAACATTTGATATTATGCGTGGAGATAGAATTGCCCTTGAAGGTAAAAACGGTTGCGGTAAAAGCAGTATATTAAAATTGTTGTACGGACATTCAATAGATTATTTGGGGATAATAGAAAGAGGTTCAAATCTTACTATTTCTTACGTTCCGCAAGACACCTCACGCTTACGGGGTACACTTTCCGATTTTGCGTTTTCGGAGCATATAGATGAAAGTTTGTTTAAGGCCATTCTTCATAAAATGGGGTTTCAAAGACAACAATTTGAAAAAGATATAACAAACTTTTCGGAAGGACAGAAAAAAAAGGCTTTGATCGCTAAAAGTCTTTACCAACAAGCACACCTATATATTTGGGATGAACCTTTGAACTTTATAGATACTTATTCGCGTATTCAAATTGAAAATTTGCTCATGCAGTTTCGGCCCACAATGATTTTTGTCGAACATGATAAAACATTTCAGAATAAAATTGCAACACGTATAATCAAATTTTAGCATCGAAATACGAACAAATGTTTGTATTTTATTGACAAACAGAAATGGATATGATATAATGCAAGAGTACAGGTGTAGATGTCGCCTGTACTCTTTTGCCATACTTTGAAGTGCGTATGGCATTGTTCTCCCCCTATAAAGGGGACGCAGATTTTTCTGCGCAGCGGAGCGGAATTGCTCCGCGAAGTTTTCAGCGCTTATCGCGCTGCACCCGAGCCGTCTGAAAGACGAGCCGTTATGGGCTTTGTAAGCGTACAAATTTTGAACGTGTAAAGCCCCTATATGGTTGTCGTTTTTCGTCAGGCAATGAGGGGCTTTTTGTGATACGATTTTTCGAAAAAGCCGTTATGCCCCATTGCCAGAAAAAGACGCGCGATGACAGGCTTTATAAGAGTACCGTTTTTTAAGAGGAAAGCCTTTGTTATCGTGTGTTTTAAGACGTGCCGTGACGGGGTTTTATAAGCGTACAATTTTAGATGTCGGGGCGCGAGAGCGTATTCAACAGTCGGCATCACAATAGAATGGCTAACCACCATAGAGCAATTAAACCTGCTAAATAAGGTTCAAGTCGGTGAAACGTTAAGGATTTCAGCGACTTTTTTCATTTTCTTTTTTCGGCATTAACCCACTACTATGTGGTGGTTAAGCAGATATTAAAAAATCAATTTGGAGGAATTTATGAGCAAGCAAATGACAATCAGACCGCCTTAATTCAGGCAACCAATCGCAAGCCAAATGCGAGCAAAATGCAAACCAAAACGAAAACGAGCAGAGCGAGAAAATCAACTTACAAATGGGCGTAAGTGTAACTCACTACACTTACTTTGTAAGTTCCGTTCGCTCTGCGAGGCTTTTTAACCACTAAAAAATAAAATATTAGGAGGACAAGAAAATCAGTTATTTAGTATGTCATATGGAAAAATACAAAAGGCAGGAAGTCAGCCCTGTCGAGGAGGAAAACGAAAGAGACGAAACGTATCAGGCGAGCAATCCGCAGATAGACAGCTCCCGAACGCACCTCAATTATCACCTTATATTGCCCAGGAAAAGTTATATGGAAATAATCAACGAGAGGTTGTCAGAGTTGGAGTTAAAACGCAAAATTCGTTCAGACGCTATCCTGATGAACTCTTTTATTGTGACGTCGGACGGCGAGTTTTTCAAGAGGCTAAACCCGTGGGAGATTGACGAGTTTTTCAGGGACTGTGTAAAGTTCTTTTCGGACAAGTACGGGGAAGAAAACATGATTTCCGCAGTCGTACATAGAGACGAAACCACGCCGCATATGCACTTAAACTTTATCCCTATTAATGAAGGACGATTGAGCAGTAAAAGTCTTTTCGATAGACAAAAGCTCGCGCAACTGCAAACCGAACTTCACGAGAATATCGGCAGAAAATGGGGATTGCAACGCGGCAAGGAAGGCAGTCAGACAAAACATCTTTCCACGGCAGAGTTCAAGGCGAAGAAGATTATCGAAGGCGCAGAGCAACGTGAACGAAAAATCGACGAGCAGACCGAGAAAAAGAGAGCCGAGTTAGACGATTTAACACAAATCGTTCAAGTTGTAGAAGATGCCAAGAATAAACCTATCCCAAAAAAGAGAAAGGACGCAGAAAAAGAAATTGTTTCGCTTCGCACAACTAACGCCGAACAAGCAAGGCAATTGCAAATTGTTGGTAAGGACAGGGATTACATATTCAGCCTTCTCAAACAAAAAGAACAAGAAGCCGAGAGATACAAACGAAGTGCAGAAATTCTTATAAAATTAAAGGAGTTTGCCCCTGACGAGTTAACGCAACTACAAAGACTTGCCACCGAGCGAAAGGAACAAAAAACCAAACCGTCCACTTCCTCTAACAACAGCAAGTGGACGAAATAACCGATTTAGTCGATTAAATAAAGCTACGTCGTGACGCTTGCCCTTAACGGGCTAAAATCTTACGGATAAAATTACGTGAAATGAAAATTTCTAATTGAAGTATTTATGGAGGTTATTATGAGTACATAATGTCGAGAAAAAAGGCTACGCCTAAATCGGATTTTGATATTCCTGATTATCAGCTTGAATCTCTTGCAAGAGTTCTATTACCTATTTTTCAGGAATACCTGTCGTCCGAGCAGGGACAAAAAGATTACGCCGAATGGCAAAAAACACAACTGAATAAAAAACTCAATAATAAAGAGTCCCGTTAAACAGTACAGGGATTGACCGTCTAAAAAAGATATGACGGCAGATAGGAAACCGCCGAAAACGTGCGGTATATAAGTGTTTAGTATAGTAAATTTTTAGGTTGAGCCGAAGATAATAAACCTACAAATAACGGCAGAGCCGATAGAGCAATCACGCTCTATCGGCTCTATTTTCATTTATGGAAATTTTTAAATTCCTCAATATAGCAAAATAGCCCGAACGTCTTTTTTATAGTAAAGAAGTTCAAGCTATTAAGACTTGGTGCGGTCAAGAGGACTTGAACCCCCACGTCGAGGACAATAGATCCTAAGTCTATCGCGTCTGCCAGTTTCGCCATGACCGCATGCAAAGATAATAACATATATTTTTGTTTTTATCAAGCCATTTAAAATTTTTTTTAGTAAATATTTTTACAAAAACTTTATTTTTTTGTTGTTAATTTTTTGTATAAGTATTGAATTTTTTTTTGGTCTATGGTACAATTAAAAAAAGGAGCAAATATGGACGATTGTATTTTTTGCAAAATCATCAAGGGGGAAATTCCTTCTTACAAGATTTATGAAGACGACAAGGTTTATGCTTTTTTAGACATCAAGCGTGACACGGTAGGGCATACGTTAGTTATCCCCAAAAAGCATTTCGTCAACGTTTTGGATTGTGACGACGAGTATCTTTCTGCGGTGGCGTTGGCGGTCAAAAAAATCTCGCGTCATTTTGTAGAAAATTGCGGTTTTAGCGGAGTTAATCTTATAAACGCAAGCGGTGAAAGCGCTCAACAAACGGTTTTTCATCTTCACGTTCATATAATTCCGCGCAAAGTTGACGACGGGTTGGATTTGTGGCCGTTAGGCGACGGTGACGAAAATATGAATCTGGGCGAAATAGCGCAAAAACTAACGTTAAATAAATAAAAAACAATATAAAATATTTAGGAGGTAACTTTTATGGCAAAAAAAGATTCGAGAGCTTATTTCGGTTTTGGTGGTTTAATTAGTCTGATATTGGCTATTATTCCAATCACGAGCTGGATTTGTGGGGTACTTACAGCTGCTCGCAACAAGAGTTGGCTGTGGGTAATAGTAAGATTGATTTTGGGATTTAATATTTTTTGGATTCTTGACCTTATTACCGTTATTTTTACGGGCAGACTTTTGTTTGTTTAATTTAGGGCAAATTTATTTTGAGTACAAAAATTCCGACACGTTGGTGTCGGAATTTTTACGTTTTTAATTAATTAAGAATAAGACATCAACAAGCGCAACGAACGAGAGTAGTCCTGCTCAAACACAAGTCCTTTTGCGCGCATTAACTCAAGGTAGCGAATTCGTTTTTTTAGCGGAGAAGTGTTGTAAGACACCGTTGCATCACAAATTAGAGTCGAAATCATTGCGGAAGTCAACAAACCGTTGGTAGTAAATTTGTTTAAATGCTTTATTTTGAAGTCAAAGGGTTTTTCTACGGGTAGAAGCATTAATTCGCGCATACAGGCGTCAAAATCGTCTTGAGAAATACTGTTGCGCTTGGCTAAACGAAAAAGTTCGGTACAGCGTTGTTTAAAATCTTTGACGTCCATCATAGTTGACTGTGTTTTTTGTGTGGCTTCGTCGGTTGAAGAAGGTTTGTTTTCGGTAATATTGTCCGTTTTTGCAGTTTTGTCTTTATAAAAAACGGATAGGAATTGCGACAGTGCAATTATCCCCAATATAATGGTAGAAATTATTGCAAAGGATTTTGTCGCTTGGTCTGCAGTAAGTCCTAAACCTATTACAAAAGCCAAAAAGGTATTGAGTACTGCCGAAAAAAAGACGGATATTACTTTTGGCTTGTAATTGTCGTTGTTTTTGTCTAAAGGTGTCTTTAAGAGGCAAAATCCCAAAAAAAGAATAAGTCCGCCTGTGGCGATACCGAAGATAGGCGTAAGTAATTTTGCAAATAGTTGATTTCCGCCAAAGAGAGTGGTGATTTTGTCAAAAAACGCGGGCAAAAAGCTGTCAAATGCGTTGTTAAAAAACCATTTTACGAGCAACAAAAAGGATGCTACAATCAACGCAAATCCGTAAAAAAGTTGCAAAATACCACTCAAAATATTTGTCGTAGGTTTAAATTTGTTCATAATACAAGTTTAGTCGCGGTGACGTCGAGTTTAACGTCAGGGCGGTTTTTCATTAGTGTTTTTATTTTTTGCTTATATAAATAATTACACCTTATACAAAACGTCTTTAAATTAATTATAACCAAAAAAAGTAATTTTGTCAAGTTTTTGCGCTACGTGGGGTTTGTGGCAAAATTGCTCGAAAAGCAATTTTTTGAAGAGAAAAAATATCCTACGAAAAATGTTGGTTTTCGCTTGACAATATGAAAACAAAAATCTATAATTGAGGCGAACAAATGGGGCAAAACGCCCTTAAAATGTGGAGGAAATTTTATGAATAGCTACATTAAAGAAGTTATTGAAGCAACCGCAGCCAAAAACCCCGGTCAACCTGAGTTTATGCAAACCGTTACCGAAGTTTTGACGTCTCTCGAACCAATTATCGCTAAAAATGAAGAATTGTATCGTAAGAACGCAATTTTGGAACGTATGGTAGAGCCTGAACGTCAAATTATGTTTAGAATACCATGGGTAGACGACCAAGGTCAACCTCACGTAAACCGTGGTTATCGCGTACAATTTAACGGCGCAATCGGACCTTACAAGGGTGGTATGCGTTTCCAAAAAGACGTAAACTTGAGCATCATCAAGTTCTTGGGATTTGAACAAACTTTCAAAAACAGTCTTACTTCTTTGCCGATGGGCGGTGGTAAAGGCGGTAGTGACTTTGACCCCACAGGTAAGAGTGATGGCGAAATTATGCGTTTCTGCCAAAGCCTTATGACGGAACTTTATCGTCATATCGGTCCGGATTTGGACGTTCCTGCAGGCGACATGGGTGTTGGCGCAAGAGAAATCGGCTATATGTTTGGTCAATACAAACGTATCAAAAACGCTTATGAAAACGGCGTTCTCACCGGTAAGGGTTTGTCCTACGGTGGTAGCTTGATTAGACCCGAAGCAACTGGTTTTGGTGCAACTTACTTCCTCGTAAACGTATTGAAACACCTTGGTCAAGATATTAAAGGTAAGACTTTCTGCATTTCCGGTTTCGGTAACGTAGCATGGGGCGCAACCCTTAAGATTACGGAACTCGGCGGTAAAGTTTTGACATTGTCCGGTCCTGACGGATACGTATATATCCCCAACGGTATCAAAATGGAAGAAATTCCTTATATGCTCGAAATGCAAGCAAGCCGTAAAAATATCGTAAAGATGTTTGCTGACAAGTTCGGTTATGAATTCCACGAAGGTAAAAAACCGTGGGGTAACGTAAAGGCTGACGTTTATATGCCTTGCGCACGTCAAAACGAAATTTTGATTGAAGATGCAAAAGAAATGGTAAAGATGGGCGTTAAGATTCTTAACGAAGTTGCAAATATGCCTACAACCAACGAGGCTATGGAATATCTTCAAGAAAACGGCGTTCTCGTATGCCCGAGCAAGGCTGTTAACGCAGGTGGCGTAGCTGTTTCCGGTTTGGAAATGTCTCAAAACAGCGAAAGACTTGCATGGTCTAGAGAAGAAGTTGACGAAAAACTCAAGGGCATCATGGCTAATATTCACCAACAAATCGTTGACGCTTTGGCAGCATGCGACATTAAAGAATACAACCTCGTACAAGGCGCAAACCTCGCAGGTTTCAAGAAGGTTGCAGAAGCTATGATCGCACAAGGTATTGTGTAATTATCAATAAAAAACAAATACAATCAAAAAAACACGAGAAAAACTTCTCGTGTTTTTTTGATTGTAAATTGGCAATATATATTCAAGCTTATTGTTTTTGCTGTTTAGAAAAGACACAACCGCAATAATCTTGGCGGTACAGTCCGTATTGATTGGAGAGTTTGATGCTGTGCAAATATCCGTCTTGTTTTTTAAAGTCTGTGGGTAACCACTTGACTCCTTCTTCTTGCGCGACTTGTTGACCTATTTCGTTGATGAGTTGCGCGTTCTTTAGCGGGCTTATCGTGAGGGTGGTGCAAAAGTATTCAAAGCCATTTTGACGCGCCGTCTCCGCCGTGTGTTTGAGGCGGTGGTAAAAACACTCGCGACATCTTTTTCCGCCCTCTGGAGCGCTTTCAAGCCCTGTGGCGATATTAAAAAAATCTTGAGGTTGATATTTTGCCAAAACAGTCCTTACGGGGCTGTCCAAAGGCAATTGTTTTGTAAGGCGTTGCAACTCTTGTTCTCGACGGAAATATTCCTCTTCGGGAAAGATGTTTGGATTAAAAAAATAAGTGCTTACGTCAAAGTTTTTTGTTAATAGCGTCAAACAATGGCTTGCGCAGGGCGCGCAACAACAATGCAACAGTAGAGTGGGGGTATTACCCTCTGATTTGAGTTTAAGTACTAACTCGTCGTAAAGCGTCTGATAATTTATTTTTTGTTTCATAATATGATTATAACAAAAAATACCGCCAATCCAAAGTGTTTGACGGTATTTTGTTTTTTTGTTATAGGAAAATTATTTTTCCTTAATGACTTCAGAGACGGAAGCAAGTAAACCTGAAACGTTTTGCAATTCGCTCGGTACGATAATTTTTGTACTTTCACCTTGAGCAACAACCTTGAGAGCTTCATAACCTTGCAAAGTGACGTAAGCTGCGTTGGGGTTGGCGTTGTTTATGAGTTCGATTGCCCTTGCGTTACCTTCCGCTTGTGCGATAAGGGCTGCTTTTTGACCTTCCGCGCGGAGAATATTAGCTTCTTTTTCCGCCTGAGCGTCAAGAATAGCAGCTTCCTTTTTGCCTTCAGCAACAAGAATAGTGGATTTCTTTTCGCCTTCCGCCTTGAGGATTTGTTCACGGCGTTCACGCTCGGCGCGCATTTGTTTTTCCATAGCGTCTTGAATATCTCTCGGTGGCAAAATGTTTTTAAGCTCCACACGGTTGACCTTGATACCCCAAGGGTCGGTTGCTTCATCAAGAATAATGCGCATTTTTGAGTTTACCGTATCACGGCTTGTAAGGGTTTCGTCCAATTCTAGCTCGCCGACGATATTACGCAAAGTGGTTGCCGTAAGGTTTTCGATAGCAAACAACGGTCTTTCTACGCCGTATTCGTACAATTTGGGGTCGGTAACCTGAATATATACGACGGTGTCTATCTGCATTGTGACGTTGTCCTTTGTGATAACGGGTTGCGGTTTAAAGTCTAATACCTGTTCTTTTAAGTTGGTGTATGGTTTGCATTTATCAAAAAATGGCAAAATCATATGAAAACCACCAAAAAGAGTGGTGCGATAGGTGCCCAATCTTTCAACTACAACTGCTGTAGATTGACGTACGATTCTTATAGAAGAAAAGAGTAATACCAAAGCCAATACACCGACTATGATAAGAAAAACTGCCCAACCGGGTAAAGTACCGGCTGCCATTAATAACATATACATAAAATTGCCTCCTTGTATTTTTTTATTTTTTGTTTTGATTTTTAATTAAATAAGTTGCTTTAGCTGACCGTAGTAGAGGTGGAGTCGTCGCACTTTTTTACGATAAGTTTTGTTCCGGAAATTTCCACGATTTTCACAATGGAGCCTTCCTCCAGAGTTTCGCCGTTCTGAGACTTTACCGACCAAACTATACCGTTGATTTTTACAGTACCCAATTGGTCAAAAGTCGCAGCAGACAGCATGCGGACTTTCTGGGATTTGAGTGCTTCGATATTTGTGTTGCCGTCGTTGTTTTTGGTAAAATATTTTTTTACAACGGGGCGTAGCAAGGTAATAAGTAGCGCTGTGACCAACACAAACGCCAAGAGTTGCCATTGCCAACCGATACCTTCAAAAAAGCTAAGGATAATTGCAACGATACCACCGCCGACAAACCAGATGGAAATCAGTTCCGTCGTAAACAGCTCTGCAACTATTGCTAATAGCGTAACGCCTAACCATATCCAAGTCATAACAGTGTCCTCCTTTAATCAATAATACCATAAGTCCGCTTTTTTTGCAATAAAATTTAAAGTGATTTTTGTGATTATTGCCCAAGCCGACGATAAAAATCATCAATACGCCACAAAAACGATATTTCCTGTTAAAAATACTCTTTTAGTGTTGCTATTAGCGGATTTATGTTGTATAATAATATCAATATGAAAGATGATAACCAAAATTTACATATAGAGCAATCAAGCCCAAGCCAACAATTGCTTCAAAACGACCTTACCACGCAAACCATTCAACCCAACGTTGGTGCTAAAAACATCTCCTACAAGTTTAAGCGTTGGATGGCGTGGCTGATAGTGGGGATTATTACTTTTGGGTTCGTTTTGTTTAATTTATTGTGCTTTACGCTTTTTAAACAAAAGGCGGTTTTGCCGACCTACTTTTGGAGCGCTACGGATAAATTTGATTCCAAAAATTATTCAACGATTTCCGCTGACGAAAACGGGGAATTTTGCATATTGCAATTGTCGGACATGCATATACTCAACGGCGTAAGTATGCTTGATAACAAAACTCTTGATTTGGCAAACCGTTTAATTGAGTATTCTGATCCCGACCTTATAGTATTGACGGGGGATACCGTCTTTACTTGGGACAACGAAAGGACGCTAAAAAAAGTCATTACGTTTTTTGACGATATATGCAAGCAACGCAAGATTTTTTGGTGTTTGGTTTTTGGTAATCACGACGAAACGGGCTACGTTGACGAAACGGTGCTTTCAGAACTTTTGATGCAGTCAAAATATTGTTTGTTTGACGCAGGTCCTACAAACCTTAACGACGACGGCAAGTACGGCAATAGTCTTGGCAATTATGCCGTAAATATTACCGACAACCAAGGCGTTGACAAATGTTCGCTGATATTTATGGATAGCAACGCTTCGGGTACGGACGCGGAGGAAGGACTTTATGCTCCTATCAGTAGGTCGACTGTGAGTTGGTACGAGTGGTATATCAACGGTATGGCTAACAAAAACGGTGGCGAAGTTTTGCCGAGCCTTGCATTTTTTCATATTCCCTTGTTGCAAAGCCGTCTTATGATGCAGGACACTCCGCTTGGAAAAAACGGTTATAACGAAAAGGTCTTTAGTAGCGACCTTGATACGGGGCTTTTTGCAAAGATGTTGGAGTTAAAAAGTACCGTTGCAACTTTTTCCGGTCACGACCATCAAAATTATTATCAGGGGTATTATAACGATTATGACGTTTTGTTGACAAACTGTGTTTCCTGCGGATATTGTACGTATGGTGATACCGATTTAAAAGGTGGTAGAATTATCAAAATCAACGTTAATAATCAAGCTCTTGCATTGGATACACGGGTGATTTTTGAGGCGGAATTAGATTAATTTTTGGGTGTGGAATACTTTTTTTGTTATTGCAAACATTAAAAATGCTCAACGCTACAAGTTGCGTAAACTCTCACAAACGGTTTTGTGGTGTTTTCGCAATTTTTTTTAAAAAAATGTAGCAAATACAGTTTACAAATCGTAAAATTGTTTATATAATACCATAGCAATTTAGCGGAGAAAATTATGGCAAAAATCAAATATATAAAATGTCCTAGATGTGATTTGAACTATATTGACAGCAGACAAGAGTTGTGCGACGTATGTAAGGCGGAATTGGGTATGAAGTCTAATCTTATTTTAGAGGACGACGATATCGACGTTGAGGAAGAATTGACCAAACTTTGTCCTGTTTGCAAAAGCGTATATATCGGATTAGATGAGTCAATGTGCGATGCTTGCGCAATGGCAAAATCCCACGCCGACAGCATTGACGACAACGACGAGGAATGGCGTAATTATATGGACGACGATCCAGAAGAGTTTGAAGACGAACAAATAGAAATCCCCTTGGAAGAACTTCAGGAAGAAGAGGAAGAAGAGGAAGAAGAGGAAGAAGAATACGAAACCATTCACGACGAAATTGAAGACGACTTCGATTACGTTGATATCGACGACGACGATTATTACGACGACGAAGAAGACGAAGACGACGATTATTACGACGACGAAGAGGACGAGGATGATGAAGACGACAAACCAGCTCGTCGCAAAACTTTAGCTGGCAAAAAAAAGTAAAAAATCATTAAAACATCAATTTTTAAAACCCCGAAATTTTCGGGGTTTTTGTTTGTTAAGGAAGAATTATCACTTTAAAGGTCGAAATTAAAAATTTTTTAATAAAATTTTGTCAATTTGCATAATTTGGGTTTATATGGCGGTAGAGGTTTAAAAAATCTTTTTCGGGCAAAAATATCTTTGGTAAATTTTTGTCAAGAGGTAAACAATGCAAAAAAAGACTATTGACGTTGAAACCGCAAAAAAAAAGGTAAAAAGCCTTTTGGGTAAGCAATTGACGGTAAGATACAATAAAGGACGAAACAAAATAGTATATTTTGACGGAGAAATAAGCGAATTTTACAACAACGTATTCGTTATTACCGTATATGATCAAATTTTTGATAGATTGAGTTGCAGTTATACCGATTTGTTGTGTGGGGATGTGGCTTTCAAAATAAAAAATAGTTCTAAAAAATCTTAAAGCGCAATAAACTTTAGCGTGTAAGTTTTTTGGAGGTAATGTTATGTTGGAAAAAACTCACGGCAACCTTTTGGGACACAAATCGGTAGTGTTGGGACAAAAGCAAACTGCCGTAAAGTTCAGAATGTTTTGCAAGGAGGACAACGTTCAAAGCGTTTTGGCATCGGAACTGAGCCCCGTTTTGAGCAGTATCCGTACTCACGAAGGCGAAATAGAGTTTGCGGGAAAGGTGACTGCAAAACTTTTGGTAGACGAGCAAAACGGTGCGGTTGGCGGGATGAGTTATACCGCGGATATTTCGGACGTATTTAGTAGTCCGCTGATTTTTGACGACAGTATAGTTACGGCAACTCTGACCGTGCTTGACTCCGCGATGGAAGTGGACGGCGCAGAAGTGACTGTCAATGCTGTCGTAGGCGCCGAATTTACGCTTTTTGAACCGATTCAAAAAGAATATTTGGAGCAAAGTAACCTTCAATGCAGGAATCAAGAGGTTCGATTAGGGCAGGTCGTGGCAAACGTAGACGAGGTTTTTTCCGTGGTGGACGAAATGGAAATCAAGGATGATATTGCAAGAGTTTTGTCAACGCAAAGCAACGTAATTATTAATTCTGCAGTCAGCGGAGACAAAGTTTTGACCGTTTCGGGCGAGGTTGTGCTTAATCTCGTATATATTCCTACAAATCAGGATTTGCCCAAAAGCGTTTTGTTGCCGTTTGAGTTTACGCAAGAAGTGCCATGTAGTGGAAACGGCGTTGCGTTGTTGGACGCTATAGTAAAAGCAACCAAAATTCATCTCGAAGTACTTGAAGAACAAAAGACAAGCGTTTTTTCGGTGGACGTAGTTACTGCTTTAAAGGGCGTAGTGGTTGCAGACAATACGCAGAGCTTGGTCGTGGATTGTTTCAGTACTACAAATGCGCTTACTACGCAAAATGCTTCTATTGATACTACGTTGGCTAAAGGCGTTTTCTTAAAGACGGCAACTATCGAAGGAAACGTTGAATTTGAGTCGGCGGAAAAACAGGATTATTACGGTGTATTCGGTTGGGCTGTTACGGTTTTGAGCGCCACCGCCAAAGAGGACGGGGTAGAAGTAAGCGGTATTATTTCAGGTGATTTATTGTTTGGTAAGGATAAATTAAACAGTATGCGAGTGGAAATACCTTTTCAAAATACCGTTACGGAGATTGACGCTTCCGTCGGAGATACGGTGGAAGTTTTCGGTGTGGTAAGACAGGCGCAAGCAGAGTTTTTAGACGGCGTAATCGGTATTGACGCTCAGATTGCTTTGAGTATAAAACTCTCCGAGACGGTATCAGCGACGTTTGTATCGGATGTTACGGAGGGTGGCTCGCTGGAAGATAATTTCGGCGCGATAGAAGTCAGCCTTGCTTTTAAAGGCGATAGCTTGTGGGATATTGCTAAAAGTCTCAATATGAGCGTTGAAGATATTCTAAAACTCAATCCTCAACTGACCGATCCTTTAGAACAGGATGAAAAATTGCTCGTATATCATCGTCGTACAGCGTAAAATTAATCAAAAATTCCGTACTTGATTTGCTGTAATAAAAAATTCTAATAGTCCGTTATTGTTTACCTATCAGGTAAAATAACGGGCTATTTTTAGGTGTAATTATTTTAAAGATTTAAAAACGCTATATTTTTCTATAAGTTAATAGATGTTTTGTTAAGAAAAACAACAAATTAAGCATAATGTTGTCATAAAAGTTTAATCTTATTAATAAATTTCATAAAGTACTAAATTATTTTCACAAAAATACTTGATTTTTACAAGTTATTGTAGTATTATATTCACATGAAAGTATTGGCACATGCAAAATTAAATTTAAATCTATCTGTGATAGGCAAGAGGGAAGACGGGTTTCACGATATTAGTTCTGTAATGACTAGTATAAGTATTGCCGACCGAGTGGAAGTAAGACTAAAAAGAGTACCCGACGTAAACGTAACTATGAACAATTGTCCGGATATTAGCTTGGAGGAAAACACTGCTTATAGGACGGCGTGTAAATTTTTCGAGTATTTTAATATCGTTGATCTTGGCGCGGAAATCAAAATTCAAAAAAATATTCCATTGATGGCGGGGCTTGGAGGATCTTCCGCCGATTCGGCAGGGGTATTGTACTGTCTTGCAAGTTTGTGTGGTATGGTACCTTACAGCGCAAAAATGTTTGATTTGGCGTCAAAGTGTGGTAGCGATACTCTTGCAATGTTGTTGGGAGGTTGCGTTTATATGGAGGGACGCGGAGAGATTGTGACAAAACTTCCCGTCGGTTTGCCTATGGTTTTTGTCGTAGCGGTGGGCGAAAGATGTCATACAAAAAAAGTTTTTGATACTTATGACTCTATGGAAGCACCTGAAGGCGGATTTAGCACTACTCAATTAATAAAAGCCTTACGCGCAAATTTTTTGGACGTATTTCAGGAATATGATTTAAACGACCTTACGGAAGCTTGTTGCGAAGCATATCCCGCTCAAAAAGCCTTTATTCAGCGTTGTACGGATTTGGTTGGGCAAAAACCCGTTATGTCCGGTAGTGGCGGTAGTGTATTTTGGCCTATTGCAAGCGAATACGTTGCGATAAGATTGGTTAAAAAACTGAGACAAAACGGTATAACCGCATTTTTGTGCAGTCCAACGCAAAGCGGTATAGTACAATTGTAAGGTATACGATTTTTTTCGACAAAAAATAAGCATTTTTTTAAATAAATCTCCAAAAAACAGTCAACACTCTTTTTGGAGGTTTTTTTATGAAAAAAATTATAGGTTTAGGGCTTTTGGCTATTTTGTGTATAGCATTGGCTACGGGATGTTTTTCACAAAAGGATTTTGTAGGAGAAAAAATAAGCGACGAGGTATTGAGAATACATATACGCGCCAACAGCAACGGCGACGACGACCAAAAGGTAAAGTACAAGGTAAAGTCAGTCGTGGTAGATTATATTACTCCGTTGTTGGTCGGCGTAACGGACAAACAAAACGCAATGGACAAAATAAGGCAAAACCTTGACGAAATCAGCGATATTGCAATGACTACTTTACGCAAAAACGGTTTTAGGTATTCGGCAAGAGCAAAACTTGCAAGGGAGAGCTTTCCTACGCGTAGTTACGAAAAATTAACTTTGCCGTCGGGGGAATACGACGCGCTTGTCTTGGAGTTGGGAGAAGCAAAGGGAGACAATTGGTGGTGTGTCGTTTATCCGCCGTTGTGTTTTGTTGGTGGTACGGACGTAGGTTTTAACAATATCGTTTACCAGTCAAAACTTAAGGAAATAATAGAAAACTTTTTTAAAAAACACGAAAATTAACCTTAAATCACAATTCCTTTGATTTTTTTGTGTTTGGAATAAATATCGTCAAAAGTTTTATACTAACAAAAAAAATATCGGAGGAAAAAAATGAGCGAAAAGAAAGGTATAAGTTTATTAGCGCTTTTACTTGTTACGGTTTTGATATGCTGTTTCGTTCTTTGTTTTGCGCCCACGGTAGACGCCGCGGTGCTAAAACGAGGCAGTTCGGGTAGTCAGGTAAGGACTTTGCAGACAAAACTCAAAAACTGGGGTTATTACACGGGTAGCGTAGACGGAATTTTCGGTAGTAAAACAGTATCGGCCGTAAAGTTTTTTCAACGCAAAAACGGATTGACGGTGGACGGAATCGTAGGAACGAGAACGGCGGCTGCGCTGGGGATGAGTCTTGCTACTTCTACGAGTTCGTCAAATATAAGCAATAGTAATCTTTATTTATTGTCGTGTTGTATTTACGGCGAAGCGAGGGGCGAAAGTTACACTGGTAAAGTTGCTATCGCGGCAGTTGTATTAAACCGCGTAAAGTCAAGCAGTTTTCCCAATACGATAAGTGGCGTGATTTATCAGGCGGGAGCATTTACTGCGGTATCTGACGGACAAATCAATCTTGGCACAAACGACGAGTGTACGCGCGCCGCGCAAGACGCTCTTAACGGTTGGGACCCGACTTACGGAAGTATTTATTACTACAATCCCAAAACGGCTACGAGTAGTTGGATACGATCAAGGCCTATTGTAGTGACTATCGGCAATCACGTTTTTTGCACTTAAGGAGGGTTTAAATGAACAACGGTTTTGATAATAACAACAGTAATTATTATAGCAAAAGAAACAGACAAAATAAAATTTGGGCGTGGTTTTTTGGCGGAGTATCGGCGTTGTTAGCTACTACTTCAATATATTATTCTATGCGTTACGACGACGCGCGCGTGGCGCAAATGACTTCCGACGACTATTACCGTCAGCAGTCGCTTAATACTTGTCGTCGCAGTTTGTATAATCTGGCAGACGGACTTAAAAACGCCGACGCAAATCTTGGCAAGCTTGCTGTTGCGACTACGCCTTCGTATGTGGGAAAAATTCTTGCGGAAACGGAGGGTATTGCCGAAGGAGCAGTTGCGGACGTATCCTACTTGCCTATGGACGCTCAAATAGCGTCAAATTGCGCAAAGTATTTTAATCAATTGGGAGATTATTGCAAATCTTTAAGTCAAAGCGTAATTGATAAAGGCGCGCTTACAGAAGAGCAAAAAAACAGTCTCAACAACCTGCGTAGCGTAGGACAAAAATTAAAAAAATCCGTAGACAAGGCTTGTATGAGTGACAAAGCTTTCGTATGGTCTACGACTTCTAATGATGGAAATTATAATTTTGAGTTGGAATTAGAGGACGTAAACGAAGAAACTTTCGACTATCCGCAACTTGTTTACGACGGACCTTTCAGTGACAGCGTTACGGAAAACACCATAGAAAGACAAATGCTTTCCGTCAAAGAGGTACGGCAAAAACTTTTGCAAACATTTAAGGATTACGGCGTTGGCGAAGTTAATTTTGTCTCCAAAGCCAACGGCAAAGCAACGGTATATTATTTTGACGTTGTGTTAAACGGACAAAAATATTCCGTAGCAACAGCTACGGACGGTATGGTTGCCGAACTTAACAGAAACGAAGAGGGCGCGCAAGAAGGCAAGACGGAAGAAATTCAATCTTCATTTAACTCAACGGACGGTAAACAATCCAAAGAATCAATGCAAAAAATCTGTTGCGACACGGCGGAAAAATTTGCAAAGGCATTGGGTTACGACGTGTTTGCAATGTGGACGTCGCAACCTATAGATAATAGAATTTACGTCAATATGATTGCCCGTCAGGACGACGTAAATCTTTATCCGGATATGGTAAAAATGGCGCTGGATGCTCAATCAATGCAGGTAGTGGGGTTGGACGCTTTTGGATATTTGGCAAACCATAAGCAACGTACTTTACCGCAAGAATTTATGACTCCTGAAAAAGTACAGTCAAGTTTGTCTCAAGAAGTAAAAATAGATGACCTGACGCTATGTATCGTGCCTGACAAAAATACAGAAATACTTTGTTACGAAGTTAAAGCAAATATGGACGGCGAAGAATTTTTGATTTATCTTGACGCTACCGACGGTAAGGAAGTGGAAATTTTAAAAATTATCGACGACCAAATGGGCTATACCGTGATGTGAATTTTAACTTTACGTCTCCCTAAAAGGGAGACGTATTTTTTTAAGCAAAATTTACGTTTTACTTTGTTTTGTACGTTGTCAAGCAGGGATTTTTAATATACCGTTTTTTTCGCGCATATACTAAACGGGGTGAGTTATGGTAAAAAAAACTTTCTTTAATACGGAAGAGGATTTGAGTTTGGCGTCGTTAAACAAATTGCGTTGTAGTATTTTTGGAAATTTTGCCGTAGTGGTTGAGGGACATAAAGGATTAAAGGCTTTTTCCTTACAAAAAATAGTATTTAATGCAAACAAAAAGCAAAATTTGAGCATAGTTGGCAAAAATTTGATTATTAAGCAATTGGCAATAGGTTACGCTCTTGTTATGGGCGAAATTGACGGAGTGGCGTATGAGAATATTGGCTAAAACAAAATTGGTAATAGAGGGACTTAACTTACAACGCGCGATATACGATTTGCAGGCAAGGGGAATAGAGTTGTTTGACATAACTCAAAATGCTCCAAAAAGCTTAAGTTTTTGTATCAAACGCAAAGATTGCGATAAGGTAGTTGCGTATCTCAAAAAAAAGTGCTATAATATAAAAACAAAAAACAACGTGGGGGTTTCTGCTTGTCAGGATTTTATAAAAAAACACCTCGTTGCTTTAATTATATTTGCCATTTGCTTGTTGACTGCAAAAATTACAGGTTTAACGTGTCAGCAAATCGTAGTAATTGCTCCGGAATCAGTGTACGACAAAGTCTATTCGGCAATTGAGTCTGCGGGAGTGACCAAAGGTAAGGCAAAAAATAAAATCTCTCTTGATTCGGTAGAAAACGCCGTTTGTGTTGCCGTGCCGGAAGTAAAGTATGCTATAGCGGATTTTTACGGAAGTCAATTGACTGTTTCTATTCAAATGCGGGCGCAAGCCGACCTTATAGTAGACGACACGGTTAAACGCGATATAGTGGCAAGTCAAGACGGAGTAATCGTCCGTATGCTTGTTTTAAACGGCACGCCTTTAGTAAACGTCGGCGACAAAGTGACAAAAGGACAAATACTGATTAAAGGTGAAAATATTTTTGCCGACGGCACTTCGAGTACGGCTACGGCAAAGGGCGAAGTATGGGCAACGGTAGAAACTCAAGCCGAAGTAAAGTTTTGTCCTACGTTGGTAGAACTTTTGCCTACGGGTAGCGTGATTAAACGCCGTCGTATAAAAATTTGGAACTATACTTCGGATTTTTCCAAACAAATAGACTATGAATATTTTTCTACCGAAACTAATTACGCAAGGCTTTACCCCTTGGGGGTTGTCGTTGAGTACGAGACGGTTTACGAGCTTAAACCCTCACAACGAGACGTTTCGTTGGAGGAGCAATTGCCTGCTCTTCAATTGCAGGCGTACGAAAAACTCAAACTATTGTTAAACGGCATAGAATACGATTCTGTAGAATATGGTACGAAAACCGTTTTAGCGGATACTTTTGTTACTGTTACTGCAAAAACAACGCAAAATATTGCTATAGGAGGTTAATTTGTCAAACGTTACGGAAAAAATAGAAACTCCAAGTATGGATATTTTAATCAAACTGTTTGGACCTTTTGACGAAAATATGCAAGAAATCAAACGCAAACTCAACGTCGAAGTTTTGAATATAAGAGGTGAGTTGCATTTTAGCGGAGATCAACATTCCGTAAGTCTTGCAAAGCAAGTGGTAGACAAAATTATTGACTTTATCAAAAAAGAAGACGCCGTAGATATAGGCAGAGTTACGTACTTGTGCGAGTGCGCGTTAGAGGGCAAGTTGGACGAGGTTGACCAATTGTTTAACGACGTAGTTGCCGTAACCACTCGTGGCAAACTCATCAAGTCTAAAACTGTCGGACAAAAAAAATACGTCGAAGCAATAAAAAACAATACGATTACTATTGCCGTCGGTCCTGCGGGTACGGGCAAAACTTACTTGGCGGTTGCTATTGCGGCTACTGCATATAAGTCAAAAGAGATAGAAAAAATTATTTTGACGCGTCCTGCGGTAGAAGCAGGCGAAAAACTCGGATTTTTGCCGGGAGACTTGCAAGAAAAAGTCAATCCCTATTTGCGTCCTCTTTACGACGGCTTGCAGGAAATGTTCGGGTTGGAGACTTATCAAAAACTTATCGAAAAAAATGCAATAGAGGTTGCCCCATTAGCATATATGAGAGGGCGTACTTTGTCCAACGCTTTTATAATATTGGACGAAGCTCAAAATACAACGCGTGAGCAAATGAAAATGTTTTTAACCCGTCTTGGCGAAAACAGCAAGATGATAGTGACGGGCGACCTTACGCAAACGGATTTGCCAGATGGCAAAAAAAGCGGTCTGAGAGAAGCCGTAAACGTTTTGAAAAATATTGACGGAATTTCTATACGTTATCTTACGGAAAAGGACGTTGTCCGACATCCGCTTGTACAAGCTATAGTTAAAGCTTATGAAAAAAATGAAAAAAGTTTCAAAGGAGAAGTATGAAAAACAAAATTGATTTTAAATTTATTTGGCAAATCGTCGCGTTGACGGTTGTTTCTTGTGTTGTGACCGCGCTGTTTTGGTGGTTTGTCGTGCTTAAAAACGCTTTTGACCGTAGCGAAACAGTATCTATCGTGGCGTTTTTTGCAATGATAGTGGTGTTTTTTGCGCTTATGATGATATATTTTTGGCGCGCAAAAGCAAGAGAAAAATTTACTGTAAGGCATATATTTGCCATATACTTTGTGTTTCTTTTGAGCTCGGTAATCATCTTTTATACCGCAAAAATCAATTGTTATTTTGCGCCTTTTGTAATAACTATTTTGATTTTGTCGCAATTAGTTGGTATTCAGCTTGCCGTATTGATAAATATTATTCAGCAGTTGATGTTTTTTCTTGCCACGTACTTTAGCGCGGATTACAGTATGCACCAATTGATAGTATGTCTGTTTATGGGGCTTGCAGGTATTTTTGTCGTGGTTTACAACGAAAAAAAGCAAAAGGACCGTTTGGGGTATTTGACTACTGGTTTAAAAATATCCGCAATAGAGATGATAGTAGTGACTTTGTTTCATTTGATTTTTGCAGGCAACGAAACTTTCAATTGGCATACTTACACTTTAAACGTCAGTATGGCGTGTCTTGGCGGACTTGTAAACGTAATGATTATGTTTTTGTTCGTGCCGTTGCTTGAAAGGATATTTAACATAACCACGAATTTCCGCCTTGCGGAACTTTCAAATACAAATCATCCTTTGCTTGTGCGCTTGCTTAAGGAAGCGCCCGGTACTTTCAATCACAGTCTTACCGTTGCTAATTACGCCGAAGCATGCGCTATGGCAATAGGCGAAAATACTTATCTTGCAAGAGCTGCGGGGTGTTATCACGACATAGGCAAGTTGCAAAACCCGATGTACTTTAGTGAAAATCAGTCCAGCGGATATAATCCGCACAACGAAATTGCTCCTGAGGTAAGCGTGTCTTTTCTTAAAAACCACGTCAATTACGGCGTGAGTCTCGCAAAAGAATATCGCCTTCCTGCGGAAATAGAAAGCGCCATTTCCGAGCATCACGGCACTTTTGTAATGCGCTATTTTTATCTCAAAGCAAAAAAATATACCGAAGGTGACTTACCTATTGCAAGCTATTGTTACGACGGTTTAACTCCAAGGTCGAAAATCAACGGTATTTTGATGATAGTGGACGCTTGCGAGGCAACCTTAAGGTCTCTTTCCGTTTCCGACAAAGCAAAGGCGGAAGAAGTAGTGGACAAAATAGTAAGCGAGCGTATGGACTTTGGCCAGTTTGAAAACAGCGATTTATCTATTAAGGAAATGGATATAATCAAACAAACCATTATTTCCACTTATCTTGGCGCAAAGCACGAGAGAGTAAAGTATCCTGAACTCAAGTTTAAAAGTATTCAAAACAAAAAGGGTGAAAAACAGGCTTTGCAAAATTCGGATAATTCAACAGGCGACAAATGAAAATAAATTTTTTAAAAGTAGGTTTTTTAAGCCGCTGCACGATAAAAAAAGTTTTAAATTGCGCTCAAAAAACACTTAAACAGCCGACAAACGTGGAGTTGTCAGTGTCTTTTTTGTCCGAGGAAGAAATAAAATCTCTCAACAATCAACACCGTGGCGTTGATTCTGTTACTGACGTTTTGAGTTTTCCATCGGCGGATTTAAAACCTTTTGAAGCGATAGACGATTCTTTGGTATCGGACAAAAACCCATATACGGGTAACTTTTTGTTAGGGGACGTTTTGATTTGCCCCAAAAGGGCAAAAGAGCAAGCGGTTTCATTTGGACACGGTTTTAAGCGCGAAGTTGCTTTTTTGGCTTTGCACGGATTTTTGCATTTATGTGGATTTGATCATACGTCCGTAGAGGAAGAGCAACAAATGCAAGCGATTGCAGAGTCAATTTTGCAATCTTTAAACATAAAGAGGTAGTATGAAACAGTTTAAATCGGGATTTATTGCGGTAGTAGGTAGAGCAAACGCAGGCAAGTCAACGCTTGTCAATTCATTAGTAGGACAAAAAATAAGCATTGTCAGCCCAAAACCGCAAACCACGAGGGAAAATATTTTGGGGATATGGACGGAAGAAGATTGTCAGATGATTTTCGTCGATACTCCGGGCGCGCTCAAGCCAAAAACGCGTTTGGGTGACTTTATGCTTAAAAGTATAGATCACGCCGTCGTAGACGTGGATTGTATTCTTTTGGTTATTGACGGGCACAACGGTATAAAGGACGCGGATTTTCAGCTTGTAGACAAGTACGGCAAAATTTCGGCGCCCTTGGTGGTGGCTGTTACAAAAACGGATATTTCTCAACCGGAAAAAATAATGGCAGAATTAGCAAAACTCAATCCTTATACGAGCATTAAGGAGATTTTTGCCGTTTCAGCGCGCAAAAACAAAGGCGTAAAAGAGTTGAAAGAGCATCTTAAGGCTTATTTAAAAGACGACAAAATGTATTTTGACGAGGACTACGTTACGGACAAGTCTCAACGCTTTTTGGTATGCGAATCAATTAGAGAAAAAACCTTGTTACTTTTGGAAGAGGAAGTTCCGCACGGCGTAGGTATTCAACTCAATAAAATGGAATACGACAACGACGGACAGCGTTGGGAGATTGACGCTAATATAATAGTGGAAAAAGCCTCGCACAAAGCCATCGTGCTTGGCAAACAGGGGCAAATGATTAAAAAAATCGGTATTGCTTCCCGTGAGAGTATTCAAAAAATCTTGGATTCCCGCGTAAGGCTTGACTTGTGGGTACGCGTTAAAGAGGATTGGCGAAACGACCAGCGCATACTCAACGAAATAGGTTATGATAAGTCGGAAATAAACTGATTTTTTGCTGTTTAAGTAGCCTTTTTTTGAGTATATTAGCTCTCTTTGAAGTACAAACTTTACTTATGGGAGCAAAATTATGAAGGAAAAAGACCTTGCTTGGCAGTTGTTTAAAAATACGGGAAAATTGAGTTATTACAGTTTGTACAAAAGACTTTCGGAGGGAGAAGATGACACACAGCGTTAAAGCAATTTGCCTTAAAGCTGTCGATTATAAGGATAACGACAAGATGTTGTTGCTTTTCGGCGCAGAAAACGGCAAGTTTAGCGCGCTTATCAGGGGCGTAAAAAAAGCCAACGCAAAACTTAAATTTTGCGCTCAGCCCTTTTGTTTCGGCGAATACGAAATAGTGGAAAAGGGCGGTAGATATACCGTTGCAAACTGTTTGGAAATAGAGGGGTTTAGCAAGATTTCAAAGGACGTAGACGCTTATTATTGCGCTTCGGTGATGTTAGAATTTTGCGTCGTGGCAACGGAGGACAATCAACCTAACGTAAACTTGTTTTTGGCGCTTTTAAACAGCCTTAAACGTTTGACGGAAATTTCGCCAAAGCTTATATTAGTTAAATTTTTATTGGAAGGTTTAAAATACGCGGGGTTCGGCTTGTCTTTTGACCTTTGTACCGCTTGTGGGAACAAGACTTTTTCCTGCTTGTCGTTGGACTTGACGGATGGTGGAATGGTGTGTCAGGATTGCGTGGGGTTGTCCGTATATAAGCTTTCGCCTGCGGAAACGAGTTGCTTTAAGATGATTGACGAAACCCCCTACGAGCGACTCGGCGTGTTGAAGTACGACAACCGTTGCGACGGAATGTTGCGAGCGCTCGCAAAATACATAGAAACGTTTTTGAAAAAACTCAACAGTATCAAATTTTTGTTTTGAGGGGTTTTTTAACAAAAATAATAAAAAAATAAGTTTTTAATTATAAACGCGCTAAATTTTTTTATTTAGTGCGTTTATTTTGTTGGCAAATTTTAATTTTTTTGTTAAAATACTTTAGATATAGAAATTGTATTTTGGGAGGATTTAAAAGTGACAAAATATGTTTATATGTTTAGCGAAGGCAACGGCAAAATGAAAGAATTGCTTGGCGGAAAGGGCGCAAACCTTGCAGAAATGTACAATCTCGGTTTGCCCGTGCCGTACGGCTTTACTATTTCTACCGAAGCCTGCACAAAGTATTACGACGACGGCAAGCGCATCAGCGACGAAATCAAGGCGCAAATCCTTGAGTATATTGACAAGCTTGAAGAAGTTACCGGCAAAAAGTTCGGCGATAAGGAAAATCCATTGTTAGTTTCCGTACGTTCCGGCGCGCGCGCATCTATGCCCGGTATGATGGATACTATTTTGAATCTTGGTCTCAATGAGGAAGTAGTAGAAGTTATGGCTCGCAAGTCAAACAATCCGCGTTGGGCTTGGGACTGCTATAGAAGATTTATTCAAATGTTTTCCGACGTCGTTATGGAAGTAGGTAAAAAATATTTTGAAAAACTTATCGACGAAATGAAGGAGCAAAAGGGTGTTCAACAAGACCTTGATTTGACGGCGGACGACCTTAAACAACTTGCAAATCAATTTAAGGCAGAATATAAAAAACAACTTGGTACGGATTTTCCGTCAGACCCGAAGGAACAACTTTTTGCCGCCGTTACGGCAGTTTTCCGTTCGTGGGACAACCCCCGCGCAAATATTTATCGTATGGATCACGATATACCTTATTCTTGGGGTACTGCGGTCAACGTACAAATGATGGCGTTTGGTAATCTTGGCGATACGTCCGGTACGGGCGTTGCCTTTACGCGCAATCCCGCAACGGGCGAAAAGGGCTTGATGGGTGAGTTTTTGATGAACGCTCAAGGCGAAGACGTCGTCGCCGGCGTACGTACACCGATGCCTATCGAAAAAATGAAGGAAATTTTGCCGGAAGTTTACGAACAATTCCTCGGTATATGCAATACTTTAGAAAACCACTATCGTGATATGCAAGATATGGAGTTTACTATTGAGGACAAAAAACTTTTTATGTTGCAAACGAGAAACGGTAAGAGAACAGCAGCAGCGGCTATTAAAATTGCTTGTGATTTGATTGATGAAGGTATGATTTCCGAAAAGGAAGCATTGATGCAAATAGACGCAAAATCTTTGGATATGTTGTTGCACCCACAATTTGACGTAAACGACCTTAAACAAGCAGACAAAAATAACGTTGTCGGCAAAGGTATAGCAGCTTCTCCGGGAGCAGCAGCTGGTACCGTAGTATTTACTGCTGAAGACGCCGTTATTGAAGGCAAAAAAGGCAAAAAAGTCGTTTTAGTTCGTTTGGAAACTTCTCCCGAAGATATCGAAGGTATGAAATACGCTCAAGGTATTTTAACCGTTCGCGGTGGACAAACATCTCACGCGGCAGTTGTTGCTCGCGGTATGGGTACTTGTTGCGTATCCGGTTGCGGTGATATCAAAATGGACGAAGAAAACAAGCGTTTCACCCTTAAGGGTAAGGTTTATACAGAAGGTAGTGAAATTTCTCTTGACGGTTCTACCGGTTTGATTTACGACCGTATAGTAAAAACCGTACCTGCTGATCCCAACAGCGGTTATTTTGGTAGAATTATGGATTTGGCTGACAAATACAAGGCTCTCAAGGTAAGAACAAACGCCGACACTCCTAAAGATGCTCAACAAGCAGTTTCTTTCGGCGCGCAAGGTATCGGTCTTTGCCGTACCGAGCATATGTTCTTTGAAGCAGATAGAATAGGCGCGTTTAGAGAAATGATTTGTTCCGACACCAAGGAAGAACGCGAAGTTGCTCTTGCAAAAATCGAACCTATGCAACAAGCAGACTTTGAAGGTTTGTTTGAAGCGTTGGGCGGTTATCCCGTAACAATCCGTTTTCTTGATCCGCCACTTCACGAATTTGTTCCTACGGAAGAAGCCGATATTGAAGTATTAGCAAAATCTCAAGGCAAAACAGTTGCGCAAATCAAGCAAATTATTTCTGACCTGCACGAATTTAACCCGATGATGGGGCACCGTGGTTGCCGTTTGACGGTTACTTATCCCGAAATTGCAGTAATGCAAACCAGAGCTATTATCAAAGCGGGTATTGCAGTACAACAAAGACACAAAAACTGGAATCTCGTACCGGAAATTATGATTCCGTTGATTGGCGAAATAAAGGAATTTAAATTTATCAAAGATATCGTAGTAAAGACTGCTAACGAAATTATCGCAAAGTCTGACGTTAAACTTAAGTATGAAGTTGGTACAATGATTGAAATTCCGAGAGCGGCGCTTACGGCTGACGAAATAGCAACGGAAGCTGAATTTTTCTGCTTTGGTACAAACGACCTTACTCAAATGACTTTTGGTTTCTCAAGAGACGATGCGGGTAAGTTCTTGCCGTCTTATTATAGTAGCAAGATTTACGAAGCTGATCCGTTTGTAAGGCTTGACGTAACGGGCGTGGGTAAATTGTTGGATATGTCCGTTAAACTCGGCAAGGAGTCACGCAAAGACATTCATATAGGTATCTGCGGAGAACACGGCGGTGACCCGAGTTCGGTAGAATTTTGCCACAAAATAGGTCTTGATTACGTTTCTTGCTCGCCTTACCGCGTGCCTATTGCTCGCTTGGCTGCAGCACAAGCTAATATCCGTAATCCTAGGGGCTAAGGATTAGCGCCAAAAAGCGGTAAAAATTCAATTTTTAATTAAAAAATAAGGTTTTAGTAGTCATTCTTTCAAGAGAGTGACTACTTTTTTTCTCTTAAAAATCTCTTGTTAGGTCAAAAATCGGTCAAAAAAACGGGGTGGTTCCTCAAATTGAACACTTTTCTGTATCTATCGCTATGGGTAAAAAAGGGCGATAAAATAGGAGAAAACTATGTCAAAATACAAATTAATCATTGAATACTACCAAAAAGGCAACAATAATAGCCAAATTGCAACGCTATGCACTTGTTCTCGCACGACTGTATGGACTGTTCTAAAAAGGATAAAGGCGTTAGGGATTGAAATTCATGCGTTAAATGATATGAGTGAAGAAGAAATTTCTTCTTTATTATTCCCTGAAAGGGCGAAAGCAGGGGAAGGGTATCTAATTCCCGATTTTGAGTGGGAAGAATTTCAAATGTGTAAGCATCAATCGTCTATAAGGTTATGTTGGCGTAGGTATTGCAAACGTGCCGCAAAACAAAACTTGATGGCGTACAGTTGGAAGTGCTTTATAACATTATATAACGCGTATCGTAGACCAAAGATTATAGTTGAAGACCCCAATGACAAGATTCGCAACAAACTAAAAGATTTTAACTTTTTATTATCTTGTTGTCCGCGTGGAAGTATAAACTATCAGGTAATCCAACGTAAAAAGGAAGAGTGGCTAAAATCCTTAAAACTAGAAGAAGATAAAATCTTAGACGACGAAGAAACGTAAATGTAAAATATTAAGTAGAATTCATTTACAAATTTTATCTTATAGTAATTGCTTTGTCCTTAGAATTGATAGTATTTAAGGGCAAAGAACTTTTATAAATTGAAGGGATACATTTTTAAAAGTATGTAAGGTTTATGTTCTTATATTTTAGCTTAATTACCCGAAATGGATACAAAACGGATACTATAATTGCTTGACTAATAATGTGGGAGGTGATAAAATATAGGTACACAAGAAGGTGTTTGAAATTAAAAAGGTCGGACATAAAATAATATTTATTTGTTTTGAATTATGCAAGTGATTCTTATCAAATGAGAGTGATTTATGTAACACATTTTTAATATTTGGATGCCCGAAGGTAAGCGCACGGGAGTAGTGGGCTTTGTCGGGCTATTATTATACCTTCTTGTAGTAATACTATAAGGAGGTTGTTTTTTATGAACAACGAAAATTTACAATTTATTCAAGAGCAGTTAGAGTATGATTTTATTGAGCTTAAATTATTAAGGCAAGCGTTTACAAGAAAATCATATTCGGAAGAACACAATGGTACGTATCATAATGAGGTTTTAGAGTTTTATGGCGATAAAGCTTTGGAAATTATTGTTATGAAAAAGTTGTCGGAATACTTTGGTGAAAAAACTCAAAATGATAAGTATAGGTCAAGTAAGACTGAAGGAGAACTTACAGAAATTAAGAAAAAACTTGTTTGCAAGAAAATGTTATCTAGTCGTATTGATTTTTTTGGTTTTGAAAAATATCTCTTAATGGGAAAAGGGGATATATCTCAAAATGCGCAAAATCAAGAATCAGTGAAAGAAGATTTGTTTGAATCTATTATAGGAGCTGTTGCAATTGATAGTAGGTGGGATTTTGAAGAAATTGAAAATGTAGTCGACAAGTTGTTAGATGTTGAATATTTTTTAGAAAACGGTTTTCAAAACGAAAGAAATTATGTTGATTTAATCCAAACTTGGCATCAAAAAAAGTTTGGAGAATTACCTGTTTATGATTATGTTGAAGATGAAGATGGCTATGAGTGTTCCTTAATGTTATATGAAGATGAAGCACCATTTGAAGGATATGGGTATTCTAAAAGAGATGCGAGAATGGATGCTGCTCAAAAAGCTTATGAATATTTAGAAAAAGAAAACGAGTTGGTTTTGCCGATTGATGAAGTAGGCGAGCCAAATATTGATAGAGCAATCAATCAGCTTCAAGAATTATATCAAAAAGGATATATAGGAGAGCCTTGGTATGATTTCAAGGAATCCTATGATGAAAATGGGAATCCTGTTTGGCGCTGTGAGTGTCACGTTGAAGGTCGAGAAACTTATTGGTGGAGAGAGCACTCTTCTAAAAAGCAGGGAAAAAAATTAGTAGCTTATAGTATGCTTTGTGAAATTCTTTGTGTGGAGGAGTAATATGAGACTTAAAGAATTGAGGTTAAGCAAAGGCGTTACACAAAAAGAAGTTGCAGATTCAATTTGCTGTTCATCTAATGATTATGCAAGGTATGAAAGGCAAGAGCGCGAACCAGATATCGATACATTAAAAAGGTTGTCTAGATATTTTGGTGTTAGTGTAGATTATATTATTGGGAATTCGGACAAATAGATATAAGAAATGATTAAAAAACCGTTGGCTATAAGATGCTAGCGGTTTTTGCACTATTTTAGTGACAGGGTTTGCTTTTGATAACAACAACTTTTCTTTTTAACTAAACTCACACGAAACACTTATTTAACGTAGTGTTTTGCGTAAAAACAGTTAAAATCCATATTTTTTATACCTAAAATGCATTAAAAACGTCGTTTTTTCTTCGGAAATCAAGTAAATTAGGTATAGTATTACTAAATATTAACCAAATCTACATAAACCACTTGACTTTTGTAGTGTTTTATGTTAAAATGGTTAAAATTAGTTATGAGGATATATAAATGGCAAAATTTATCCCTTATACGTTTACAAAAAAGGACGTAATAGGCAATTTTATAAATGATAAACAATACGAAAATTGGATAGCGGGGCAGGTTCGTTCTAAAAAAATTGTTAAAGTTCGCAACGGATTATACGTTCACGTTGACGTGTCGGGATATCCGCTTACGACAAAGTTTGAGCTTGCTACAAAAATCGCTGAAGATGCTTTCGTGTGTTATCATTCTGCCTTTGAATATTTTGGCGTAGCTAATCAAGTTTTCAATGCCGTTACAGTGGGCAGTAAAAAGCGATTCAACGATTTTACTTTTGACGATATTGACTATGTTCGTAAACCCGCTAAGCACGACGTTCAAATTATGAATATAATAACTGCTGCAGTTCGTGTAACGTCTCTTGAACGAACGGTTATTGACTGCCTTGACGATATTGACGCAGGTGGGGGAATTGACGAAATATTAAATGCGCTTGACCAAATTCGCGTTTTAGACGAAACAAAACTACTTGAAACGTTAAAAGCCTACGATTCGGTATTCCTTTATCAAAAAGCAGGCTACGTATTAGAACATTTTCAAGACAAATTTATGCTGACCGATTCGTTTTTTGAAGAGTGTAAAAGCAAACTAACCAATCAGATAAAATATTTTTTACAAGACGAGTATAAAGATATAGAATTTAATTCTAAATGGAAACTTATGGCTCCTAAAAATCTTAAATCTCGTCTAAACGGAGGATATTAATGGAATTTTCAAGACAATACTTGATGAGACTTGCCCAAGAATCTAACTTCATAAAAGATACTTTGGAAAAGGTCTTACGTCTTTCTGAAATATTAAAATTCTTAAATAGCGACGTTGTCTTTAAGGATAAACTTGCTCTTAAAGGTGGGACGGCAATAAACTTGACTGCGGTAGAGCTTCCACGCCTTTCTATTGATATTGATTTGGATTTTACAGTAAACGTCGATAGGGAAGAATTGCCTGAAATTAAAGAGAAGTTCAAAAAGCGCTTAACCGACTATATGTGGCAAGAAGGCTATTCGCTTGCTGATTCTCGTGACCATTTCGCTTTAACGTCGTTCTTGTTTAATTACATTAACAACGCAGGTAATCGTGACAATATAAAGGTTGAAATTAACTTCTTGGATAGATGCCACGTTTTACCTCTTGAAAAGAAGAAAATTTTAACGAAGGGCATAGTAGAAGATTTTGAAGTTTTAACCTTAAATACTACTGAACTCTACGCTAGTAAAATCAATGCGCTTTTATCACGTGCCACGCCAAGAGATTTATACGACGTTAACGCTATGATAGAAAATAACGTTATAACCGATACTGAACTTTTAAGAAAATGTCTTGTGTTTTATAACGCTATCGGTGGAGACTATGATATTCAAGAGTTAGACTATAAAAACGTTGAAAGATTAGATTATAGAAAGTACAAAACTCAATTAAAACCTGTTATATCTAAAAACGATAAGTTTGACATTGAAAAGGCAAAAGAAAAAGTTCTAACTTACGTAAAGGATTTACTTGTTTTAACGGACGGAGAGAAAGAGTTTTTAAGTAAATTAAAAGAGAAAACTTATGCGCCTGAATTATTATTCGACAACGAAGAAATCGTAGTGAATATAAAAAATCACCCCGCCGCACTATGGCGTGTAAGAGAAAATAATAATTAGAAATTTGTAAAATATGACGGAAATTGTCACATTTATTGTGCTAAAATCTTGTTGATTTTAGCAAATGAGTTACGAGGATAAATTTGATTATGATAAAGTTAGCGACTTTGTTTAGTGGTGTGGGTGCAATAGAAGAAGCATTTATTAAACAAAAGATTGAATATAAAATAGTTTTTGCGGCTGACAATGGAGAAAGAGAAATTAAGTCTACCGCTGAAGAAATAAGAGAACAAACTAAAGGTATGTCTCTTCTAGAAAAAAACAAGTATATTGAAGAATTATATTTAAAAGAAAGCAAGAAAGAGAACTTTATGCAAAAGCAATATCTTGCTAATTTTGATGTTCCTGAAGGGCATTACTATCAAGATGTTAGATTCTTAGATGGTACAATGTATAAAGATGAGAAAATTGATTTGTTAGTGGGTGGAAGTCCTTGTCAAAGTTTCTCAGTCATTGGTAAACGTGGTGGGTTAGAAGATACACGAGGCACATTGTTCTACGAATACGCAAGAATAGTCAAAGAATGTCAGCCCAAGGCTTTTATTTATGAAAATGTATTAGGAATGCTCAACCATGATAAAGGGAAAACGTGGGAGACAATAAATAATGTTTTTCAATCATTAAATTACAACATTAAACTTTTTAGGTTGGATGCGAAAAATTATGGTATTCCTCAAGATAGAAGAAGAATATTTGTTGTTGGTTCTAAAATTGAAAACAAAATGGATACACCTACTGAAGTAGACCTTAATACAACGATAGCTGATTACTTAGAAGATGTTATTCCTGTAAAATACTATTTAGGACGTAAAGGTTTTGAATTTGTAACAAATCCATTTTATTTCAATAGAGCTAAAGTTAATGGCGAAATCATGATGTGTCAAAAGGCAAATCAACAATTTAACTGGAATGGAGATTTTAGATTTGAGCCGTTAGATTCAAATAGACATACGCCTGAAATTTTGGAAAGAGCATATGTAGGGGAATATAAGGGCGAAAAAGGCGTGACAAGGCAGCTTACCCCAAGAGAATGCTTTAGATTAATGGGTTTTGATGACGATTATAAAATTGTTGTTCACGATACGATGGCATGGAGGCAAGCAGGAAATGCTATTGTTGTAAATGTATTGGAAGCAATTATTAACGAGATGAGAAATAAAGGGATATTAAAATGTTAAAAGTAGCAACAGTGTTTAGTGGAATTGGAGCAATCGAATTTGCACTAAAAAGAATGAATATAGAGCATGAAGTAGTATTTGCTTGTGATAATGGAGAGCGCGAAGTTGAAATCGATTACGAAAAAGAAAAAGTTGTTGTTGATGCGTTAAGTTCTCCACAAGAGAAGAAAGAATACGTAGAAAAACTTTATGCTCAAAAAACCAAATCTAAAAACTATATGCAAGAATCTTACGTTGCAAACTATCCAATAAAAGATAATATGTTTTTCCAAGACGTATGCTTATTGGATGGTAGAGATTTTAGAGGGCAAGTTGACTTATTTGTTGGTGGTAGCCCTTGTCAAAGCTTTTCATCTGTGGGATTTGAAGCAGGTCTTGATGATACACGTGGTACACTATTCTACGAGTTTGGTCGTTTAGTTGATGAAATTCAACCTAAAGTATTTATTTATGAAAACGTTCGTAATATGCTTAACCACGATAAAGGCAATACGTGGAAAGTAGTAAAGAGTGTTTTTGATAAGTTAAATTACGACATTAAATTTGATGTGCTCAATGCTAGTGATTATGGAATTCCACAAACCCGTAGAAGATTATTTGTTGTTGGGATTAGAAAAGATATAAAACACGAGGAATTAATGTTTCCTCCACAAACGAAGGATTTGCATTATGTTGCTCAAGATTTTTTAGTAGAAAGTTGTGCGGAAGGATGCTTTAAATCTATTGAAGGTAAAATTGATGCGAGGAAAGTGAAAGGAATTGTTGACCCGAAATATTTCTTGACTCCTAAACTTAGAGCGTATGTAATGTGTTCTGGCACAAAAACTTTTTCAACGCCAGTAAAAATCGATTTGCCGATAGCAAGAACACTACTTAAAACAATGGGCAATAGACATAGAGCTGGTGTAGACAATTACTACACGGTAGATGGCAAAATTAGAATGTTATCGGAAAGAGAGGCTTTACGTTTAATGGGCTTTACGGATGATTTTAAACAAGTCGTATCGAGAGCTCAAATGTATAAGCAAGCAGGAAACTCTATTGTTGTTGATGTAATGATGGCAGTAGTAAGGGAAATATATAAAACGAAAGTTTTTGAGGTGTTAGCATGATTAAAATTACTGAAGATAATATACTCGTTGCAGATATTCCAAGAAGCGATGCTGTGGTGAATTGTCAGTATAGAGGCGGTAAAGATTCGTGTACGTGTAGCTATTATGCTGGAGATGATGACCAAAGTAAAATGAGGGTAAAACAGTTCATGACGGGCTGTGAAAAGATGTATATAGAGATTGATAGTGTGCACGAAGCAATTAAACAATTGGACGTAATTTTAGATTCCTATATTCATTTATTTAAGGGAGATTTATCGGATTATAAAAAAGCACGAAGTTATTTTCTTGTTAGGCATGAAAATATAGAGATAGATAAATTCTTTACAACAGGCGAAAGAGGCTATTATACATTTAATAATAGAGACGATACGATAATTGCGTTTAAGGGCTTGTTGTTTACGAAAATAACAAACTTTGAAATAAGAAAAAATGATACGGTTTACTATATAAGAATTAAGATATCCGATAATTGGAGGAATGAGATTATGAAAGTTAAAATGACTAAAGAAGATTTGATAAGCACATTTAATAGTTTTATGGATACAGCTAAAAACAAAGGAAAAGTTGAAAGAACAGCAGCTGTTGTTTTTGGCGTAAAGTACAATAACGTAATTAGAAATTCCAATGTTACAGTTGAAGAACTTGTTTCCGAGTCTAAGTATACGGCTGAAGAATTGGTAAAGGCGATAAAACTAGGTAGAACATTGTCGCCAGATATCATTTGGGAGACTCAGGTAAGTGATGATGTGGATGAAAAATATGATATCTTAAATAGAAATGTTTATGGAATGCATATTAAATTAAAAAATAATGCATTGAGCCCTGAAAATCCACATGTTTGTATTGGATGGGGTAAGATGGGGGATTTAACATCTATTGAAACCAAAGATTCTTTGAGTGATTTGCATGAAGAATGCTTTCCTGACAAAACAAAGAATGGAAGAGTTCAAGATGTTAGTCAAATTTGGACGTTTATTAAAACAATGTCAATAGGTGATTATCTTGTTTATGGTGATGGTAGCCGTGCTCACATCGGTAAAATTGTATCGGATTACTATTTTGATGATACAAACGGTGACCAAGATGCGGATTATGTAAATAATCGTAAAGTTGAATGGCTTAAATCATTTGGTTATAGCGAGTTGCCAAAAGTATTCAAAAATTCTTTATGTTCGGCTCGTAGTGTGTTCTCTTTGAATGCATACAAGTCTTTGATTTTAGAACTTCTTGAAAAAGGTGTAGTTGATATCGATGATGATATTGAAGAAGAGCAAGAAGATATAAATGAATATACAAAAGAAGATTTCTTAAAAGATATCTTTATGACCGGAGAAGAGTATGATTCGTTATATCATCTATTAAAATATAAGAAAAACGTTCTTTTACAAGGTGCTCCTGGTGTAGGTAAAACGTATCTTGCTAAAAAATTAGCTTATTCGATTATTGGATGTACTAATAAGGCGCAAGTTGAGATGATTCAATTCCATCAAAACTATTCTTACGAAGATTTCATTATGGGATATAAACCTAATGATAATGGTTTTGAATTAAAAGAAGGCGTTTTCTATAAGTTTTGTAAAAAAGCCGAGGAAGAACCGGACAAGGATTTCTTCTTTATTATAGATGAAATCAATCGTGGCAATTTGAGTAAAATTTTCGGTGAACTCATGATGCTTATTGAAGGAGATAAGCGTGGCGAGAAGATTAAGTTGGCATATAGAGACGAAGAGTTCTCGGTTCCTGAAAACGTTTATTTACTTGGCATGATGAATACAGCCGATAGAAGTTTGGCTATGATGGACTATGCTTTAAGAAGACGTTTCAGTTTCTTTGATGTTGAGCCTGCATTTGCTAAACCTGCATTTAAGGAACACTTAAGAACGTATATTCACGATGGTTTAATTGTAGAAAAGGTTGTTAATAGATTAACTGAATTAAACACTAAAATTGCTGATGAAAACAATTCGGGGTTAGGCAAAGGTTTTTGTATAGGACACAGTTATTTTTGTGTTGAACCAGTTGAGGGACAAGCTGAAAAAGACTGGTATAAATCGATAATCCAATATGAAATATGTCCTTTATTGGATGAATATTGGTGGGATGATAAAGCAAAAGCTGATGACTGTAAAAAAGAATTATTGAAGGATTAAGATGAGTACATATAAATCTCCAATACCAATTAAAAATATATTCTACATGCTTTGTTATGCATGGAACGTTCTCGCGATTAAAGACGATATAAAGGTAGGCGAGGATGACTTTGATGATGCCTACAATTTACTTGGTAGAATTTTTACATATGGTATTGGTAAACTTATTCGTTCGGGGTTCCATCGTTCGTATGTTGGACAAGAAGAGGAACTCTCGACGTTACGTGGTAAAATAAATGTGCAAGAAAGTGTTACAAAGTTTTCTATGCAACGAAAGAAATTGGATTGTAACTATGATGAGTATTCAACTAATGATATTTTCAATCAAATATTAAAATTTACTATTGAAAGTTTAATAAAAAATCCTAATATTAGTTCAATCACGAAAGCAAGTCTAAAGAAACAACGAATGTTTTTTGTAGGTATTGAAGAAAAAGCGCCGACAAAAGAAAATCGTCAAAAACTTGTTTTTAACCGAAACAATGTTACCTACAAGATGCTTATTCATGTTGCTATAATGTTGTACGATAACACTATAGTAAACGATGATGACGGAAATAATGTGTTCAAGGATTTCTTCCGAGATGGGCAAATGGAAAAAGTTTATGAACAATTCATATTAAACTTTTATGCCATTAATCTTGAGAGAAAAGTTTATAGAGTTCATGCGCCAAAAATCAATTGGCATACCGCTACTGATGATAGCGGATGGGGCGAGTTTTTTGATGTAGAAACTGAAATTGGTGATAGAAGAACAGACATTGTTGTTGAAAATAGAGATTTAAATTACCAATTTATTATTGACGCTAAATACTATAAAGATATGTTGGTAAATAAATACTATGGGCAAGGCGCTAAAACTTATAGGACGTCGCACATTAACCAAATTAGAGGTTATATTTTGGATAGTGATTATCAGGGGCGTAAATTTGGTGCATTAATGTATCCAACCGTCTATACGGATGAATATAATAGAGGAAAGATTCAGGAAATACAAGATTATACAGGCACAATAAAAACCTTTATAATTACAAAAACATTAGACCTTAATAGAAACTGGTTAGATATCGAAAAAGATTTATTAGCATTAATTAAAAATGTAGACAAGCAAATGTCAAAGTAGGAAAGAAAGATGAAAGTATGTAGTTTATTTAGTGGAATAGGTGGTATTGACCTTGGCTTTCAGCAAGCCGGTTTTGATATCGTGTGGGCAAATGAATTTGACCATGATGCAGCAACTACATACCGTGTAAATTTTGGTGACGAGCACCTAGTTGAGAAAGATATACGTCAAGTAAATCCACATGATATTCTAGATTTCGATGTGCTTGTAGCGGGATTTCCTTGTCAGCCATTTTCTATTGTGGGGAGGCAAAAAGGGTTTGATGACCCACGTGGAAACTTATTCTTTGAAATCGGTCGAATTATTGATATAAAAAGACCACCAATTGTATTTCTTGAGAATGTTGCAAATCTTATGGAACACGATGACGGAAAAACGTTTTTAGTTATTTATAATACGCTTGCGCAGTTTGGTTATGCCGTTAAATATAAGGTGTTAGATTCGCAAGAATACGGAAATGTCCCACAGCAAAGAAAACGTATTTTTATAGTTGCGTTTTTGGATTATGACCAATGTGCGAGATTTAACTATCCGGAACCGATTGAACGTACAGTTCAACTAAACGATATTTTGGATAGAACTGTTAAACACGATGATATTTATTACTATAATGCAAGTTCTTTTTACTATGATGAAATGGTGAAAACAGTAACGGACAAGCGTGCATTATACAAGATAAACGACCACGGCGTATCGCCAAGAAAACACTTTATTTGCCCAACTCTAACGGCAAATATGGGAACATATCCGGATAGAGTGCCAATTATCAAAGATGATTATGGCATTAGGAAAATAACTCCATTAGAGTGCTTGGCATTACAAGGTTTCCCTAAAGATTTTATATTTAAAGGAATATCGCTTAATAGCGCCTACAAGCAATGCGGCAACAGTGTAGTAGTGCCAGTTATAAGAAGAATCGCAGAAAGGATAAAAAGTACGTTTGAATAATGAAAAAGTTATTTATAATTGGAAACGGATTTGATAGAGAACATAACCTGCCTACTGCGTATAATCCTCACTTTAAGGAAATAGCTGAGAGGAACGAGCAAATATCTTATTTCTGGGATATTTATCAAAGCAAAGAAGTTGATATATGGGCTGATTTCGAGAATTGTTTGGCACATCCAGATTTTAATTCGTTAGAGGAAATTTTTGATGGTTACGCTCCAGATTATTCCTCTGACTATGAAAGAGATAGAAATGCGATTATTACACAAGTTGATTTAAATGGGAAATTGCTTGATGCATTATATGTATTCGCGGATAGAGCAGAACGCGAAATAGATTATGTTTCTCCCGTATCAAAGTACGTTGGTTATTTTAGTCAAAATGATTTGTTTGTTACTTGTAATTATACGCATACCCTTGAAAAATTTTATAATATCTGCTCGTCTAAGGTACTACATATTCACGGAGAGGTTGGGAAAGACAACCTAATATTGGGATATCCTAAAGGGAATTATGAAGCTGAAAAATATTATTATGATGTAAGACAAAAGGGACGAGGTCCTTATCGCGTGGTTAATATTGAAGAGCATGTTAAATGTATGCTTGAAGAAGAATTGATGGATTATTACACATATACGGCGTATATTTCACTGATTGAGAAAACGAAGTCGTTTTACAAATCGCTTCAAATAAAAGAACTAGATGCTTTTTTAAAAGACTTAAGTGTAGAAGAAATTATCGTAATAGGACACTCATGTGCGATAGATTTGCCTTATTTTAAATATCTTAATGATAATTTTCCTTTAGCAAGATGGATGTTCAATCCATTTGATGAAGATACTAAAACTAATATCGAAAAAATGATAGATTTAATTGGAATAAAGCTTTATACAATTCAATAGGGAAAGGTAAATTTATTGAGTAGCAAAAGCCGATGAAGAAATATTAAAAAGCTTAAGAAGGGGATAGAAATATGAGTAAGACATTTGATGTTTATAATATCATAATGGTTAAAGTTGAAGAGGATGATTTAATGTCGTTTTTACTAAAAAACGACATTGATGATGATGCTCAACCAATATATCCATTAGAGCTTTTAACCGAAGAAATTATGAGTGTGATTCCTGAGTATGCGTATGCTGATTATGAAGGAAATAAAATAGAGCAAACAAAAGCATATAGAAAACTTAGAGAAGCGGCAAAAGCAATTTATAAGATTAAAGAATTTAATTTAATGTATAAAGTGTATTGCTCTACTAATGAAAAGGAGCGAGAGCAAGCAAGAATAGAATTGGACAAGATGCCTTTTAGAAACAGGGGAGAGTTTGGAGAATTAATCTTGCATTTTTTATTAAGAGATTTCAAAGAAACAACTCCTTTGATTTCAAAGGTTTACTTTAAGGATTCCGCAGGGGTTCCGGCTCATGGGTTTGATGCGGTGCATATCTCACCACATGATGAGATTTTGTGGCTGGGAGAGAGCAAATTATATACGGACGCAAAAGATGGAATAAGGGCATTGGTTAAAGATTTAAATGAACATTTGAAAACTGATTATTTAAACGAGCAATTTGTTTTAATTGGGAAAAATGTTAAAAATAATTCCATCCCAAATAGAGAGTTTTGGATGAAAAAACTTGCTGAAAGTGGGACCTTAAAAGACAAATTGAAATTTATCAATATACCTATGCTTTGCGTTTACGAAAATGATATTTATGATAAATTTTACGATACGGAGACCGATGAGGCTTTAGCCTATCATAAGGTTAATGTAAGAGAATTGAAAGCTTATTTTGATGAAAAGAATAAAAATCCTCTTAGGGATAGGTGCAACGTTGTTTTATTTTTATTGCCAATAAAGAGCAAAGAAGCGTTGGTAAAAAGATTGCATGAAAGATTGTGGCATATGCAAAATATGTGAGGCGATAATGATAGGAATAGTTAATAAGTTAAAATCTAAAGAGGCAATATCAAGCGATGAAAGTTTTTTATTGGCACAAAGGGTTTCCGAAAGGCTTATTTCGCCTACTGAAAGAGACGAGGCCTTACAGATAATTATTCAAGTACTAGATAATTGGGAAAATATTTCACGAGATACTCAAGAAATTTGGGGTGACTTGATTGAAAGTGCAGGGTTTTATCCATATATAAACAAAATTGGTTTTAATTCTTCGGATTTAGGATATGGGTTGAGAAAAGAAACTCATTATTCAAGAGCTCTTAATAAGTATTTTCATGACGGCCAAAAGGAATTATCCGAGTTGATTTTTAGTGGAAAAAATGTTGTGGCTAGCGCACCAACAAGTTTTGGTAAAAGCTTATTAATTGAGGAAATTGTTGCAAGTAAAAAGTACAACAATATTGTGATTATTCAACCGACATTAGCATTATTGGATGAAACTAGGCAAAAACTTTCAAAATATCGAGATGAATATAAAATAATAGTTCGAACCTCTCAAGAGTATAGCGCAGAGAAGAAAAATATTTTCCTTCTAACCGCTGAAAGAATTTTGGAGTATGAAAATCTTCCAACGATAGATTTTCTAGTTTTGGACGAGTTTTACAAATTGAGTAATTTAAGAGGTGATAATAGAAGTAATGTATTAAACAATGCTTTTTTAAAAATCATGAAGAATAAAAACTGTCAATTTTATTTATTGGGTCCCAACATAGATAAGGTGTCAGAAGATTTTTTAGCTAAATATAATGCTATTTTTTATCAAACAAATTACTCATTAGTTTCAACTGAAACCGTAAATAAATTTGAAAATGTAACGGTTAGAGTAGGTAATAAAGTCGAAGAAGAAGACTTATTTAAGCTTCTTGATGAGATGGATGAGCAAACACTAATTTTTTGTTCGTCTCCTGCTACAGCGCGTAAATTAGCTTTTTCATATTGCAAACATTTAGAAAGTAAGAACGACAGTGAGTTTTCTAAGCTGCCTTTAATAGAGTGGATTGATTCAAATATTAGTTGGGGGTGGTCTTTAACTAAGTGTTTAAGTTTAAAGATTGGTGTACATGACGGTGCAATGCCAAAACATATAACAACATCAACAATTCGCTATTTTAATGAAAAAAGATTGATGTACTTATTTTGCACAAACACAATAATTGAAGGGGTGAATACATCGGCAAAGAATGTTGTGTTTTACGATAATTATATAGGAAAAAGACAAGTGGATTATTTCGATTATGCTAACATAAGAGGTCGAGCAGGGCGCTTGATGGAACACTTTGTTGGTAGAATTATTAATCTCAAAAAACCACCAGAAAAAGAGAGGGTAGATGTTGATATTCCTCTTATAGATCAAAATCCTATAGATAGTGAAGTTTTGGTTAATTTGGATGAAGATAGAGTTAAAGATATTAATGATAATAAAAAAAGATATAATGAATTTAAGTCATTGGATGGGGACTTGCAGTCTATTTTGAAAAGAAATGCAGTTTCTATTGAAGGGCAGATAAATATATTAAATCAATTAGAAAAAGATATTGTTACGCCAAGCGGATATGATTTAATATATTGGAATCAACCTGACCGATATTTACATAAACACATAAACTACATTTTAGATTTATGTTGGGAAAACCTATCTACTCAAAGTGAGCGCCAATCATTTGGACAGAAGGATTGGGTTCGCAATAAAATTGTTAGTGTGTGTTATGGTAATTCTATTGGCCAAATGATAGAAAACGATATTAATTATTATTTAAAAGATTTAGCTCAAAAGAAAAATTTTGCGTATTCATCTATTGGGGAAATTTATAAGGCTTTTCCTGAGGAATCTCAAATTAAAATTGATAATGTAATAGAGAAATTATTCGCATTTCAAAAGAATTGGCAGCAATATAGAGCTCCTAAATGGTTAAACGTTGTTGATTCTTTACAAAAGTATGTTTGCAAGAAACATGGAAAAATTTCTGGAGATTATTCTTATGTAGCGGAGATGGTTGAAAATAGTTTTATTCAGCCTTCATTAAGAATTTTATTAGAATATGGGATTCCGCAAAATGCAGTGGAGATTGTTCAGCGTGTTTTGGGAGGAGCTAAATTAAACTTAGATACTCTTTCTGAAGATGACCTTTTTGATTATATTAAAAATAATATCTCGTTATTTGAAAAAGTCTTAAAGAAATATGAGCTTGAAATATTGCAAAGAACTATTTTATAAGATTAATTATATAAGGATAGTAACGTATTATTTATGATAGCCCACAATTTTTTACAATGCCAATATTGTGGCGCAACCTTTTAGCTCAAAAAGGCAATAGAAGGACTAGATGAAATGAAACAAGGGTATAGAATTATTTCAATTGAAGCGGCGGATATTTATCGGCACGAGCAAGAAAACGGCGTTAGCGTTGGGTATAAAATGCCCGAAAGTAAAAGCGACGCCTATTTTCGTTTGTTCAAAATCTATTTAGATAATTCGCTTGATTTAATTGAACTTGAAAAGGCGTATAAGCGCGTTTGTCGTAAAAAGTTTTCATTTCAAGATAAGAGCGAAAACGAATATACTCCTGTCATAATTAACTTAAAATTTAACTATACGTACAAGCCCGAAAACGGCAAGCCTGTAAAAATTAAAGACTTGCGCGCACATTTTTACGAAAGCGGTTTTTATTTAGACGGTGTTCACTACGTAAGATATAAGAGAAGCGCAGGCAGTTCAAGAGAGGGTAAATGCCTTTTTATTGACGAGCGTTTATATAAAGCAATGGATAAATGGAGTAGTTGCTGCTTGAAAGCGCAAACTGACCTTGCTTCGTGGGAATCGTATAAGGCGTTGTCGCTTAGCAGTATTAAAGGAACAGTTAATATACCACTTGACGGAATACTTTTCGTTCCCGATTATAAAAGCGTATTTACGGAAGAAGTAATATCCGTAGAACTTAAGGATAGCAAACTTGTAGCCGAGCAAAAGCAAACAGAAATCACAAACGATATTTGGGACGGCGAGTGTCTTTTGGATGAGAGCGTGTTTGAAAACGGCTATGCGGACAAGCATATGTTACTTCTTCGTAACAAGTTCTTTAAGTCTTGCGCTTTTAGAACCAAACTTCAAAAATGGATAAAAGATAAAAATATTACCCTTGATGACATAAAGAAAAGGGGATTTACTTTTGCAACTGATATTAGCCAAATTGTAATGGTAACTACGCCCAACAGTTTGAAATATCTTAAGTTTGCAGGTGGACTTACTGAAAAGAATATTCGCAAGTGGATAGAAAACGTAGATAATACTTTCGGTGTGGTGAAATGGGATAAAGGCACGAGATTTTTTCACGGCGATATGGTGCAAAGCAGTTATCAACTTCTCAATACGTTGGGATTTGATAAGGCACAAGCGGAAGAATTATTAAAGCCGAGTTTTGATTATATCACGCTTATCCGCAACGACGTGGAGTTTATGCGCTATCATTTTACCGATGCTTACGTAAGGGAAAAGGACGGAGAAGAAAAGAAAATTCCCGACGGGCTTGCTGAACGCGCGGAAGTCATTTTTAGATTGCTTCTTTATTGTACAACGTTTGATTATACTGCGTTGTATGCTAATTTCAGGGACGACGTAGTAAGCGGACTTAAAAGTAATTTGCGACGAGGACATATTCTTCTAAACGGCACAAACGCAACGTTGTTTGGTAACGGACCTGAACTTTTGAAATACATAGCAGGCGAAAAGATAACAAGCGAATTAAAGAAAGGGCAAATATATTCTAAACGCTTTGCAAATGGTGAAAAACTTCTTTGCGCGCGTTCACCACATATCACGATGGGCAATCTTTATTGCGTGGAAAATAATCTTGACGGCGATATTTGGAACTACTTTAATTTGGGTAAAAATATCGTGTGCGTAAACGCTATTGGAGAGAATATTCAACAGCGATTAAACGGTTGTGATTACGATTCGGATGCTATGCTTGTAACGGACGATAAACTCTTAGTAGAAACCGCCGAGAAACATAAAGAATATTTCAAAGTGCCTGTTTGTGGTATTCCGTCGATGAGTAAAAACGGTCAAACTCTTGCCGAGCTTGACCACGATACGAGTGAGAATAAAATAGGCGAGATAGTAAACCTTTCGCAAAAGTTAAACAGTATTATATGGAACGAAATCCATCACGGCGCGCCCATAGAGGAAATCTTAGAGATTTATAACGACGTTTGCAAACTTGCCGTTTTATCGGGTTTGGAAATAGACAAAGCAAAGCGCGCTTACGATAACGTAAACGTTGGAAAAGAACTTTCCGCGTTGCGTAAAAAGTATAATCGTCCTGCACCTATTTTCTTTAAGGAGATAGATGAAAAGGGCAAGGACAACGAATACGAGTTATACGATACGGCGATGGATTATATCTATCAAGCGGTTAAAAAGTTTAACTTCCAAAAAGGCAAAAAGAAAAAGGTGGATTATACGCCTATATCTTGGGTAATTGGATATAAGACGACCTCCGACAATGCTACCGACTATCGGCATAGGGATAAAATTATTGAGATATGTGATGAATCTAAAAAGAGGATTAGTCGATTGTATATGGAGCTCCGCGTGGCGGATGACCAAGAAAAGGAACTTATTTACGAAAAGATAATGGAAGAAAAAGCCGATAGAGATAAGCAGGTCTCCAAGTGGTTAACGAGTGAAAATGTCCTTATCTTTGTAGTAAAGCATTACGAAAAGAATAGCCCTTCCGATTGGAGAATATATGCACCTATCGTAACGTCTCCCGCATTTAAGGAATTTTCGCGCGAAAGAGCTCTTCCTATAGGATGTGTTGCGGAAAAAGAAGGTGGAGAGTTCACCGTTTATGGCAAGCAATTCGCAAGAATATGGTAAAAAGTGAAAGAGTATGTTTATAAAACACTACTTTCAAATTGGTTTTTTCCCTTTCTACGAAAGGGAAGGGCTTGCCAAAAATTAAAAATGAGTAATCGGCGTAATAGAACCCGTTTCCCCAAAGCGTGGAAATGAAAGCTCGACAGTGCTAAACTGTCGGGCTTTTTCTACGTCCAAAAATACAATTTAATATATGGGTATAAAGGTTGGTGAACAGGGCTCCCGAAAAAGATTTATAAAATAAAGATTTTTTGGGAAGAAGGAAAAGGAAGCCGAAAGAGAACGCCGATATATTTTATGTCGGCGTTGTTAAAAGGCTTTGCTTTGACGTTATAGCGAGGAACGTATTTGTCTTGCCAAATACACGATTTTTCAAATCGCCTCGTTAGGGGAAACCCCTAATACCCCAAATAACAAAAAAATAAAAGGAGGAGAAATTATAGGAAGGAGAACAAGACCATTTGCCTACAATTTTAGGGCAAGCGAACAAGAGAAAAATTTAATAGATAGCGCAATAGCAAAAAGTGGACTGACGATAACGGACTTTGTAATTCGGTCAATTACCGACAAGCCGATTACCGTGATAGAAAATAGTGGCGAGATTTTAGCCGAACTGAAACGGCAAGGTAACAACCTAAACCAAGTCGTTAGAAACAGTTATAACGGCTTGGCTACGGAAGAAGAAATAAAAACGTGCATCAAAAGCTTGAAAGAACTATACCGCAAAATATCTATTGCAATCGGAGGTGGATAATGCCACTTTTTAAGTGTAGTGCAAGCAAAGCAAAACCGAAAAACGGTATCGCGTATATCACCGACGAAAAGAAAGCAAAGATAGTGTCGGTTAGAAATCTTTTTGAAGACGAGGACTACGCTAAGCAGTTTGATGAAACGGCAAACAGGTTTGGCAAAGGAGATAAATTCGATGAAAGAAAATATTATCATTGTAAATTATCGTGCGCGCGCCAAGATAACGTTTCACCTGAAAGAGCTCACGCCTACGCCGAAGAACTTGTTGCAAAATTATTCAAAGACTACGAGTGCGTAATCGCTACCCACACGGACACGCAAACGGTACATAGCCATATCATTATAAATGCAGTAGACCCGATAACGGGGAAGAAACTACAATTCAGTAAGCAAGATTACGTGAAGATGAAAGACGAAGCGAATAGGATAGGGAAGAAATACGGGTTTACCGAAACGGATTTTAGAAAGCGTGGTAAAAACAGCAGAACGGCAGTTGAAAAGAAGATTATGCTAAAAGGCGGTACGAGTTGGAAAGAAGAACTGAGAGAAGTAATTGCAGAAGCGATTAAAAATTCTACTACGCCCGACAAGTTCAAGGAATATCTTGAAAAGTGTTACGGCGTAAAAATCACAAGGGATGGAAAGGATTATTCCTATTTGCATCCCGAAAAACAAAACCCTATCCGAGGGGAAAAGCTCGGAACAAATTATACAAAAAAGGAGATTTTAAGGAAAATTGATGAACAAAATAACGGGCGAATATCCTCAGCCCATAATCGAGGACCAACCGGTGGATATTTCAAGAAATCCAGCGATATTGGATTTACAAGAAGAAGCAAAAAGATTAACAGCAGAAGCGCGCGAGGCAATGTTTTTGCAAGCATTGGCGACATCGAGAGAGCAATGCAACGACTTGATTTTGACGCAAAATGTGCGAATCGCGGAACAGACGCAGCAAGTGAAGAACTTAGAATGGAGCAACAAAAAGCTCGTGAACGAGCTGAAAGCAGACGTTTGGCTGCTCTCGAAAGAAGTGAAAGAGAGCAACAACCAGTTGTCGAAGAGCCTCAATCAAACGCTGGGGAAGATATCGGAAACGGTAACGGACATCGAGCGCCAAGTAAGTACAGCTACGGCAAAGGCGACTGACGAAGCGGTAAGAGTGATGAAGCAAAGCATTACTAAAATGGCAGATAACGCCGTAATCGCTGTAAATGAAAGTGCCGGTAAGATGATGAGCGAGGTTAATAAAGCGAAAAAGGAAATCGAAAAGGTAGAAGACGGTATCCGTTTTGAAAGCGGATTTAGAAAGTTTATGTTTTGGCTTTCACCCGTGCTAGCGATTGCGCAAACCATCGCACTTGCAATAGTGATATTTGGTTAAAAGAATTTTCTCATACAGATATGAAATAGCTTGACTATCTCGTGATATCACGGTATAATGTTGCTACAATAAATTTAAGGGAGGGTTTTATGAACGTAGAAGAAATTATTAAAAAAGCGGAAGCAAACGAAGGATTGACTGTGGAAGAAGTAAAAATCTATCAACAAGCGGTTAAACCTAAAAAGCACGTTTACGGCAAGTATGGAACGCTTGCGAAACAGTATATTGAAGAGCATAACTTCGGTAAATTGTTAAGTTTGGCAGGGCAGTTGCCTGAATATTTGCACGGCGTAGATAAAGCCGCGGAAGAAATGTATGATACTATGTGGGATAAACTTTCTAAAAGCGAACAGTATCGCCGAACGGGCAATTACTTGGAAGACGTTAAAAGAATTAATGCGATGAAACAAGTGATTGAAGAAGAGATTTTAAGCGAAATCGTTTATATTTAAGGAGAAAATACAATGGAAAAACAATTAACGCCAAAACAAAAGGCAAGAATTAAGTATGAAATCGTGCATAAGGAAGAGCGCGAACAAGCGACAAGGCAATTTAATACGAGACTTCCTGTGAAAGAGCACGATGAAATAATGGCTTTCTTAAAACAAAAAAGAATTTCAAAAGTAGATTTGATTAGATTAGGATATCAAACGCTAAGAAAAGAATTTGAAGAAAGCAAATAACAGCGGAACGCTTTATGCGCTTAATACACCCGTAATGTCGGGAATTAATAAGGAGAAAAATGATTGCATAGGGCATCCGTACTTATCTTTCCGTTAAAAGTGCGGATAACCCCCTATAAAATAAAAATTAAGGAGAATTGAATTATAAGGAATTAAATTTAAGAGAAGAAAAATTAAATAATGAAGTGGAAAATCAAGGTTGCTACAAAGCCCAAAACGTGGAGAAAATCGACAAGTCAAAAATAAATATGGAGGTGTTAAATAAAATTATCGCGTTTAAGATGTTAGAGATTATGCGTGATAACGAAATGATTGACGAGCGAGAATACGCCAAAATTGAAAAGAAGCGTACTCAGTTTTGGGAAAGTGTAGTAAAGCAAAATAAATTATTCAAAGGAGGCGATTTAACTTGATTGAAAACGGAATGGTAATGCCCACTAACGTTAATTTTAACAGGGCAAG
>CABUZX010000007.1 GCA_902496185.1 uncultured Subdoligranulum sp. | reverse complement strand
TAACATCGCCGCTAAACCGAACAACGCGCTTGTCAATACTGACTTTAACACGCCTTCCACAGTTAACTTTCTGCGATATTTTGCAAATAGTTCGTTCATTTTTAGTGCCTCCTTTTGTTGTATTGTTATTTTGATATTTTGTCGTTGTTTTGCCAAACAAACGATAGTTCCTTTATCCTTTTTAACCGTCGTGCAATCAATTTTGATACAAACGACACTTTTAAAACACAAAATCAATCGTCCAACACAACCCAATTGACACCAATCGACATTATTAGACAATTATAATTATGTTTTATATATTTTATCTTAAACACTCAAAATTTGTCAAGTAATTTTGTTTGAAAAATGGATATTTCATTAAACTTTTATTTGTACGAAATGAACAACATATTTCACCTTAAAACCGCAAGCTAATATCTCCTATTTACTTTAATATATTATATTTACAAAGAAGCAATTTAACCCCCGAGGTCTTTTTTTGCAATATTTTTGAAATAAAAAACGGAAATTATCCCTTACGGAGTTTAAAAAATGGTTTTTGGTAAACACTTTTTTAAAAAGTTTTAAAAAAAAGGAGAAATAATCTATGTTGCATTTTTTTTACGATTATTGTACCGCTTTTTCACAAAAAGCACCCTTGCTGTTTTTTATCGTTGGTGGAGCTCTTTTAATTGCCCTACTTGGCTCCGTTTTGGTTAATCCCTACAAAAAACAAATAGCCCAAACGCAACGCGCCAAAAACGCACTTAAAAAATCTTTCAACAGCAAAAAACACAACTCCGCCCCAATACCCACGATATACCTTCAAGGTTGGAAAGTTTATCAACGAAGTAGCGATCTTTTGCCGTCGGACTGCCTTGCGTTTGCAAGCAAAAAACCCCGTTTCTTTTTTGACTTGTTGGCGCTTTTGGGCGTCGCCACAGTAATGCCCTTTACTCTCTTGTCGCAACGCACCGGCGTGTACGATTGGCGATTTTTCGTTCCGTTTGCGTATATGCTTATATTTTTGACCTCCTTTCAAACTCACCGCTTGCTGTTTAAAAAAAGAACGGATAAGGCAAAACAAACTCACGACCAATACGTCTTGCTTTTGGACAAGCTGTACGAAAGGGGCTATTATTCTCCCAAACCCCACGAATTAAAAGCCGAACTGCTTGACAAAATAAACTCTCATGATATATTCGCGCCAAACGAGATATTCCCAAGTCCCTTGAATAGCGGTTACGTTTCTAACGCTTACGACGTTAATTTGCCCGACTTAAACGCAAAACCTTGCGACGAAGGACTTTTTGACAAGATTGCTTTTTTAACAAAAAACGGTTTAACGGAAGAGTCAGCGCAATCCCTATGCGAACTGTTGGCAAAAAGCCAAAAATCCCCATCCGTAGAAGTACAAAAACAACTAAACAAGTTGCTTAACAAAACTTTTTATAACGTATGCCAAAACAACGGCAAATCAGCTTAACAAAACTTTTTATAACGTATGCCAAAACAACGGCAAATCAGCTTAACAAAACAAACAACACGCCACCAAAACGTTAGCGTGTTGTTTGTTTAATTTGTTGTTTTGTATTTTTTTCTTAATATAGGATAATAACTCAATTTCGCCTTACGCATACCGAGGTCACCCATGTCTTCTTCCCTATTGACGAACACCGTCCTTTCGTCGGCAAAACAAGCGACAAAACTGCGATTTATGGTTTCGCCCACTCCAGAATAACTACGCAAGCATTTTTCCACGTGCACAAACAAGGTGTCTCCTATTTTGTCACCAAAGGCAAAAGCCACGATTTTTTCGTCACAAAAACAAGCTCCGCCCAAAAAGTCAAACTCATCAAACTTTTCCGTAAAAATTTTTACGGATTTAACGTCGTACAAATAGGTTTCGCTGTCGTCGTTTAAATGATATTGCCTTAAAAAGTCCTCTATTGCCGGCTTGTCAGACGGCAAAAGCGCTCTAAACACAGCATTTGGATTATCTCGCTTAAAACGGTTGACGTGATTGCGTTGTCCGTTGTATTTGCGCCCGACGAGCCCCGCTAAATCGCTCGCAAGATAAACGTAATCAAAATCTTCTTGCCCTGTTTCCTGCGTATCTACGCCCAAAACCGATACAACCCTTTCAACGTAGGCTTGCGGAATAGCGACCAGCCTTAACTCCTCGCCCTTTTGGTCAAGCCAAGACTTAAGAGCCACCAACGCGCCTTCAAGGTCGTCTGAAATAGGCAACAAATATTCGCGCCTGCCGTTTCGTGTTTGCCTAAGAAATAACGCCCCGTTATTTAAAGCAAAATGATAATCAAAAAAATCACTCCACAACAAAAGCACCATAGGCGCGTAATCGCATAAACCGTAATCGCATTTGTATAAAAAGGGCATCAACTGCCTAATATTGTTATAATCTACTTTTTTAAATTCCATATATAAAATCGTTAACTTATTGCAAACTATAATATATAGTATCACAACACAATCAAAAAGACAATTTTATGTTAAAATCTTTCAAAAAAAATGCAAACATATTAATATTTTTCCAAAAACCCCTGTTTTGCCTGATTTTGTTTGACAATAACAAAAATTTGCGTTAAAATAAATCAAATATTCTACATAAAATATTGTTTAGTAGAATAATTTATTTGAGAGGACAACAAATGAACAAAATTAAGATTTTTGGCGACTCTACGCTTGATCTCACTCCGGAGTTGTGCAAAAAATACGATATCTCTATTATTCCACTAACAGTCCTTGTCGGCGACGTAAACTATAAGGATATGGTAGAAATTAAGCCTGAACAAATTTTTGAACACGTTGACAAAACGGGTGAGCTACCAAAAACCGCCGCCATCAATGCGGAAATTTATAAGGAAAATTGGGCGCCCTACCTTGAACAAGGCTATGATATAATTCACTTTAATATCAGCTCTACAATGTCTATGTGCAACCAAAGCGCAAATATCGCAGCAAAGGAGCTGGATGAAAATAGAGTTCACGTAATAGATACGCTTAATCTCAGCACCGGTAGCGCGTTGCTTGCTCTTTACGCCTACGACCTTATCCAAAAAGGCTTGGACGCCAAAACTATTGCGGAAAAATGTCGCAACCGCATACCGCACGTACAGGCAAGTTTTGTGCTTGATAGACTAAATTACCTGCACAAGGGCGGTAGATGCAGTAGCCTTACGTTGCTTGCCGCGTCGGTATTGAGCATTAAACCGAGCATAAGAGTCACCGACGGAAAAATGGCTCCGTCACGCAAATACGTTGGCAAATTTGCCACCTGCGCGGAAAAATATGCCAACGACCTGTTTGTGGACTTTAAAAACCCCGACCACACCAGAGTTTTTGTAACCCACACCAGTGTCCCCGAACCCATCATTGCAAATCTTAAGCAAATTGCAACCCAACAAGGCTTTAAGGAAGTGCTTGACACTACGGCAGGTTGCACGATAAGTAGCCATTGCGGTCCTTGCTGTATAGGCGTATTGTTTATTAACGACGGCGACGACGAAAAATAACAACTAATTACAACTTAACCAACCCTACGTTTTTGACGTGGGGTTGATTTTTGTCTACTGTCATATTGAGCGTAAGCGAAGTATCTCAAGATTCTTCGATTGTCCGTCTTTGACCGTCCATCTCAGAATGACACCCCCCTACTGTCATACTGAGCGTAAGCGAAGTATCTCAAGACTCTTCGATTGCCCGTCACGCAACCTGTCTCAGAATGACAACACCTACTGTCATACTGAGCATAAGCGAAGTATCTCAAGATTCTTCGACTGCCCGTCACGCAACCTGTCTCAGAATGACAACAACGTACTGTCATACTGAACGCAAGCGAAGTATCTCAAGATTCTTCGATTGCCCGTCTTTGACCGTCCATCTCAGAATGACAACAACCTACCGTCATACTGAGCGCAAGCGAAGTATCTCAAGATTCTTCGATTGCCCGTCACTCAACCTGTCTCAGAATGACACAAAAACACCCCCAAGTCGATTGACTTGGGGGTGTTGTGTTTTTTCATAATTTCACGCTAAATTCCCTACAAGAGAATTTTTATGAAACTTATCCAGATTAGTTCCCTTATGGTTCAACAGGGGTTTCCTCTTCTACCACGGGGAAAGTTACGATTTCCGGATTAGGAATTTCTTCCTGATAATTAAACACGAGGTTTGCGGCACATTGAGAAGTACCAGCAGTACCGTAACTCAACGCCAAAGCAATAATCGGCATTGCCTTGTTTTCTGGCAATCTGAAGTAAATTGTTTGAGTATCCTTCCAATAGCCAAACGTTACACAGGTTGGAGTTGCCGCGCCACTGTCTTCAAAGACCTCAATCGTAGAAGGCAAATAGAGAGCCTTGAAGGTTGCGTAATAGAAAGCACCATAACCAATAAACTTTACTCCCTCGGGGATTACGAGTTGGTCGCCTTCCGCGTATGCAAAGCATCCGGTTTCAATTCTTTCCAAAGTGCTTGGGAAGTAAATCTTGCCTATCTTTGCATGATAGAAATGTCCGTAAGAGTAAGAATATGGAGTTCCTGTACCGATAGAAGTAATACCATCTTCATAAACAACTTCGCCAACGTTTGCATAACCAAAGGTCAAGTCGTATATATCATCAGGATAGTTTGCGCTGTATTGAACACCGATATTTTCAAGCGTTGCTGGAATAATAATTCTATCTGCAGTTGCGTAGTAGAAAGTGTTTCTACCGATAGATTTTACCGTTGACGGGAAAGTAAACGTACCAGCAGGGAGTTTAGAATACTCAAATACGTAGTTACCGAGTGTTTCAACAGGAGCGTTGTTCCAATCAAACTTGACAAGGTTGACACCTACGAATGCATAGTCACCGATAGACTCAACGGTACTCGGCAAAACAACTTTAACGTCACTTGTCTTTTCAAGCGTCGTGCTACTCAAAACGTTGTAGAACAAGTTGGGTCCAACCGTCTTAAGACCTGCGGGCAATTCCAACGTAATCGTACTGCCTTTACAATAGTAAATCAAATAAGAATAATCAAAATCTGCAGGCGCTTCAACCGTGAAAGTCGAGTTGTCAACGTAACCAATCAAATATCTCGGGTGCGTCTTTACGTTGTCACCAAACTTAAAGTATTTCAAGTTGGTCGCCTCGTCGGTTTTACCTCTAAAGAAGTATGATACTGTCGTTTCTGCCTGTTCTGCATAGTTATTGGCAACCAAAGTTACTGCGTCGGCATTATAGTAAATTTCTTCAACACCGCTGTAAGCCAACGAATAAGTACCAAGATACTTGATTGATGACGGCACAGTAAAGGTCTTTAAGTTAGAGGTATAACTAAACGCATAGTAACCGATCGTATCTACGGTTTCAGGAATATTAATATACTCGATACCAGAATATTGGAAAGCATACTGACCAATCTTGGTAACAGTTGAAGGAATATTTACCGTTTCACCCATATAGTACGCAAATGCGTAAGCAGGGATTTCCGTCATACCTTCGGGCAATACTATCGGAGAAGTAAGACCACTCAAAGAATATTGTCCAATAGTAACGTCAGCAGACAAAACAACCGTTTGACCAGCAACGTTTGGCACAAGCACAAGCTCGTCGTTTGCGTTTGCAACTATCTTAATCAATTCACCATACGTACCAAGATAATAATTGGGGTGTCCTTCGTCAACCGTAATGGATTGAATATTCGACATACCTCTAAATGCTCCAGTACCGACGGAGGTCAATGAAAGACCAAAGTGGAGTGAAGGTACTCTCGTATTTTGCAAAGCATAATTACCGATAGTTTTTAACGTTGCAGGCAAGTTGAGTTTTTCAAGCGCCACGCAATCTCTAAAGGCATAATTACCGATATCGGTTATCGTACTTGGCACAACAACTTCCTTAAGGGCAGAACAATAATCAAACATATAGTTTGGTATTGCCGTCAACTTTGTACAGGTAGAAAAATCTACTTTTTCCAAGTTGTAGCAACGAGTAAACATATCCGTACCGCCGGAGTTCCATTCCGTAACCTTGCTAAAGTCAATTGATTTCAATCCTGAGTCAGCAAATACGTAGGTACCAAATTTTGTGAGTGATGATGGGAGAACAACAGAGTTCAAGTTTTCGCAATATCTAAATGCGCTATTACCGATTTCCGTTACGCCTTCAGGTATAACTACGTCAACAAATTTACTACAATATTGGAAAGCAAAAGTAGCAATAGTCTTTAATTGCGCAGGTAGTTTAAACGGCTCAAGTTCGTAACATTTACTAAACATATAGCCACCGATTACGGGTTGATCGTCACTGAACTTAACGTCCGTAAGGTATGGGCACTCTGCAAAGATGTAATTGCCTAAGGTTGGCACTTTTATCTTTGACCAGTCAACCGACTTAATGCTTGTTTTTGAGAAAGCATAAGCATTGATTTTGCTAAGACTTGTCAATTCATTAATAAAGCTAATATCCGTCAACGCGGTACAATCTCTAAATGCAGATGCAGGAATTTCCGTAACGGTATTGCCGATTTTGACGGTAGTCAACGCCGTACAACTCCAGAACATACCGTAGTTGTTGGTGGTGCTCGTACCGGTATAACCCATTACTGTCGAGCCTGGCTCAACTTCTACAGATTGCAAGTTGAAGCACTCTGCAAATACGCCGTAGCCGTAGTTGGTGCCGGTTATACCCTTGCCGTATTTAACGGAGGCAAGACCGGTTCTGCCAACTTCTACTTCCGTGCCGTCTGCCTTAGTTTCCGTAATGATAGCGCCACACTCTCTAAATGCCATATTGCCGAGCATGGTTACTTCTTCAAGGCCAATAACTTGTTCGAGAGAAGTACATCCGTAGAAAGCAGATGAAGCTATCTTTTTGCAGTTGTTGAGGTCAACCGTTTTGAGTTTAGTACATCCGTAGAACGTGCTTGCTGCAGTACCTACGACGCAGTTGGTAGCGGTATTACCCAATTGAACAACTTTGTCAGGCAATTTTACGCTTGTAAGACCAGTGTTTCTAAAGCCGTATTGGCCAAGGAATCTAAGATTTGGCGCGGCTTCAAAGTTAACTTCAGAAAGTGAAGTACATCCGTCTGCAAAATAGTTGCCCAAGTCAACTATCGGGCTATTTTCTGCAAACTCAATCTTGGTGATAGAAGTACATCCTGTAAATACGTAAGTACCAACTCTGGTGAGTTTTGCAGGCAATTCAATACCAACGTAAGGAGTTTCGTCATTTGCGTGCTCTTCCTCGTTGGAAATGATTGTAGTAAGACTCGTACAGTTTCTAAACAAATAGTTACCAAAGGTTACTATTTCGTCGTGCAATATAACTTTTTCAAGATCATAAGAATATTGGAACAAGTACGTTGCACCCGCTGCAGCCGTTGTGCTTGAACTACTGTTAAGCGTTTTTACTGCTTTAGGTACGGTAAACTCTCTAAGACCACTGTACTGGAAGGTATAAGTACCCAAGTAGTTAAGTTTGGTAAGCGGACTAAGGTCAATAGTCTCAAGGCTTGAACATCTACTAAACAAACCTGTCGGCAATGACTTGATATTTTCATTTTCTTCAAAGATAACCTCTGAAAGTTGGTCGCAAGCCGCAAAAGCGTACGTACCTATTGACGTAATGGTAGCAGGTATAGTAACGGTAGTAAAGGAAGCGCCACCACCAGCAGAAGAAGAACCAAACGCGTAACTACCAATGCCCGTAACACCATCAGGGATAGTAAAGGACGTCAAACCAGTTGCGCCACTAAACATATAGTTGGGGATCGTCTTGATTGATGACGGCCAACCGTTGATCGTTGTAAGCGCTGCGCAGTTTTGGAAGAGATAAGTACCAAGTGATTTTACGTTTCCTGCAAAGGTGAGTTCTTGAATACCGCTCTTTTGGAAAGCGTAGTTACCAATAGTCAATTGATCGTAATCGGGGATTGTCAAGGACTTTAAGTTGATTGTGCTTGCAAAAGCATAATTTTCAATGGTCTTGATTTGACCGAGGAAGGTAAGCTCTTCAATACCACTGTTGCTGAAAGCGTACTGACCGATTGCAAAGTCCGAATTGCCCGGGATTGTAATCTTTTTAAGGCTTTCAGTTTGTTCAAAGGCGCGTAAACCAATCGTGTTGAGCAAAGGCAAGTCGCCCCATACTACTTCTTCCAACGAAGAACAATAAGAGAAAGCATAATCGCCTATTGAAATCATTGAGTTAGGTATGTAAACCTTTGTGATTTGATCTTGATATTGGAATACCGCGTTTTCGATATTCTTAAAGCCTTCTGGGATTATAAGTTCGCCAACGATTGTTGAGAAGACGAATTTGATAGATTCGCCGTATGCTTGACCGGGTTGTGGTTTGCTGGTCAAAATAGGCAACTCTGGATCACCCGGTTTTGCGTCGTATTGAGCAAAGTTGGGGTTATCGTCAGCAACCGTCATTCTTTGAATAGATTGACAGCCCTTAAATACGTTTTGAATTGAAGGCACCGAGCTAGACAAGTGAACGGTAGTCAAAGTCGTAACACCATCAAACAAGCTAGCTTCTAAGGTGATATCGCTTTCGGACTCGGGGAATTCAAAACTCTCAACAGCAGTTTTTTGGAAAGCATACGTCTTTATCGTTTCGAGATAGTTTTTACCTTCGGAATCTTTGGCAAAGGTAATTGATTTTAATGCCGAACAACCACTAAACGCATAAGTATCAATTACTTTTACTGCTGCGGGGATTTCAATAGACTCAAGCGACGTACAAGCATAGAAAGTTCTATTGTATATTGTATCCAGCTTGCAATTAGGCGCAAAGGTCACGTTAGTAAGACCAGTACAGTTGTAAAATACGTAACCAAGAGTCGTGCCCGTAGTCGTACGATACATTTTACCCATTTCTACCAAAGTGCTTGGTAAATGAATGCTCGTGAGTTTATTTTGTCCGTAAAACGCGTAGTAACCAATGTGGGTAACGCCTTCTGGCAACTCTACGTTAGTCAAATTTTTTGTCGTTTGAGAAGTATAGAAGGCTCTTTCTTGAATTATCAAACCTCTAATTGTACCGTCAGAAGCAATCGTAGGATCTTTCAAACCGTTGGGGAAGCTTATTGAACGGAGAGAAGTACTGTTGTAGAAAGCATATTCGCCGATTACTTCCAAGGTGGAAGGCAAGTAGAAATTGTTTATCGTAGTAACGGCAAATGAATAATAACCGATAGAAACGGTACGTTCTGGCAGGGTAAGGTTCTTAAGTTTTGCGCAGGAGTAAATTACGCCGGCGGAAGAAGTACCATCTTTAATTACAAGCGGTACGGGTGTTTCGCCCGGGGTCGTGTCCTCAAAGTTGATAGTTTCTAACAACGGGCAAGAATAGAATGAGTACTGATCCATCGATGCTACCGTGTTGGGGATGTTAACTTGTTCCAACGCTTGGCAATAATAGAACATATACTTTGAAATAGCGTTAACACCCTTTGGCAAAGAAACGCTCTTTAATTTATAAGAATAATAGAATGCGTTGTTGTTAACGACAAGTTCATTATCACGACGGTTTTCAATAACGTCCTTACTAAATTGTATTGTTTCAACACCTCTGTCAAAGTAAGAGGTATGTCCGTTGTAGTAGAAAGCGTAGTATCCCAATGCCATAACGCTGTTGGGTATAGTAAGCGTTCCGTCTACGCCGATATTACCGGCTGGGCAAATCAACAAGTACTTAACAGTACCGTCGGTATTGTCATAAAACCTATCGTCAATAAAGTCGTAATACTTCGTTGTGTCGTCTAACGAAATGTTGGTGTTGCCCGTAATATTTGCTGCGTTATATTCAGTTGCATACAATACGCCGTCAATGGACTTAAAGTATTTGTTTGCGGGGTCAACAGTAATGGACTTTAATCTTGTACAGCTTGAGAAGACACCAAAGTTTGCCAAAACTTCTCTCTTTTCAGGAGTCATAGATACAGTTTCGTTACCTTGTGCGTCTACACCGTAAACCGTTACGTTTCTCTCAACGTAGAAGCCCATCTTTGTAACGCTTGCGGGGATATAAACGGTCTCTAAGTAAGAACAGCTACTAAACGCGTGGTTACCAATTTCCGTTACACGGTCAGGCAATCTTATATCGGTAATGTGTTGTGTAGTGTTGTTACCCATGCTAGCAAAGGCATAGTGACCAATGGTGAGTTCCTTAGCGCTTGCGCTTTCTTCAAAGGAGAAATCTGCAAGACGATAGCAATAACGGAAACATTGATCGCCAATCTTGACAGTACGCGCAGGTACTTCAAACTCAGGCAAGTACTGACAATCAGTAAATGCAAATTCTTCCAACACGAGGTCTACCGGAGTTTGACCTGCGGGAGTCTTTTCAAAGACAACTTTTACAAGACCATCACAGCCGTCAAAGGCGTTGGCGCCGATCAAGGAAACACCTGCGTGAATTGTGACTTCCGTCAACAAAGTTCTTTCTGCAAAGATTGACGGACCTATCTCTGTAACCGATTTGGGGATTACGTAAGCGCCTGCTTTACCCATTGGGTAGAACAAGATTTTTGTTCCAGAACGGTTAAACAAAACGCCTTCTTCGTCTGCTTTGTAGAACAAGTTGTTTTCGTCAACCTTAACAGATGCGAGCTTTGTATTACCAAATACGCCGGTAATATTCATTTCTGGAGCGTATGGTCCAATGTGCAAGTCTGTTACGTAGAACGTACCCATGCCCGAAGTTACTTTTGTTGCAAATGCTTGGTTTGCATAATTTACGTAGTCACGGTTTGTTTCAACGTAAATCGTTGTGAGTTTTGTAGTACTTGCAAATGCGTATTCTTCAATTGTGCGGAGGTTTGCAGGAAGGGTTAATTCCGTAAGACCAGAGCAGTAATAGAAAGCATAAGTGCAAATCGTCAAGTCAGGATCGTCTACTTTGCCTTCAAAGATGAGACTTGTCATCTTGCTACAATAGTGGAAAGCGCTTTCTTCAATCCTTGTGACTGAGCCTGGAATATAGACGTGAGTAAAGGAGTTTGCATAGGTAGAACTGCTACCACCAAACGCCCATGACTCAATAACGGAAATACCTGCCGGTACTCTAAACGCAGTACCTATTTCTACGCCGGCCTCGTCATACGCGGTTGTGCCCAAGTATCCTCTCGGTACGTATACCAATCTTGTCTTAGTTCTGTCAGTAACAGCAGAACCGACTATTTCGCCACTTGCATTCTTAAAGGAAATAGATGCATAGTTGTCGCCGACTTTAGTTTCATCATCACCTATTAAGATAACAGCAAGTTTGCTACAGCTCTTAATTGTTTCACCGTCGAAGGTCTTAAGTCTTCTCGGGAAGGTAATGGAAACAAGCTTAGAGCATGAATAAATAGCAGCGTTATCGCCAGATGACAATTCCAAAGCGTTTGATGCTGTTTGGCCATCACTTGGCTCCATAAATACTATAGACGTTAAGCTACTTGCCGAATAGAAAGAATACTTATTGAGTTTTCTTATAGTTGAGGGCAAATAAACTTCTGTAAATTTTGCAGCATAGAAAGTATATTGCGGAATATTTGTTACACCGTAAGGTACGGTATAAATAGCATCATTCTTAGCGTACGGCCATGCGGTAACTTCTACTTCGCCACTTGTTTTGTCGTTTAAGAACAATACGCCGTCTTTTGACCAATAACGATTATCTTCGTCTATCAAGGTTTCCTTCGTGGGATCAGTAACAATATTTACAACTTCCTTGGTAGGATCGTTTACGTCATAAACGAAATAAGTTTTGATAGCCGAACAACTTGCAAACGCGCCCATACCGGTAGAATAATACATACCTTGTGAGCTCCAAGCCACCAACTCAATAGTGCTCGGGATTCTAACCGTTACAAGTTTGGTACAAGACTTAAAGGCGTTGTTAGAAATTCTCTTTACCTCAAACGCGCCTGTTCTTTGTCTTTGACGATATTCGGTTTCACCAAGCTCGTTTTCATACGCTTCCATGTAAGTCACAGTACCGTTGTAAATTGCCGGGATGGTAATCTCGGTAACAAGTGAAATACCGGGACCTGCTTCTACGTACAAAAATTCGTATTCGTTATTTGCTGGGTTTTGATATGCTCTAAAGTTAAAGAGCTCTATCCAAGCAGCATACAAAGTTCTATCGTTTGCTTCTGGATAACCCGTTGTAGACTCGCCCGAATAGTCAGTGTATGCACGACCTGTTCCTCTCGGTTCGGTATACCAACCGGCAAAAACCTTGTTAGTATCCGTAGAGGTCGGTATGGGCAATACGTAAGATGCGCCGTATTCTACCATTGCAGTTTTTTGATCTTCTGCAAGAACACCTTCTTCGCCCGCGTCTAACGTGATGACGTATTTAATATTTGTCCAACCTGCATATACTACCATATCGCCTGCCATAACGCCGGTATCTTCGTAACGTTTTGCAGATTGATAGTCGGCATTGTCATACCAACCTTGGAAGGTAAGACCGTTTGCCGTTGCTTGTGGCAATTCGTATTCATCACCCAATGCTTTGTACATTGAATCAATAGGAACGTTGTTTGTGCCTACTTCAAATTTAATTTCATAAGTCGTTACTTTTGTTGATACCGTTTCAGATTTTTTTCCATCTTTGTCTACACTATAAACGGAAATGGTGTTTTCACCTGCTTTTGGCCAAGTAACAACGAAAGACAAGCTACCGTCGGTTACTTCGTAAGTAACTTCGTCTTCTGTGCCTGCGTTAATGATAATAACGTATTTTACAGAACCAAATACTGCGTCCCAATACAAAACGTTGTTTTCGTAAACGATTGTATCGCCCATTACGCCGTATTTTGCCGTAAATTCTTCAGAATACAAAGAATTGTCCGCTACCGTTTGAGCATTTGCTCTGATGGAAATCTTATATTCTTCCTTGCCGGCTTCAAACTCTGAAATCGTCATAGAGTTTGTTGTTGCAACGTATTCTTTGCCGTCAATGCTTACCGTATAGCTGATTGCGCCCTCTACTGCGTCCCACGAAATCGTAGAGCCGTTAACTCTAATGTTTGTTGGAGCAGGTAATCTCGTACTGGTGTACGAAAGAGCGCCTGTTGTGGAATGATATCCGAATGCTACGGAAACAACTTCTACCTTAATGTTGCCTCTATAGTCGCCTACAAAGACACTTTCAGAATAAACCGTTTTTACTTCTGGCTCTGCATCACCCACGGTGATTTTTACAGTGTAGCTGGTTGCGCCTTCTACTGCGTCCCAGGTAACGGTTTCATTATTGGTATTGTGAGTAAGGTTGGTTATTTCACCAAGGCTACGATTGTAGACAAAAACGTCCGAAACGGATTCAATAAATCCTTCAGATACTGCTTTTACTACAAATTGATAACCGTTTTCGCCAATTTGGCAATCAGCAAAGTTGTAAGTTGCCGAACCGTTAAGAGATTCAAACGTATGTACGTGCGAAGGATCGCCACAAATAATTTGAACGAGATAATCAGTTGCATTGTCAACTTTGTTGAACATAAGGTCGTTGCCGTCTACTTCAAACAAAGAAACTCTTGCCAAAGCCTTGTTGCTGTAATAAGCTTTGCCTGTTTGTCCGTTTACGGTAACGGAAACTTCGTACACGCCGGCTGGAGCGCTAGCAAAATCTACTTCCACAACGGTGTTTTCGACTTTACCTTGCTTGAGAACGGTGCCAGTAGCAACGTTTTGTACGACGTAGTTATAGCCTATTTTTCCTTCCGCCACAGCATTCCAAGTTATTTGATTGCTGAATACGGATACTGTTGGCAAATCGCCTGCCCATACTGCAAACAACTTTGTATTTTCTACAATTTTTTCGTTGTCAAAGTATTGACGAGTCAATTTGCTCTCTTCGCGAGAGTCGCTAATCCACCAACCAAGGAACGTTTTGCCCGTTTCGGTCAATTCCGGAAGGTTGTGCAAATATCCATTATTGGTTATTCTGCTTTCATAAAGCTGACCGTCTTGGATAAGCTCTACGGTAAATTCGCCTGCTCCGTCGGTTTGTTGAACAAATTTGGCGTACAACGTTGTGTCTGCCGTAATTTTGTCCGTCTTAAAGTTAAATGCAGTTGTCTTAGCCGAGTCGGTATACCAACCTGCAAATATGTATCCCGCCTTCGAGGGGTCTGCAGGTCTTGCTATACCTCTACCGTTTATTACCTCGGTAGATTGTACGGCGCTACCTCCGTCCACGTCGTAACTAACTACGTAATTGACCTTTTTGATCAACTCATAGTTCGTTTGTCCGTATAGGAGCGTAAAGACTCCTGTGTTTACGTCAAGACGACCCATTGTTTTGTCCGTTTCGGAGAAAGTAAGAGTTATTTCCTTACTGTCTTTAGTGTAGACGTAAGTACCACTCTTGTTGTCTCCGGCTAACTTCAAAACAACGATGCCATTCTTGAGCTCTATCGTTTCTTCTCCGCTTGCGCCGTCGCAATAGTATACTGCTTCTTCACCTTGCGCGGTAAACGGAGGCGTAGGTGGCTCTTTTTCTTGACATGCCACAAACGTCAACGTAAGTGACAACAATACTACGAGAGCCAAAAGTCCTACTAATAGCCTTTTCTTCGTTTTCATAAGTTCCTCCTTTTAGTGTTGGTTTTTATGTTGTTTTTTAGGCTTTTAAGCCTATGTTTTTATCCTGTTTTAGCTTATTTTTTAGCAAATAGGTAGAATACACCCAAGTAGTTATAACGATATTGATATTTTATTACATCACATCACATTTCGTCAACTCATTTTTTAAAAAAAGGATAATTTGTCGACATTTTTCAAAATCTCATCAAAAAAAACACAAAATTAGTGCTTTTAAAAACAGCAGTATTATTGTAGAGCTTTTTGGGGAGTATAAAAAATTTTAATCTAATACCCGTATTATATTTTATATTATTTTTATTTCAAAATTATTTCAAAACAAATTCATCTTTAAGTAGCAAAAAGTGAAAAAACCTTCCTTAAAACGGAAGGTTTTAAAATTATACAATATAAATCCTTTTTATTAATACGCGCGCGCAACGTAAGCCACTATAGTTGCCTTTTCGTCACCGCAAACACATTTTGTATCAAAAGGAGTTTGGTCAAAGGGCATAACCCTGATTGTCGCCTGAAATCTTTCCTTGATTTGCTTTTCGCAATCCTTGTCTCCGCACCACATTACCTTTGCAAAGTTGCCACCGTTAAGAACTCTTTCCAACTCGTCCATAGTGCGCGCCTCTAAGATATGCGAATCACGGAAAGCCTTGGCTTTTTCGTACATATTAAGGCGGATTTTAGCCATCAATTCAACCACGTCGCTCTCGATATTAGCCAATTGCAAAGTAAACTTTTCGCCCGTATCGCGTCTAACGGCGACGGCAACACCCTGTTCAATGTCGCGCGGTCCCAACTCCAAGCGAAGCGGTACGCCCTTCATCTCGTATTGGTTAAATTTCCAACCGGGAGACTGGTCGGAAAAATCTCCTTCCGCCCTAAGTCCTGCTTTTACCAATCTTTCTACGAGATTTTGCGTTGCCTCCACTACTCCGTCCTTGTGCATTGCAACAGGAATAACCACAACTTGAATAGGCGCGACCGGCGGTGGCAAAACCAACCCTCTTTGGTCGCCGTGAGCCATAATAATAGCCCCAATCAAGCGAGTAGATACACCCCAGCTCGTTTGCCACGCGTATTTGTGAGTGCCGTCCTTGTCAAGATATTGAATATCGTACGCGCGAGAAAATTTGTCGCCAAAGTGATGCGTAGTGCCTGCTTGCAAACTCTTGCCGTCTTGCATCATTGCTTCCATACCGTAAGTACTTTCCGCGCCCGCAAACTTTTCCTTTTCCGTCTTTTTGCCAATCAAAGTAGGCAAAGCCAATACGTTTTCGGCAAATTCGGCGTAAAGATGCAACATATCGACAGTTTCTTTAAGGGCTTCTTCCTTGGTTGCGTGAACGGTGTGACCTTCTTGCCACAAAAACTCGCTAGTACGCAAAAACGGACGAGTGGTTTTTTCCCAACGCAAAACGTTTGCCCATTGATTGTATTTGAGTGGCAAATCACGGTATGATTGCACCCATTTGCTATAGGTGTCGCAAATAATGGTCTCGCTCGTGGGCCTTATTACCAACGGCTCGGCAAGCGTTTCGCCCCCTGCTTTGGTGACCATTGCAACCTCGGGAGCAAACCCCTCTACGTGTTCCGCTTCCTTCTCCAAAAGCGAAAGCGGTATCAGCATAGGAAAGTAACAGTTTTTGTGTCCCGTTGCCTTAAAACGAGCGTCAAGCTCCTTTTGAATATTTTCCCACACGGCGTAACCGTAAGGACGTATTATCATACAACCCTTGGTAGGACCGTAATCCGCCAACTCTGTTTTTAAAACAACGTCAGTGTACCATTGGGGAAAATTACTTTTTATATCTGCGATTTCTTTTACAAATTGTCTTTCTTGCTTGTTTTCCATTGTTTTTACCTACAACAAATTATTTTTGTGATTTTATATTTTAAAAACTAACGCCGACGTTTGTCGGCGCGTATTGTTTGTTTTTGCAAATTTTGTTATTTCGTAGTCGTTACGTTGACGTACTTGCCAACAAAATACTCTACCTTGTCCTCGCTTTCCTCGTCGTTGTAGTCGGTATAAACGAGATATACTTCGCTACCTGTCGTTGTAGAAAGATACAACATATAATCTTGATAGAAGTCGTATTCCAACCACGTGACTGCGTTTACGCAAGAAGTAACCGCTACGTTTTGATCTTCTCTCGCGTAAGTTCCATTGTGGGTGCTCGCAAGACAATCTTCCAAAACGAAATACTTGAGCTTTGCAGACAAAGTATAAAATACTTTTCCGTTGGCAACCTTTACAAACGCAGGAGCAGAAGAGCAATAAAACATATTTTTGACTTCTTTCGTCAAAACGTTAAAGTGTTGAACGTAATGTTCTGTTGCATTATAAAATACGATATTTTCTTCCGCGCCGTTTTGAGCAACCAACCCCGAAGACAAAAGATTTTCACTCGAGACTTTTAAAGACGAGTATTGCGCGTCAAAATCAACGTCTCTTGACGTCACACCCACGCGATAAAGTCCGTCTCTACCTGCGTTGTCGCTTGCAACTGAAAAATAAACGTAATTTTCCGTCACGGTAGCCATTGTAAATACAACGTCCTTAGACACGTCTTCGCCTGCGCCGTCAATCAAAATGGAAGCCTCCGTTTCACCTACGGTATAAATGCTAAAACTATTGCGAGTAGGCTCGTGGTCGTGATCTTCGTGACCTTCTTCCGGTATGCTTTCTGCAAACACCGCCACACCCTTTGACGGAATAAACTTAACGTCGCTTACGTGTTCCGAAAGAGTGGTTTCCGTCGGTTTTGCGTCAGTAATATTTACCGAAACGAGATTTTCGCCGTTAACGTATACTGCATAAACGTTGTTGCCGTTTTGAGCCAACATCATATTAAAAGAATTGCCGGGTACGGTATACATACGTTGCGTGCCGGTTCCGTCGAGAGCAACGCTCATAATATCAAGATAAGAGTTTTGAAGAGCGCCTTCCTTGTCTCTCGTAGTAGAGGGCGTAGCATAATAAATTCGGTCGTTAAAAATAAATATACCGTTGGAATTTGCGCTACCCGTCGCAGCCGTATAAACAGCCTTGGGCGCGAGAACTTCCACCTCGGGATAATCCGAAGTATCTATCTCTCTATCGGCAAACGTGCCGTTAGTAAGGTTTGCGGTCTTTACTCTCACAATTGCGCCATATTCAACTTCGCCAAAAGTATTGTCAATAGAATAAGACGAAACGTTTCCGTTGATAAAGTAAGTGTAACCCTTGTATGCAACAGATACTCCGCCGTTGCTTGTGAGTTCACCCGACATACTTTCTACGGTAAGAGCGGTAAAGTTAAAAGTTTCGCCTGCGCATCCCGCAAATGCGAAAATCATAACCAGCAATAAAGATATAACCAAAAGTGTCTTTTTTGTCATACTGCACTCCTAAATAAAGTCAATTAAAAAACTTGACAATTTACATACTTCATCATTATAACCACAAAATAATAATTTTGCAAGTATTTGTCGCAAAAAAATTATTCTTGTTTGCTTGTTTCTTTTCTTTTTTGTAAACCCAACGATCTTTTTATAGTCAACGACAATCAAAAGCCTTAAAAAAACTTTTAAGTTTGGTATTTTAATCTATCGTCTCCACCAAAAAACTGACGGGGCGAAAACCGTCGTTGCAAGATACCATGGCGGATTTTTCGTTTTTCATCCAGCCGTCGAAAAAATTTCCGCCACCAAGAGCAAGCTCCCTCACGAAAGGCAACAACACTCCCCACGCGCTATCGCAAAGACCTTGCGGTTTTTTTGCGTCTACAGAAACAAACACCTGCCCTAAACTCACGTCACAAGCGTGCTGAATAGGATTTTCGTACAGCTCCATCAAGTCTTTGTATTCGGCTTTTTTTAAAACCGTAATTTTTACATTTTTCATCAAATATCACCCCAACATATTGACTAACGGAGAACCTTTTGACAATAAAAACAAAATCATAGCCCCGCGTGGTTTTTATTATACCACGAACGCGCAAAAAGTAAAGCCAAAACGCAAAAACAAACAAAAACGCAGTGACACAAAAATCAACTGCGTTTAAAAACCCCAAACAACAAGAATTTATTGCGCCTTAAAGACTTTTCCATCTTCCGCCGACTGCATAATAAGGCAAAAGTCTATATTTTTGTCGTCGTCTTTTACGGAAACAGTCAAAAACGAGGCGTCATCCTTTGCTTTTGAAGTCTTTGGCAAGGCGTAGCAAATATGAGTCGGCTTGCCCTCCTCCTGAAGCAAACCTAACGCAAAAAAATTGCCCTTGCCGTCTGTTATTTTTACAAAAAAACTGTCTTGGATCTTGCGCATCAAGGGTAAATACGGTTGATAATCTTCAAAAACTTTTTCCAGTTCCTGCGATACGTTTTTAAGATACCCTCCCGCCTTGCTTTTGTCGTAATAATCTTCCAACGCTTTTGCGTATTGCTTGAGGCTAACCTTTGCGTCTTTAGTAGAGGCAATATCTTTCGTCACGTCAAATACGTTTCCGTAATAATTACCCGTCGCCACGACGAATTTATCGTAAGCCCCGTCAAAATCCAACAACAACGGCGGGGATAAATTATTTACAGCGGACAAGGTTGCCGTGGTGGGAGAAAGCTCCTCTTCGGCAACCGTTGGCGGATTTGATTGCTCGCTCAACTCAACCCAATCTCTCTTGCCTTTGCCGTCGGACTTTAAGTTAAAATATTCTTTTTTTAAACCGCCCTCGTCTTTCGATTTTTCCTCCGTCGCTTTCGACTCGTAACGTTTCTCACACAGACGACGGGCTTTTTCGCTAAACTCTACCGTCAAAACGTGCCCCCTGCTACTGCCAAAACACAACGGGGATAAATTTTCGTCCATCAAAAGACAGGTAACTTTTTCCAACAACGTAGGAGGCATCTTAAATTCAAAATTGTAAGGTTTTGAAAATTGTTTGGACACCGCCACACCATCCGCTTCCGCCACAAACCAAAAATGCGGATACGAACCGTTTGCCGACACTCTTACCGAAGTTTTTTGTCCGTCACTCACAAACACGGCGATACCCACGGGTTTTTGCGAGGGATTTGCTACGGAACACAATAATACTGTTTTTTTTCTGTACATATCGATATTTTAAACTTTTTAGACAAACAAAAAAGCAACTTTTACGTAATAAAAAGTCGCTTTTTGTTTTTTTAAAGTTTTTTAAAGTCTATTTTAAATTAGTTTTTAAAATCGTATTTCAAAATCGGCTGACGAGCCGCGCGAACTTCGTCCACTCTGCCGATAACCGTCGTAAGCGGGCTGTCGTGCAAAACTTCCGGCTGTTGCTCGGCTTTGGTCTTAAGCGTTTTTAAAACTTCTACCGCTTGGTCGAGAGTTTCCTTTGTTTCCGTTTCCGTCGGCTCAAGCATAAGAGCTTCGTGCACGATAAGGGGGAAGTACATTGTAGGCGGGTGCATTTTGTAATCCAACATACCCTTTGCTATATCCATTGCCGATACGCCCGTTTTGTCTTTGAGTCCCTGCAGGCACAAAACGAATTCGTGCATACAAATACGGTCGTAAGCCAAGTCGTAATGCTCCTTGACGCCCTTCATCAAATAGTTTGCGTTAAGTACGGCTTTTTGCGCCGCGTCCTTAATACCTTCCGCGCCGAGAGTGTCGATATACGCCGCGCCCTTTACCAAAACCGAAAAGTTTCCGTAAAAAGTCTTGACTTTGCCGATACTCTTTTTGGGGTTGTATCCTGCAGGCTTTGCGCCGTATACGGGTACGGGCAAATAGTTGGCAAGTATTTTTTTGCATCCTACGGGACCTGCCCCGGGTCCACCGCCACCGTGAGGTGTTGAAAAGGTTTTGTGAATATTGAGGTGCATTACGTCAAAACCCATATCTCCGGGACGCACTACGCCCATTATAGCGTTGAGATTTGCGCCGTCATAGTAGCACAATCCGCCCGCCTTGTGGACGATTTCGGTTATTTCTAAAATATTTTTGTCAAACAAACCGAGAGTATTTGGGTTTGTAAGCATAAGACCTGCCGTATCCGGACCGACAACCTGTTTTAAAGCCTCGATATCTACTCCGCCTTCGGCGTTGCTCGGTACGCTTACTATTTCGTATCCGCACATATGAGCGCTGGCAGGGTTTGTGCCGTGCGCGCTGTCAGGCACTATAATCTTGGTACGCTTAAAGTCTTTTCTGTCTTCGTGATAGGCTTTTATAAGCATAATTCCCGTAAACTCACCGTGCGCGCCTGCTGCGGGTTGCAAAGTCATTGCGTCCATACCGGTAATAGCGCAAAGTCTATCCGTCAGCATATCCATAAGTTCCGTACAGCCTTTTACCGTACTTGCGTCTTGAAGTGGGTGAACACCAACAAATCCGCCCAAAGACGCAACTTTTTCGTTGAGGCGCGGATTGTACTTCATTGTACAACTGCCCAAAGGATAAAATCCGTCGTCTACGCCGTGAGCCTTTTTGGACAACGCCGTGTAATGACGAACAACGTCTATTTCGGAAACTTCCGGCAAACACGCGGGAGTTTCTCTCTTTTGTACTTTAAGTTCGTAATGAGGAACGTCGGTTTTGTCCAACGTAATAGCGGTACGTCCCGCCATAGATTTTTCAAAAATCAACATATTATTTGCCCTCCCTGAAAATCCTGACGACTTCGTCCATTGCTTGTTTGGTGGCCTTTTCCGTCACGCACCAGATACTGTCCGTTTTGTTGAGTCTCAATCCACCCAAAACGCCTATTTTTGCCAACTTCTTTTCCATTGCGGGAGTGTATTTGTCGGTTTGCAAAGTAAACTCGTGGAAAAACTCTCCGTCATATTTCAACTTGATTCCGTCTATTGCAGTCAACTGGCTTGCAAGATAGTGAGCGTTGTCAACGCAAGCTTCCGCAACCTGTTGCATACCCGTTTTGCCCATCAACGCAAGATAAATTACCGCCGTCGTCGCGCACAAAGCTTGATTACTGCATATACTTGACAAGGCTTTTTCGCGCCTAATGTGTTGTTCTCTTGCTTGCAACGTCAAAACGTAAGCCGTTTTTCCGTTTTTGTCAACCGTTTGACCAACCACTCTACCCGGCATACGTCTGCTCATTTTGGAGTCGCAAGTGAGTATCCCCAAATACGCTCCGCCGTAACTCAACGGCATACCCAAGGGCTGTCCTTCTCCTATGGCTATATCCGCGCCACACTCTTTTGGTGTTTTTAATACCGTTGCGGAAATAGGATTGAATACGTAAATGAACTTTGCGCCTTTTGCATGAGCCGTTTCAGCTATTTTTGCCATATCTTCTACAAGACCAAAATAGTTGGGGCATTGAGCAATAACGCAAGCCGTGTTGTCGTCGATAGCTTCTTCCAGCGCCTTAAGGTCTACAAGCCCGTTTGCGTCGGGAGATACTTCTACGATAGTTTTGTTGCCTGCCGAACAATAAGTCTTTGCAACGGCAACCGTTTGCGGATTGACTGCGCCTACCACTATTGCTTTGGATTTGCGCTCCGCGCACATAATAATAGCTTCGCCCGCCGCCGTACCTACGTCGTAAACGCTAGCGTTGGATACGTCCATACCGGTAAGAGCGCACATAAGGCTTTGATATTCAAAAATGGACTGCAAAATACCTTGCGAAATTTCCGGCTGATACGGAGTATACGCCGTCAAAAATTCGCTTCTGTTTACTAAAGAAGTAACCGTTGCGGGAACGTAATGGTCGTATGCGCCACAACCTCTCAAAATCGTTTCAAAAACGGTATTTTGAGACGCCATTTTTTCAAAGTTTTTTTCTACCGCCATTTGGCTTTTGCCTGCGGGTATGTCGAGTTTGTCTAAAACAAGACTTTTGGGAGCGTCGGCGTACAAATCGTCAAGAGATTTTACTCCTACCGCCGACAGCATTTCCAACACGTCTTTGTCCGAATGAGGTGTATATTTGCTCATAATTCTCCTTGTTTGTTTGTAAAACTTTTTTGTTTCAATAACAAGGGGCAGAAAAATTCCGCCCCATTTATAATTTTTGTTTTTTTATTGTTTGCAGAATTCCGCGTATTGTTCTTCCGTCATCAATTCTTCAGCTTCGGAAACTTCTACCTCTATAATCCATGCGTCGTACGGAGCGTTGTTAATGAGTTCCGGCGAATCGGTCAATTCTTCGTTAATAGCCGTAATAGTGCCCGTTACGGGAGAAAAAACTTCACTAACAGCCTTGACGGATTCTACGTCTGTAAAAGCAGTACCCATTTCTACCTTTGCGCCTACTTCGGGGAGGTTTACGTAAACGATATCGCCCAATTCGCTTTGCGCGTAATCGCTCAAACCTATTTTAACAACGTTGTTGCCTTCTTCTTTTACCCATTCGTGGGATTTACTGAATTTGTAATTTTCCATATTTTTGTTCTCCTAAAAAGAATTTAATTTTATTAATTATTTGACTACTTTTTACTAGTCAAATCCAAAAAAATATCAATTGCAAAAAGTACGCCTATCAAATAAAATATGCATTCAAACATTAGCAATATAAACTTGCCTATTTTTTTTAATACCTTCATATTTATCCCCCGACCGACTTTTTGTTAGTATTCTTTTGTAACCTACAATCAAAAATTGCTACAACTAACCTTTAGCCTTTTTTGTAGAAAGGCATTTTTACCACTTTTGCTTTTAGCTTTTTGCCTCTTACGTCTATATACATTTCGTCCTCGACGTAACTCTTTGGAATACGTACCATAGCAATAGCCTTTTTGAAGTAGGGACTCATTGTACCCGTGGTAACCTTTCCGATAAGGTTGCCTTCAAGATCGTAAACGTCGCAACCTTCTCTTGCGATACCCTTATCCAAAATCTCCACGCCTTTGCGCTTAAACTGCGCGGGGTTGTCTATTAAAGCTTGCTTTCCGATAAAGTTGGGTTTGTCCATTTTGACAAAAATATTCAATCCAACTTCCGTCGCCAAAAAGTCTTCGCCCAATTCGTGTCCGTACAACGGCATACTTGCTTCAAAACGCAAAGTGTCGCGAGCGCCGAGACCGCACGGAATAAGTCCGTCTTCCTTACCGACCTCCAACAACTTTTCAAAGATTTCGCCGATTTTTTCCGCAGGGGAATAAATTTCAAAACCGTCTTCGCCAGTGTAGCCGGTACGACTGATTATACAATTGATACCCATCAAGGCGTTGTTTTGTACAAAGGTGTAATACTTTTGCGGAATAGCCTCTGCAGGAATCAACTTGAGCAATATTTTTTCGGCAAGAGGACCTTGCAATGCAACCTGACCTACCGTTTCGGAAAGGTTTTTAAAGGTTGCGTTGGGGAGCATGTGACTTTCTACCCATTTTGCGTCCTTTTCGCAATTGCCTGCGTTTACAACGAGATAATAGTAGTTTTCGTTAAAACGGTAAACCAACAAATCGTCAACCTGTCCGCCCTTTTCGTTCAACATCATTGTGTAACGGATTTGTCCGTCAGCCATATCTGAAATATCGTTGGACATCAACAATTGAATTGTTTCCGTTGCGCCTGCGCCCTTGATTTCAAACTCGCCCATGTGCGAAACGTCAAACAAACCGCATTTTGTACGGACTGCCATATGCTCCGTAATAAGACCGTCCTGATACTGAATCGGCAATTCAAAACCGCCGAACTCCACCATCTTTCCGCCGTGGGCAACGTGATTTTCATATAGAGGTGTTCTCTTTGCCATAAAAAATCTCCTTAACAAAATTTTTGTATTTTTGTTTTAGTAAATAAATTTTGTTTACAGTTATTTATTATAACAAAGCAAAAAAAAAAGTACAATTGTTTTTAAACATTTTTGTACTTTTTTTGCAATTTTTATTACTTAATTGAGTTTTGTAAAATTTTTTTGGTTTTTTGCGTTATCAAAGAGTATGAATTGCCTTGCCCACGCTCGCCATTACACTTTCGCCGACGCTTTCTTCCACCGTCGGATGCGGATGGATTGCGCGCTCCAACATATCTCTCGTCATACCGTTTGAAACGGCAAGTACCAACTGACCGATTATATCCGTTGCTCTGTCGCAATACAATACCGCGCCCAACAATTTGCCCGTGGATTTTTCAAACACCGTTTTTGCAAAGCCCCTGTCTTGACCGACGATAAGGCTCTTGCCGTTTGCCCCCATAGGAAATTTGCCAACTTCTACTTCCATACCGGCTTCCGTCGCTTGAGCCTGCGTCATACCTACGCAAGCTATTTCCGGAGTGGTATAAATACAGCTCGGCACTACGGAAAGATTGGTATGGTTTTTGTTGCCCGTCAAAAGGTCGGCAACGTATTCGCCCTGCGACGCCGCAAAGTGAGCCAACTGAATACCACCTATGCAGTCGCCTACCGCGTATATATTTTGCACGGAAGTACGATAATTGCCGTCTACCTTGATACAACCGCGTTCGGTCTCTATGCCGATACTTTCGGCGTTGAGCCCCGCTATGTTTGCGCGCCTACCGGTGCTAACTATTACCAAATCCGTTTCAATGCGTTGCTCGCCTTTTTTGTCAGTAAACAATACTTCATAACCCGTTTCCGTCTTTGATACCTTGCTTACTCCCGCGCCGAGATTAATGATTGCGCCTTTCTTTTTAAGAGCAAGGGCGTGTTGAAGACTTACGTCTCTGTCTACGGTAGGCAAAATCCTATCCATATACTCCACGATATTTACCTTTTTGCCCAACGCCAATAAAAACTCGGCAAACTCTACGCCTATTACGCCACCGCCGACGATAACCACTCTTTCGGGAATTTCGTTTGTACCTTCGAGCAAAAAGTCACTGTTTTTGCACAACTCCATACCTTCGATACGGAGAGTTGCTGGCACGCTACCCGTGGCAATGATTATTTTGTCCGCGCTGACGGTTTGTTCGCCCACTTTTACCGTATGAGCGTCGACAAAAACAGCTTGCCCGTCAAAAAGCACAACCTTACGCGCCGACAACAACTTTTCTACACCGGTACGAAGCTTTGTTACGACGGCGTCGCGTCTTTCGTAAATTTTGTTCAAATCAAAACTTACGTTTTGCGTCAAAACACCGTATTCTTCAGCCTGTTTTGCCGAGTGGAGCACTTCCGCGCTGTGCAAAAGCGCTTTGGTCGGTATGCAACCGCGATTTAAACAGGTGCCACCCACTTTGCTTTGCTCAACGAGAGCAACTTTTTGTCCGTTTTGAGACGCCCTGATCGCCGCGGAATATCCTGCAGGACCGCCACCCAAAATCAAAAGGTCATATTGATAAACCATATTTTTTACCTCTTTTTTGTTGTATTTTATTTTTTATATTTTATTTATTTTACCTTACTCCAAAAGCGACGTAATATCTTTGAGTCGGTCGTCGCTTAAAGCAAGACTTTTTGCCTCGTCAAGAGTTTTTCCTACTAAAGTTTTAGTCGCAAGCAAACAAATATCGGTATCCAAACAATCGCTAAAAACGAGCAAGTCCTTAATTTTGTTTCCGTCAAAAACATACGCCACTTCTACGTCACCCCAGTCAAAACGATTGCGCGCGGTACAAAAACTTTCGTCTACTATTCTGCCGAAAATCCACTCGTTACTGCGCAAGGTTTTTTCCGTGTCGGACTCACCCGCCCAAGGCAATTGATCAAGGGTTGCGTCCACGCGTTTTGCGCCGTAAACTTCACTACAAACTTCACACAAACTTTCCGCCACAGCGGAGGCTGTAATGGTCGGGCAAATAGTCGACAAGTTAACAACTCGGCTTGAAACGCTTTTTACGCCCTTAGAACGCAACTTGTCCTCCGAAACGTTGAGATATTTTTGCATTTTGTCTACGTTTGTGTCTATCAATATAGTGCCGTGGTGCAGACTGTTTTTTTGCTCGTTTAAAAAGGCGTTTCCGCTAAACTTTCTTCCGTCCACCGTCAAATCGTTACGCCCGGATATTTCCGCGTTGATGCCAAATTTTTTTAAAGCATTGGTAACAACTTTAAAATTTTGCTTTACGTCGGCAACGCCTTTTGGCGCAATAAAGGAAAAATTAAGATTTTTTATGTCGTGATAAACCGCCCCGCCACCGGTAAACCTACGCACGAGCTTGCCTCCGTCGGCAAGGAGCGTAGAAACGTTTACTTCGCTAAAAGCGTTTTGGTTTTTGCCTATAATAACCGAATGGTCGTTTTGCCACACGAATACCACTACGGCGTCGTTAGGACAAGCCTGCACAAGGCGGTATTCCATAGCTATGTTTTTGTACGGATCAATGCAATCGGTACGAAAAAACATAACTTTTTTGATTTTGTTATCCATAAATCACTCCTATCAATTGACGTGACTTTACTTTTATATCTTTTCACAACCCAAAGCAGTTGTCAACCGTTTTTCCTGCAAAATTTTCTATTTTTTTGCCTTTTTGCCCTATTAGCTCAACGCGCAAACTATTAATACGAAAAAACAGTTGAAAAAGCAACGATTGTATGCTAAAATACTTTAAAGAGGTTTTTTATGACAAACAACAACGACAAAACAATCGTAGCCATTATGTACGACTTTGACAACACCTTGTCCACCAAAGATATGCAAGAGTTTGACTTTTTGCCCAAAATCGGTATGGAACCCAAGGATTTTTGGGCGCAAGCAAACGCCTTTGCAAAAAAACAAAAAATGGACGGTATCCTTGCCGTGATGTTTATGATGATGCAAAAATCTATCGGCACCGACCTTTGCTCCCGCCAAAACCTTTTTAAGGGTGGCAAAAAGGTAGAGTTCTATAAAGGCGTAGACACTTGGTTTGACCGCATAAACGCCTTTGCTCAAAAAAACAACGTAGAAGTCGAGCACTTTATTATTAGTAGCGGTCTAAAACCCATTATCGAGGGCACTTCTATCGGCAAATATTTTAAGGAAATTTACGCCTGCGACTATATTTACGACCGCAACGGTATCCCCGTTTGGCCGTCAATATCCGTCAACTACACCAGCAAAGTTCAATTTTTGTACCGAATACACAAGGGCGTGTTTGACGTGAGCGAACACGACAAACTTAACGGACTTATGCCGGAAGAAGAAAAACACGTTTCTTTCTCCAATATGATTTTTATCGGAGACGGACTGACGGACGTGCCAATGATGAAACTTACTCGCCAAAACGGCGGACACAGCATAGGAGTATACAAACCAAACGTAGGCAATCAGTATTTGGTAGAAGACGACAGGGTAAACTTTTTTGTGCCGGCAGATTATTCCGAAGGTAGCGAGATAGAACGTATTATTCAAACCGTTATCCTAAAAATCCGCGCGGAAAATCAGCTAGAACGCATAACAAAAGCTCACTCTCAACGCGTGTACAACACCAACAAGGCCTAAAAAACCCTTTGTCATTCTGAGATGGACAAACAAAGACGGACAACAAAAACGTCATTCTGAGACGGACAAATAAAGACGGGCAGTCGAAGAATCCCTTACAATCTTGGGATACTTCACTCCGTTCAGTATGACAGTGCAAATTGTCACTCTGAGATGGACAAACAAAAACGGGCAACAAAAACGTCATTCAATCCATTTCGTACGACAATTCATATTTAAATTTTTCAATCAACAACTTATCCCCCAAACCGTTGGACTTGGGGGATTTTTTAATGATTTTTATTTTAAAGCACCCAAAAAGCAAAGACAAAATTCCAAGCCCGTCACCAAGGCGCTTTCGTCAAAATCAAAAGTATCGGAGTGCAGACTTGCGCCGTCGCCCGTACCCAACAAAAAGTACGCAACTGGCATTTTGGTAGCAAACACGCCAAAGTCGTCACAAATCAAACTTTTTGGCGCGGGCAAAATTTCAAAACAGTTTTTTGCAATTTCTACCAAGATTTGGTCATTTATCACGGGCGGAGTCTCTTTGCCGTCGCAAAACGTAAAATCAACGCCCGTTTGCTTTTTTAACTCAAACAAGATTTGTTTTGCGCTGTCAGCCAACGTGTCGGCAGTTTTTTTGTCAAAAAATCGCATTGTACCCTTTAAAACAGCCTTATCACACACAACGTTTCGCGCGCAACCGCCCGTCAGCGCCCCAAACCGCAAAAAACCGTCAAGTCCGTCAAGTTGCTCTTGGCTTTGACACAAAAATTTGCTTGCCGTATACAAAGCGTCCTTTCCGTCTTTTGCCTTTGCAACATGCGCTTTTTTGCCAAAAAAAGTCACGTCAACTTCTCTTGAACCTGCGCAAATTTCCCCCGTCTTGCAAAAAATTTTGTTTTTGGGCAACGACGGAAAAAGATGCAAAGCAAAAGCGCTGTTTATATTTTTGTCCTTTACAAATTCTTCCGACAAAAGGCGTTGCGCGCCACCAAAACCCTCTTCTGCTGGCTCAAAAAGCACCGCCAAGTTTTTTTTGAGCCCAAACGGATTTTTTTGTCCGCTATTTTTTATTGCGTCGGACAAAACCTTTGCCAAGCCCAAAGCAATTGCCATGTGACCGTCGTGACCGCAAGCGTGCATATTGTTTTGAGTACAAGCAAAGCTAAGATCGGTTTTTTCCTCTATCGGCAATGCGTCCTGCTCCGCCCGTAGTGCCGTCGTAAATTTGCATCCAAAATCAAAAAATAAAACCACGCAAAACTCCGACGCGTAAATTTTGCAACAAAAGTCCTTTGACAACTCAAGTATGGTTTTGCGCGTAAAAGTCTCTTGCCACTGCGTTTCCGCGAAAAAATGCAATTTTTGCCTTACAAAGGACAAATACTTTCGGCAACCTTCAGCTAATTTTTTCATTTTTGCGCCCCAAAATTTGTTTTGCAATTTTTACAGCGTTAGAAGACGCGCCCAAATACAAATTGTCCGCCACACAAAAAAACACTACGCCGTTTGAGCTTGCCGAATCGTACCTGACGCGCCCCACGAAAGTTTTTTCGCTTTTTGTAGCATTGTCCGCCAACGGAAAATTTTCAAAATTATCTTCGTCCGTCAAAACCACGTTTTGCGCTCTCTTTAAAGCTACCTTTATATCCTTTAAATCAAACTTGCGCTCCAACTCTACGCTGACCGATACTGCGTGGCAATAAAAAACGGGCACTCTTACGCAGGTTGCCGATACCATTAAATTAGGCAAATGCAAAATTTTTTGCGTTTCTTTTTGCATTTTTTCTTCTTCTTGCGTGTACCCGTTTGGCAAAAACTCGCCTATTTTAGCAATGACGTTTTTGCTGACGTCCGCGCAAAAAAACTGACGCTTATCGCCACGTCGAGTTCGCTCCAAATCGTCGAGACCGCTTTTGCCCGCACCGCTTGCCGATTGAAAGGTCGTGTATCTCACGCTCTTAAGCCCAAACGGCTTTAATGCGTTTAAGGCAAAAATCGCAGTCAAGGTACTGCAATTTGGATTTGCAATAAGCTTACTATCCTTTACGTCGTCAAAATTAATTTCCGACGCAACCAAGGGCACGTCCTTTTGCATACGAAAAAAACTGCTGTTGTCCACCACCGTCACGCCCTTTTTGACGGCAATCGGAGCGTATTTTTTGCTGACTTCACTCCCTGCGCAAAACAGCGCGATATTTACGCCATCAAAACTTTCTTCCGTAAGTTTTTTTACCGCGTATTCCTTTTGGCGCAACGTCAGCTTTTTGCCCTGACTTTTTTCCGTCGCCAATAATACGGCGTCGCAATAAGGCAAATTTAACCTTTCGACGTCCTCAATAACGGCTCTACCCACTAACCCCGTTGCGCCGACTATTGCAATTTTTGTCATAAAAACCCACCTTATCTCAACTTGTCGTCCATTTTAGTTTTGTCTTTCGTTTTTTCGTCGCAAAACTTTTTGACAACGGCAGGACACCCCACCGCAACGGCAAAAGGCGGAATATCTTTTGTGACTACCGCTCCTGCGCCTATTACCGCGTGATGACCTACTCTTACGCCTTCGAGTACGACGGAATTTGCGCCCAAAGTCACAAAATCTTCTATCACTACGGGGGTTGCGCCAACCGGCTCTAATACTCCTGCCACCACAGCCCCTGCTCCAACGTGACAGTTTTTGCCTATTTGCGCGTTGCTACCGACGACGGCGTTCATATCAATCATTGTTTTTTCGCCTATTTTTGCGCCGATATTGATTACCGCGCCCATCATTATTACGGCGTTTTTGCCTATTTCGGTTTTTTCACGCACTACGGCGTACGGCTCTATGCGCGCGTCAATCTCCGACACGTCAGACAAAGCAACACCGCTGTTTGCGCACAAATACTCAAAATAACAGCTTTTTAACTGCTTTTTGTGCTTGCTCAAAGCGTTCATTATATCTCTTTTGTCGCCAAATACTACCGTAAGGTCGTTGTTTCCAAAAACCGCGCAGTTTTTAAACGCAATTTGCCCGTCAAAACTCAAATACGCCTTTGTCTGTGTTTTTTTTGGGCATGTTGAAACGTAAAGAGCAAGGTTTTTAGTATCAATTTGTTCCATTTTGCCAATTCTCCTTTACAAAATACTCAAAACCGTAAAAACCTTTGGGTAAAAGACACAATTTTTTTGCAACGCTCAAAGCCCCTGATGCAAAAATGCTTTTATTTTGCGCGGTGTGTCTCAACAAAACACTTTCTCCCTCGCCAAAAAACTCAATTTCGTGAATTCCGACAACGCTTCCGCCACGCACGCAGGACACTCCTACGTCATTTTTGTCGCGAACTGCGCCATCGCGTCTGTCAAAAACCAATCGCGCGTCTTTTTTTGCACTTACGATTTTAGCCAAAAGGTCTTTTGCCGTACCGCTCGGACTGTCGGATTTTTTTGAGTGATGTTTTTCCGTAAATTCTATATCAAAATCAAAATCTTTCAGCCCGCCCAAAGCAACGTCAAGCAGTCTTTTGAGAATCAAAACCCCAACGCTAAAATTGCTACTTTGGCAAACAGCGACGTGCAAAGCAAGTTCTTGTATGCTTTTTTGCGTTTTTTGGTTCAAATTTGTTGTACCCGTAACTAACGGAATACTGTTGTGTTTGCAAAACTCAACGGTATCCGCCAACAACTCACAGCAGGAAAAATCCACCACGCAATTAGGCAAATCCGATACGCAAAAAGCCGAATTAAGACTACCCGACAAGTTTTGCCCGACCTGTCCTATTACTTCAATTTGCATTTGCTTTGCCGTCTCAAAGACGCTTTGCCCCATAGCTCCGTCGCCGGAAATCAAAATCTTCATTTAATCTCTCCCAACTCCACGAGCGCTTGCTTTAAACGCTGTTTTTCTTTTTTTGTCAGCTGCCCCAAAGGCAAACGCGGTAATCCTACGCCAAACCCCAAAATATTCAACACGGCCTTTACGGGGATGGGATTGGGTTGACAAAACAAAAGGTCGATAAACTCAAGATAATGCAGTTGTATTTTTTTTGCCTTGTTGACTTTGCCCAAAAACCAACTTTTTACAAGCTCTGCCACCACCGACGGCATTACGTTTGCCCATACGGAAATCACCCCTCTTGCGCCAAGCGACAAGTACGGCAAAATAATATCGTCGTTGCCACAATACAAGGCAAAATTTTCCTTTACAAAAGTTGCAACCTTGCTCGCGTAGGCAACGTTTCCGCTTGCTTCCTTTATACCTACTACGTTTTCGTGTTTACTGAGTTTGTCTAAAACCGACGTTGAAATACAACACCCCGTTCTACTCGGCACGTTGTACAACACGATTGGCTTGACGGACGCTTCCGCCACTGCCAAAAAATGTTTCAACATCCCGTCGTCGTTGGTTTTGTTGTAATACGGCGACACCACCAGCAACCCGTCCGCGCCCAAACGCCCGTACTCGCGAGTGTCTTCCACCGCTTTAAAAGTATCGTTGCTCCCACTCCCAGCAAAAACGAAAGTGTCATTTTTTACCGCAGACAAACACGTTTCCAAAACAAGAAGCTTTTCCTTGCGCGTCAAGGTCGGACTTTCGCCAGTGGTGCCAAAAACCACTATGCCCGCAGTGCCGTTTTGCTCGTGCCAACCGACAAGCTGTTTTATTTTTTTACAATCTACCTTTCCGTACTTGTCAAAGGGCGTAACCAACGCTACGATACTGCCTTTTGGTATTTTTTTGACAAGACCTTCATTAATTTCGTTAATAATCGCCACCTCCGACAAGATCAAATTCTCCGCAAAAAACCTTGTTTGCTTGAGCAGTTGCAAATACCCCGTCCTCTTCGACGGAAACGCTTGCCGTACCGCCGTCATACTCTACTTTTACTCGCCCAAGACAACGCTTGGTTGCAAAACATACCGCAACGCTCGCCCCACCACCCGTACCGCAAGATAACGTCCACCCGACTCCACGCTCAAAGGTTTTGACGTAAATTTCGCTCGGACTCTTTACCGTCACGAAATCCACGTTTGTTCCATCCGAAAAAAATTTGTGCGCGGATATTTTTGGAGCAAAATCCAACAATTCGTTTTGATCTATCAAAACTGCGTGCGGTACGCCAAGCTTTGTTTTAAACAAAAATACGTTTTTGCCGTCCACTTGTATTTTTGAAAGAATAGGCACCTCCGTTTTGACTTGCCCCGCAAAAAACTCGGATTTGCCAAGCAACACCTTTGCCACAAAAGGCTTTTTGCTCTTGACTGATACTTCCTTTGCGCCGTCCTCCGTTTGAATAAAAAACCGCCTGCTTTTTTGTCCCCTTGACACAGACAAACACGCCACGCACCTAAGTCCGTTGCCGCAGGTAAAAGCCCTGCTCCCGTCGGCGTTAAAAAAAAACATTTTAGGAAGGTCTCTTGCATTTTGCACGGCAATCAATCCGTCCGCGCCCAACCCTGACTTTGGCGAACACAACCGCCTTGCAAGCGACGGGTAATCCGCTCCGCAAACGTAATCCGTCAACAAAAAGACGTTTTGCAAACTCTCGAATTTTTCCACCCTCAAACGCTGATACCTCCTTGCAATATATTTATAGTTTATGCCGAGCAACGAAAAAGTTCGACAAAAAAAGCGAGCAAATTGCTCGCTTTTTGTTGATGATATTAATTTTTACTTGTCCTATGAGTACGTTAACTTTTTGTGGGACTATGCTTTTAGTATAGCGTCCACGGCAACGTCGATTTCTTCCATAACAACTACTTCTACGTCGCCCGCGTCAATCTTTTGCGCAACGTCGGGGCGGATTGGAAGTTTGCCCAAAAAGGGAATATTATATTGACTTGCAACTTCTTCCGTCTTGCCCGTACCAAAAGGATAAAACCTTTCGCTACAATTGGGGCATTTTGCAAAGGCAAAGTTTTCTACTATACCAAGCACCTTTATATTCATCATTTCTGCCATTTTGACGGCTTTTTGTACTATCATACCAACAAGTTCTTGCGGTGACGACACGATAATTATTCCGTCGAGCTTTATGCTTTGAAACACAGTCAGCGGAACGTCGCCCGTGCCCGGTGGCATATCCACAAACATATAGTCTACTTCGCCCCATACGCAGTCCGTCCAAAATTGCCTTACCAATCCGGCAATAACGGGACCACGCCAAATAACGGGGTCTGTTTGGGTGTCCAACAAAAGGTTTGAGGACATAACCTTTACGCCGTTGCGACTTTCCAGCGGGAAAAAGCCTTGGTCGTTGCCGAAAGCCTTGCCGTTTACGCCAAACATTTTGGGTACGCTTGGCCCTGTAATATCGGCGTCCAATACGCCGACGGAGTGTCCGAGCCTACTAAACTTGCTTGCCAAAAGAGCGGTGACGAGAGATTTTCCTACGCCACCTTTACCGCTTACTACGCCTATGACCTTTTTTATTTTGCTACCCTTGTGAGGTTGGTCAAAGGTTATTTCGTTTTCGCACTTGCTACTGCAATTTGCGCAGTCGTGATTACAATCACTCATAAATTTATCTCCTTGTGTTTTTATATTTACGTTTTGTCAATCAGTCCTGAAACTGACTGTTATAAAGTTCAGCGTAAAAACCGTTTTTCTGCAACAATTGTTGATGATTGCCCTGCTCTACTATATCGCCATCCTTCAACACAAAAATAATATCAGCATTTTTGATTGTTGACAAGCGGTGAGCGATAATAAAAGAAGTTCTTTTTTCCGTCAGCGTATCCATTGCGCGCTGAATAATGACTTCCGTACGGGTGTCGACGCTACTCGTCGCCTCATCCAAAATGATAATGGGCGCGTCCTCAACCATTGCCCTTGCAATAGTCAAAAGTTGTTTTTGCCCTGCCGATAAACCGGACTTTTCGTCTAAAACGGTATTATATCCGTTTGGAAGCGTTTTGATAAAGTGATGCAATCCAACCGCTTTGCAAGCGTTGATTACGTCTTCTTCCGGCGCTTCCGTCTTACTATATCTTACGTTGTCAAAAATCGTACCTTCAAAAATCCAAGTATCCTGCAAAACCATACCGAATAGGTCGTGAATATTTTCTCTCGACAGATCGGTCAAGTCAACGCCGTCTACCGTAATGCTACCGCTGTTTAGCTCGTAAAACCGCATAAGCAAGTTTACCAAGGTGGTTTTGCCTGCGCCCGTAGGACCTACTATTGCAACTTTTTGCCCTGCCTTTATATCGGCGCAAAAATCTTTGATGATGATTTTGTCGGGGTTATATCCAAAAACAACGTGATTAAACCTTACGTCGCCCTTTACCCTTTCTAATTGCGCCTTGGGATTGTCTGGTTGCATTTCCTTTTCGTTTAAAAACTCAAACACTCGTTCTCCCGCTGCCGCCATAGACTGAAAACTCGTAATGGACTGCGCTATTTGCGAAAGAGGGTTGGTAAACGTCCTAACGTAAATCAAAAAGGAAACTATTACGCCCAAACCTATGTCGCCCCTAATTGCAAGCGCGCCACCCACTACGCACACTACGACGTAGCCGAAGTTACCCACAAAACCCATTACCGGTTGCATAACGCCACTCAAAAATTGGCTCTTCCAAGCAGAATTATACAACCTTGAATTTATTTCGTCAAACAATTCTACCTCGCGCGCCGTACCGTTGTAAACTTTAACCACGTCGTGCGCGGAATAAATTTCTTCTATCCTGCCGTTTATTGCGCCGAGATTTTTTTGCTGAACTCTAAAGTGTTTTTGCGAAACTTTTAGCACCACCAATACGACCACTACGCCGATAAGCGTACTACCTATTGCGCTTGACGCCATAACAAAATTAGTCACAAACATCATCACAACCGCGCCCAACAAAAATATGCTTTGTCTGACAAACACGGCAAGACTGTTGTGCAACGCCTGCCCTATAGTATCAACGTCGCTCGTAACCCTTGCCAATACGTCGCCGAAAGTAGTATTGTCAAAATAACTCAAAGGCAAACGGTTTATTTTTTGGTCAATACCCGTACGCAATTTTTTGGTCACCTTTTGAGACAAGGTTGAAAGTATCCACTCTTGAACAACGTGCAAAATACAACTGCCAACGTATAAACTCATTAAAATTACGCACAAGTTTACGGCTTTTTGAGTATCCATTACGCCCGTTTTTGCGCCTTGCTCTATAACGGTGGTAATTTGATTGAGCTGGTTTGGCCCAAGTACCAACGCTATTACGCTCAATATCGCCAAAATTATTGCAAATACAAACCAACCCATATATTCTTTAGCAAACCCCAACAAGCACCCCATAGCTTTTTTGAAGTTTTTGGGTTTTTCTACCACGTTTGTTGCGCCACGCCCACCCGGACCACGCATTGGCGGAGCAGGTTGGCGAAACTCTTGTTTTTGAAAATCACGTTTGTAGTCCGTCATAGTCCTATTTCCTCCTTTGCAAGTTGTGATAAAGCTATTTCCTTATAGACCTCGCAATTTTTTATAAGCTCCGAGTGTACGCCCATACCAACCACTCGACCGTCTTGCAAAACTACGATTTTGTCAGCGTCGCGTATGGTGCCTATTCTCTGAGCAACTATAAGCACCGTTGCTCCTTTTGCGTGCTCTTTAAGAGACTGTCTCACTAATTTGTCCGTTTTGAAGTCAAGCGCGCTAAAGCTGTCGTCAAATATATAAATTTCGGGATTTCGCGCTACTGCCCGCGCAATAGACAAACGCTGTTTTTGTCCACCGCTTACGTTTGCGCCACCTTGAGCAATGTGCTCGTCGTACTTATTGGGCATTTTTTCAATAAACTCTTCGCACTGCGCAACTTGAGCCGCCTTGACAATTTCTTCCCTCGTAGGAGGCGGTCCGTCCTTTTGACCGTAGGCAATGTTTTCAGCAACCGTACCGCTAAAAAGTACCGCGCGCTGACGAACGTAACTCAACTTGTTGTTTAGCGCTTGAGTTTCATAGTCTTTGACGTCCACGCCGTCGATAAGCACTTGTCCTTCAGTCGCGTCAAAAAACCGAGGCACAAGATTGATTAGCGTGCTTTTGCCACTGCCTGTACTGCCGATAAACGCCACCGTTTCGCCTGTGTTTGCTACAAAACTTACGTCGTGAAGAATGTAATCCTCTGCGTCGGGGTATTTAAAACTGACGTTTTTAAACTCTACCACGCCTTTAATAAAATTACCGTCTTGGTCGGTTGCGCCTTGCTTAACCGTGCCTGACTTTATTGAAGTTTTTGTATCGAGCACTTCGTTGATTCTGCGAGTAGAAACAATTGCTCTCGGCAACATCATAAAGACAAAAGCCAAGACCATAAAGGACATTACCACGTGACTTGCATAACTACTAAAAGTAATCATATCTCCGAGCAAACTTGCCTTGTCCGCCATATCCGCGGCAGAAATTATGCCTATACCCAACCAATAGACGGATAGCGTCAATCCGTTGTTGACGATATTCATCACGGGGTTCATAAACGCCATAGTCCTTACCGCAACGAGATGATTGCTCGTCAAGGCTTCGTTGCTTTTTTCAAACTTTTGCTCTTGAAATCCCTCGGCGTTGTAGGCTCTTACAACCTTTAAACCTGTGAGATTTTCTCTCATATCGCGGTTTAAGTCGTCAATAAGCTTTTGCATCTTTTTAAAGCGCGGTGTAGCAATACCTATTATCAGGACCAGCAAGATTATCATAGACAATCCTGCGCCCGCCGTTGCTACAGACCATTGCCAAACGTTTTTTTGCGAAATGTTTATTATTGCAATAGAAAGCATAAAGGGTGGTTTTATCAACGCGTGCAATCCCATTGCAATAAGCATAGATACCTGCGTAACGTCGTTTATGCTCCTCGTAATAAGGCTGGAGGTAGAAAAATTGTTTATTTCCTCCTTGCCGAAGGACTGAACTTTTACAAACAAACTACGACGCAAATTTTTGCTGAAACTTGCAGCCACAAGGGCAGAACAAAAACCCGCGCAAAGCGAAGCTACCACGCTACCAAGCGCGCAAATTATCATCTTGCCACCCGTTTGCCAAACTTGCGAAACCTCCACCCCTGCATTTACGTTTTGGACGAGCATTGTGATTTCCTTTGTGTAATCAGGTATTTTTAACTCCAACAAAGAGCCTACCGCAATAAATATAACGTCCAAAAATATCAATAGCCACTCTTTGAGATTTAATCGTCTTAACAACTTTAACATTTTTCCTCTTCCTTCTCCTACGCTTTTAAATTTTTGGAGATAATTTCCGCCACTTCAAAAAACACGCGTATTTGCTTCTCGCTTAAACCTTTACGCAAAACGCTTTCCGTATGCGCTATCCTTTGGCGCACTTGGTCGTTGATTGCTTTGGCTTTTCGCGTAAGCGCTATTTTTTTGAGCCGAGCGTCGCTTGATACGGATTGACGCGTGACGTATCCGTTTTTTTCTAAATTTTGCAACGCTTTAGTGACGGTACTGCGACGCATATTAAAATGTTTTTCCAACTCTCGCTGAAACACTTCGCCGTGAGCTTCCACGTAACCTAATATGCACCCTTGCATTTGCGAAAATTCTTCCACCTCTTGCCCACAACATTCCTGTTTTGCTATTTGCCGTTTGAGCAGGTTGGACAAACATTTTATTTTAAACAGTATCAGCTCGTTTAACTCCGTATTACTTTCAACTGCGCTGTTTTTGTTCATAACTTCTCCTTTTTGGTATCGTTCTTTGCAAAAAACGTTAGACAGCTAACATTATATGCTTGCTTCAAGATAATGTCAACCGTAATTTTTGCAAATAAGCCGTTTTTTGTTGTTTTTTCATTTTTGATACAACTCCAACAAAAACGCCTTTATTTGTCCACCCAAACAAGATTTTTTATTTTACTTTGAACCAACAATACAAACACCCCATCAAAAAAGGTATTTTTGAAAAACTCAAAAATACCTTTTTTATATTAATATTTATCCTATTTGATTTTAAACCAATTTTTGACAAACGCCAACTTTTTGTCGTTATACGGCGGATATTTAAGCTCCAGCTCGGTTTTGCTCTTTACCAAAACGCTTTTGTAATGTACAAAGGTGTCGTATGACTTTTTGCCGTGATAACTCCCGTATCCCGACGCGCCCAAACCGCCAAAAGGCAGTTTTTCTTCCGTCAAGTGCATTACGGTATCGTTGATACAACCCCCGCCACTCAAAGTGTTTTGCGCAACAAAGTCGCACGCCGACAAACTTGTCGAAAAATAATAAAAAGCCAGCGGTCTATCCATTGTTTTGAGTTTTGCCAATAGTTCCGTCAAAACGTCAAAGGTCAAAATAGGCAACACGGGAGCAAAAATCTCGCTTTGCATTATCGGAGAGTCAAAAGTCACGTTATCCAACACCGTCGGGGGCATTTTTCTGCCCTCTGCAGTACCCCCGCAAAGGATTTTTTCCTTACTTATCAGGCCTATTACTTCTTGCGCTTTGCTCTCAGTGATTACGTAAGGATAATCGTCGTTTAAGGCGTCGCCCGTGTAATAAAACTTTTTGATATAAAACAAGACTTTTTGCACGAATTCCGCCTTGACGCTTTTGTGAACCACGCAATAATCCGGCGCAACGCAAGTTTGCCCCGCGTTTAAAAATTTGCCCCAAACTATTCGTTTTGCCGACAAATCCAAATCGGCGTCGGCGTCCACTATGGCGGGAGACTTTCCGCCAAGCTCCAACACGCAAGGAATCAAGTGTTTTGCTTGTTTTGCTCTTATTGTTTTTGCAAAATCCGCCCCACCCGTATAAAACATAAAGTCAAAGGGCAGGTCAAACAGCCCGTCGTCACGCTCGCAATTGACGTAGGCGTACTGCTCGTCAAAGACGGAAAGTATTTTTTTGATTACGTTGCTGACGTTGGGCGTCTTGGAGCTTGGTTTGACAATGACGGTGTTTCCGCCTGCCAAAGCCCCGATAACGGGCATCAAGGTCAACTGAAAGGGATAATTCCACGGCGAAACAACCAAAACAACCCCCAACGGCACGCTGACTATCTTGCCGTAAGAAGAGTAGTTGACCATACTCGTGGATACTCTTTTTGGCTTGGCAAGTTTTTTAAGATTTTTTAAAAAATAATCCAACTCCTTTATTACTATCCCTACTTCGGTAGAATACACGTCAAATTCGCACTTGTTGTAATCAGTCTTAAACGCAACGACAAGGTCTTGAGCGCAATCCAAAACAGACTGCTTGAGTTTTTTTAGTTGCTCTAACCTAAAAAACACGTCAAAGGTTTTGCCCGTATCAAAAAAGGCGCGCTGTTTTTTAAAAACTTCTTGTGTGGTCATTTTTGCCTCCTTGCCTAAAAAACTCGTTGTTTTTGTTTTTATTATAACACAAACGTAAAATTTTGCACTTTTTTTATTGCCATTAAATATTTATTTTGTTAAAATACCTTTATGAAAAAGACTATTATCGCCATTGGTGGCGGAGAAATCAAAACAAAACAAACCATTGCTATTGACGCTTACGTTGCGCAACAAGTCAAACAAAAAGTGGGCGACAAACGCCCCGTAGGATTGTTTTTGGGTACGGCAAGCCACGACAGCATGCCTTACTTCAACAGTTTTCGCAAAACGTATACTTCTGTTTTTAATTTTAAGTCAGACGTCGCCCTGTCCGTTTACGGCGAAATGAACTACGACCACATCAAAGCAAAATTCGAAACGGCTGACTTTTTGTACGTTGGCGGTGGCGACACAAAATTTTTGATAGAAAAGTGGCAACAAAACGGACTTATCAATCTTGTGAGAGAGGCGTACGAGCGCGGAGTTATTATCGTCGGTCTTTCAGCCGGAGCAATTTGCTGGTTTAAGGATTTGTACAGCGATTACGACATTGTCAACGGCGTGGGCGGAGAATATAAACTGCTCAAAGGCTTGGGATGGTTTGACGGATTGGTTTGTCCGCACTACGACGACAGACAAGCCGACTTTGACCAAAACTTTGCAAAAAGCAACTTTACTAAAGCTTTCGGCTTGCAAAACAACTCGGCGCTTTTATTACAAGACGGAGTACCCGTTTGCTCTTTAAACGGTGGCGCAAACGTCCTTTGTATTGAAAAAAGGGAAGGCAAAATCGTCAAGACGGAATTTGCCCCCTCTATTCTACTACCGCAAGAAGTGCCCGCCTCCGCCGTTTTTAAAGAGGAAAAACCGCGTCGCAGAAACAACCAACAAGCGTCCCAAACGTCTCAAAAGGAGCAAAACTAATGAAAATAAAGGTAAAAAAACTACATCCCGACGCAAAACTCCCGACTTTTTCCACCCCGTACGCGGCAGGCGCGGATTTGTACGCCCTTGCGGAAAAAGATATAGTGATAAACCCACACCAAACGGTTTTTGTCACAACGGGATTATCCTTTGAAATACCCGACGGCTACGCAGGTTTGGTTTACGCGCGTAGCGGTCTTGCAAGCAAAAACAACCTTGCCCCCGCAAACAAAGTGGGCGTCATTGACAGCGACTACAGGGGTGAGGCTTTCGTCGCTTTGCACAACCACGGACAAACCCCCCAAACGGTGAGCAACGGTCAACGTATCGCGCAACTTATCGTCACGCCTATACCTTTTGTAGAATACGAAGAAACTACCGACCTTTCTCAAACGGCTCGAGGCGCAGGCGGGTTTGGCAGTAGCGGAAAATTTTAAACAACAGTAATTTTGAGACGTAGCCGAATAATATTGAGATACTTCGCTTTCGCTCAGTATGACAAATCAAAATTAATTTAAAATAACAAAATATCACGTCAAAAAGCCTGTTGCAGTATCGCAACAGGCTTTTAGCATTTCGTTATTCGTCTTTTTAATTTTGCTTTATCCATAATAACGCACTCGGCAAAAAACCATTTAAGGTTATTCTTGAGTAATCAGGCTTTTTACCTTCATCATACGGACGATATTGCTACGCTCGTTTTCGTCCAACTTGATGGAAATGTATTTTATAGTTTCTTCAAGTTGAGGAATCATTACAAACTCAAGAGCGTTTACGCGTCGTTTGTTTTTTTCTATTTCCATCGCAAGCATACGGCAGGATTTTTCCAACTCGGCAAGTTGCAAAAGTTTTTCCAAAATTCCGTTAACCTCTTTTATGCTTTTGTCCGCTTCGCTAGTAACATACGAAAAGGCGTACGGAAAAGCGTGTTTGCCTTTGTTTGCAGTAACGGAAAGTTTTGGCACTTCCACACCCATTACGCTAGTCATACCTGTTTCTACGTCTATGACGGTTGCAGGCATACTAAACGCTGACAAAAGTTCTTCCGCAAGAGAAACACCGCCTGCCATAGCAAAGTTTTTAAACACTGCCGACACGCTGTCCTCTACTTCTATCCGAAGTTTTTTATTTTGTCTTAGTCTAACGGAAAAAATCCTTATCATCTCGTCAGACTTATCTTTAAGCAATTTGTGTCCTCTCGTAGCAGTTTTTAAACGGGCTTTTAGCCGTTTTAGCTCCATACGGGTAGGATTTACGTTGAGTCTTGCCATAATTTTTACTCGCTTTTGTTGTCGTAATAAAGTTGTAAATAACTTTCCTTAATTCTTTTAAGTTCTGCCCTCGGGAGCATTTTTAACAAATCCCAACCAAGATTGAGAGTTTCCTCGATGGTGCGGTTTGTGTCAAAACCTTGCGAAACGTAACGGGATTCAAACTCTACCGCAAACTTTGCAAAAATCTTGTCGGTTTGGCTTAGGGCGGCGTCCCCAAGAATAGCAGCAAGCTCTTTTGCTTCCTTTCCGCGGGCATAACTTGCAAAAAGTTGGTTCATTGTATCTGCGTGGTCTTCTCTCGTTTTGCCTTTGCCTATACCCTTGTCTTTAAGTCGGCTCAACGAAGGTAAAACGTCAATAGGCGGATTAGTGCCTTTTTTGTAAAGCTCTCTCGACAAAATAATTTGCCCTTCGGTAATATAGCCCGTAAGATCGGGTATTGGGTGAGTTTTGTCGTCTTCGGGCATTGTGAGTATAGGAATTTGCGTAATACTGCCCTTTTTGCCCTTTATTTTACCAGCTCTTTCGTACATAGTCGCAAGGTCGGTATATAAATATCCCGGATATCCACGTCTACCGGGGATTTCCTTACGGGCGGCAGAAACTTCTCTCAAAGCTTCGGCGTAGTTAGTAATATCCGTCAAAATTACTAATACGTGCATATCGCGCTCAAACGCAAGGTATTCCGCGCAAGTCAACGCCATACGTGGCGTTGCAATACGCTCGATTGCCGGATCGTTTGCAAGGTTGGTAAAAAGCACCGTTCTTTCTATTGCGCCAGTACGACGAAAGTCGCTGATAAAATACTCTGCTTCCTCAAACGTAATACCTATAGCGCCAAACACAACGGCAAACTTTTCGTCACTACCCAAAACTTTTGCTTGTCTTGCTATTTGCGCGGCAAGCTCCGCGTGCGGTAAACCACTCATAGAAAACACGGGGAGTTTTTGCCCCCTTACCAACGTGTTTAGTCCGTCGATAGCCGAAATACCCGTTTGAATAAACTGATTAGGGTAATCTCTTGCCGCCGGATTTATCGGTTCGCCGTTGATATCAAGGCTTTTTTCCGGAATTATCGGAGTACCTCCGTCGCGAGGACGCCCCATACCGTCAAAAACTCTACCCAACATATCTTCTGACACGGCAAGCTCCAAACTTTTACCCAAAAAACGCGCTTTAGACGTAGAAATTTTGAGACCTTGACTGCTTTCAAATAATTGAACGATGGCTTTATCTCCGTTGACCTCAAGCACCTTTCCGCTACGGGTTTCGCCGTTAGCCTGAACTATTTCCACAAGTTCGTTATATTTGACGCCTTCTACCCCGTCTACTAACATAAGCGGTCCGACTACTTCCCTTATGGTTTTGTATTCTTTAATCATTGCCGTCCTCCCCGTGAGTACTTGCTCTAATTTCCGTAGAAATCTGACGCAAAATCTCGTCAAATTGCGCAAGATTGCTTTCTTCTATATATTTTGCTCTACCTATTCTTTCCTTGCAGTCAAGAGATAAAATATCGTCAAGGTCAGCGTAATTTTGCACCGCCGTCAACGCTTCGTCGTAAAACGCTTTGATGAGTTTGAGCATTTTGTATTGCTTGTTTAAAGACGCATAAGTATCTATCTCGTGAAAAGCGTTTTGGTGCAAGTAGTCTTCTCTTATAATTTTGGCAACTTCCATTACAAGACGATCCTTGTCGCTCAATGCGTCCATACCAATAAGGCGTACGATTTCCTCAAGCTCTGCCTCCTCTTGCAATACGGTATTGACGAAAAGACGCAAAGAATTGTAATCGGGCGCAACGTTTTCGGCAAACCAGTCGGATATACTGTCGGCATACAAGCTATAACTTACCATCCAGTCAATAGCCGGAAAGTGGCGTTTGTAAGCAAGGCTTGCCGACAAGCCCCAAAATACTTTTACTATACGCAAAGTTGCTTGACTGACGGGTTCGGACAAGTCACCACCCGGGGGCGAAACCGCGCCTATTGCAGTAATACTACCTTTTTTGTCTTGACTGCCCAAAACCTTAACTACGCCTGCGCGCTCGTAATATTCTGCAAGACGGCTAGAAAGATACGCAGGATAACCTTCTTCTCCGGGCATTTCTTCAAGACGTCCGCTCATTTCACGCAAAGCCTCAGCCCAGCGAGAAGTAGAGTCCGCCATAATAGCAACGTTGTACCCCATATCGCGAAAATACTCCGCTATAGTGATACCCGTATAAATACTTGCTTCACGCGCGGCAACCGGCATGTCCGAAGTATTTGCAATAAGTACCGTACGTTTCATCAACGGCTCACCCGTAGTCGGATCAATCAACTCCGGAAACTCGTTTAAAACGTCCGTCATTTCGTTTCCGCGCTCTCCACATCCGACGTAAACGATAATTTCCGCATCTGCCCATTTTGCAAGTTGGTGCTGAACGACGGTTTTTCCGCTACCGAAAGGACCGGGTACAGCCGCCACACCACCTCTTGCGACAGGAAACAACGTATCTATTACGCGCTGACCTGTGACCATCGGCTCTTTAGGTGATAATTTTTCCTTGTAGGGACGCCCTTTGCGGACGGGCCAACGCTGAAGCATACAAATATTCTTATCGCCATCTTCCGTTTCTATCACGGCAATGGTTTGGTCTATATTAAACTCTCCCTGCTCTATTTTTTTAACTTTGCCCTGCACTCCAATAGGTGTCATTATGCGGTGCTCTACTATTACCGTTTCTTGAACAGTACCCAAAACGTCGCCTGCCGTGACGAAATCACCCACCTTTACTTTTGGCTCAAAACGCCAAAGTTTTTCGTGATCGAGATTATTAACGTTTACGCCACGACCTATTCTTGCGCCGTACTTGTCAAACAAGGTAGTCAACGGACGTTGAATACCGTCAAAAATACCCTCAATAAGACCGGGGGCAAGCTCCAAAGACAAGGGAGCGCCGACACTTTCGACACTTTCGCCAACACCAAGACCTCCCGTTTCTTCATACACCTGAATACTTGCCTTGTCTTTTCGCAACTCGATAATCTCGCCGACAAGTCCTAATTTGCTGACTTTAACGACGTCGTACATTTTACTGTCCGCCATATTTTCCGCAACGATAAGCGGACCGGACACTTTTACGATTTTACCTTGCATCTATTTGTCCTCTTTGTTTAAAATATCCACACCCAACGCCTTTTCGCTGAGTTTTGAAAGCAATGCCAGACCGCTACCGTTGCTACCCGCTCTACTTGGCAAGGTAATGACGATAGGATAAGTCCGGTCGTCGAATTTTTTTATTGTTTCTGCTGTTTGTTCAGCAAAATTGTCGGTAACAAAAATAACTTTGTAAGTTTTTGCCAATCGGCGCAAAGTAATTAATGCGTCCTCTGTCGTTACGCCAAAAGTATCTACGCCGGCAGCTTTAAAACATACTATGCTTTCCTTGTCTCCCATTATTGCGAGATTAGTTTTCATAACTTTCCCTCATTCGCATTTTTATTTCCGCCTTATCGGCGTTGCTGTTTAATCCTACCACTATAACGTTTACGTTTGTTATTTGACTTTGTTTATACAACCAATAAAGATAAAATTCCTCTGTCGGCGTCAAATCAAAACGCCTTTGCGACAAACTTTTAATCGCCTGACTGTCGGCGTAACTCTCTGCCAAAACCAAGGCCCTACCTTCTGCAAAGTCCTTTGCCAAAAGTTTTACAAACTCTGACGCATCGTCAAACAAAAACTCTTTTTCTGCCGTTGTAAAATCCTTTGAAAGCAAAATGGAAACCTTTTCTCTTGAGATTCTTCCGCCTTCTATAAAAGTTGCATCAAAAAGATCGACGTCTCCGTCGCAACGCACCGCGGTCATAAGGTTTGCGCAATCTATTTTTTTGATTACGTCTTGCGCCAAAAAACTGCCCTTTGTCAACTGCAAAACGTACTCGTAATACGCTTTAACAAAAAGATTGTTTATTGTAAATCCATCCGCTGTTTTGTCAATAAACAATTTGTCTGCCGTAGTTAACGCGCTTGCAAGCGGTTTAGGAAGTTCTTCATAAAAGTCGGCGTTAATACTTTCTCTTAAAAACGTTGGAGAAATCAAACCGCAGTCAATCAAAATTTCCTTACAATCAAAGCCGATATGCTTTGCTTTTAAAAGCGTTTCCGCGTTTAAAAAGTCGTAGCGACAAAGCAAGTATTTTTTTAATTTTTCCGACGGACACTCGTTTTTGATAAACTCCGCCAAAGCGTTGCGCTCAAAAGCAATCGCTTGCTCTATCGTTTGGGCTGAGCCCCCGCCAAAGCCACCTTCCGTAGCAAGTTTAAAGGCTTCTTCTGCTGTTTCGCAATCTAACATGCGCGAAATTCTCTCTGCTTTTAACAGCCCTGCTTGTTTTGAAGACGCCAACGCCCCGTAAAAAAGTTTGCTATTCATACGTTAATGAGTTTTGCAAAAATTTCTCCCTGCAAAACACTCCTTTCTTCCTTTAAAAGCTCCTCAAAGGTAAGTCGTTTGTCGTAATTTTTGCCACAAAGTACTAATCCGCCGGCAAAATCGCCATCCTCGCCAAAAGAAAGATTTTTTGCGAAAAACACGTCCGTTTTGCTAATTTCCTGCTTGTCAACGACGCAATTTTTTGCTAATACAACGACGTCGCCGTTGTCAGCGTATTTATTGAGCATTTTTACCACAAACGCAGTATATTCTTTTTTGTCCAACTCACAAAGTTTTTGCAACGCTTTAAAAAACGCCATATCCACGCACTCAACCTTTGCCGACAAAAGTTCCTTTTTTGCATCAATTTCCGCAACGGTGGCTTTGCGTTCTAAGGTTTTTTTACGTTGCTCTTCCAACGCAAGATAAGTTTCTTGGCGCAACTGCATAGCGCGCTCTTCCGCTTGCTTTTTGTTTTCGACCGCGCTAAAACGAGCCTTTTGAATTATTGCGTCCGCCGTAGCGGAAGCGTCGGACAAAATCCTTGAAATCAAATTGTTTTCTGCCATTTTTTTACCGTTTTTTTTACTGATATAGTTTATAATTTAAGCAACGTTACCCGTCATCATTATACTAATTACCAACGCCAAAATTGCGTAAGTTTCAACCATGACCGGATACAACATAACTCTACCGACCGACAAATCGCTCTTTGCCAAAGCCTTAAGACCGCCTACCGCCGTACTTGCCTGAAAAATAGCAGACAACATACCGACAATTGCCAAAGGCAAGCAAGCAATCAACATTTCCAGACCTTGAGTGCCAGTCAACGCGCCTATTTTGTTGTAGTTTAAAAGACCAATCAAAAGACCGTACAAGCCTTGTGTTGCAGGCAAAGCAGAAAGCATCATTACCGCGCCGTTCTTTTTGGGTTTTTCCGTCAAAACGGCGGCTGCAGTTACGCCCGTCATACGAAGCCCTATGGCGCTACCGACGCCACACATCAAAACGCACAGAGCAATGCCCAACCCCCCGAATACCGGCGCCCAATTTGTTGCGCTTGCCTCTAAAAGAAATGTCAACATGTTTTTATCCTCCTTGTATGTTGAAAAATTTTATTTTGTTGTTTTTTTCGGTTTTGTCAACCGTTAATTTGTTTTGCGATTAAGCGGACAATAAACACCGTCCGTCTTGTCGTCCGCTATTTTGTTGCTAGTTTGTCTTTTGCGACAAAGTGCGTATAACTTAGATTTGCACCAATAGGCGCAAACAACTCGCCGTTTCCCTCGTAAAACTTGCCAAAGTATTCAATAAACTGAAGTCTCGCATTGTGAACGTACGCGCCAAGCACACCCATTGCAATATTAAAGCCGTGACCTATGAGCATAATCAGTATTCCGCCTACCACGCCGAACACTCCCGACTGCATAATGTTCAAGCTCATTTCGCTGACGATACTCGCAATCATTGCTCCCGACAACATCAAACCAAACAGCCTTGCATATGAAAGTAGGTCGGAAAAAAAGTTGATTAGTCCGTAAACCGCAGTAAAGCCCTTTACCGCTTTGCCAAAGCCTTTTGCGTGTCTGCCCGAGGCAAAAATTTCAATAACCACCACGCCGATACAAATGCTTGCGCCTATGGTATTGAGCAAAGGCGGAATTTTTTCAAGCCCGAATATGCTTATGCCGAAAAGCATTTGCGCTCCCGCAGGAAATAGCAATGTAAGTCCCGCAAAAAACAGAGCCCACATAAAGCCGTCCCATATACCGTCCCACGCTCTGCCCTGCTTGATACAGGTCAGCCCCATAGAGATATAAGCAAAGCACAAATGCACCGCGCCAATGAGCAACGAATACATCAAAACTTCAGAGCTGTTTTTGACAGGGTCGGGAATAACGGCTTTGGGCAACCACTCAAACCCTTTAACGCTGTTGTTTATGCCAAAAAAGCTTCCGAACAACGCTCCAAAAATAATAGTGAATATACCGCCTATGGCAATGATGTAAATAAGCCTACGCATGCCGGTGTCTCGCTTCATTTTGCTAGCTAAAATAAACCCGCCTAACGCCAGCAATATTCCATACCCTATATCCGCCATAATAAACCCAAAAAACAGCGAAAAGAATATGCTGACAATCAGATTCGGGTCAAACTCTTTGTAAGCAGGCGGAGAATACATATTTGTAACAAACTCAAACTGCTTTACCACCGCGTTGTTTTGCATAAGCGTTGGTACGCATTCGTCCGAGTCTTCTACTTCGTCAAAGGTAAAAAATACCGCATCCGTAGTCAAGTTTATTTTATCTCTTACTTGAGCAACCGCTACTTCGGGACAATAAGCTTGCAACGAAAAAGTAGTTGTCGTGTTTTCAAATCCGACGGAATACGCAGACTTTTGCTTTTCAAAATTAATTCTATCGCAAAAAATCTTCAACTCATCCAATTTGTCTATATAAGTCAAAATTTCGTTTGTTATACGTGTTTCTTCCTTCTCAAGATTGGATTTTTCAATTTTTAACTCTGCGACCTTTTGCGACGGAGTAACAGAATAATCAAACGGACAACGCACAAAATTGAGCTCTGACAACTTTGAGGCAATCAAATCTCTTTCGCTAAAGTGACAAACGACAAAAACAACCGCACCGTTTTCCGTCTCGTTGAGTTTTTTTAGAGTCGTCAGCGGACAATCGGTTTTAACGTACTCTTCGAGCTTAACAAAACTTTCCGATGCAAACGTACCAAAAAACATTACCGTGTTTTTAGTATTTTTTATTTCGCAAAACGGCACGTCCGCCAATAAAAAACCTTTTAATTGCTCTAATTTAGCTTTTGTCTTGATTATCTCTTGAGAGTTTTGCGCCAAATCTACCGAAAGACGTTCAATATCCTCAACGATTTTTTCTAAAACGTCAAAATTGTCAAGTACGGTCAAAAAACTTTCAAAATCAACGTCAATCGGTTGATTTTTTGCAGAAAAACCTTTAACGTTTTTTTGCGCGATAGATTCGACAAACTCAATTGCCCTAAAAACTCTTTCCGTCTGCGCCGTAAAACCCAAAACAGTCTCGTTTGCTTCTGCATTTGCCCAAGTTTCTTCCGTGCAACGTATTTGAACCGCCCCCGTGTCGGCAAGGGCGTCAAGCAATTTTTGTCTTTCGTATGAAACGCCCACAAGGCGCAATTTTTTCATTTTTAATATAGCCATTAGCCAAGTACCTTCTTGACGATAAAGTCCGCCGTAAAATCAAGGTTTTTTAAGGCGCTTTGCCTTAAAGCATCTCCCTCCTTTTTTGCAAACTCAAGACGTTTTGCGTACAGCTCTTGCGCTTCCGCCTCGCATTTAAGAGAAACGCTTTTTTTTGCGTTTTTAATTTCTTCAACCAATTGCGCGTCAATAGCCAAAATTTCCGCCTCGGATTCGTTGGAAATTTTGTTGGCTTCCGCACGGGCGTCGGCAATGATTTTTTCCGCCTGAGCTTCGGCTTTTTTGATATTATCGATAATTTCTTTCATCTTTTTACCTTGCCTTTCAATCTTTGATATAGCTTTTTACAAAAAACAAAAAACTTGCACAATAATAATTTACATTATTTTTGAGTTTTTGACAATAGTTTTTTAAAAATTTTTATTATGACTTAATCATTACATAATATTGACTAAATTTTATTTTTTTGCTAAACTGATATGGTTAGCGTACCGAAAAAAAACAAGCGCTAAAAACCGCACAAAACACCACAATCCACACCAAAAAAAACAAACTTAAAACTTTGTTTATCACTCATAGGGACATTATGACTACACAAAAGATTTTTGAAGCTTATTACGATATTATCAATCAGGAGCTATTGGTTGCGCTCGGTTGTACCGAGCCGATAGCCATTGCTTACGCAGGCGCAAAGGCTCGCCAAACGCTCGGATGCTTACCTACGAGCGTAACTGTGTTCGGTAGCGGAAACATTATCAAAAACACCAAAAGCGTAGTCGTACCCAACACAAACGGACAAAAAGGTATAGATACCGCCGTTTCTGCAGGAGTTTTGTTTGGCAACCCCGACAAAAAACTGCAAGTTTTGTCCGACGTGACAAACGAACAAAAACCGCAAATTGCTCAATTTGCAAAAAGCGGTTGCGTCAAGGTTTTGCCCGCAAAAACCGACAAGGTTTTTTATATCGAAGTAATTGCCACCAACGGTAATGATACTGCAAAGGTCGTGATAGAAGACAGCCACACCAACCTTACGCTGATAGAAAAAAACGGCAAAATCTTGCTACAAAACCAATCTTCAACTCAACAAACGACGGACAAAAGCAATCTTTACGATTTGCTGACGGTAAAAGATATAGTTAATTTTGCCGATAGCGCAGACCTCACCCCAATAAAAAACGCTTTGGAAAATCAAATTAAACTTAACTCTGCAATTAGCGAGGAGGGGTTAAAAGGCAACTGGGGAGCAAATATCGGCAAAATATTGGCGACGTCCAACGACGTGGATATGCAAGCCATTGCTTCTGCCGCGGCAGGTAGCGACGCAAGAATGAGCGGTTGCGAACTGCCCGTAGTTATCGTTTCGGGTAGCGGAAACCAAGGTATGACGGCAAGCTTGCCAGTAATCACCTATGCAAAGCACAAAAACGCTTCTCACGACTTGCTTTTGCGCGCGCTTGCAGTGAGTAATCTCGTCACTATTCACCAAAAACGCGGTATAGGCAAACTTTCCGCCTACTGTGGCGCGGTGAGCGCGGGCGTCGGTTGTGCTTGCGGTATAGCCTACTTAAACGGCGGAGGCTTTGACGCAATAGCCCATACGGCAGTCAACGCCGTGGCAATCAGTAGCGGTATCATTTGCGACGGAGCAAAACCGTCTTGCGCCGCAAAAATTGCAACTTCTATTTTTTCCGGACTGTTGGGATACAAAATGTATCTGTCCGGGCAGGAATTTGTCAGCGGAGAAGGTCTCGTTACCAAGGGCGTAGACAACACCATTGCAAACTTTGGTAGACTTGCTAAAGAAGGTATGCGTGAAACCGATAAGGAAATCATCAAAATGATGACGGAATAGCTAAAACAATTAATTTACAATTTACCACAATAATTAATTTACAATTTACCACAATAATTAATTTACAATTTACTACAATAATTAATTTACAATTTACTACAATAATTAATTTACAATTTACTACAATAAAAACAAGCGTAAGAATTTTTCCTTACGCTTGTTTTTGTGTTGTTATATTTAATAATGATTTTTATTGTCATACTGAACGAAGTGAAGTATCTCAAATTAATTGTTCGGGATTCTTCGATTGCCCGTCTTTGATTGTCCATCTCAGAATGACAATAGCGATAGTCATACTGATACATTATAGATTGTCATACTGAGCGTAAGCGAAGTATCTTTTAGATTCTTCGGCAGTCCATCTTTGACCGTCCATCTCAGAATGACAACAACATACTGTCATACTGAGCGCAAGCGAAGTATCTCAATATTCTTCGGCTACCCGTCAAATCGGTTTGCTCTTTTATTTGCGAATTTACCACTCGATAGGCGTTACGCCGTTTTTTGCCAAAAAGGCGTTGGCTTGTGAAAAATGCTTACACCCAAAAAACCCCGCAAAAGCCGACAAAGGGCTTGGATGCGCGCCGACAAGCGTCAAGTGGTTGGGATTAGTCAACAAACTGCGTTTTTGTTTGGCGTTTGCGCCCCACAGTAAAAAAACTATCGGTTGCTCAAGCGAGTCAACGTACTCTATCACTCTATCGGTAAAGGTCTCCCACCCCTTGTTTTGGTGGCTGTTGCTTTTGCCCGCCACCACCGTAAGCGCCGTGTTTAGTAGCAACACGCCTTGCTTTGCCCACGGAGTAAGGTTGCCGTCTTTTACCACGCTATTTTTGCCCGTATCGGACAAAATTTCCTTTTTTATATTTTGCAAGCTGGGCGGAGGCGCTATTCCGTCGGGTACGGAAAAACACATACCCATTGCCTGGTTTGGGTTTATATAAGGGTCCTGTCCCAAAATAACCGCCTTTATTTGGCTTGGCGCAGTCATATCAAAAGCGTTTAAGATAAGCCGTTTTGGCGGATACACCGTTTTTGTGGCGTACTCTTGTTGCAAAAACTGTTTTAATTGAAGGAAATACGGTTTACTAAACTCTTGATTAAAAAAATCTTCCCAGCCGTTGTAGTTGCGCTCCTGCATAATTTCTCCATCTTTTTACGTTGCGTTTGATACGTCCTGTTGCAAAACTTGCGTGCGTACGGACAAATCGTAAAGACGTTTGTAAACGCCGTTTTTTGCAATAAGCTCTTCGTGCGTACCCGTTTCGGCAATACCGTCCTTTGTCAAAACGACGATTTTAGTTGCGTTGCGGATTGTTGACAAGCGGTGAGCAATAACAATTGCCGTCCTGCCCTCTATCAGTTTGTCGAGAGACTGCTGAACCAACAATTCGCTTTCGTTGTCAAGACTGCTTGTGGCTTCGTCCAAAATAATCAACGGCGGATTTTTTAAAAATACCCTTGCTATACATATCCTTTGCTTTTGCCCACCGCTGAGCTTGACTCCACGCTCGCCCACAAAACTGTCGTAACCATTAGGCAACGCGGTAATAAACTCGTGCGCTCCCGCGCTTTTTGCAGCCTCAATTATTTCTTCTCTCGTGGCGCTCGGACGCCCAAAGGCGATATTTTCCGCCACCGTGCCCCAAAACAAATAGACGTCCTGAAAAACCATACCCGTATTTTGTCGCAAGGATTTGAGAGTAATTTTTTTGACGTCATTGCCGTCTATCGTGAGTTTTCCGTCGCAAACGTCGTAAAATCGCGGAATAAGGTTTGCAACGGTGCTTTTGCCACTACCGCTTGGACCAACCAGCGCAACCACTTCGCCCTGTTTGACTTCAAAATTAAAATGCTCCAAAACGTTTCCGTTTTCCTTTTTATAAAAAAACGTTACGTCGTCAAAGCAAATATCGCCCTTTATCGTATCTATATCAACGGCGTCGGGAGCGTCTTCTATCAAAACGGGAGTGTCCATTATTTGCTGATATCTTGCAAACGCGGTAATGCCTTTTTCAAAACTCTCGGAGTAGTCAGCAAAGGAAATAAGTATTGACATAAGGTTGGTTGCGTACAAAAGATATTGCACAAATAAGCCTGCATCTATACTAAACACGCCCGCAAGTATAATAATCAACATATACATTACGGCGTCCATACCCTTAAGCCCCGCATAAAACATACCCATATAGTGATACGTTTTGGATTTGCTCTTTACAAAGGCTTTGTTGCCTTTTTCAAACTTGGCTTGCTCTAATTCTTCATTTGCAAAGGACTTGACAACGCGTATGCCTGACAAGCTGTCCTCCACCTGCGCGTTGATTTCGCTTTGATTTTTGCGATTTTGGTGGTAGTTTTCGTCCCACTTGTTATTAAAAGCAATAGTCAACCACCCCATAAAGGGCAACAAAATAAAAATGCACAAAGTCATATAGGGCTGTTGCAAAAACAAAATAACAAACATACCCACTATTTGCACGACGCTTACAAAAAGCATTTCCGGACAATGGTGCGAAAACTCCGTAATGTCAAACAAATCGGTAGTAATTCTACTCATAAGACTGCCCACTTTGCTGTCGTCAAAAAAGGAGTGTGGCAACCGCTGAAAATGACGGAACATATTGCGCCTTAAGTCGCTCTCCATTTTTACGCCCATAATGTGCCCGTACTTGTTGACGAAAAACCTACAAAAAGTACCGATAATACGCATAGCAAACAAAGTAATAGCAAAAACCAAAACGGAGTTTAACAGTACCGAACCTTGGTCAATTGCCTGGTCGGTAATTTTGTTTGCAAATACGGGCAGTACGAGATCACAGCCCGTTGCAATCATTGCGCAAAGCAAATCCATTATCAACCACCCCAGATAAGGTTTGTAATACGGCACAAACTGCTTGAGATATTTCCACGAATTTAATTTTTTCTGCTTTTTTTGTGTTTTTTGTTTCATACTCTTTTGTCCCGAACTTTTTGAATTGTTTTATAAATACCTTTACCTATATTACTCGTTTAAAAACCTGTCCCAACAAGTAAGATACACGACCTGCGTGTTTTGCGAAAGTTTTTTTAACAAATCAATCGCCGATTTAAAATTTTGTTTGTCAAAGTTTACAAACGGGTCGTCCAACACCACAAAGGGCAAGTCTTTGTCGTAAATGCACTGCATAAGCGACAACCTGAGCGCAAAAGAGCAAATTTCCCTGCAACCGACGCTAAGATAGCCTACTTCGCGCATTTGCCCGCCTTCGAGAACTTTGACCTCAAAGTTGGCGTCCACCGTCGCTTGCTCAAAATCAAAGTTACTCAATTGACAAAGATTTTTGTTGAGCAAGTCGTTAAGCTTTGGCAAATAGCCTTGCGTCAAATTTTCCTTGGCTTTTTTTAGTAACTCTACGGCCTTTTTTGCGCAACTATATTTTGTTTGCGCCTGCGTAATTTCAGCCGTCAACTGTTCGATTTCACCCTCGATTTGGCTCGGCAAACAAAAACGCTCTTCGCGCATAACCAGCTCTTTTTTGTCCTCTACCAATTTGCTTTTGAAAAAATCGTATTGACGGTCGTTTTCTTCCTGCTGTTTTTTTAGCTCTTTTTGCTCAAAAAGATACTCGCTTTCTGCCAAAATCAATTCTTGCGCGCCGTTTGGAGCTATGGCTTTGATTTGTTGCTTAAGGTCGTTTTGCGACATTTGTACGGCGGTCAACTTTAGCTTAAGCTCATCTACTTGCGCCTTTTTTGCAAGATAGCTTTCGTACTCCGCCTTTTGGTGCTGGTACTCGTCAAACTGCTCCTCTTGCAACACTTTTTGGCGTTTAAGTTGCTCGTCTGCCTCCGCTTTACTCTTTTTGGTGGATTTTTTGCCCAAAACGAACACCACCGCCAAACTTATAGCAACAACGGCAAACAAAATCACCCCAACAAACGGAGAGATAAAAAACGCTCCTACCGATACCGCCAACAACGCCAACAAAATAATTTTTAGCGTCAAAAAAGTCTTGTTGCTTTTTGCTTTAAAGGACGTTTCTCCGTCGCCTGATAAAGTTTGCGGAAGTATCGGCGCAACGGGCGGATTTTGTGGCAACTCTAACTGTTGGATTTGACGCGTCAAAGCTGTTTTTTCCGTCTCTTTGTCGGCAATTTGTACTTCTATTTGTTTTACCGCCGAAAGATTAGCCATCTTTGCCAATTGATTTTGAATATTTTGCTCTTTTTGCTCCAATTCTTGACGACGGGCGTCGGTTTTTTCTAACCCCAAAGCGCAGTCAATAATGGATTGATTGAGTTTTTCTATCCGCTGTTGCGTCAAACGACTTTCTTCTAACTGACGTAATTTTGTTTCTTTTTGTCGCTTGAGGTCGGACAATATTCCGCCGTCGCCCTTGTCTAACTTGTAAAGCTTATAAAATTTTGTGAGCGCGTCGCAAGCCTTTTGACAATTGTTTTGCTCGGTAGTGTTTTCCGCAAGGTTGGAGAGTTTTTGAACAAAACTGTCGTTGCTTGCCACCACCACCTCCTTTTGCGGAAGATACAAGCATCTTTCAAAAGCTTCGGCGTTGAGCCCAAACAAACGCAAACCCAACTCGCCTTGCTTGTCGTCCACGCCGTTTTGCAAAAGCTTGTTTGTAGAGTCGTCATACAATTTAAAAGTGTGTTCTTTGGGGGTGTTTCCAAAAAAACGCTCCACCCTAAAGGCGCGGTCGGAATAAACAAACCTAAGACTACCGCCAAATTTTTCCGTAGAGTTGTACGGTTGATAATGTTTTAGGTCGTTTTGTTCCAAATCGCTTTTTTTGCTTGCGCCAATGCCGTAAAACATTGCCTTTACAAAAGACGCAAAGGTGCTTTTGCCAAAACCGTTTTTTTCGCACAAAAGGTTAAGTCCGTCGCAAAAATCAAAATGAAAGTTTTTAAGCTTTCCAAACGCAAGAACGTCGGCGGAAATCAATTTAAAACTCATAATCCGTCCACCTCCTCGCCGTTAAGCGCGTTTAAACCGTAGCGTATTACGACGTCGCGCAGTTCTTCGTTTTCTATTTCGTTTGCAAGCTTTAAAAACTCTGCCTTTAACGAAGGCGTTGCCATAAGCGAGTCCAAATCCACCTTGACTTTAGTTTTGTTTTTTACCTTTACGTCAAACAAAAGCGGTTGCAACTCTTGCTTGACGGTTAGTTCGGAAAAAACACAATCTTCCGCAACGCTCCCGACAAGATAAAATTCCACCATATCCAAGGGGGAAATTTCTAAAGCAGACAGTACTTGCTTTGCTTTGTCTACTATTTGCGTTTTTCCGTTGCAGTCGGATACGTCCAGCTTTAGTTCGTAAGCAATACGCTTTGAATATGGCACGAAAGAAATACTTTCTTGCCTATTTAGTACGCCCGTGTCTATGCGGACAAAACCCTTTAGTCCCGTTTCGTCGTATCCGCGAGGCTCAAGACAACCGCTGTATACGGCAAAGCCCCTGCCTGCAGGCTCTTTACTATAACTGTGTATATGCCCCAAGGCAAAATAATCTATCGGCTTGTCAAAAAATGCGTCCAAGTCTATTGCGCCGTATTCACTGCGCTTGCCTACGTCGCCGTGACAAATCAACACGTTGTAATACTCCCTTTGCCAGTCAAAATCAAGTATTTGTTGCTGGGAGACGGTAGTCAAGTCAACACCGACAAAACAAACGTCCTCCACCACGCAACTGTTAATGCCCTCGCCAAACAAAGTTACGTTTTTGGGCAAACGTCGCGCAAAATCTTCGCCAAACGCCGATTGGTCGTGGTTTCCCGTCAAAATAAAAAATCTTACGTCCGGCGCAGAACAAAAAGCGTCTATAAGCGCCCTTTTGGTAGAAGGCGAAACGTCACTACCCTCAAACAAATCCCCAGCGACCACAAACGCGCCAAAACCGTTTTGTTGCGCTTGCTTTGCAAGATTGCAAAAAGACTGCAAAATTTCGTCGCGTCTCATCAACGCAAGATTGTGCGAGAGCGCGCCGAGTTTGCTCTCTAAATGTATGTCGGCGCAATGTAAAATTTTCATAACTTTTATTATATCACAAGCCTTTTGTTTTAGCAACAAAAAAATAAATTTTTGAAAACACCGCCAAACCCCATACAACAAATAAACCTGTCTTTTATGCGGAAAGTATTTAGTGAAGGACTGCGCGAGCTACGGAAAGAAATGAACTTTAGCCAAAAAGAGCTTGCAGAACTGCTACAAACAAACGATAGTAGTATTTGCGATTGGTAAAATGAAAGAAGCCAGCCCGACCTTGAAACATTTGGTAAAGATTGCTCAAATTTTTTCTGTAAAAACCGATTATCTTTTGGGGTTAAAAAACTGAAGACATTTAAGCAATATAACAGCTTGAATTAAATACAAAAAAAGCAAAATCCCCAAAACCGTTGCGGTTTTGGGGATAAATAACGTTTTTGAGGCTATTAGTCTCCGATATAGGGGAGCAAAGCCATTTGTCTTGCGCGCTTTACGGCAACGGCAAGTTCTCTCTGGTGTCTAGAGCAGGTACCGGTCATGCGCTTTGGCAAGATCTTACCTTTTTCCGTAATATATTTTTTGAGAGTGGCGATATCCTTGTAATCAATGGATTCTTTTTTTGCCGCGCAAAAAGCACAAACCTTTTTCTTCATAGGGCGACGTACGGGACGCGCTACCTTGGTTTTTTCTTCACTCATAATAATCTCCTTTTACAATTTGCTAAAAAGCATTAAAACGGCAGTTGGTCGTCGTCTTCGACAGGTTTCAAATCTTCTACCGCCTGTCTTTTGCCAAACTCGTCCATCATAGGAGCGTCACTGTTTGAGCCTGTTCCGCCCAAAAACTCAACGTTTTCGGCAACGATTTCGGTAACGTAGCGTTTTTCGCCGTCCTTGTCGTAAGAACGGTTTTCAATCCTGCCGATAACGGCGCATTGGCGACCTTTTTGCAAATACTTTCCGCAGTTTTCCGCAAGATTGCGCCAAACCACTATATTAAAAAAATCTGCCGTTGCGTCTCCGCCGTTAGCCGAACGGTAAGGACGGTCTACTGCCAAACTGAATCTGCACACGGGGATATTATTGCCAACGTTGCGCAAATCAGGGTCTCTGGTCAAACGACCAATCAAAATAACTTTATTCATACTACCACCTTATTTTTTCAAAACAATAAAGCGCACTACGCCGTCGGTGATTCTCAAAACTCTTTCGAGCTCGTTTGGCAAATCACTGTCGG